>CAXHCD010000038.1:0-30005 GCA_964015265.1 uncultured Oligoflexia bacterium
TGGCACTAGTCTCGTGGGCTCGGAGATGTGTATAAGAGACAGCTTCTCCACCTTGTAAATATTTATATGACCCTCCCAAATAAAATAGCTTTCCTTCTACTTTTGATAAATCTACTGGTATTGCACCTAATGCGTGGTAACCGTCTATTATTGGAGTTATATTTTTTGAGTGAGCTTTCTGAACAATTTCATTAAGCTGTTGCAAAATATATCCACTATTAAAAAAAGTATGAGACAAAAATAAATAATCATACTCATTTTCTTCAAGCTCTTCCAAGATTTTATTTTCAAAGCTTCCATCAAAACTAAGTCCAATTTTTCTTAGCTCTACTTGTCCACTTTCTTTCATTCTATCAACTTGTCGATTGAATGAATGAAACTCACTATCACTTGTTAGAATTCTTATTGGTTTTTTAAAATTATCTAAAGAGAAAATTCGAACCAAAAAATCATGTGTATTTCCAGCAAAGCTAATCAACTCATTATTTTGTGTATTAAGTAAGTCACATACATTTTTTTTAAATTCAGGAATATGCTTTGAAAAAATTTGATTCCATTTATGATCTAATAATTTATTAGAGAGTTGCCAATATTTCTTCTGTGCTTCAAATGTACAGTCTGGCCAAGGATGATGGCTATGGGCCGCAAAGTGTAATCCATCAAAATTATCATAAAAATATTTATAATGTTTTTTCATAATCAAGTGCCGTACGAACAATTAAATTTAAATCATTATATTTCGGTTTCCAATTCAAAATTTTTTTAATTTTTTCATTTGAAGATACTAAAACAGGAGGATCCCCTGCTCTTCTTTTATCAATAACTACTTCAAAATCATTCTTACTAATCTCTTTAACTGCTTTTACAACTTGTTTAACTGAAAAACCTCTTCCATAGCCACAATTAAAAATATTAGAAGAATTTTCTTTTCTTAAATAAGTTAAGGCATCAAGATGAGCTTGGGCCAAATCCAGTACATGTATATAATCACGAACACATGTTCCATCTTCAGTGTCATAATCATTTCCAAAAATAGATAGCTTTTGTCTTTTTCCTAATGCAACTTCATTAGCGAGCTTTATAAGATGAGTTGATACTTTAGATTTTTGCCCAATTCTAAGATCTAAATCAGCTCCGGCCACATTGAAATATCTTAAAATAACAAATTTAAAGCTCTCATTTGCTTTTGCAAAATCTTCAATCATATTTTCTGTCATTAATTTAGACTGCCCATATGGATTTATTGGACATAAGTCATCTTCTTCTGAAACGACTCCATTTTTAGGATTACCATAAACGGCCGCAGTAGAAGAGAATATAAATTTATTAATATTATATTTTTGACAACACTCTAAAAGATTCAAAGTATTTGCTGTGTTATTTCTATAATACTCTAAAGGTTTTTCAACTGATTCACTTACAATAATGCTTCCAGCAAAATGAATAACAGCTTCAATATCATTATTTTCAAATACTGATTCAAGATCACTTTTATTTGATAAATCAATATTTAAAAATTCTCCCCATTGAATATTTTCCTTATGGCCAGTTGAAAGATTATCAACTACTAACGTTGATTCATTTGCTTCTGTTAAAAGTAAATTTACATGTGGGCCAATATATCCAGCTCCACCTGTAATAAGAATTTTACTCATTATATCCATCCTTTAGCCCTATACTTTATCAATAAAACGATAGACTTAGAATCTTTTTTTGAAAACACCACTTTACTTAAAAGAAGCATTAACTGGATCTTAAAAAAAAACGACTCTTTAACATAAAGATTGACTCATTAGTAATGCAAAAAACCGCAAATAACTCAGAGCACCATTCACAACCTTGCGCTAAATTCACAGTTCTATTTGAACTCAATTTATGAATACCGTAAAAATCTTGGGCCATAAAAAAGGAGCTAATGATTTTCTTTTCTTCTTTTTGCAAAGTAAGTATTTTTCTTAAATTATTTTTTCAAGTTTTTTATTAGAGTGTGAGTTAGAAATAAAAAGACTTTTAATGGTCTTTTTATTTCACTCTCAATCATTCAAAATAAATTTTATTAAAAATAGTTTTGATAAAGTTTATATTGTCTTATATGCAAAATATAAGCATTGATGTTTTCTTACATTTTTCATTGGTTAATTAAAATGTTAAATTGATTTTCACAAGGAGAGCTAGTGAGTTTATTAGAAAATTTGAAAGAAGCAAGATCAAAAGAAAGAGCGGCAACTTATATTGTATTAAAATATCTATCTCAAGTTCAAAGTACTAAGCTTCATTTAAAACTTGGTTATTCTTCTTTATATAAATTTCTAATTAAAGAATTAAATTACTCTGAAGGCGAAGCAGTTACGAGAATTTCAGCTCTCAAATTAATGATGAAACAGCCTATGATTGAATCAAAAATTAAAGATGGAGAAATTAACCTCTCAAAGGCTGCTAAATTATCTAATCTAATTGAAAAATCTAAAACAGAAATTAAGCAAAAAGACTTGCTCGCTATTTGTGATCAAATAAAAAATAAATCGGTGAGACATACTGAAGATGTTGTAAGGCGACATTTACAGATTGAAAGAGCTAAGTTTAAAAATATTATTTTAAATGAATCTCAAACTCAAAAACTAGATAAAGTTCGAAAAATTTACGGCGATATATCAGACAATGAACTTATCGAAATACTTTTATCTGAAAAACTAAATGATAATGCTCCAAAAAATAATATAAAAACAATCGCTAAAGTTTCAAGATATATTCCCAAAAAAGTAAGGCAAACAGCATTTATAAAAGCAAAATATCAATGCCAATTTATCTCAAGATCAGGAAGAAGATGTTGTGAAAAACGCTTCTTAGAGTTGGATCATATTAAGCCTTTTAGTAAAAATGGACTAAATGATCTTCAAAATATTCAAGTTTTATGTTCAAACCACAATAAGTTCAAAGGAATAAACTAAGGAAGTGAGAGTTTGAGGCTCAAGCAACAATAAAACTTCACTACTTTTTGCAACTTTCTTTTAACTTTAAATACTCTGTTGGAGTTAATCCAACCATTTTATCCCAAGAGATTTTGCAAGGCTTCTTTTTAGGAGCACTTAGCTCTCTGGCCTGTTCTTTCATGTTTGACGAAGGTTCTCTATCCGAAACTTGATTAACTCTTTCAGTAATATCTTTTGCTTCTTTTGCCACTTCGGCAGGAGTTTTTATACCAGTAGTTGGTTTTCCAGGAACCTGAGGGTCATGAGTACATGTCACACAGTTTTCATCTTCTTTTAGTTCAAGTCTCACTGTTTCAACAGATCTTAATTGCGCAGGACTATACTCATTTGTTGTCGCCTTAACAGTCTGGCTAACTTCTTGTGCTCTTTCTTTAACATCAAATCCTTTGCCACAAACTCTTTTCAAAAAAGTTGTAATATCCTCTCTTAAAGAGCCTCCTCTGGTTGGATAAATCTTATTCATATCTTGAAATTTAAATACATATGAGCCACCAACACTCCGAACATATAAATGCTTAGAGTGAACTTCACAATCATTTACACCACCGGCCATTAACTTATTTAAGCTACTTGAGATGGTAATGGCCGCCTGCTTTGAATACTTAACAGGAGACTTTATAACTACTCCTTTTTCTACATTTTCAATAGTAAATCCATACTCCATTATGTTTTCATTATTATTAATGAGATCACCTAAAGAGACAGGACTTGATAAAGATCTGTTTTTTAAATCTGTTGTTACTGCAAATTTTTTACAAAATATTTTTGTCTGTTCAGTAACCCTACTGCTAGGATTCTCAACTTGAGACTTAATGCACTTGTCATAAATAGGCACTTGTGAACCTTTAACATTATAATTATCCCAACCTATATTACTAATAATATCATGCTCTACATCTCCTCCATATTTTTGCCGAGAGAATTTACTTTCCTTTGAAATATTTGAATCATAATTTTCATCTAAAAACTCCTTTGCACTCAGACCTTGCTTAATTTTTACACCCTCAATATCTTCTACTTTTCCAGACTCAACATCAATGGTTACTATTGAACCATTTAACATTCTAACTTTTAACTTATCCCCTTCTAAATAGTAATAAATTTCATCATGTACTTTTGGTAAAAATACGTATGTTTGAGTAATATTATCCATGGAAGTACTATTACTAATTCTATGAGACATATCATTGGATA
Source organism: uncultured Oligoflexia bacterium (assembly GCA_964015265.1). Taxonomy (GTDB): domain Bacteria; phylum Bdellovibrionota; class Bacteriovoracia; order Bacteriovoracales; family Bacteriovoracaceae; genus CAXHCD01. The sequence continues at coordinate 4,185 of CAXHCD010000038.1, forward strand.
AGAGAGAATAATTAGATAAAAACTGAAGTGCAACTCTACCATCACTGTAAAACTTTATTTTTGGTGTATACCCATTTTCACTTCCTAAATTTATTATGACCTCACAACTATCGGGATAGGAATTTCTTATAATTTTGACTGAAGAATTTTTAGGTAATACCAACTTAGAAGAGCTAGGTAAAAAAGTTGACGTTTTTGAGCAAGACTCGCTCGAGCCAAAAACAGAGGTCAAAAAACAAAGATAAAATATGAAAAATAAAATAACCTTCATCAATGATTTATCGGAATTTCTGATATAAAGGTTAGGATTTTAAGTAGGCAGAGTACCTATATAAAATAATCAACTATGGTCTTATCAATTTTAACCATAGTTGATTATCGCAATTAATATTAACTATTTAAATTTCTTAGAACGTACTGAAGTATCCCACCATTTTTAAAGTAGTCTAGTTCATCTTGAGTATCACATCTAGAAACAACTTTTGTTGATTCACTTGACCCATCAGCTCTAGTAATTTGTAAATCAAATTCCATTTTTGGTTTTAACTCACCTATTGGAGTAATAGAAACTTTTTCAGATCCATCAAGTCCAAGAGATTTTCTTGTTACGCCATTTTGAAATTGTAGAGGCATAACCCCCATACCAATTAAATTTGATCTGTGAATTCTTTCAAAGCTTTCTGTTACGACTGCTTTTACCCCTTGAAGATTAGTTCCCTTAGCAGCCCAATCTCTTGAAGATCCTGTTCCATATTCTTTTCCAGCGATAACAACTAATTCTGTTCCTTCACTGATATACTTCATGGCCGCATCATAAATACTCATTTGCTCACCAGTAGGAATGTGTTTTGTATAACCACCTTCAACACCTGGAACCATTTCGTTTTTGATTCTAATATTGGCAAAAGTTCCTCTCATCATTACATTATGATTTCCTCTTCTTGAACCGTAAGAGTTAAAATCGTGCTGTGCTACACCTCTTTCGCTTAACCACTTCCCAGCTGGAGAATCTAATTTAATTACACCAGCAGGAGAAATATGATCAGTTGTAACAGAGTCCCCTAATAGAGCGAGAACACTTGCATTTTTCACACTAAAATCATTAATAGTTCCATCCTTAATATTTTCAAAAAATGATGGATTAGCAATATAAGTAGATTTTTCATCCCATTTATAAGTTTGACCTGTCGGTGCGTTTACAGCCTTCCACTTTTCGTCACCATCAAATACATTTGAATATCTTGCTTTGTACATGGCGCCACGAATGTGACTATTTACAACTTTTTGAATTTCTTCATTGGTTGGCCAAATATCTTTCATGAATACATCATTACCATTTTTATCTTTTCCTAATGATTCATTATTCATATCAAAATTCATTGTCCCTGCTAAAGCATAAGCAACAACCAAAGGAGGTGAAGCTAAGTAATTTGCCTTAACATCTGGAGAAATTCTTCCTTCAAAGTTTCTATTTCCAGATAAAACAGAAGTAGCACAAAGATCATTTTCATTAATACATTTACTTACTGGAGCAGGAAGAGGCCCTGTGTTTCCAATACATGTAGTGCAACCATATCCAACTAAATTAAATCCTAAACTATCAAGATGTTCTTGTAGTCCAGATTCAACTAAATAATCTGTAACAACTTTTGAACCTGGTGCTAATGAAGTTTTTACCCATGGCTTAACTTTTAAACCAAGTTCATTTGCTTTCTTTGCTAATAAGCCTGCTGCCATTAAAACAGATGGATTTGAGGTATTTGTACATGATGTAATTGAAGCAACAACTACATTTCCATTTTTCATTTTATAATCTTCACCTTCAACATCATACTCAGTATTTAAGGCTTCTGGTGAATATTTAAAAGTTTGAGTCAGTGCACTTCCAAAAGCATCTTTAGCTGCACTTAATTGAATTTTATCTTGAGGCCTTTTTGGCCCTGAAATACAAGGTTCAACTGTGCTCATATCTAATTCTACAACTGAACTAAACACTGGATCTGCATCTGCATCATTTAACCAAAGACCTTGCTCTTTTGCATAAGCTTCAACAAGAGCAACTGTCTGATCATCTCTTCCACTTAGTCTTAAATATTCAGTAGTTTTTTCATCGATGGGAAAAAATCCACAAGTCGCACCATACTCCGGGGCCATATTTGCTAAAGTAGCTCTATCGGCCAAAGATAATGCTTTCATACCCGGTCCAAAAAATTCAACGAACTTTCCAACAACACCATGTTTACGAAGAGCTTCAACAACATTTAAAACTAAATCTGTTGCTGTAATCCCTTCTTTTAAAGATCCTGTAAGTTTAAATCCAACGACTTCAGGAATAAGCATTGTTACCGGTTGACCTAGCATGGCCGCTTCAGCTTCAATACCACCAACACCCCATCCAAGAACAGAAAGTCCATTGATCATGGTTGTATGAGAATCAGTGCCAACACATGTATCAGGGTAAGCAAATGTTTCACCATTAACTTCATTTGTCCAAACTACATCTGCTAAATATTCTAAATTTACTTGATGAATGATACCTGTTCCAGGAGGAACAACTCTAAAATTTTTAAAAGCTTGCTGACCCCATTTTAAAAAGTTGTATCTTTCAGCATTTCTCTGATATTCAATTTCAACATTTTTTTCGAACGCTTGTTCATTACCAAAGTGCTCAATTTGAACAGAGTGATCAATTACTAGATCAACAGGAACCTGAGGATTAATTTTTTCAGGGTCTCCACCTAAAGTTACCATTGCATCTCTCATTGCTGCTAAGTCAACGACCGCAGGTACACCTGTGAAGTCTTGTAATACTACCCTAGCTGGATTATATGCAATCTCATGATCTGATTTTTGATTATTTGCCCAATCGTTTACAGCAACAACATCATCCCATGTAACTGAGCTACCATTTTGTTTTCGAAGAAGGTTTTCAGCTAATACCTTTAAACTTTTTGGAAGTTTACTTATATTTTTTAACCCTTTATTTTCAGCTTCCTTTAGACTGAAATAAGAATAATCTTTTCCCGAAACCGTAAGGGTTTTCTTAACATCGCTCATAACCGACTCCTTAATTGACAAATGACTTAAAATTGATGCCTATCATACTAGAAATACATCATTTTATCCACCAGATGGGCCCCATAAAATAAAGAAAAGGGCCTTAAAAAGGCCCTTTGCGTATATTATGTCTGTTATTTATTATTGATCCATTGCGACCATTGGACGATTTAATCTCTGCGACATCAAAGACCACCGACCAGATCCATCAGATTTAATGATTAACCCGTATGTTTGAAGCTTGCGCCTTAAATTATACAAATGAACATCTATAGTTTTTGGATGAACCACGGTTTTCCCCCAAACTCTATTCATAATTTGATCTCTTGTGACTGAACGACTCGGTGACTTAACAAAAAGTGAAAGTAACTGTATCTGTTTTCCTGTTAAGTTCTCAACATTTTGCCCATCAACTTGAACTGACCTATGTTCTAAATCAAATATTGTTTGATTAAATGAATTTTTAAAATAGCTTTCAATTTTAACTAGAAATACATTTTTGTTTATTGGCTTCGCTAAAAAATCTTTTGCACCCATTTCAAAACAAAGTTTTAAAGCTTCGTAATCGTCCACAGATGAAACGTACATAATAGGAGTTCTTCCAAAATAGTCAGGATTATTTTTTATGAAGTTTATAAAGTTTCCATCTTTTAACAAGATATCAGCAATAATTAAATCGGGTGCTTTTTCTTCACTAAACTTTTCTATAAGAGCTGAAATTTCATCAAATATTTCAATTTCATAACGAACTTTTAAAACGTGTTCATAAACTTTCTGACTTACTGTCTCGTCTTCTAAAATCCAAATCCTTTTGCTTCCGACCATTTGTTATTCTCCTCTTGAGATTAATTCCAGCTTAATGTTTAAAAAAGTTTTACTTCGTCTCTATAAAACTAATTTAGATTATTTAAATTATAAGTGTTTAAAAGAGTCTAAAACAACATCAAATTTTTTGGAAATATAATCCTTTAAATTAATTTTAGCTTATTTTTACAAAACTCGAACTTTCAATTAGTTACCTAACATTTCAAAAGAAAAATTGAGTTTCTATACAATTCAAAAAGAATTCATCTTGAATATTTTTTTTGTTTGTCGATGATGAATGTAAATTTAAATAGAATGTAAATAAAATGAATTAATTTAATAGAGAATGAGTATAAAATGGAAAATGTTTTAGTTAAAAATCTTGTATACAATTTTGGTTTTTCACTAACGACATATACAAATGAACCTATTCGAAATATTTTCTTCACATGCTCTGAGTGTAACTCCCCCTTTGTTTCTATTTTAAATAAAGATTCAAAATTTATTGGAAACTTATGGATTAGCGACGTTAAAGCTGTTTATGCACCTAATGAAGAGTATACCGTTGAAGAGTTTGTAACAAAAAATCCAGATTTACTAGAAAAAGAACATATCCTAAAAACGAGTGACTCAATAAACTTAAAAACAATTAAGTTTAAACATCATATTGTACCAATTATAGATGATAAAGAAATAATAGTAGGCTATTTTGATGAAATAAAAAACTCTTCATCTACATACATTCACAATCACGATGTATTTGAACTTACCATTGATAATTTTTCAATTTTAATAGTTGATGATGAAAATGAACTTACGAAAGTACTTAGTTCATATTTAACGGGAAAAGAAATAACTTGCTATTGCGCTTCAAATGGCGAAGAAGCACTTGAACTAATAAAGCAAAATCAATCTATCAATTTAATACTTACAGATATAAAAATGCCGATTATGTCAGGACTAGAGTTACTTAAAAAAGTCAGATCTTTTAACCATGACATACCTGTTATAGTACTGACTGGTAACGGAAACAAACAAGAAGCTGTAGAGTCAATTAGGAATGGAGCAAACGATTTTTTAGATAAACCTGTAGACTTAGAGGTCTTATATAAGACAATACAAAATCAAATAAAGATCATTCAAGCAAAACATCAAGAAGTGTTAAACCAAAAAACTCAAAGTCTTTTAGCTCATACAGGCATGCTAATGTCGAGATCAGACATCAATATTTCAGGTAAAATGAAAATATTTTGTGAAAAATTGTCTGAAATGCTTGGGTGTAAAAATGTTTCTGTAATTATGTACAATGAAAAAATAAACAAACTTCATATCAAGGGAAGTACAAATAAAGATCTAAGAGAAAGAGAGTTAAGCTTAAATGATGCCCCTGTTTTAAAATATGTTTTAGACAATAAACTTTCCTTAATCACTAAATCTTTAGTCGATTTTGAAAAATTTCATATAGTTGATAAAGAAGGAAGTTATCAAACAGGAACAGCTCTAGTCATACCACTTAATAGAAATGGTGAAATACAAGGCTTTATAACAGCTAGTGATAAATTATTCAATTGTAGCTTTGCTAAGCAAGACTATGAATTACTTCAATCAATAATTACAACAATACCAGTAATGTTTGATTACGCAGGAATATTAACTAAGTATGAAAATTTAAATAGAGATTTAAAATATAAGGCTGAATCTATGGCCAATGGATTAATGGAAGTTGAAAAGGAAAAAGAACAGTACTTAAAGCTAGCTCTTCTTGGAGAAATGTCAGGTTCCATAGCACATGAAATTAAGAATCCATTAACAGTCGCAATGGCATATTCAAAAAAGTTAAAAACACTTCTAGAACTAGATGAAAAGTCTGAAAAAGCGGTTGAGAAGCTAAGTATTTGTTTAGATAGAATTAATAAAATTACGAACTCAATTTCAAGAATGTCTCGAATGGACCAACAAGAAATTAGTGGTTTCCAACTAAGTGAGGCGATTAAATCTTGCCTCCTACTATTAGAAGAAAGAATGAATAAACATGCTATTGATTTAAAGTTAGAAATTGATGAGGATATAACTTTAGCTGGGAACCAAATTCAAATTGAGCAAGTTATTTCAAACCTTATATCAAATGCCGTAGATGCTCTAAATGATCAAGAAGAAAGAATTATTATAATTAGAGCAAGAAAAGAAAATAAAGATCATGCAATTATTGAAGTTAATGACAACGGACCTGGATTTAGCAAGGAAGTTGGACAAAATATATTCAATAAGTTTTTTACGACTAAGGATGTAGGTAAAGGAACAGGGTTAGGACTACATATCAGTAAAACCATTATTGAAGGACATGGCGGGTCCATTTCACATGGCCGAAACTCTGGATTAACTTCATTTTCTTTACTTCTGCCTCTCTCAAAGAGCTAATAATTTCAAACAGTTAACTATTCAAATGTAAAAATATTAAAGTTTTGTTAAACACCCTAACTTTTTGTCAAGGCCAATCCGAATAGAACTATAGAAACAAATAAAACTTTTAGAGTGTTAATTGAAAAAGAGAAGTGAATTTATGAAAAAATCTATTATTGAACGGCAAATTTTTAGGGTCTTAGCTTTATTTACGGTCATCCTATTTAGTGTTTCGTGCTTTTTATACTTTAGTGCAACGAAATCGATGAAAATGGGAGCTGAAAGTGTTTCAGGTATGTCTCAGCTTACGAGAATCATGCTTGTATCTCATACAATTTCTGAAACCGTTAGTAATTATAAGCAGCTTGGAATTGGTCAAGGTAAAAACGGAATGGAGTTATTAAAAACAATTAATAACTACAAAGACCAGTTTAAAGTTCAAAAAGAAGATCTTCTAAAAGTAATTCCAGAAAAATCAGAGCAAGAAAAAATTAATTCACTTGAAACAACATATAATGAGATGAACCAATTTGGTGAAAAAATGGCCATGGCCTTCTTAAGCGAGGACATGGAGGAAGGTAAAAAAATAAACGTTCAATTCAATACACTTGCTGAAAAAATCCAAACAGGATTGAAAGAATTTGTAGACATGATTGAAAAAAATCTTAAATCAAGATCTGAATCAAGCTTAAGCCTAGCTAAACAAGTAAAAACTTTTGCCTTAGGAATTATGATTTTCTCATTAGCAATGGCAGCTTTTTTAACTAGATACTTATTGAAGTCTGTTAGATCAGTTCTTGAAAATCAGGCCAAAAATTTAAGTGAAGAAAAAAGACTATTAGAAGAAAGATTAATTCAAATTGTAGGAAGACTTGCAGGAAACTATGAGAAACTTCAATCTACAGTTACAAATTTAGATGAATCATCTTCAAACCTAAGTATGTCTTCATCAAGACAAGCTTCTGCTACAGAGGAAGCTGTTGCTGCTATGGAAGAGATTTCTTCAATGGTTAAGCAAACAAGTGAAAATGGTAATTATTCACTACAAGTCGCTAAAGAGTGTCAGACTAAGGTTGACACTGGACAAAGTGTTGTTGAAGGTCTTTCAGATGCCATGAATGAGATCAACAAGTCTAATGCTGAACTTGCGACTATCGTAAATTTAATTAATGAAATTAGTGCAAAAACAAAAGTTATTAATTCAATTGTTGTTAAAACAGAACTCCTATCTTTTAACGCTTCAATCGAAGCAGCTAGAGCTGCTGAATATGGAAAAGGGTTTGCTGTTGTTGCTGAAGAAGTTGGTAACCTTGCTAGATTATCAGGTGAATCTGCAAAAGAGATTGAATCCCTACTTGAAGAGTCGGCCCTAAGAGTTAGTGAAATAGTTGAACTGATTCAATCTAGAGTTTCTGTTGGACAAGATAGATCAGGTGAATGTGTTAACGTATTTTCAAAAATTTCTGAATTGTCAGGTGATTTATCAAACTCTGTAAATTCAATATCGACAGCTTGTAATGAACAAACTAAGGGTGTTGATCAAACAACTATTGCTATGAATGATATTTCTAAAGCGACTCAAGAAAACTTGATGATAACAAATGATACTTCAAAATTATCAAACCATGTAAGAAAAGAAATTGATGATTTAAGTGACACTATTGAAGATTTAAAAGACTTAATTAGAGAAAATGAAGATGAGGAAACTCATAACAATTCAAATAGCTCTAAAAATACAAATGCTAATGTAATAAACTTCAAAAAGGCCGTGGCCGATGACGATGCATTTGATCCTGATAAAATTGCAAATAGCTACTCTGCTGCTGTAGGCGATGGTAGTGCTTCTTCTTCAGATGATGAGTTTTTCGAGTAAAAAATATTAAATTTATATATTCCCCAAGGGCCAACGATTTGGCCCTTTTTTATTTCTGATCAGCGCAAGAACGCGGCGCACAACAACCCTATAATTCATATAAGATCCTCTAATACTTCTAGACGTCTATCTTTATTAATATTAGTGTTCCTCCATATTATGATTTAAATGGATACTTATGTTAGAAACTGGAAAAGACGAGATTTTCAATTTTAAAAGAAAGCTGACACCCTTTAGCTTTAATCAAGAAGTTGCAGATGTCTTCGACGACATGGTTTCAAGATCTGTTCCAATTTATGATGAGATCCATAAGGTTATTCTAGATATCGCAGACCGATTAATACCTAATAATTCAAATATTACTGATTTAGGTTGCTCTACAGGCAGTACAATTGCAATCCTAGATAAATTGTTTAAAGCAAAAAACTTTGAGATGAGCTATACAGGAATTGATAATTCAGCCCCAATGCTTGAAAAATGTAAAAGTAAACTCATTAGTAATAATGTGGATAATTTCGAATTGATCTGTGATGAGATTGAAAATGCAACTATTAAGAGATCAAACTTAATTATAATGAATTATACATTGCAATTTATTGATGTAGAAATGCGTCTTAAGATATTACAAAAAATTTATAATGCACTTCCAAGTGGAGGCGTATTTATTTTTGCTGAAAAATTCAGAGTAAGTGATCCCTTGATGAACAATCTTTTAATCGACTTATACCACGACTTTAAAAGACGAAATGGTTATTCTGCCCTTGAAGTTTCACAAAAACGAGACGCACTTGAAAATGTATTAATTCCTTTAACTCCTGAAGAAAATTTAGATTTATTAAAACAAGCAGGTTTTAGAAATATTGAAAATTTATTTAGATGGTATAATTTTGGCTCATTTCTTGGGATAAAATAATGAACTCTATAGAATTTCTAAAACAAGAAAATTTGAATTTAGAATTCGAAAAATTAAATCAAATTATTAATGAAAGAAAAAAATGGATAGAAAATCCTGCTAATAAACACTTAACAAGTGTGCTTGAAGATTTAAAACCTGCATCCACTTTCCTTTCAATGGAAGATGAAAAAGTTTTTATAAAAGGACAAGCTCAAGAAGATGCAATTGATCTGGCAAAAAAACTAATTCCTTGGAGAAAAGGCCCATTTACCTTTTTAGAAACATTCATAGACTCAGAATGGCGATCGGATATGAAGTGGGACCGAATTAAAGACGTTATTTCCCCCTTAGAAGATAAACTAGTATTAGATATAGGGTGTAATAATGGTTATTTTATGTTTCAAATGGCCAAACAAAATCCTAAATTTGTTTTAGGAATAGATCCAGTTGTTCACAATTATTGCCAATTTCATTTTCTAAATCACTTTGCTGGTTGTAAAAATTTGTATTTTGAAATGATTGGAGTTGAACATATGAATTTATTCCATCAGGTTTTCGATACAATTTTTTCTATGGGAATAATATATCATCATAGAAACCCTATTTCTCAATTGGTAGATATAAGAAATGCATTGAAACCTGGTGGTGAGCTGATTATTGAAACTATTGGGATTCCAGGAGAGCAGAGCTATGCTCTATTTCCTGAAGATCGATATGCAAAAATGAAAAATGTATGGTTCGTCCCCACTCTATCTTGTTTCATAAATTGGGTTAGACGAGCTAAATTTATTGATGTTGAAATAGTAAGTGATACTGAGTTAACATTTGATGAACAAAGAAATACTTCATGGTGTCCGAGACCATTCCAGTCACTTGAAGATTTTCTAGATAAAAATAATACATCAAAAACAATTGAAGGCCATGAAGCCCCTAGACGATTTTGTTTAAAGGCCAAGAAAAAACCACTATGAATAGATATTTCCCCCTAATTTTTATATTTCTTATGAATTCATCAAGTGCTGCCATGATTACAGCAGGTGGAGTTTGGAGCTATAAAACAAACATAAGAAAAGACAATAATCTTGATCATCAAGGATCAAGTTCAGTTTCTAGAGTTTTACCAGGAATTTCATTTCGAGGTAAAAACTTTATGATTAATCCTGTGAGTGCTAGGTTCTCATTTCTAAATAAGGGATGGGCTGAATCCTATGTTCATTTACACTTCACTGGGCATGAATACCGATCTGATTTAATGTACAGAAGAAAAAAGTCTCTATATGCTGGAGCTGGAGCAAGAATTCTATTCTTAGATTTTAATTTTCTAAAAGATACGATTTCAAGATCAAAAGGATCAATCTATAGAATAAGTTTAAGAAAAAGATCTGTTTTAGGAAAAAAGTATTCATTAGTATCAAATGTTGGAGCTGAATTTTTCGATAAGAAATATACTCAATATTATTTCGGAGTACTAGATGGTGAGCAAACTTCAAGTAGGCCTATATACTCCCCTAATGATTCAATGTCATATTTTTTAACATTAATTAATAACTACTCTATTAATGATAGTCTAAGTTTAAGTTTGATAACTAAAGCGACATTATACTCTAAAGAAATTGATACTTCTCCAACAGTAAGAAAAGATGAAGAATATTCAGTTATACTAGGATTTTTTCAAAGGTTTTAAATGTCAAAAAAAACAATATACATTTCTCTTGGAAGTATATTTTTAGGACTTGGACTACTGGGTGCATTTTTACCAATTCTTCCAACAACTCCATTTATATTACTTTCTGCTTACTTCTATTCTCATGGCTCACCAAAGCTTCACAAATGGTTATTGAACTCTCCAATGTTTGGACCAGTTATAAAAAACTGGGAAGAAAATGGATCAATAAGTATGCGTGCAAAAATTCTTGCTACAATTTCAATTACGCTTTTATTTACTTACTCACTCTTAATTTTAGATAAACCACTTTTGATTAAAGTATTATTGGTTGTAGTTGCTATATCTATATTAATATTTATTTGGACAAGACCTACAGCTCCTAAGGAGAAATTAGATACTTCTTCCCTTTCTTAAACATATAGCATTTATCCACAAATTTAATAGTATCAGACTCTACAATAATTCCATTACCATCAGGACATGCGTAAATTGGATTATTTGTTTTTTTTGAGTAACTTAATATTTCTCTATCATACCTCTGTGAATTTCTATAATGAGGAAAGAACTCAAACCTTACTAAATCCAAACCTTTTAAGTTTCTGATTTTATCTTCATTTTCATCTTTATCAAATGATGGGAAACCAGCTGTATTTATACATGGAGACATAATTATTGCTCCTGCTGAAAGACCTGTCAGAATTCCTCCTTGGGAAACAAACTCTTGTAGAAAATTATATATTCCACTTCTTTTTAATGTATTTAAAAAATAATAAGTATTCCCTCCGTGTAAGTGTATTACTTTTGAATGAAATAGTGTTTCATAAAGAGTGGAGTCAAACTCACGATCAACTGGAAAATGTAAAAAATCAGTTATTCCAAATCTTTTATATTGCTTAACAAATTCGACAAACTCAAGATCTGAATCATAAGATGAAGCTGGAATAAATGTAAATAATGGATTCGATGTATTGATTATTTTAAAAAATTCTTTATCTAGCTTTTTATTATCTTGATCATCTCCACCACCATAGAATACTAACTTCACAGCCCCTCTCGGTAGTCAGAGATTAATTTAAACAAACCACTTACAAATTTATCATTTCTAACATTATCTTTAGTTTTTACTTTCGTATCAGGATCAAAGTTTTGATACTCTCTCAAATTCGTAACAATATTATTTAATTTTATTGGGGAGAGCTTAGGTTTAGAATGTAATAATTTATAAACCATAGAAGTTATTGAATCTCCAGTTATACGATCATATTTATTAATTACTGAAGATCTCATAGTTATTTCTAATAAAATAGATTTTACATCTTTTTTATCTCTTTTTGCTAAATACTTGAGAAGTTTTATATAGTTCCTTTGATACTGTTTGATTTTCTTTGATTTATAATCATTAATAATTAAATCTTCTTCAATAGCATAACTTGACTTTGCAATTTCAATAAATTTATTAGCTTCAACACACTCTAAATTATTACTTAAATAAATTTGAGGAAGCTCTCTTAAAAGGTCTCTCATACAATAAATCGCCGACCAATTTATTCCATCAGATACATTTTCAAGTCCCTTTTTGGATTTTGACCTTTCAAAATAACTAAAATCTTTTCTAAATGAAATAACTGTAGATAAATGATTTTCTATTAAATATTCTACATCCTTTTTTGAATATCCAACTTTAGAAAGTAAATTAATATTTTTATAATATTCAAAAATTTCATCGAATTTCTTAAGTACTGGATGTTTAGAAAATTTCTCTATTGGAGATTTTTCTTTAGTCTTTAAATAATCAACTAACTGAATAAAGGTTTGAACAATATATTTTGCCTTGGCCTTTTGCTCTTTAATTGTAGTTGAGTATCTTTCAACATCATCATAACGATATTCGCCATGAAACATACCAAATTGGCGGACAGATCCATAATCAATGATCCCTCCATCCATTAGGATATTATCACCATCCCAATCAAGCCAACAAAAAATATATTCATCCTCAAAAATAGCAGACATTTTTGCAAAATTTCTACAAACTTGCTCTAAAAATACATCGTAGACTCTTTTGGATTTTAAAGTTACATCCCATCCACTATTTAAAATTTCACGTGTACAGTAATATTCAAATACATTCTTTAAAGCATCATAATTATTTTGTTTTAGATGACAAAAAAAGTGTGAAGGTCTCAATAAATTTGTATAGGCCCTAATATGAATAGCTATATTATTTGGAAATTCAATAATTCCAAGTAACCTTTCTGTATTAATTCCATTTTTGTGAAAAACTTCACTCATTAATAATGCTTCTAACCCTTCATCTAATTCGGAGTACCCGCAACCGTAGGATATACTAGGATCTCCTGATTCATAAAATTTATTATTTATATGAGTTGCAGGACTTAATTTAGTAGCACCAGTTCCACAACTAGAGATATCCCAGATTGCCCCTCTCTTCCCCTTAAATTCTCCATTCCAAATACTTCTACCATCACCTGAGGTCTTGCCCTTTTTATTTGGATGTTGAAGTTGAAGATATCTTGTGGCCATATATTCATTTTCTTTAATCATATTTTTAGGAAACTTTTTTTCATGAATAATATCGTATTCATTAATAATTATTAATGAAAAAGTTTCTAAGAACTTCTTTTCTAAATCTTTTGATATTTTATAAGGATGGTCATTAGAGACAAGTCCCATCTCTTTAGCTAGGTCGAAATTAAAATAGGCAAGCTTCCCACCAGGTCTGATTCTCGCTTTATACTTAACACAACCTTCAGGAACTAAGCTTTGGAAAGAATGCTTGCCATTTACTTTATCAAAACTAGAGTAATCCTGAGTTTTTTGATCTTGTTTATTAACTGCTCTCTTTTTCATACGTACCTTTTATCGGAGCGTTCTATTTCAATTATAAGACATTGATGGCAAGTTTATGTAAAATGGGAATTTTTTTCGGGAGTCCACCTTTTAAGAGTTAAAAGGTGGACATATATAAAATTTACGGAAGAAATTTAAAATACTTATTTTCAATCACATCAATTTCGGCCTTTTCACTACAGTGAGGACATTCTATCTCTTCCTCATAAGAAAGGTCATTTTTACTAGATGCACTTTGTGAAATATTAGTCCTATTTTCACATTCATCACAAAAATATGGGATATAAAAAGAAACAATCTTTGCTTTTTTAGGTAAGAACCCTTCAACCATATTAACTTGATCAATTATTTCTTTAGTACAATGCTTCCAAGTTAAATTTGCTCCAGGAGGAAGTTCACTTAACCACTTAATCCATTCTCTAATTCCGCAAGAGTTTACGCCCACTATGTTTTGAAAATCCATAACAATATCTTGTGATTTTGATAGTTTGATATCTTTTAGAATTGAATCTTCATTTATATGTCCTGCCAACTTAATTAAGTGAGTATCGCCTTGCATTTCTTCAGTGTAACTAAAGTCACTCATTTTTCCCTCCGAATATAAAACATGTATTGATCTGGATATCTTTTCTTTTTTCTTAGTACTCATACCATAAGGTATTATACAACAAATTGAAGTTGCTTTATCCTTATTTACCAAAACATTATAAGAAACTGACAAATCGTAGACATATCTAACACCAATTCCTGCACCAGTTTTTTCAGACATACTAATTGTATCTCTTACTCCAAATAAATAAGTGTTTCTTATATGTTGAAATATTTTTTTAGGTATTAAAGATCCATATGGGTCAGTACACTCTATAAAAACATATTTTTCATTTGCTCCAAACCTAAATCTACCAACATTTCCAAAACTATAAATAATATCGTTCAGATTTAATCTAGTAAGTGTCTTTTCACCATAATCTTTCTGCGCAGGAGCATTAAAAATTGCATTAGTAAAAAGTTCATCAACCACAAACGCTACATCTTGTTCAATTGTATTTTTTCTTGGAAGTTTTGCTATATTGCTCATAAAAAATGCCATAACATTTTTTTTATCATCTCTAGAGTTAAATTCTACTTCCTCATAATTATCAATTTTATATTTATCAAAAACCTTTTTCGTCAAAAGTGAAACTATTCCATTTTCAAAGAAAACATCAGGGCTTGAAATCATACTTCCAGCAATATAGAGTTCATCTAAGAAATTCTCACTTCCAAGTTGCAATATATGTGGAACACAACTATCAAACAAAAGGTTAACAACGGTTCCTTTATTGGCCTTTTCTATTAATCCTATACATCTATCTTTTGGAATATCTTTTGGAATAATTGAGTTTGGACAAACCAAATAAATATCATCCGGAAAAAGTTTTAATAACTTTTCAGGTACTGTTTTTAAATGTTCGTTATCACCAATTATTTTCATTATGCCATTTTAGTCAAAAAGAATGTAACATCATCTTGAAGTTCTGCCCCATTCCTATAAGACTCAATATCCTCTAAAATTATATTTACTGCTTCTCTCGTTTCCGGAGTAGCTTGAGATGCCTTTATAATAGATTTGATAAATTTACGCTCTCCCCACTGAGTACCATCTTCTTTTTCAAGTTCAGTCACCCCATCAGTGTAGAATAAAATCGCATCATTAGGGTTAATTTGAACCTGATGATCTTTGAATTGAGCTCCCCGCTCTTGTCCTAATCTTGGCCCATTTACCTCATCTAGCATAACCATATTTTTAACTTTTAGCCCTTCTTGTCCATATGGGAATAAAAACGGGGGGTTATGGGATGCATTTGAATAAGACAACATTCCACTCTTTTTATCATAACTGGCCATAAAAAATGTCATTAACATCTTTCCCTTAGATGTTTCGCAAATTGCTTCATTTAGTAAATACATAGCATGAGACGGAGGAACTTCTGGAATAGTCTGAATAATTCTGGCCGCGGAACAAGCAGCTGAAGTAATCAGTGCTGCGGGAACACCATGGCCTGTTGCATCTCCAATCCAAAAGAAAATCTTATCTCCAACATCAGAGTAATACCACCAGTCTCCGCCACACTCACTAGCTGGTTGGTAATGCCCACTTATCGTTACGTTATCAATGACTTTATCGACTTCAGGGAATAAGGTTTCCTGAACTGTTTTAGCAGTTTCAAGTTCTTTTTCCATTCTAGCTTGTTGTGCAGTTTGATCCATTAATCGAGAAATTTCATCACTCATTAAATTGAAAGAATCAGAAAGGGCCCCTAATTCATCGTTTGTATTAACATCAATTCTTTTTTGAAAGTCACCTTGAGCAACTTGTTGAGTACCTTGAAATAATTTCTTAATTGGATTCGTTATCGAAATAGATAAGACAACACCAATCATAATTGCTAATGCAACTAACATTATTCCAAACTGAACAGATTTATAAATTAAACTCTTAGTGGCCCTAAAAGCTTTTTCCCTGGCTATTTCCGAAATTACAACTAATCCCAAGTCTTTTAATTTTGTGTACGCGACAAGTCTTTCTTCTCCCTTAGAAGTGGTGTATTGATTTGTTCCCTGTTGAATCTTAGACTTCATAATTTTCTTGATATAACCTTCTCGCATTAAGCTAAGACCTTTATTTCCTTTACCTTTGAAGTAAACTCCTGAGTTCATATCAATTAATGAATTTGTGTAAATTTGATCCTTTGAAAAAACTTCACTTAATTTATTCATCCCTGTAACGGCCAAGTAATACTCATTTAAATTTGTATTATGAATTAATGTAGCAAATGAAGGTATTTTTAGAACTTTTGAAACATTATATATAACTAAAGGCTTTTGGCCTAACTTATCAAAAAGAAAAATTTCTGAAGAAGGTATATTTTTTAAATTTTGCGGATTAATTGAGTAAGTTTCTTGTGTATTTGAATTTACAAATCTAGCAATTTCTTGAGCGCTGTCTTCTCCATCCTTATAAACAGCAAAAAACAAAAAGTTAGGATCGAGATCCATGAGACTTTGTACTTTAAGAGGTTCTTTTTCATAAAGGAGTGCAAGAGCAAAAGATGATTTTGAAACTTGTTCAACTGAGTTATAAATCTGATCGGCCAAAGACTCTGTTGTGCCTAGTCCAGTTTCAAAGATATAAGCAGTCTTATCATTAGAGAACATGTCTAATGCAAAAAATAAATATGTCCCTAAGGAAGTTAACAAAACAAATATCATTACTGATAAAAGTTTGACCTTCATTGAGATCTTAACTTTTCTAATCAAGTACTCTCTCCAGATAAATTAACATATTAATATTAAAGTAACTCCTACCTGACTTTTTTTCTATTTGGAAAAAATGTCCTATTCTATTTTCCACTAGTTAAAGTAAAATAGAATTATGAAAAATATAGAGAAAAAAGATCAAGCGCTCGTCGGAGCATCAGTAGTAATTTTTTTAATAGCGGCCTTTTTCTTCTTCCGAGAAGACAGTTCATTTTTTGGTGAGCGTGGTAAGAAATTAGGTCAAATTGTTAACTTCACAAATGAAGTTAAACGAAAACAATTTGGCTCCTTAGCATGGTCAATAATTAATAAGGAAACGGACGTCTTTGTTAATGATCAGATTTTTACCAATGATGATTCAACGGCCAAAGTTAAATTTGATAATGAAACGGAACTAGATCTCGCACCAAATACCTTACTAAAAGTTACAGAAGGTAAAAATGGTGTTGACCTTAAGCTACTTTCAGGTTTTTTTACGATAGATCTAAAAGATAACTCTCAAAAAATTAATCTTAATGTAGGTAATAAGAAAATTGCCATTAAGGGTAAGGGTGCGAAGTTTCAGTTATCACAAGTTGGAGGAGAGAGTAAGCTTGTTCTTGTTGAAGGAAAGGCCGAAGTCGAATCAGGTGATAAAAAAGTTAATATGAAAAAAGGTGAACAAGTTGACGTTGCAGCTGACAAGTTCGAAGCAAATAAAATAGTTATATCCTTAGATAAACCAACTGGTGGAAGTACAATCTTCTTTGAGAATAAATCTAGAGTAAAAATGTCTTGGATAACGACAGAGCAAATTCCTGAGTTTGAAGTGGTAGTTAGTCAAAAGATTAATCTTAAAGGAAAAAGAAAAAGAGTAAAAGTTAAGAGAAATAATTTTGTTCTTGAGGGTTTAAATCCAGGTACCTATTATTGGCAAGTGCAGGGAAAAAGCAGAGGAAAAACTCATAAATCAGTTATTTCTCAATTCACTCTTAGAGAAAGTAGAACACCTGAACTATTACTTCCCGTTAATGGAGATACATTAGCAATTTCTCCAAAAGAAAAAGATCTTCCAATTCAGTTAAAATGGAGCAATATTAATGTTCAAAATTATGAAATTGAATTTATAAAAAAAGATGGATCGACTAAGGTTTTTACTACCTCTCAAGATAGTATTTCTCTGAAAAATATTGGTGCTGGTGAATATAACTGGCGAGTAAGAGGAATTAATCCAAGAAACCCTAATAACTTATGGAGTGGTTATAATCAATTCACAGTTGAGTTAGGATCACCTATCGAAGTAATTAGTCCTGAGGGAAATAAAATTTACAATCAACTCGCAGGAAAAAACCAAGTTATCTTCAACTGGGATCATAAAGTTGCTACAAATTTTAAGATTCAAATTAGTAGAGAGCCTGAATTCGTTCAACCGATAATTGAAAAAGAATTAGAAAGTAAAAAGTTTATATGGAAAAATCCAAGACCAGGCAAATACTTTTGGAAAATAACAACATTAAATACTCCAATTGAAGGAGAGGCTCAAAGAGATTTAGAAGTCTATGCTTTACCATACGTCCTTACATCTCCTTTAGCTGGAACTAATGTTGTTTTACCAGCAGCAAATAAGAATATTAAGTTTAGATGGAAAATTATAAATGCTTATAATAGCGAGGGAGAACTTCCGGCCTACAACTTCTTAGTGGAAGTTTCTAAAGATCCAAATTTTGAAAATGTTATTTTATCTGAGAGAACAACAGAAACAAGTGTAGGATTGAAAATTTTAGAAGATGGAAAATATTATTGGCGAGTAAAAGAAAATACTCTCGGTAATTATTATGTAACCCCAAAAGCTGAATCATTCCAACTTTCAAAACCTCCATTTCCACGTGCTCCAAAGATTAGACCTTCATATGAGCTTGCACTTCAAGAAGGTGATAATAACGTAAAAATAGATTGGGAAAGATTAAAATATATTAAAAACTATTCCCTTGAAATTTTTAGTGATGAATCTATGAGCAATAGAGTATATCAAGCAAAACCAAGATCATATAATCACACTTGGAATAATGCTCAAGCAGGAGATTTTTATTACAGAGTCTCTGCTACTGATACATTTGAAAGAACAAGTGATTATTCTAAAACAGGAAAACTTTCAATTTTTCCACCGGCCAACTCTCTAGCAAGCTCAAACCTTACTTCTCCCCTTCCTGGTGAGAGATTTCCAATTGAAACAACAAGACAAATTGATTTTTCTTGGGAGCAAGTTGATGGGGCCCAAGGATATGTTGTTCAAATGGCAAACGACTCTGGTTTTGATGATATAGTTTTTGATCAACAAGTTCCAGGAGATACAACAGAGCTATCAATTTCAGATGTTAATAATTTAAATGTTGATGATTATTATTGGAGGGTTAAAACTCAGTACCCACTTGATAGAGTTACTTCATCAGAATCTAGAAAATTAGAAATAATAAATGCTCCTGTTAAGAAAGAAAAAGAAGTCTTCGAAGACGAAAAACCAATCTATAATTCTGATTTTTTAGCGATGTTTTATACTCCTAGTAATACTGTATATACAACAACATCAACAGATTCGAGTATCAATTCAACTTCTTCGAATCTGTTATCAATATTATTAAGCGGTCAGAAAGTTATAAAAGACAAATATTTTATGAAATCTAATATTGCCTATACTAAAGCTGTCGAAGCAGTAACAGATCAAGATATTGATCTAGAGCTTGTAGGCGGGATCTTTTTTGGCTTTTCAAACTTATTTGCTTCAGCTGCAGCTGGAATTAAATTTATCAAAACAGATTTATTAGAGCTATCTGATACTAGTCAAAACGCTACAGATGATACAGTTGTTACTGAATCCACAACTGAAATAGCTCCAATGCTTGAAGGTTCGATCTACTTTGGTAAGAAGTTTAACTTTTTTCACACTTTACGAGGAAAGTTAGGGTTAGCGGGAATCAATTATTTTTCTGTTGAGTATTTAGCTCAAATGAGAAGAAAAAATAATTGGATATGGAACTTTGGTGGAAATTACACAAGTAGAAGTTTTGGGGATGCAACTGAAACAGATATTGATAAGTTTACTTTCTTAATTGGTATATCTAAGGCCTTATAATTAAGGCCTTGTAAAAATAAATTAAGCCTTTTTCATATACTCTCCCAATGCTACCCCCATTTTTTTCTCTAGGTCATCAGGATTAAAAGGTTTAATTAAATAATTATTTGCACCTGACATAATAGCATCAAGTACTTTTTCTTTTTCATTTACTGTTGTGATCATAATAAAAGGAATTGTTTGAAAATTTTCATTTTTCCTAACCCAATGTAGAAAATCTAGCCCCGTAGCCCCTGGCATCTCCCAATCACATAAAATAAACTCAATTGGCTCATCTGCCTCATGTTGTTTATCCATAATTTCTTGTGCTTGCGCTACATTTGCTGCTTCAAATACAGCTTTACATGAATCACATTTGTCTAAAAACATTTTCAAAATAGTTCTCATTGAACTAAAATCATCAACTATTAAAAAATTTACTGGCCTATCACTCATTTTTTCCTCAAGAATAGTTTGAAAAAAATTATTAATATGTATTTTATTTTACCGATAAGTTATACAAATCAGTATAATTTTTTTTTATTACTATTATGGATTATAGCCTATTTGATAATATTTTGGATGCAATTTTTATATATGATCAAGAAAAAAAGATCATATACTGTAATGAAGCGTCTGCAACCCTTGTAGGAACCTCGTTAAGAAGGTTAAAACCGGGTAAATTAGTCCACGAATTCATAAAATTTGTGGACGAAGATATTTTCTTTATGTCTGAAGGTACTCAAGGCAAAGACGAAGAAATGAAATTTCGTGAAATTGAATACATCACTAAAGAAGGCAAGAACGGTACAGGTCTGATAAATATATGTCCTTATGATGTTAATGGACAAAAAATTTGGCTAGCAAATGTTAGAGATATGTCTTTAGAAATTCAATTACATAAAAAATATCACGTTCAACTTGAAGAAAAAGAAGAAGTTATTGATGAGCTAAAAAGGGCCAAAGAGCAATTAGAGGA
The DNA here is from genome assembly GCA_964015265.1 of uncultured Oligoflexia bacterium. Classification (GTDB taxonomy): domain Bacteria; phylum Bdellovibrionota; class Bacteriovoracia; order Bacteriovoracales; family Bacteriovoracaceae; genus CAXHCD01. Next base: position 25,118 of record CAXHCD010000038.1, read on the forward strand.
CTACTCTGAGAACTTAGAACAAATGGTTAAGGCCAGAACGGAAGAATTGAAAAAGGCCAATGATTCAATGAATCTTATGATTAATAGTTTAAATCAGGGTCTTCTTGTCTTTGATGAAGAAAGTAAGTGTTTACCTATTTTCACAAATGCAGCAAAAGAATTGTATGCTGGAGAACCACAAGAAGGCAAAGATATAAAAGAAGTTTTAGGACTAGATGAAAAAGGTATCGAAAACTTTAATAAATGGAGTAAGTGTATTTTTAGTGAAATTATTCCATTTGAAGATGCTGCCATGCTTGCTCCAACAAGTAAGCCAACTGTTTTAGACTATACATCTGAAGATTTCAAATATATCGATATTGAATATTTTCCAATGAGAGATGATACAGAAAAATTAAAGGCCGTAGTTGCAGTTGCGACTGATAAGACTGAAGAAATGCGCGCTAAAGAAGCTTTTAAAGAAAAAGAAGAGTTTGTTTCTATGGTTATGAAGCTTATTCATAATAAAGAGCAATTTGTTGGATTTGTTAAAGATGCTAAAAATATTATGAATGACCTCGTTAAATGTAGTCAACATGAAACAGAGATATTTGATTATCAAACTTCAATGAGACTTCTGCATTCGATAAAAGGTCTAGCAGCATTATACTCTATTAAAAATGTTCACGATTTTGCACATAGATTTGAAAGTGAGTTATCCCCATACAAAAACAAATCAAAGAGTGAAAGGGTATTATATGCTCCAATAATGTTAAAAAATATTGAAACCTTAAAAAGAGAATTAGAAGACTTCTTCTTAGAGTGTAAATCTTTTATAGGTGAAGAAGTTGTAGATGGACATAGAAGAATTCAACTTAAATATAAAGATTTAGAAGAATTTTCTGAAAAATTAAACTTTGAAGCATCTTTAAAAAATGAATTTACGAGTAAATTTTTAAAAGAGCCAATTAAAAATTATGTTAAAGGCTATGCTGAGTTAGTTAATGACTTAGCTAAACAATTAGGAAAAAATATAAACCCAGTTAAATTTACTGGTGGGGAAATAAAAATTAATCCTGATAAGTACATGGAACTCTTTAATGTTCTAGTTCATGTATTTAGAAACTGTGTGGATCACGGTATAGAAAGACCTGAAGAGAGAGAGTCCATAGGAAAAAGCCAAGACGGAAATATAGAAGTTTCATTTGAGCTAGAAAAGAATGGATCAAATAAAATTAATATCGTCATTAAAGATGATGGACAAGGCATTAATGCTGAGAAAATTAGAAATAAAATGGAGCAATTAGGTTTAACTGATATAGCTCAAAAAGAATCTGATGAAGAAGTTATTTATCATATTTTCGATTCATCATTTAGTACTAATGAAGAAGCTGACGAAATTTCTGGTCGTGGAGTGGGAATGGATGCAGTTAAACAAGTCGTTGAAGATATGGGTGGACATGTTGTTGTTCAAACTGAAAAAGGAAAAGGTTCTAAATTTATCTTTTCAGTTCCTTATTTCGAATAGGTCGCTACCCTATTAGATAGCGACCATCATTTTTTAAATATCTAAAATTGATTTAATTTCACTCAAAGTAACTGGAAACTTTTTATTATTGATTTCAATCACGTAGAAAAGTCCCTTTATTTTTGTTTCATTTTTAAAAACTGCATCTAATCCTAGGGAATCCATTAATTGATCAAGTAATTTTCTTTGATCTTTATATGTAATCCCTTTATACGTATTTTCTCTTTGAGCAACACAACCTGAGGTCGGAAATAATGGATAATATGAAGAGAATGGATTCCTATTAATATTTCCTGTTCCATGAATCCTAAATAGGTTACGGCCAATATCTCTACCAGTAACACTTTGTCTCCACCACTTTTTATCGTGAGCACTTTCAGGAAGAATTGATTTATATTTAACTTCATCTTTTGAATAAGGGATGAAGTTCAAAATTATTCTTCTAAATTTTCCAAAAGACTTTTGTTTATCAGCAACTGGCATTACTGAATCCATTGTATAGATTCCAGAAGGAGTACTTCCATTTCTTCTGTCATAAGGAATTCCCCATCGAGATAAGGCCAGAGCCGGCTGAGACCAAACACTTCCATCTTTATTTAAAGCAACAGAGTCATTATGATCTTTCATAATCATTAAACATGGATACTTTCGAGATGAACGACAAAACATAAAAAGTCTAACGCCGTCTTTGTATTTTGATCCTATTTGTCCAGTATGAGGTCTATCTCTAAATAGATCACGAAGTTCTTCCCCACTCTTATTTCTAAAAGTTGGTTTTCTTCGTCTTACCTCATCTCCATCATCAACATAGCTTTCATAAATTGCTTTTTCTGTTCTAGACAAATCTTTGTAATTTACATTAAGCTTTCCAAACTCAGGAAATAGAGATTTAACTCTTATTTCTAATCCTTTATCGGCCATCCAAGAAGAATTTGATTCCAATGCCATTAGAAGAGTTTCTCTATCTACACCGTATTCAAAATCAATTAATAGATCTTCCACAGCATCAACAAGACTCTTAGAATCTATTTGCGAAATAGAAGAGTTATACCCGTGAGCGATTTTATTAATTGCCTCATCATAATTACGTTCAGTTTGAATATTAACTTCTGAAGTGAATCCCAATGTAGGAATAATAAATAATAAAGCTAGAAGCTTCATGCTTCCTCCTTAGTTTTAATAATAATTAAAGCTTTTTAATGTCCTTGATTATCACTGGTTCAACAGGAACATGCTGATGCCCTGCCTTGGGAACAACTGCCTGCATTTTAATTTTATTTATTACTGTCATACCTTTAGTTACTTTTCCAAATACAGCATAGCCCCAACCTCTTGGACTTTTGTCTCTATGATTCAAAAAAGTATTATCTGTTACATTAATAAAAAACTGGTTAGTCGCACTATGAGGATCATTAGTTCTTGCCATTGCGATAGTACCATTTACATTAGACTCTCCATTATCAGCTTCGTTTTTAATAGGAGATTTAGTTGAGACTTTTTTCATATCTTTATCGAAACCACCACCTTGAATCATAAAGTCCTTCATAACACGATGAAAAATAGTTCCCTTGTAGCTTCCGGCCTCAACATATTTCAAAAAATTTTTCACAGTTTCAGGTGCTTTCTTGTCAAATAACTCAATTTCAATATCACCTAAATTAGTCTTCATTTGAACTTTTGTGTTTGCCATAACCGCTGTACTCATAATTAACAATCCTATTACTTTTAAAAACATAGACTTATCCTTTAAATTTTCTTAACTAGGAAATTATAACGAGAATTGAAACGGTGAGAAAAGTCTTAAGAGTGGTTATGAAACCAATTTTAGCCTTTTTTTGTCTGAAATTTGCTTACTTTCAGCTTTTCCTTCAGGAATCGCTGCAGCTACAGTAAAAATTTTATCAAAACTTCCATGATAAAAACTTTGATAAAGGCCATGTATTAAACCCTGGTGTCCTACTCCAAGTATAAGATTCCTTACGGCCATTGCATCACTTTGATCAATATTATCCGAATCTCCATGAGCTAGAATTCCTCTTATCTCTAATAATTTATTTTCTTTTAAAGTTTTTGAGAAAAATCCTGTCACGTACTTTATAAATTGTTTTTTATCAGCAAAAGCTTTTCTAAATCCAAAGTTTTGCGCCTTCATTCCTTTTTCCAGTACATAAATCAATTGATTTATCGAATAATTTTTTTGAAACTTTGAAATTGGTATTAAATTATCATGTGACTTTTCTAAAAATAATTTAGGAGGCATTACATCCGGATTTACAAAAACCTCATCACCAAATCCACATCTTTTAATATGATGAATAATTAAATCATTTAAAACAATTTCTAATGCTTTAATATAAGAAAAAGCTATTTTTCCCATACTATGATGTCTTTGCTCTAGTATATCTAATTCCGCCATTTCAATTTCAACTTTGGCAGCATGAGGAATTTTATCGTAAATAATTTCAGGAAAAGCAAAAGAATGAATACTTTTTATAACTTTCGAAGCTGAAATTGATTTAACTGCTGGATGATATTGAGTAACTAATAGTGAATCTACTTCATCAAAAAATGGTTCATCGGCCAAATCTTGAACGAAAACGGGAAACTTCACACCACTTGTAAAAGGTGAAACTTCATCTATTTTTAAATCAACATATTTATTATCAATATAGAGCTCTGATAATTTTCTAGCTGTTTCTTCAGGAGAATATTCAAGTATAGTAAAATCTGAAATTTCAAACCAGATTTCTACATTTTTATTTTCGTAAAAAGAAAGAGTTTTATCTTTTTTAGAAATACTAGACTTTACTGATTCAATTTTACCTACCCACAGATTACAAAAATCAGAAATATAAAGATGAGTACTAAACCCCTGATCTGAGTTATTCTTTATAACTTCTAAATATGGTGCAAGATCGATATTCGATTTTCGATCCTTAGAAATCATTTTTCCCCAATGAATACTTCCATTAGGGTCTTCCTTTTTAATGTTTTCCAACATTTCAAAAAATTCATGGGCCTGTGTAAATTCAGGCCCATTTTGTTTATTTAAATAAGGATTAAAAGTTAAGTAAAAATGAATTGGTGTATACACAAAAGTCCTTTACTTATTTTCTTTTGCCAGTCTTCTTTTTAACTGCTTTTTTAGCTACTTTCTTCTTGGCCGTTTTTTTAGCAACCTTCTTCTTTGCTGAAGCACTTACTTTTTTCTTTGCAGAAGCTTTCTTAACAACCTTTTTCTTAGCTGTCTTTTTGGCCACTTTCTTAGTAGTTTTCTTGGCAGCTTTTTTAGCAACCTTTTTCTTTGCTGTTTTCTTAGCTACTTTTTTTGCAACTTTCTTTTTAGTTGTAAATTTATACCTTCAAACTTTTGATTTAAAT
>CAXHCD010000039.1:0-29827 GCA_964015265.1 uncultured Oligoflexia bacterium
CCCCCCGAGCTCTATCGTCGGCAGCGTCAGATGTGTATAAGAGACAGGTTTGGGCCAGTGCTTATTCAAATGAAATTCCTGAAGAGCTCATGGATGATTTTGGAATAGAACTAGATGACTCAGATTCTTCTTCAATAGAAACGGTAGATGAACTTTCATTTGACGAAGAAAATGAAAGTGAGAGTTCTGATAGCGATGAAAGTCTTGAAACAGAAGATTCTTTAAGCTTAGATGATTTAAGCGATGAAGAAGAAGATGATGATTCCGTTGAGGATGAAGCTGTTACAATTGATCAACAAAATAAAAATGAATTAAAAAAAATAATGTCGGATCTTGCCGAAAAAACTAAAGAAAAAAAAGAGCTCCATACCGTTTTACTCAAGGCAGGATCTTATTTAGAGCCTGTTAAAGAAGGATTGAAAGAGTTTATCACTCCAAGAAATTCATTTGTAAAAATTGAGTACTTAAACTCTTCCAACCCTGTAGTTTATATTTTTAATAAAGATACTTCTGAAATATATTATAAAACTCAAGCTACAAACATTGAACCTCTTAAAGATGACTTAGAAGTTCACGCTAATCCAAAACAATTCAATACATATAAACCCACTATTAGATGGCAAGAAAAAAATAAAGAACTAAATTTAGACTCTAGAATATTAATTCACTCTTCAACCTATACACCTGAATATCTAGAAGTAATTTCCAACTTAGAGGAAACGCAAGCGACAAGTTCAAGGTTTGAATTTCAAACTTTTTATAATTGGGACTCTCCTTATGATTTTGGACTTTCAATCAGTTATGAAAATGGTGTTTGGTCTACAGATTTATTTGATGGAGCCTGGAACACAATTTATTTTGGGCCAATGGCAAAAGCAGAATTTGGCCTCAGTGACTCTTTAAACATATATGGAACTATTTCTTATCAAAAATCTTTTGTTTGGAATTTATTAATTGATACAGAAAATAATATTAGACTTTCAAATAATTTATTTGAAGTTGCTGGAGGTCTTAAATATCATATTAAATATTTTAATTTAGTTCTATCAGCAAATTATCAAAGCATTTATTCACATTATAAAGAAGGTTTTTATCCCTTAAGAAAAGACTTTGAAACAGGACATATGAGTTCACTTTCAGTTGCATTTGGAGTTGGAATTGATATTAATTTATAGTTTAACTTTTTTATTTGTATCAAAAGTTTGCCTCGCTATGAATGGTACTGTTTTACCACATCAATTAACTTTATTTTCCGAACCAAATACAAAATCAAAAATTTTACAGTATAAAAAAAAGGGTGATGTTATCTACATTCATGGGAAAGACATATCCGAATCGCCACATGAACCAGAGTTTGAAACATTAGATGACATTGATCAAATTGATTCCGCCTATTCATCAATTATTAGAGTTGAGGGTGAAGTTGAAGATACTCCCCACTCAGATAATGAAGAAGACTTTTATAAAACTTTAGATCGTTCAGGAGCTGATGCATACGTTTTAAAAAGACATATTAAGTTAATTTATAAAGACAAAAGAGAGGGCCTAGAAAAAATCTCTCCATTTGCAACTGATGAAACAGACTACCGATTAGAAGAGCCTCTTCCTAAAGGATACCCATTTGTTAAAAGAAAGCTAGCAACTGGATTTTTTGAATTTGGTATCGGTCCTCAGATTAAATCTAGTTATCCTTATCCAGCTGTACAGACAAAGGAAAGATATAGAATCAGAAGAGGGGTTCATATTGGATACATGAGAAATGCAAATTTTGACATCCAAAGTAGATTTTTTGTTGGTGCTTTCTTCCAAGCTCACTTTGAGAATGCAGAATTTGAGTTTAGTAATTCACAAAACTCTTTAGAAATCGGATCTATTTTTGGTGCAGGCCCCATACTTTCATACGATGCCTATAAAGGTGAAAAACTTGATATCAGTTTTTATGCGGCCATACCAATAAATTATGAAAAAAGAATTATTCAACAAGAAGATTTAGAAAATTTTGAAGAAAGAATTTTTTCAGGCTTTGGTATAACTCCTACTATAGGTTCTAATTTAAAATTTTTAAATGTCCTAGGCTCCTGGCATCTAACTGCTTCATTTGAATTACTCACTTACCTTCCCTATTATTTAAGAAATAGTAATAATTTTGAAGTTGATAATGGTAATTTTTGGGATGAAGAGCAAGACTATATTTATAGGCCATTTCGAGGGGTGATGAGTGCTTATATAGGTGTAAGCTCAACTTTTTAGCCAAAAATTAAAGTAATTTAATCATGTACTCTACTTTCTAAAATTTAATAATTTTAACTATTTAGCCATCAAAAAAAATCTAAAGTTCTCAAAATTAAGCTCGATAAGTTTATTAACTAATCAACATTAATAGACCAGGAGGGTTTATGAGCACGCAATCAATCGAAAATGAAGTTCTATTCCAAAAACTAGGTAATACTTGGTACATTTTTACAGAAGTAAATTCTGAAGTGATTTATTCTGCTCTTCCAGAAGGTGTTGATCCATATAATACTAAGCTTGAGCTTTATGAAGTTATTGAAGATCATATGAGCAAAGTAGCTAATCATTACGATTCAGTAGCTTAATATGCCAGCTCCTAAATTTAAAAATATACCCAAAAAGGTTTCGCCCCAACCCAGTAGCCCTAACAATTCTCATCGAGAAATTGACAGTACTAATAAGACTAAGGCGGAAATTAAGTTATATATCGAGAAGATCAAAAAGCTTATGAACGATAAAGCTGGCCAAAAAAAGGCTGCTCAAATCATAAAAGATTTAATTGACTCAGATAGCAAAAAATAGATTAGCCTATTAATCAGTATATAACGCAAATCAATATTTCTCATTATTGAGAAATTGGCCCAAGTTTGATAAAAGCTGTACTTTCGGGGTGATTTTGCGTGGTCAAAGACTATAGCTATAAAAAAGATTTTCAATACAGACATAAAAATCCTTATCACGATAAGTTGTCTGAGTTTAATGACTTCGTCATGAGAGATGACGAAGCAGAAGTCTATTCTGGTAAATGGAATAAAGAAATTTTTAAAAGAGAAGCCCCCCTTTATTTAGAAATTGGTTCAGGCTATGGACATTTTATGATGGATTATTGTGAAAAAAATCCAGATATAAACTTTGTTGGCCTAGATTACAGATTCAAAAGAAGTTTTGAATTAGCAAAAAAATTAAATAATCATCCTACTAAAAACTTTCGCTACCTTAGAGCAAAAGGTGAAAGAGTTGAATTTTTATTTGATAAAAACGAATTAGATAGAATTTTTTATTTTTTCCCAGATCCATGGCCAAAAACAAGACATCATAAAAAAAGATTATTTCAAGAACACTTTCTTCAAAGAGCATATAAATCACTTAAGCCAGGTGGAGAAATTTATATTAAAACAGATCACGACGGTTACGCTGAATGGATGAGTGAAGTCATTCAAAATAATGAATTATTTGAATGTACTTTAAACACATTCAACTTAAGAGACGAATACCCTGAACATTTCTTAGCATCTTTTCAAACAAAGTTTGAGAAGATATTTATAAATAAAGGCATTAAAATTAAAGCTTTCGTTCTCAAATCAAAGAAGGTGTCATAAATGGCCCTTTCAGACCTTAAAGAGAAAATAAAAGACACACCTATTTCCGCAATTCTTAGCAGGTATCTGCAAATACATCAAAAAGGAAAACACAAACTTGCCCTCTGTCCATTTCACAATGATAAAGATCCTTCAATGCACATTAATGATGAAAAAAATATGTTTATGTGCTTTGCCTGTCAAACAGGAGGGGATGCAATTACATTTGTTTCCAAATTTAAAAATATAGATTTTAAAGGTGCCTTAGAAGAGCTCGCAGGTATTTTAGGCGTAGATTATCAAGATTATGCTAGAGAAAGAGTTGCTTCCCCTAAAGAAGAAATGGCAAAAAAAATTCTTTCTAAGTCTTCACAAATTTTTAAAAAAATAGCCATTGAGAATAATCCTGCTCCGTATCTAGAATTCATTAAAAATAGAAACATTAATAAAAATACAATTGATGAATTTTGTATTGGTTTTGCTCCAAACTCAAACATACTTTCAAACTATCTTGATTCAATTCCAAATGAGAATGAAAAAAAGATGGCCATAAATATAGCTCTTGAAATTGGAATATTAAAAAAAGATTTAAAGCGTGAAAATGCCTATTATGACACCTTCAGAGATAGAATTATGTTTCCAATTTGGGACCAGTATGGAAACGTAAAAGGTTTTGGCGGAAGAGCAATTCATGATTATCAGAAGGCTAAGTATTTAAATTCAGGGGAGTCATTTACCTTTAATAAGAAAAATATTCTGTATGGTCTAAATCTTGCTAAACATTCTATTAGAGATCGAGATTATGTGATCTTAGTAGAAGGTTATATGGATGTAATTGGGCCCTTTCAAAATGGATTTAAGAACACAGTTGCCGTCATGGGTGTTGGCCTCAGTGAATATGCTGTTAACGCATTAAAGGGATTAACAAAAAATATTTATATGGCACTTGATTCAGATCAAGCAGGCATGAATGCAATGAAAAGAGTAAATGAACTTTTCATGAAACAGAATATATTGCCAAAAATTGTCGATCTATCTCCTCATAAAGACCCTGATGAATTTATTAATTCCCTAGGAGCGCTTGCTTTTCAAGAAAGAATCGATAAGGCTCAGACATATATAGATTTTGAAATACAAAGCTTACTCCCAGAGTCTATTCCTGAAACATCTGATCAGAAACTAGAAATCTTACAGAAGATATTTAAATTAATTTCTCCACTTAGAGAAAATTTATTAGCAACAGAAAGAATTATTAGTTTTGCTAGAAGAATTGGCCTCAAATCTACTGAAGAACAAATCTTAAGAAACTATACCAATTATTTAAACTCTAATTCTAAGTATAATACTTTTACCTCTAACCACTCTATTTCAGATGAAAGTAATTTCAGTGACTTAGATAGTAAAAACGAAATAAATCTAAATATTTCAGAACAAATACCCGAGAAGCTAGATCAAATATATGAACTTACAAAGTATGAAAAGGTTATGATCAAAGAGATAGTTCAGCATCCAGAAATTCTAACACACCCTAAACTAAAGGAAATACTTGATCACTCGTCCCATAATGGGGTAAAAAACTATATTTTGGAATTAAAAGAAATATACTTTGAAATCGACGATTTAGAGTATTTTAGCATTGTGTCGGAAAAAACAAATTCGATGAATGTTGACCTTAGAGTTAAGGAAGTTGCAGGGGCGGCATTATTTAATTACCGACCTGAGAAACTAGAGGAATCTGTAGTTGATAAGTTTTTGACAGATCTTGATGGCAAACTATTAAAAGAAAAGCTAAAAATGCAAAAAGATGCACTAAAGATCAAACAAAAAAACTGCCAAACAAAAGATGAGCTCAATAATATATTAAGTGAACTACATAAAATTGATAAAGAATTATTTAAGATAAAAAAACAAAACCAAATTAATTCATAGGAGAAAGAATGTCTTCTGCCATTAACACATTTATGACATCAAAAAGTTTTAAAAAACTTTTAGAAAAAGGTAAAGATCAAGATCTATTAACACCAGAAGAAATCAATGATGCAATTCCTGCTGACATAGTAAGCGTAGCATCTTTAGATGAAATATTACTAAAGCTTCAAGATCAAGGAATTGATATTCAAGTTGTAGCATCTGATGAAGAAGATGAAGATGGAATCAAGCTTGATGGAACAGAAATGATCGAGGAAACTCTTTCTAAAGAAGAAAAAGCTGAATTGAAGTCCGCTTCTACTGACCCTGTAAAATTATATTTAAAAAGAATGGGTTCTGTTGCTCTATTAACTAGAGAAGGTGAAGTAAAAATTGCTAAAGAGATTGAAGAAGGTGAAAGAGAAATCGTTATGTCTTCTCTAAACTCAACTCACGCTCTGAAAGAAATTTTAAAATTAAAAGAAAAAATTGAAACAGCTGATAATCAAGAAGAACATGTTAAAGAACTTGTAAGAGGTCTTGATGACGAATCTTCTAAATCTGACATTAATAAAACTAAAAACAAAATTTTTAGTGTTGTTGATAAAATTGATTCTTTCTTACAAGAAAACGAAGCAGAAGATGGAACTCTAAAAAAACTTACAAAATCTCAATTAGATTTAATGAAAGATATTTCTGAGACACTTACAGACCTTACTTTTAATAGAAAAATAATTAATAGCTTTGTTGAACCTGTAAAAAAATACCAATTGCAATTTAAAGACTTATTTGAACAACAAGATAGAATTTTCAAATTTTTGGAAGTTGACACAATTGAAGCATATAAAGTTCTCCACGATAAAATAATGGAAGACGATGCTTTTAAGAGAAAATTTGCAAAAGACTTATTCACAACAGATGCAAAAATTGAACAATTAATTCGTAATCAAGAAGATATCCTAAGAAAAAGAAGAAGGCTTACGATTGAAGCTGGAATGTCATATGAAGACATTGAGCAAGTTTATAAAGTAATTATCCGAGGTGAAGAAAAGGCTGACTTTGCAAAAGCTCAACTTGTTGAAGCGAACTTAAGACTTGTTGTTTCGATTGCAAAAAAATATACAAACAGAGGGTTGCAGTTCCTAGACTTAATCCAAGAAGGAAATATTGGTCTTATGAAGGCCGTAGATAAATTTGAATACAGAAGAGGTTATAAGTTTTCGACTTATGCGACTTGGTGGATTAGACAGGCCATAACAAGAGCAATTGCTGACCAAGCCAGAACAATTCGTATCCCTGTTCACATGATTGAAACAATCAATAAAATGGTTAGGACTTCAAGACAATTAGTTCAAGAACTAGGAAGAGAAGCTACTCCTGAAGAAATTGCAGAAAAAATGGAAATGCCTGTTGATAAAGTTAAAAAGGTTTTAAAAATCTCAAAAGAACCTATCTCACTAGAAACTCCAATTGGTGAAGAAGAAGATTCGAGTTTAGGTGATTTTATTGAAGATAAAAAAATTATTTCTCCTCAAGATGCAGTTATGAGTATTACTCTTTCTGAACAAACGAGAGCTGTTTTAGCGACTTTAACACCAAGAGAAGAAAAAGTTCTAAGAATGAGATTTGGTATTGGTGAAAAATCTGACCATACTCTAGAGGAAGTTGGACAAGACTTTTTTGTTACTAGAGAAAGAATCAGACAGATTGAAGCAAAAGCACTTAGAAAGCTTCGCCACCCATCTAGAGCAAAACTTCTAAAAAGCTATATTGATAACTAAACTGATAAAGTGTGCCTAAACGGCACACTTTAACTTCGAATGAGACACGTAATAATTCAAATTTTGGTCTATCGAAATCAGTTTAGCTGAAAAAAACAAATAAATATCAAGGCCACTTATTGTGGCCTTTTTTATTTCAACAACTCAACTTTAAAAAATTCGTTCTATAATCCAGAAAATTGAAAGACAGCTTGAAGCAGTAATAATAAGAGTTTTAAATAATTTATGCCTTCTGAAGACTTGATTAAGACCAATCATTATACCTAATATCATAATTTGGCCTAAATCTATTCCAATTCCGAATAAAATTAATGAAAACAGTATATTTGAAGGGTTTAAATCTAAAAATGCTAGTGAAAAGCCTTGTCCATGTATTAAACCAAATAGTATTATCCAAAATATTTTTCTCTTATTCGATTCAGGACCACGAAACCAAGCCTCGAAGGCCATTAGAAGCAATGTAAATGCGATCAGAGGTTCAATAATTGAAGCGCTTATATTTATAATTGAAAAACATCCTAGGCCCATTCCAATAGTGTGACCTATTGTAAAGTACCCTAACGTAATAAGTTTTGAAATATTACTTACAGATAGGAAAAATAGCAATGCCACAAATACTATGTGATCTAAACCTAAAGGAATGATATGAAGAATTCCTTGATAGACCCATTGAAGAATTGATCTCTCAACATTTAAATCAATACGCTCACCTGGAAAATATACTTTTTTCTTTTCCTTATAATCAAGAACAATACTTCCAAATGAAGGATCTGGAATAAATGAAGAAATTTGACCATCCCAACTTAATGTAAAGTCCCATATTTGATTATCATCTTGTGAGAAAGATATCGATTTTGCAGGTAACGTTTTCTTACCAACAATTCCTAGAAAGTAATGCTGAATCTTAATTGATAGGTTTTCAACAAACTGCTTCCTTTTTGACTCTTCAGTAAATTCGAAAAAAACTTTTTCATGTTCCTCATTTAGCTCTGATCTGGGGATATTAAAAAATTCTGCCAGTGGTGATATTTCTAATTCAATTGTCGTGCCTGATACTGAATAAAAAAGCTTCACTTCTGTTTTATCGAGCTCATGTGAGTACAATAAATGAGAACAAAAAATAAAAAATGAAATAATAGTAAATTTAAAAAGTTTATTAATTTGATACATAAATATTATTTTATACGTATCTTAATAAAATACAATCTCTTAACATATTTTTCATTTTTTTTCATTACTAAAGATTTTTCACTCCATATTAAATTAAAGAAATTGTGGAGTAAAAAATGTATAATATCCTCTAATGTAAAAAACTTAGGACAAATTATTATTAACTGGACTATTCCACAAAATATACTTGATAAGACCGAACAACTTTTTAAAATGCCTGAAATACACAAAGGTAGAGCAATTTTAAAACGTTCTGCTGTGACTATTTCTTTCAAAAAAGGATCACTTGACGGTTTTTGTATTGTTTCAGGTATCGTTAGAGATTCTAAACCACATGAAGTAAAATTAGTTTATAAAAAAAGATTTGAAGGCAGTGATACGGGGCCGCTTTCAACGACATGTGACTGTAAACAGTGGAACGAAAATAATCACTGCTCACATGCCACAGCATTGTTTCTACACTATTGTCTTACAGAAGATGGGCAATTATCTGATAGAAATGCGCTCCCTAATATAATAGGTTCAGAACTAGGAGTTCATCCCTCTAAATATGGAACTATAATAAATTCACCAAGAGAGTTAAGTGGTGCACCTCCGACTTGTAGTTATTCATCACTTCAATATAAATTGTTAAATAATAAGTCGATTAATTTCCCAGTAGCGAAACAAGAGTGTCCAGCCATAATAGTAAATATTATTACAGACTCTGATTCACCGAATGAAGCTCTTTCTTTTAAAGTAAAAACAGGTGAAGAAGTGTCTGACAAAGTATCTATTTTTGAGAATTTATATTTTTTTGACTGGAAATCTGGAGACGCATTTCAATTACAAAAAGATTTCAGAGATGCTGTACAAGTTTTCAGATTGAATAAACATAGTCTAGATATTGATGATATAATTCAATTATTCTATCCAGTCTCCACAAATAATGAATTAGATATTTCTCTAGAAGTAAATGGTAATCCAATTGAAAAGACAATAGAAGATAATATGCATATACATCTTTCTTTAACTCCTTCTAAAGAAAGAAAGCTAATTGATATAAATTTTAAATTTACTAATAATAATGAAAAAGTTTTACTTCCTCCCAAGGCCCTTAGGGCATTAGTTTTTGAAAATGGAATTTTAGATATTTTTAAGAAGAAAAAAAATGCATATGAATTTTTTGAGATCTTAATTAGAGATATTGAAAATAATAGCTCCGATTTTCGAAAGAATATTCCACCAAGTCAAAGAAAGTCACAACTTTTACAAATGACAAATCAGCTTTTTGAAGAAGAAAGTATATACTGTTATGATTTTGAAGAGTCATGCGTCTTAAAATACGATACAAAAATGATTCGAACAATAATTTCTGAATTCGTTAAAAATTTTTCAGAGTTAATCTATAGATTCTCAAGTTATAATCCATTAAAAAAAGAAATTACTTATCAACTTTCATCTTCAAATTTATTTAAAGGTTTAAATACTGTTCATTTAGCTCTAAAGCCCTACGGTGGAAGTATTTACTATGACAGAAATGAAATTCGTCCATGGACTTCGAGAATAAGATTTGAACGAAAAGGTACAAGTACTCAATGGTTTAATCTCGAATTAGATATGTCAAAAGAAGACATGGAGTTATTAAAAAATGCAGATTTAGATAATGGAATCGCACTAACAAGCGCTGGACTTGTATTGCTAGATCAAGATCAAAAGAACCTTGTCCGATTTATGAAAAAATATACTGATTTTGAAGGGCAAGAACATGAAGATAATCAAACAAGTGAGAATAAAAAGTTTATCCTTCCTCTTCAAAGAGCAAGAATCTTTGAATTATTTGAACTTAGAAAACTAGGTATTGATGGAGCACTAACAGAAGAAGAGATTGCGCTATGTGAAAGGCTTGCAAACCTAGAAAGTGTTCCAGATTATGATGTTCCCAAGGAATTAAAAGGTGAATTAAGAGATTATCAAAAAACAGGTTATAACTGGTTAAAGTTTTTATATGAAAATAGACTCGGAGCTTGTCTTGCTGATGATATGGGTTTGGGTAAAACGTTTCAAACAATCTCTT
Source organism: uncultured Oligoflexia bacterium (assembly GCA_964015265.1). Taxonomy (GTDB): domain Bacteria; phylum Bdellovibrionota; class Bacteriovoracia; order Bacteriovoracales; family Bacteriovoracaceae; genus CAXHCD01. The sequence goes on from CAXHCD010000039.1 coordinate 10,506, forward strand.
TTATTCAAAGTGTTTATAAAGATATAAATAAAATACTAATAGTTTGCCCCGTTACAATTTTATTAAACTGGGAACAAGAATTTAAAAAGTTCTCAGACATTGATGTCTGTATATATCATGGTGGTTCGAGAAATTTAGATACTACGAAAAAAATAACCTTAACCAGCTATGGTGTGTTAAGACGCGAATACAATGGTGTATTCGAAGATCAAGAATTTGATATTTTAGTTCTTGATGAAGTTCAACATCTTAAAAATATTAGATCACAAGGTGCTTATGCAGCCCGAAAAATAAAATCTAACTTTAGAATTTGTTTAACAGGTACTCCTGTAGAAAATGATTTAGCAGAGTTTTTTAATATTATTGATTTATCTATTCCTGGAATTTGGGGAGATATTGAGTTTGTTAGAACAACATCAAATAAAAAATCTAGATTACTTGCTAGAAAGACTGCAAGCCCTTTCATACTTAGAAGAACGAAAGCTCAAGTTTTAAATGATCTTCCTCCAAAAGTTGAAAATAATGTCTACTTAAACTTTCCAGAAAAAGAAAATGAACTCTATTCTCAAGTTTTAAATACTGTAAAAAGCAGAATCCTATCTTCAACATCAAAAAGAAAGTATGGAGAAATTCTAAAAGGCCTATTAGAACTTAGACAACGCTGTTTGTGGCAACAAAAAACAACTGGAAAATATATTGGTAATGTTGATTCAATTAAAATTGATTTTTTACTCGAAACACTAGAACAAATAATTGAAGAGGGACATCAAGCAATTGTTTTCTCACAATTTACGACTTATTTAGATATCATTCAAAATATACTACGAGAAAAACATTGGAAACTATCTAGAATCGATGGTTCGCAATCGGTGAAAAAGAGACAACAACAAGTTGAAATTTTTCAAAATGGAGATTCTCAAGTTTTCCTAATTAGTTTAAAGGCCGGTGGTGTAGGTTTAAACTTAACTGCGGCTAGCTATGTATTTGTCATGGATCCTTGGTGGAACCCAGCAGTTGAAACACAGGCCATTGATAGGGCCCACAGAATTGGTCAAAAAAATAAATTAACTGTATATCGTCCTATTATCAAAGGAACTGTTGAAGAGAAAGTTTTAGAGCTTCAGGCCATGAAAAAAGAGCTTTTCTATGACCTTCTTCCTGAAAATGATGATCAGTACTTTACAGGTAAATTAAGTATGAAGGACTTTGAGTCCCTCCTAACTTAATTATTCCTCACACTGATTTATAATTTCTCTTTTAACTCTTAAAGTAGGATTAACTTTAGATAAAATAAAAGTTGGTGTAGTAGCTACTTGCCATTTTTTAGTCTTTTTATCTATATCAAAATATTGAACATATGTTTTACCTATCCAGTTTTCATAATAAAGATAAGTAATGTGTCTTGCCTCAATTCCCTTTGTTGCTCTTATACTTCTACCAACTTGAAACGTTTGCCCCTGTACAAACTCTGTACTTACTCCAAGCTCAAAAAGCTTAAATGAAGCACTTAATCTCCCCTCTATTCTGATATCCCTAGAGATATTAGCGAATCTATCACCGTAGTCGTAACACTCTTCATATATGATTGGAAAATGAGATATTTTTTCTTCTTTTCTAATAATATTATAATGCGTCACGAGTCTATAAAAATCATATTTGCTAAAAGCTGAAGCTTTATAAAGAGGGCCAACTAATACTTTTTCGTAACCATTAAATGGTTGAATATTTTTAGAGAAGAATTCATTTCTCATACTCATAGATTTATTACTTACTAATTTAGAACCAGCTTTTAATTCTTTAATATCAACCCTTTCTAAAGAGTTCTCCCAATTGGCCGTAGCTGTATAACTAGTTAAAACAAATAATAATGTAAGAAAAATTTTCATTAGATCTCCCAACCCACAAATTGATTTCAAATGATTAACAAACACAAGTAAGTAAGTCCCTTTACAAAGTTTACCCTTGTAATTTTTTCACTAGACAGTGTGCGTCACAATTCCAAAAGTTCAAGACATAAAGAAAAAGGCCTTATATAATTTCAGAATGCAAGTTTCAAACAAAGTTTATTTTTACCTATCAGGTATAGCATTAATTATTTGTTCTTATTTTTCAGAAGGCTTTCTTCACGTTGATGAACATTTTCAAATTTTAGAGTTTATAAATTATAAACTAGGGCTTACTCCCTTAGTCGATTTAGCATGGGAATTTCCTGCGAAAATTAGACCTTGGATTCAGCCATTTTTTTACTATCATTTAGTAAAGTTTTTCTCTTTTCTAGGTATTAACTCTCCATTTACATGGGCATGGTTATTGAGATTAACTACAGTTGCTCTAACAATTACAAATTTTTACTTTGTTAAAAAATATTTTTCTAAGAAGGTTTTTTTACTCACGATTTTCTTTTATCCATTAATTTATTTAGGTGCTCGTTTATCTTCTGAGGCAGTAGGTGGAGCTATATTTTACTTAGCTTATATATTTCTTACTTATGAGGACTCTAAAGATAGTAAAACTCAAATATTAACTGGTGCACTTCTAGCACTTAGTTTCTATATAAGATTCCAAATTGGAATTATGATTGCGGCATTAGCTTTGCATGAAATTCTTATAAATAAAATTTCATTTAAACGCTTTAGCAATATTTGCATTGGCTTCTTTTCAGTTGTAGCAATTTGTTTATTAATTGATAAATGGGGATATGGAGAATATGCATTTTCTCCCTGGAATTATCTTTATCAGAACCTAGTATTAGGCAAGGCCAGTGGATATGGAGTTTCTCCTTTTTATGATTATTTTATCCAAATTTTTAGAAAACTTCCGTTTCCCATTGGTGCACTGTTAATTTTTTCTCATATATACTACTGGGTTAAAAGACCGAAAGACCCTATAACTTGGACAACCCTATCATTTTTCATCGTACACAGTATGATTGGCCATAAAGAAACGAGATTCTTATTTCCAATGTGCTGGTTTGCTCCGATTATTTTTAAATACACTTTAGATCAATTTCAAAAATTTAAAATTACAAAATATGCACTTTATCTAACTATTGTTGTAAACCTAGCAATATTTAGTATTGTTTTATTTAGAAGAGCACATATTAGTATTGATTACTTTAGATACCTAAGTAAAAACCCTATTACAAAAGTTTATGTCCTAGGAAACACATTTCCATTTTACTTAGCAAAATTAAAATTCAATTTTTATAACAAAATTAGACCTATTGAAATTCCACTAGAGTCATCAAAAAATTTATCAGTTGTAAAAGAAGATACATTTTATGTATTTGCTTCAAGAGGAAATCAATTCTTTGACATTAATGAACATAAAAATTGTAATATATTGTATTCATCCTACCCTAGTTGGGTACTGAATTATAATATTGGAAATTGGATTAAGAGATCAAAATTTTGGTCATTACATAAATGTACTAAGTAAAAAATGAATAAATATTTAAATCTTCCTTATAAACAGTTTTTTAAATATACATTAATAATATCTTTATTTTTTCACATTTTAGCTATTATATTTTCAGATGGTTTTCATAGACCTGATGAACATCTTGGGATTATGAGATGGATGTCATTTAAGCTTGGATTGATGGATGATAAAATCTTGTCTTGGGAATACCCTGCGAGAATTAGACCATGGCTTCAGCCTTATTTATATACAATATTATTAAAACCATTTTATTTTCTTGGATTTAATAATCCATTTCATATGTCTTTAATTTTGCGAGTAGTTTCTTCAACAATTGGTTTCTATTCACTTTATAAAATTTCGACTCTAATTCCTAAGTATTACGAAAATGAAATAATAAAAAAAATAGTATGTTTTTCAATTTATCTAACTTGGTTCTTACCATTTTTACATGCACGAACATCATCAGAAAACTTCAGTTTATCTTTCTTTCTATTTGGAATTTATTTCTTAGAGTCTGATAAAAAACTAAATAGTAAAATATATGGTTCCATTTTTTTAAGTCTTTCATTTATATTTAGATTTCAAACATGTTTACTAATCGCTCCATATATAATCGGAAAATATTTCATTCAAAAAGTTCAAATTAAAAAATTTTTAATTTTTATTTCAGTTTTATTTTTAACAACTTTAATTAGTACTTATATAGATAAAATTGGTTACAATGTATGGACTTTTACTCCATGGAATTATGTTTACCAAAATATCTTTAAAGGTGTCGCTTCAGGCTTTGGTGTTTCTCCATTTTATTATTATTTAGATAAAGTATTTTCAAGAGGGGTTCCTCCATTAAGCTTAATATTTATGATTCCCTGCATTTACTTATGGATAAAAAAACCATTAAATATTTGGTCTTTTAGTTCACTAGTTTACTTTATTTCACATTCTTTAATTGGTCATAAAGAAGTTAGATTTATACTTCCGATGTTTGGGGTTTTTCCTTTTGTTTTAGGTTACTTTTTGCAGGAAACTAACTTCTGGAAAAGCTAAAAGGTTGGCCTACGAAACTATTTTTAACACAAACCTTCATTTTACTTTTTATTTCAACAACAAAATCTGCCTATGGTCCCATGAGTTTTTATAAAAACCTTTATTACTCTTCTGAAAATATCGAGAAAATATACACTCTAAATGTCATTCGAGATAAACTTAAATTTTATTTAAAAAAGGATATCCCTTTTGAACATATTCAAGATAACCAAGTTAATGAAATATTAAAAAATAACTCTGAAGTTTTTTTCTTAATGGACAAATTCCATCATCGTGAAATATTTTTTAATAATAAAAAATGTAAACAAATTTATTTATCTTATCCTGAATGGGTTATGAAAATAAAAATTGGAAATTGGCAAAAAAGATCTAAGGTATGGAGTATGTTTAAATGTAATTAATTCTTTATTACATCAAATAATTCTTTCAAACTTCGAATACAATTCATCTCACCAACATTACTAGTTAATTGATAAGACGTAAGTCCTGGCAACCATAGTCGATCACTAATCTTATCACCAACCATAATTGACCCTAATAGATCTACATGAAAAGACTTCGCAACTTCTAATAACATTCCTGAATGAGGCTTTCTATGAATAGAATCAATATTATATGGTGGAAACGTTCCCTCTCTATGATAAGGACAAAATTGAATTGAATCTATATGTATACCCTTTTCTGAAAGCCTCTTAACAATGTAGTTGTTAAATTCTTCATACTGATCAAGATTAAACTTTTCTTTAGCAATTCCTGCTTGGTTTGTAAGAATCGCTACGCCCCACTTTTTTTCTTGTGCTATTTTTATTAAATCAAGACAATCTTCAATAAAAACTAATTGTTCTTTTTTATGTGGATAACCACAGTCTTCAATTAATATCCCGTCCCGATCTAAAAACAAAAAAGGTCTTTTTTCATTGCTGATAACATATGAATCAAATGTCCCTGCAAGAGGATAGGCTTTTGAAATATCGCTTCCAGCTTTTATATATTTAATTCCACATTCTAAATAAGAAATAGAACCAGGAATAGGCTCTACCAGATCAAACTTTTCATTTATCCAAAGTTTAGAATTTGAATCAGAACTGGTAAGCCCTAAAAAAGAAGATTCAAAGTTCAAATGAGAAATTTGAGCGGCAAAAATACATTCTCCGTTCAAATATAATGTATTATCAGTATTAGAAGGTTTGTTCTCAAACTCAACTTTCAAATAGTTTAATTGAGATAAAATATAATCAAGTTTTAATTGATTTTCTTTACTCTTTTTAAAATTTTGAATTACAACTCGATCTAGTTTCATTCACCCATGTTAACATATTCAACACATTCAAACTGCAATGAATCTAAATTTTCACAAGGTAAGTTAGATTTTAATTTTTCAAAGACTTTCTTTCCTGCTAACCAAAAATGAGAAATATTCGTTGGGAACTCATTTTGTAAAACTGTAGTTTCTACAACCTTTTTTATAGAGTCAGGGTTATCCGTAGGTGTTTCAAATGAGTATACAAAATCAGCCCCAGAGTTATACTTATCAACAAATTCATTAACACAATCAACGGGATGATGATAATGGGCACCCATAACCATAACAGCATCATAACTAGCTAATTTAAATCCTTCTCTGAGAAGTTCACAAATTTCAAATTTATTTTCAAACCTCTTAATTTTGATCTTATTAGAAATAGTTAGAAGGTCTTCCAAAACTACTCCCGACAAGTCCTCACTAGCATTATCAACAAAGATAATTTCGAAATCAGGCTTACTATCAAAATTAATCAATAATTTCTTAGCTATGGCCTCTAAGTAGAATTGATCATTATCGACTGTTATAATTACTGATATCCCAGACATTTAACTCCCTTAACTATCAATAGCCTATTATAACCCAAAATAAAAAAAGTTCAGCAAACTTTACAATTGAATACAAACAGAAATAATTTCAATACTTTACAAGTATAATAAATTTAGTAAAAAAAGCCTTAAACTTTACCCAAAACCTAGGATTTGAATACTTATCTGGCCCTTGCCAAAATAATTGTGCAAAATAATGGCCATGCTAAAGAATCATGAAAAAAACTTTAATTTTATGCAAAGGCTTACTGATGCAATATTTATATCCATATTTTGGGGCCTTGCATACTATATTAGATTTTTTCATTTACCTAATGCCCAGATTGGAATTGGCCCACTTTTTTTAAAGATTACACCATTCATTCTTTTTATAGGTCAATATAGTTACTCAAAAAATGGACTCTATTTATCTCAAAGATTTACTTCAAGATACAAAGAAATAGCAGCTGTTCTAAAAGCAAATACTCAAATTTTAATTTTCACGATTATTGCCTTTTATTTTTTTGCACCTGATAGAATCTCCAGATTATTTTTAATTTTGTTTTATATGTTTCTACAGTTTGGAATGGTAATTCTTAGGCTTATTGTCAGAAATTTTTTAAGACATATTAGAAAAAAAGGAAATAACTTAAGACACGTATTACTGCTCGGTGATGGAGATCAACTCGAAAAATATATTGAAAGAACAAAACTCTTCAAAGATGCAGGAATCAATATTATAGGTTGGATAAACTCTGAAGGTCTGGCCGAAAAGAACAACATTAAAAGTCTTAATGGAAATGTTCAAGAAATCGTAAAGTCCTCAAACCCTGATGTAATTGTTGTTTGCCATTCTGTTAACAATTACCAAAATAATTATGAAATATTAAGAGAACTACATAATAGTATTACTCCAATTCAAATTTTGCCTAATATTAGTTTTTCTTTTATTGGACATAAAGTTGATGACTTTGCAGGTTTACCTTTAATTACTCTAAATCAGCCAAAATTATCGGCCATTGATATCTTTTTAAAAAGAGCTTTTGATTTTACAGCTTCCTTTATCGGATTAGCATTAATATCTCCAGTTTTTTTAGTAATAGCAATAGGCGTTAGACTTTCATCAAAAGGTCCAATATTTTATTCTCAACAAAGAGTTGGTCTTGATGGAAATAACTTTAAAATGTGGAAATTTAGATCAATGAAAGTTCAAGATCCGAACGATAAATCACAACCAGGCTGGACTGTCGAAAATGATCCACGAAGAACAAAATTTGGAACATTTTTAAGGAAAACTTCATTAGACGAGTTGCCACAACTTTGGAATGTGTTAATTGGCGATATGAGTTTAGTTGGACCCAGACCAGAGCAGCCTTTTTATGTTGAAAAGTTTAAAGAAGAAATACCTGCATATATGTTAAGACACAAGATGAAAGCAGGAATTACTGGTTGGGCCCAAGTAAACGGCTGGCGAGGTGACACGAGCCTAGTCAAAAGAATTGAGTGCGATATTTATTACATAAAAAACTGGTCTCTTTGGCTCGATATACGAATACTTTTTTTAACATTTGTTAAAGGCTTCATTAATAAAAACGCCTATTAGATTGCCTCTAGATTCATAGCAGTGTATTATTGCTCTCTATGAAGGTAATTGAACATTTAGATAAATCTACAGAACCATTAATTAGTTATGAGATTGTTCCTCCACCAAGAGGAAGAAGTATCAAAGATATAACTGGAATAGTTGAAGCTCTACTTCCATTTAACCCTCCATGGATAGATGTGACGGCCCATGCTGCGAGTGCTTATTATAAAGAAAACTCTGATGGTTCAATAGAAAGAAAAATCTATAAAAAAAGGCCAGGTACTATAGGAATTTGTGGAGTAATACAAAACAAATTCAAAATTGATACTGTCGCTCATATACTTTCTTTAGGCTTTACTAGAGAAGAAACTGAAGATGCGCTAATTGAATTAGCATTTTTAGGTGTTGAAAATGTGCTTGCCCTTCGTGGTGATGCTCCAAATTACAAAAAAGCTGTCGACAAAAATAGAAGTGTGAATAGATATGCTTCTGAGTTAGTCGCTCAAATTAATGAATTGAGAGAAGGAAAATATCTCAATCCAATTAATAATCCAAGATCGTTAGGTTTTTGTGTTGGCGTTGCAGGATATCCAGAAAAACACTTTGAAGCCCCTAATTTAAAACAAGATTTAAGTTATCTAAAAGCAAAAGTAGATGCAGGGGCTGATTATGTAACCTGCCAAATGTTTTATGATAATGAAAAATATTTTGAATTTGTAAAACTAGCGAGAGAATCTGGAATTAATGTTCCAATAATTCCAGGAATAAAAATTATTACTAAAAAGCCTCAGCTTACAACTATTCCAAAAAACTTCTATATCAATATGCCAGACGAGTTAGTTAATGAAATTAACGAATCACCTGAGCACGTTAAAGAAATTGGTACAAATTGGGCCATAAAACAAACAGAAGAACTCATGAGCAAAGGTGCTCCATGTGTACATTTTTATATTATGAATGACACTGAATCAGTGGTTAATGTAGTTAGAAAGTTTAAATAATGAATAAAGAAAAAATTTCAGAGCAAGAAGTAAAGTTAAGAGAACTTTTAGAACAAAGAATTGTATTCTTAGATGGTGCGATGGGTACCATGATTCAGCAATACAAACTTGAAGAAGAAGATTTCAGAGCTAATCGCTTCAAAAATCATGATAAAGAATTAAAAGGAAATAATGATCTATTAAGTCTTACAAGACCTGAAATCATTAAAGAAATCCATTTAAAATATTTAAATGCTGGCTCTGACATTATTGGAACGAATACATTTTCAGCAACAACAATTGCTCAGGCAGATTATAATTTGTCAGAAATTGCATATGAAATTAACTATGAGAGTGCAAAATTAGCAAAAGAAGCCTGCGATGAAATAATGAAAAATGACCCTAGTAGACAATGTTTTGTCGCTGGTTCAATGGGCCCAACAAATACGACAGCTTCTTTATCACCAGACGTTAATGATCCTGGATATAGAGGGGTAACATTTGATCAGTTAGTAGATGCCTTTTATGAACAAGCAAAAGGACTTGTTGAAGGTGGAGCAGATATTTTATTACCTGAAACAAGTATTGATACTCTCAATATAAAAGCCGCTATTTTTGCAATAAAAAAATATTTTCAAGATACAGGAAAAACACTTCCAATTATGCTCTCTTGTACAATAACAGATAACTCAGGAAGAACTCTATCTGGACAAACACTTGAAGCATTTTGGAACTCTGTTCGCCATGCAGAACCATTAAGCGTTGGTATAAATTGTGCTCTTGGTGCAAATGAAATGAAGCCATATATTGATGAGCTTTCAAAAATTTCTAATTGCTATATTAGTTGTTATCCAAACGCTGGTTTACCTAATCCATTAGCAAAAACTGGATATGATGAAACGCCTGACATCACATCAACTCTTCTGGAAGACTTCGCCAATGATGGATTAATAAACCTTGTTGGTGGTTGTTGTGGAACAACTCCAGAACATATTGAAGCGATTGTTCAAAAGTTAAAAAATATAAAACATAGAAAAGTACCACATGTCATAGAAGCAATTAGATATGCAGGTCTTGAACCACTAACTTTAATAGATAAAGAAAGACCATTTCTAATGGTTGGTGAAAGAACAAATGTTACTGGTTCACCGAGATTTTCTCGTCTTGTAAAAGAGGGAAACTTTGATGATGCTCTAGAGGTTGCAAGACAACAAGTAAACAGTGGCGCAAATATAATAGATATAAATTTTGATGAAGGACTCTTAAATAGTGAAGAGTGCATGACAAAATTTTTAAATCTAGTGGCATCCGAACCAGATATTTCTAGAGTTCCTATAATGATTGATAGTTCAAAATGGTCAGTTATTGAAGCCGGATTAAAATGCGTTCAGGGAAAATCAATAATAAACTCAATCAGCTTAAAAGAAGGTGAAGAAACCTTTTTAAAACATGCTCAATTAGCAAAGCGTTATGGTGCAGCGGTTGTCGTTATGGCCTTTGATGAAACAGGGCAAGCTGTTACAAAAGACCACAAAGTAAATATCTGTAAAAGAGCATATGATTTATTAGTAGAAAAAATAAACTTTGATCCAAGAGACATTATATTTGATTGTAATATTTTAACTGTTGCGACAGGAATTGAAGAACATAATGATTATGCAATTAATTTTATAGAAGCAGTAAAAGAGATAAAAAAAGTTTGCCCAGGTGCTCTTACGAGTGGTGGTGTAAGTAATATCTCATTTTCTTTTAGAGGAAATAATCTTGTAAGAGAGGCAATGCACTCAGTATTTTTATATCATGCCACTAAAGCTGGCTTAGATATGGGTATAGTAAATGCTGGAATGTTAACAATCTATGAAGACATAGAAAAAGAACTACTGACAAAAGTTGAAGACGTTCTTTTTAATAGATCAGAAACAGCAACAGATGATCTGATCGATTATGCAGAGCAATTTAAAGGTCACTCAAAAAAGAAAAGGGAACAAGATTTATCTTGGAGAGAGAAGCCACTTCAAGAAAGAATCACTCATTCACTTGTAAATGGAATCACCAACTTTATCGATGAAGATACAGCTCAAGCTCTAGAAGAAGTAAAAATCCCACTAAAAGTTATTGAAGGTCCTCTAATGAGCGGAATGAAAGTTGTGGGGGATTTATTTGGGGAAGGAAAAATGTTTCTTCCACAGGTTGTAAAAAGTGCGCGAGTAATGAAAAAGGCCGTTGCCTACTTGCAACCCTATATGGATGCTGCAAATGAAGATAATGAAACACAATCTCAAGGTACATTTGTAATTGCAACAGTTAAGGGCGATGTTCACGATATAGGGAAAAACATTGTATCCGTAGTTCTCGGGTGTAATGGCTATAAAGTCATTGATCTCGGTGTTATGGTAAATTGGGATACAATCTTAAAAAGCGCTAAAGAAAACAATGCTGATTTTATTGGACTAAGTGGCTTAATAACTCCAAGCTTAGATGAAATGATTTTAAATGCATCGGCCATGCAAAAAGAAGGTTTAAAAGTACCTCTTCTCATCGGTGGCGCAACAACAAGTAAGCTTCATACCGCAATCAAAATTGCGCCTGAATATGAAGGAGCTGTTGCTCATGTTTCTGATGCCTCATTAGTAGTAGAAGTGTGTTCAAATCTAGATAATAAAGAATTTGTTGAAAAGTTAAAAGAGGACCAAGGTAAACTAAAAGAAAGGTTTGAAAGAAAAGAAGATGAAAACGAAAACTTATTAACACTAGAAGAAGCAAGAAAGCGTTCTCCGAAAATAAGTTTTGAAAACATTTCTAAACCAGACTTCACAGGAGTGAGGGTTTTAGACAATATATCAGTTGATGAGCTAGTTTCATATATTGATTGGTCTCCATTCTTTTGGACATGGGAATTAAAAGGACTTTTTCCAAAAATATTTGAAAATGAAGTTTATGGAAAACAAGCAAAAAGTTTATATGATGATGGACAGAAGCTTCTAAATCAAATTATCAAAAATAAAATTTTTACTCCAAGGGCCGTTTATGGAATCTGGCCAGCGAAATCTAATCAAGAAACAGTTACTTTGGAAGATAAAAATAATACTTCATTTACTTTTTTAAGACAGCAAGAAAATAAAAATAAAAATTGTTATTGTTTAGCTGATTTTATTGCTCCTAAGAATGATTATATGGGTGCATTTATTGTATCAGTAGGTAAAGAAGTTGAAGAGTTTGCAAATACATTTGAAAAAGAAGGCGACGATTATAATTCGATTTTAGTGAAAGCAATAGGAGATAGACTTGCCGAAGCTATGGCCGAATGGTTACATCATAGAGTTAGGGTTCATTTTGGTCACGGGAAATTTGAAGATTTAAATAACGAAGACCTTATAAAAGAAAAATATAGAGGAATTAGACCTGCTCCAGGTTATCCTGCATGTCCTTTTCATAAGGATAAAGAAAAAATTTGGTCCCTTTTAGATGGTGAAAAGAATTCGGGAGCAAAGCTAACTGAAAACTTTGCAATGACTCCCGCTTCAAGTGTATCAGGGTTTTATTTTGACAACCCAGATTCAAAATATTTTACAATTGGAAAAATTAGTAAAGAGCAAGTTGAAAACTTAGTTGTTCAACAAGGTCTTGAAAATAAAGATACGCAAAGACTCTTATCTCCTAATTTATCCTTTCGATAATACCCTTAGGCCATAAGATATTGATCTGTTAAATCTTTATAACAAGAGTGCCCCCACATTATAACTTTCTTGTCTTTTGTTTTTTTTAATTTTTCTTTAGATTCAATTTGAGACAAAAATGAATCTACTTGTGATAATAATGAATTTAATATTTTTTGATCTCCTTCATTAATCCAAACTTTTCTCATTTTCAAAATAGTATCACTTTCAGTATTAAAGGAGTCCTTCACCAATGAATTTAATATCTCTTTTACTTCAGATTTAATATTTAAATTATTTACCCACTTTTTAAAATTCAATCTATTAATTTTATATTTGCTATTTTCAATAGAAACAATTGAACTTAATAAAAAATTCTCTAAAATATTTTGAATTAAAATTCTATCAAGACCTGTATCTTCAGAAATTTCTATAATACTTCTATCTTCCTGAACGAGAGACTCTAATACAATTCTTTCAACTAATAATAAACTTTTCATTTCTTCTCCTAGGCCACAGTTTCCTTGCTTTCAGCAAAGTTTCTTTTCTTTCTTAATTGATATAATTCAACTCTTCTTTTCATCAATTCTGCAAGCTCTTCAATTTCAAACTTACTCAGTGTATAAAAACATCTTTGCGCCAATTCAACTAAGTGATTTTCTTCACTTAACTTTGCTTTAACTCTTTTTTCAAATACTTCAAACTCTTCTAAACGCATTTTACTTCCATTTAATAATCTGAAAACTCGAGTCAATTGAATTCCAGTATCTAGTGACACTGCTTTTAAAGTTGGATTTTGATTAATACTCATGTATTGATCTAGAATTTCGTTTTGTAAATTTGACATTAAGCCCTCCTCTTTAGGTATGACCTAATAAGAGCAGAATATGTGCCAAGTTTAATTCGTTTATTTTTAGATAGTTACCAATATAAGAATTGATTTTAATTAAAACTGTTTCTAAATTGAATCAATTATTAATAATTATATTACCATTCATTATCTCAAGATTGGCCTCAAATTCCGGATTTACCGCATCGGGTCGAGGGCCAATAATTACTCCATTATTCACACTAGTAGTAGCATAAAATTTTTGAGGTATTCCAACTCTCCAAGAAATTAGTCCATTTAATACTTTTACTCCAAAGGGATTTTCAATTGTATTTAATTTAACAATTCCATTGGTTACATTTAAAGAAATTTCCATTCCCTTGGGAATTTTAAAGATACATCTAGAATTTACAGACTTTAAATTAAATTCGATTAGACTATTAGAAGTTTTTAAAAAATCGTCAATTGATTCACTTGCTTTACAATTATAACTAATATTCGCATTAACTGATTGACCGATTTGAAAGTCGGAATTCAGAGCCTTGATATTTATAGCAGTAAAGTTTGTTGCTTCAAATTCACCTTTTAATTTTACTACCAAATCTTTAGATTTACTTTGCATTCTATTCATAAATGATTCATCATCCATATCTAAAACAATGGTGCTACCAAGAATTTTAATATTCCCTTCTTTTTCATTCACTTCAAATATTGGTAAAAAGCTTTTAATCATTACAGCTAATATTATTCCACCAAAAACAGTCGTGAATGCAGTCGCCAGTAAAAAATATTTTAGGAAGTTTTTTCGCTTACTTATTTTTTTATGACCGTTCTTAATTAAAAACTGATTAGCTAAAGATACATAATCCCTATATTCATAAATTATTGAATTAAGAGTTTGTCCTGAACCACTTACAGTTTCTGTTATATGACTTTTTATTTCTTCAATGATTTTATTTCTATCACTAAGATCTAAATGATTTATTTGGTATTCAATTTTCTTCAAAAAATCATCAAGTTTTTTTTGCTCTTCATCACTAAAATGACTCATAACACAATCCTTAAAAACCTTCATAAGTTTAAATATTTATACTAGACTTTACTATACTGAGGTGAAAAATGCCATTCAAGCTAATGAGTTTTAATATAAGATTTGATAACCCAAATGATGGTGATCATATCTGGTCAAATCGATTACCTATTATAAGTGAACTTATTAATAGCAGAGAAATTTGTTTACTTGGAACACAAGAAGGACGTGAACCTCAACTAAGAGAACTAGAAGCACAATTAGATAATCTTGAAATTGTTGATAATCATAGAGAATGGATTGCTGATAGAATGTATCCATGTATTTTTTATCGCACTGATACTTTCTCATTAATTGATAGTTCTGATATATGGCTTTCAGATACACCAAACATAGCTGGTAGTAAGTCATTTGGAAGTATGTTTCCACGATTATGTACTTGGGCAAAATTAATAAACAAAAAATCTAATGAGAAAATCTTATTTGTAAATGTTCACCTAGATCACACCGAAACAACTGTAAGGCAATCACAAATAAAAGTAATGATTGAAGAAATAAAAAAAATAAAAGAGGATTTTAAATTAGTTATTAACGGGGATTTTAATGAATCACCTAAAGAAGACGTTTATAAAATTATAACAAAGGATTTGAGTTTACTTGATCCATGGAAAACTAAAAACTTAAATGAAGAAACTTCATACCATAAATTTAAAGGTGTTTATCCAGAAGGAAGCCGTATTGACTGGATTCTAACAGATAAATCTATAAACTGTCTTGAAATTGAAATAATAAAACATTCACAAAAAAATATTTATCCTTCAGACCATTTTCCTGTATTTTCGATATTAGACTTTTGACCCTATTCCTTTGCCAATCTTAATATAAGTTTCAACTCCATTTTTAGTGTTTTCTAAAATATCTTGATCGGGAGTCCATTTCCCTTCCTCTCCATAAACAATTACGGTAGATCCACCAAATAGGAAATACCCCTTTTCCTCACCTCGTTTAAAAGACTCATTAAAATTGGATTGAACAATTTTTCCTACACATATTGCTCCAACTTCTACATAGGCCAATTTACCAAAATTTTTAGTCTCTAATATAGTTACTCTTCTTTCATTTCTAGCAAAAATATCGGGGCAATTTTTTAAAGCAAGCGGATTAACTGAATGTAAATCTCCTTTAACAGGATAATAGTCTAAAACTTCACCATCATCTGGATAGTGATATCTGTGGTAATCCACTGGACAAAGTCTGGCCAAAACCATAGGTCCACCTTTAAATGTTTCATTCCATTTTTCATTAGAAACGACCATCTCAGGAAGAAGCCATTTCCCTTTAACTGGAATCAACTCACTTTCTTTAACTGAATCATAACCAAAATATCTTGCTTCACAAGGAGCGCAAAATACATTCTCTCTACTATCAAATGGCCTCGCGCCTTTTTTGAATTTTCTTATAAAAAATTGATTAAATGACTCAAACAGATCTGTAGAATTTTCACTTTGAGTTTCATACTCTGTCATATTTATGTCAAATTTTTTTATAAATGAATTTACTTTCTTTTTACTAAATGGAGTATCTTGCCACCAACCATACAGCTGACTTAGCCAGGGACGAATTAAAATAGCTGAAATTGCATTACCCACCTGACTTCCATAAAGCCATTCAACCATCTTTTCACCGTAAACTTTTTCAACTTCCAGTAGGCCTGTCTCTCTATTTGTAAACTTGATTTCCAACTCTAACGCTCCTAGAAATGAACTTTATGATATTATCTCTTAATATATATTGAATTAAGGAGGAAAATATCCATGACTAAAATGATAATATTTTTATTTCTTATCCTCAATAGCTCAATCTTGGTGGCCAATATTCCCAAAATTGAGACTAATAATTTAATTGAAGATGAGAAAAACACCATCGCAATTTTTGATCAGACTGTAAAATCGGTAGTAAACGTCTCAAATATCCGAATTGCACGCTCTCTTTGGGATTTTGAAGCTATTGAAGTTCCTTCCGGAGCAGGTACAGGCTGGGTATGGGATGAAAAAGGCCATATTGTTACTAATTATCATGTAATTCAAGGTGGTAGAAAATTTTTGATTTCTTTTCATGGAGATAAAAAGCAATATGAAGCTGAAGTTGTTGGAGTTGAGCCAGCTAAAGATGTTGCAGTCCTAAAACTTATAAAAAAACCAAATAAACTTCATCCTATTAAAATTGGAAACTCTACATCTCTAAAAGTTGGCCAAAAAACTGTTGCCATAGGTAACCCTTTTGGACTTGATCATACGATTACTCAAGGTATCGTTTCTGCTGTTGGAAGAAAAATCAATGGAATTGGTGGTGTATCAATTACAGGAATGATTCAAACAGATGCTTCAATTAATCCAGGTAATTCAGGAGGACCACTACTAAACTCAAGTGGACAAATTATTGGAATGAATACAATGATTTTTTCTCGCTCTGGTTCAAGTGCTGGGGTTGGGTTCGCAGTTCCAATTGATAGTATAAAGAGAATAATTCCTCAAATTATCAAATATGGAGAAGTTAAAAGACCAGGGCTAGGTATTCAATTACTCACAGATAATGAAAAAGAATATTTCGGAATTCCACATGGACTAGTGATTAAAAAAGTCATTCCTAATTCACCTGCTGAAAAAGCTGGATTAGAAGGAATGAATAGAGATAATAGAGGCCGTTATTATTTGGGTGATATAATTATCTCAGTAGACAATAAAAAAGTAGATAGTTTTGATGATATCTTTCAAGTTTTAGATAAATTCAAAATTGGTGATAGCGTCAGCGTAACATATAAAAGAGGAAATAAAGTAAATACTACCACAGTAAAGCTTTACGAGGTTAGTAGAGACTAAATATTAAAACCTGTATTGAGAGCTATAAACTCTTAATACAGGCTTTATAAAACTGTGATTTTTCCTGGCATAATTCTAAAAGTTTTAAATGTACATTTTGCCAACCTTCAATATAAGCATTTCTTGATTCAAGCAGACGCGTTTGATCAAGCTTTAAATCATTAATTGAGCTTCTGCCTCTTTTGAAGTTTCTTTCTGCGACATTTAAAAGTTTCTTAGCTAAATTTAAGGTTCTTTGTCTAATTTTGAGATTTTCAATACTCTCTATAAGAGTCGACTTTCTTTCATCCCATTCGCTTTTTCTTAATCTGGAGGAGTGCTCTAGTTGAGCTTTTGTTAAGATTTTCTTTGCTTTTTCAAGCTTATAATTACTCATATCTGATAAACCATTAAATAATGAATAACTTAAAGTAACCATCCCAATTTTTTCAACCTGTGAATCAAGATATCCACTGATTCCTTTATTTGCACTAAACTCTAAATTTAATTTAGGAAATAAATCTGCTTTAAAATATCTTGCAGTACCTGATTGAATTTTATCTTGTATTTTCAATACATGATGTTCTACATTTTCATCAGCATTATAATTAATACCTTTAATCTTATTTATTTCAATCTCATTTATTTTAGAAGTCCAGGGCCAATCTTCATATATTTCAGTATGACCTAACAAACTTGATAAACTCTTTTTGCTAGCTTCAAAATTAATTTTAGCGTTAGATACTTGTACATCTGAATTTAAATAATCAATTTCAATTTTTTCAATATCTTCTTTTGGAATTAATCCTTGTGAAAACCTTTTTTTGGCAATATTTAAAGAGTTTAAATACAATTTTCTATTGTCTATCTGAAGCTCTAATTGTTTCTTACTTAAAATATAGCTCAATATACTTTCAACAGCACTTTTTTCTGAATCAAGACGTTGTTTTTTCTCATTAAGTTTGGCCAATAAATACTCATTTTTTTTTATTTTTTGGTTAGAATAGTCAGCCCCACCATTATATATATTTAAACCAATAGAGGTATATATTTGTTCACCATCTCTATCTAATTCATAGTCCTTAATTTTTTTTGCACCTATTGAAACTTTCGGAAGATAGTTTAATTTACCACTTAAAGAAGACAATTTTGAAGCCTTACTTAATTTTTCTTGAGCCTTTATTAATTGGTCTCTATTTATAATATCTGATACTGCTTGATCAAATGAAATTGCGGAACAACTTAGAGGAAGTAAAAATAAAAATAGTAAAATCATTGTGAAACGATCTCCTCAGAAACTCTATTTTTCCTAGCTTTTTCATATTGATTATTACTTTCACTTAAGTCTATGTCGTCATTTTCATTAAATTTATTTTTAATAAATCCTCTTCTTAAATAAACTACTTCTAATAATGGAATTACAAATAAAGTAAAGAGCATACTTACCCAAAGCCCACCTGTTACAGCAATCCCAAGAGGCTGAAGTACTTTTCCACCTTCTCCACTTCCTAATGCAATAGGAAGCATTCCAAGAACTGTTGTGAGACTCGTAATTAAAATTGGGCGTAATCTTTTTCGAGCAGCAATTACTGACGCTTCAAGAGGTTCAATTCCTTTATTCACAAGTGATTTAATAAAATCCACTAGTATAATTGAATTATTAACAGCAATTCCATTTAATAGTATTATTCCTAAAACAGAGTTTAAAGACAAAGTAGAATCGAATATATACAGCCCAACAATTCCCCCTAAAACACCAAGAGGAATCGCCACCATAATAATTAAAGTATGTACAATATTTCCAAACTGAAAAATCAGAGTAAAAAAGATTAAAAACAAAGATAAGCATAATGCGATTACTAATTGTTTCAAGGCATCATTAAGTTCAAACATTGAATCAACAATATTTATAGCTGGATGGGTTTTAGTTCCTAAACGTTCATATAAATCGTCTTTATATTCTTTTAAGAGCTTTTTACTTTTTAATAAAGCTGAGTCGATTTTTTCATCTTCTCCTTGATTCTGCTTTCCTAATAACAACACTAAATCTTGTCCATTTTCTTTATAAAACTTCTCACTAGATT
>CAXHCD010000040.1:0-29787 GCA_964015265.1 uncultured Oligoflexia bacterium
ATAAAGACCTGTTGGACGATAACCTATCTTAGCAAATATGCAGTCTTTTGAAGAGTATTTCTTCAATTCTTCTTTTAAAAGATCTACTTTCTTTGTTGGAACTTGATCACTTCGTCCCATAATAATTACATCGGCGTCAGCAAGTGCTCCCATTCCTTCACGCATATAACCTAGAGGAGCGACTTTATAAGACTTCATTGGAATCAAACAATCAAACAGAACTATATTTAAAGATCTTTTTATCTTTAAATGTTGGTGGCCATCATCTAATAAGACAATGTCTGGTCTTTCTTTATTAAAATAATACTTTAAATTATCAGCTCTTCTTTTTCCAACAATGATTGAAGTTTTATCAAGTCTTCTTGCCATTAAAAGTGGTTCATCACCGTACTCAAATGGATTGTGTCCAAACTTATTTGAACTTCTTATTATTCCGGACTTATGTTCAAGCTTTCCCTTATAACCTCTAGTTAAAATTACGACTTTTTTATCTAAATCATTAAAGAACCGAGATATCCACATTGTAAAAGGTGTTTTACCTGTACCACCAAAAGTTAAGTTACCTATTGATATTACGGGAACTTCGAATTCATGAGACTTAATAATTTCCGTTTTATAGGCAAATCGTCTGATTTGATAAATTTTTTCCCATGTATATGAAATAGGAAACAAAGGTAAAAAGGCAGTATTTTTTAAAACTTTTACAATACTATTCATTTTCATTAATCACATTATTAATATAATGAGATACATTAACATCTTCTTGTAAAAGCATCTCATTTGTTTTTCTTAATTCTTCTTTAGTATAACGATATTTCTCTTTATTTAAAATCCATTCCCCAACTGATTTGCTCAAGTTATAAGGAGTTGCTCTATTCAAAAAGTACTCAGGAAAAAGTTCCTTTCCATGTATTATATTAGTTAAAGAAACAAATCCTTTGTATTTAATTAAGCATTCAAAAACGAATTCATTGAATAAACTTCCCTGATAAGTCACCGTAGTGGGAACCTCAAAAAGACCACATATTAAAGTTACCGTTCCACTAGCAGCAAGTGCGATATCAGCCTTCTTTAAAGCGGACTCAATATCCTCATTCATAGTTGTTTCATCGCACAACTTTTCAAGCTCTGTATAATGCAAAGGATTTACACTTGATGTTTTTACTAAGGTAGCTTTTATATTAAATTTTGATTTTAAATCTATTAAAGTTTCTCTATAGATATTTAATAAATATTTTAGCTCCGAGTTTCTACTTCCAGGCAAAACAAGCAAATTTATTTCTCTCGTTTGATCTAGTTCTAATTTCGTATTTAAATTAGATAATTTATTCTCAAACCTATTACAAATTGGATGAGGTACACTTAGTACATTTTTGACACCCCTTTCTTGAAACCATTTTTTCTCGAAAGGTAAAATAGAAAATAAAGTATGTGTATACTTTCTTATTGAATGAACTCTTTCAGATTTCCAAACCCAAGCTTGAGGCGCTACATAATAAATAACATTCACACCTAAACTAGATAACTTTTTTGCAAGTCTTAAATTAAAACCTTGAAAATCAATTAAAATGGCGGTTTTACAATTACGATTCTTTACTTCAGCAACAATTTTGTAGAAAGCTTTTATATAAAAAAATATCTTTTTAAATACTTCAGTAAAGCCCATGGTGGAAAAGTCTTTGAGGTGATATATTGCTTCGAAATTCTTATTAATCATTTCGTCTCCACCAACACCCCAAAAATGAGTATTTGGCTGCAACTTCTTTAACTCATTAAAGAAAGTGAGACAATGTTCTTCTCCGGATTTTTCACCTGCAATTATTAGACAATTTTTTTTCATAGATCTTTTTTAAGACCTTCATCTAAAGAACTTAATACTTTTTCAATTAACTCGACTGCATTGAAGCCGTCTTCAACTGTCACAAACTCATTAGTATTTTCACTAATAGACTTATAAAAACTTTGTTGTTCGATAAATAAATGATCTCTTTTTTCATATGGAATTTCAGAAAGCTCTTCCACATTTTTATCAGCTACAATTATCTTATTTGAAAATAAGTCAACTCTCAAAGCTCCATGCTCTGAAATAAATTCAACTTCTCTTACTTCTTTCGTTGAATTTCTACCAACTTGAATAAATGCATTTTTTCCAGACTCGAAACTCAAGTTGGCCATTACATGATCCCAATTATTAGTTCGAATTTTCTGACCTGTAGCTGAAATCTCACATGGTTTTTCGTTTAATAAATATATAACTAAATCTAAATCATGAATCATTAAATCCTGAACAACATCAACATCAACAGCTCGCCCTTTAAATGGAGCATACCTATTTATAGTTATTAATTTAGAATCAGTTACATAATGATTATATTTTTCTTTAATAATTTCCCAGGCTAAATGACAACGCTCACTATGTCCCACTTGAAGTTTTACATTTGTTTTATTTTTAATTTTTACAATTTCATTTGCTTGATCAATAGAAGAGCTTAAAGGTTTTTCACAAAAAACATGCTTATCATTTTTTAATAATTCGCTTACATATTCAAAATGAAAACTTGTAGGCGTCACAACTAAACCAGCATCAATATCTGAAATGATTTGTTCTAAGCTTTCAAAAACTTTTAACTCAGGATATTTTTCTAGAGCTAAATTTCGATTTTTTTCAAATGGTTCAACAACACAAACATTATTCACACCCAATAAATTAACTGCTTTATCAAGGTGCCATTTACCTAAATGTCCATATCCAATAAGTGCTACTTTCATTCTTTCCTTAATCAAGAGTTGAATAAACTTTTTGTCTTGCCCTTCTCTTCGGCACTCGCGCTTACCGCTCGCCCTCTATCAGTTTTTACTTTCTTCAACTGGGCAAACGGTTCGTCAAAACGCACGCGTTTTGCCTTGCCCTTCTCTTCGGCACTCGCGCTT
Organism: uncultured Oligoflexia bacterium; assembly: GCA_964015265.1. Lineage (GTDB taxonomy): Bacteria > Bdellovibrionota > Bacteriovoracia > Bacteriovoracales > Bacteriovoracaceae > CAXHCD01. The sequence continues at coordinate 2,932 of CAXHCD010000040.1, forward strand.
ACCGCTCGCCCTCTATCAGTTTTTACTTTCTTCAACTGGGCAAACGGTTCGTCAAAACGCACGCGTTTTGACGCACACGTTTAAGTCATAAAAGGGGCTATTCCAATTTTACTATCTTTTATCATTTGCGCCATTTCTTCGACAACATCATTGCCCTTGAAGTCACTCATAAGCTCATCATTCTCACAAAATGCTCTAGGTGAAAGTGCAGATGATTCCATAAATCGATAAAAATCTACAACTTCAGTAATAATTTGTTTTTCATGACCTTGTCTTCTCATTCCAATAATATTTATTCCCTTTAATTTTGCTCTATTCCCATATGAGGTACAAAAAAGAGGAATGTCTCTATCAATTGCTGCAGCCCCACCAATATAAGCTCCACGACCAATTGATACAAATTGAGAAACTTGAGTTCCACCGCCAATAATTGCTCGTTCTCCAATTTTTACATGTCCTGCCAAATTGACAGAGTTAGCAAAAACACAATTATTTCCAACAATCGCATCATGTCCAATATGTACATGTGCCATTAATAAACAATTGCTCCCGATTGTCGTTAACTTCCTATCTTTCATTGTTCCTCGATGAATAGAAACATATTCCCTAAAAACATTATTATCTCCAATTTCTACTTCAGTTGGTTCATTTTGATATGTTAAATCTTGAGGAGGAGCGCCAATTGAACAGAATTGGAAGAATTCATTATTATTACCAACTCTTAGATGTCCGTCTAAAACAACATTTGAATGCACTTTACATTCATTTCCTAGACTTACATTTGCACCAATAATTGAAAAAGGACCGACGCTGCAGTTTTCTCCAAGTTTGGCCTCAGGGTGAACAATTGCTGTTGAATGAATTTCAATACTCATAATTATCCTATATTTGTACTTGCCATTAAACTGGCCTCTGACATTAATTGACCTTCACAATAAATTTTACAATCATAATTCATTAGTTTTCCTCTTCTTCTTGCACATACTGCATGAATTTTTAAGTTCATTCCCGGAAGAACAGGCTTTCTAAACTTTGCCCCATTAACTGCTAATAAGGCCAATTCAACATCTATATCTTCATTAAACACAGATGAATCAATTTTAGTAATAACAAAACTTGAAGCTTGGGCCATCATTTCAACTTGTACAACTCCAGGTAGAATAGGTCTTCCAGGGAAGTGCCCTTTAAAAATATCTAATTCTGGATCTGCATAAAAATTTGCAATTACACTACAACCTTCATAATTTTTTTCAACTGCATCGTCTGGAACAGTTATTTCTTCCACTGTATCTATAAATAAAAACGGATCTCTATGTGGTAGAAATGAAAGAACTTGATCCTTATTTAAAACCATTTTAACTCCACTATTTTTGTAATGATAATTTTCTTATATACGCTTGACCCTTAAGCCATTCTTTTAAAGGTCTAGCGGGGTATCCACTTATAACTGATTTTGCTTCCCAGCTACTCGTCACTTTTGCTCCTCCGCCTACTTGGCAACCAGGACCAAGTTCTACACTAGGGGCAATTGCAACATGTCCACCAATGACACAAAACGGACCTAAAGTAACGGATCCAGCAAGGCCACTTTGTCCGCAAATAATAGACTTTGATCCAACATGACAATTATGTGCAATTTGAACTAAGTTATCTATTCTACATCCTGACTCAATAGTCGTAGGATTAAATGTTCCTTGATCGACACTACAGTTCGCACCAATTTCAACATCGTCTTGAATTTCCACCCCACCTACGTGCCAAACCTTTAAATGCTCTGATCCATCAAAGTTATAGCCAAAGCCATCGGCACCAATCGTCGTATTACTATGAATTCGACAACTTTTACCAATTTTTGAAAATGGATAAATTACAACGTTTGGATAAACTTCAGTGTTATCTCCAATCAAAACATTTGATTGGATTATGCAACCTGGATGAATTCTTACATTCTCACCAATCTCAGAGTTTTCTCCAACAAATACTCCTTGAGCAATCCAAGCTGTTGGATGAACTTTAGACGTTCCCATCTGTCTTCCATCAACCACATAATTAATATCTTTATATTTATTGTCATAAAATGGTTTAGAAAGCTTTGAAATACTAATATCTATATTAGAAGATGATAAAATTTGAAGAAACTTATCTTCAAAACTATCAATATCCTTTTCTAAAGACTCCGAAATAACTAAAGTCATTTCTCTTAATACTTCAACACTTGAAGTTTCTAGCAGAGAATCTAGAAGTTTTTTTGATTTGGTAAAAGTTAAATATGATTTTTTTGGCGAATTAAAATTTGTAAGGCCCAGTATTTGGGCCTCACTATCTTTTTTTAAAGTTTTTAAACTTGAATCAAACTCAAGTAATTGAGCAACTTGCATAATTCACAGCAACCTATTTTTTCACTGGATACTTTTTATCATATGCTTTAATTACCTTATCTGTAAGATCTACTTCATTTGCAGCATATAATAACATCGCAGCATTAGTTACTGTTAAGTCAACTTTAGATGACTTAGATACATCAGTTATAATACCTCTTACTCTATCAACTAAAGGCTTTTTCAATTTGTTTTCCATGTCTTGCATTTCTTTTTGATATTTTAAAGATTTCTCTTGAAGACCAACGAACTTTTTTTGAAGAGCTTCTCTTTTCTTAGATTTTGCATCACCAGAAAGAACGCTACTTTGCTTGTTGAACTTTTTTTCTTCTTTCATCAAGTCATCACGCTCTTTTTGAAGCTCACTTTTTTTCTTTTTAAAAGTCGACTCTAATTGTGTCGCAACTTTCTTCCCTTCCTTCACATTGAACATTACTTTTTGAATATCAACAGTTCCAACTGATATTGCAAATGCATTAACTGAAAACATTAATAAAAGGGCGAAAACACTAAACTTCATTATCAAACTCCTTAATAGTATCTAAAATAATTGTCCTATATCAAAATGGAATTGGCTACCATCAACCTTACTATCAAGAGGATATCCGAACTCAAATCGTAAAACACCTATTGGTGAGAACCATCTAAATCCAAAACCATAATCCATCTTTAAGTCCCAATTTCCATCTTCACCGATATATCTATCATAAACATTACCAGCATCAAAAAATACAACCCACTTAAGACCAGCTTCTCTGGCCAGCGGATGCTCAAACTCTAATTGAGTATAGGTTTGAAAAAGTCCGCCCAAGTCGTATTGTGCTAAAAGCCCTGTAGAAGGATTAACAACTTCTACTTTTGGCCCAATATCATATATACCATAACCTCTAAGGTTTCTTGGTCCACCCAATGTAAATCTTTGGTTAATTGGTATCTCTTTTCCATTTTTACCTATTTTTGCGGCGACTAATCTTGACCTAAATACTAGGTCTCCCCAGACAGATTTAAAGTATCTAAGGTCTGTTTCAGTTTTAATCCATTTTTTGTCACCACCAACACCAACATATTCAGTAGAAAAACTAGTAAAATATCCACTGGAAGGTTCAAATCGATTATCTCTCTTATCAGTTTCAATAGTAGTTCTTACTGATGATGAAATACCATTTTCAACACTTGAAACTATTAAAGGGTTATTTACATCTTTTAGAGCTGTATCTGTAAAATTATATGATGCAAATAATCGAGTGAATTCATTGAAGATTGGGTGACCAGCTTGAAGTGAGAAACCTTTTCTTTTTACTTCATAATCATCATTTAATGTTGATCTATTACTGAAAATACGACCACCAGCTGACCAAGTAGAATCAAAGAGATACGGTTCAGTGAATCCAATATTATACTCTTGTTGATCACCTGAAAGTGTTAATTTAAACGATAAAGTCTGCCCTTTACCTGCAAAGTTATTTTGAGATATAGATGCATTTAAAAATCCCTTAGTTGCTGTTGAGTAACCAGCACCTAGAGTTATTTGACCAGTATTTTTTTCTTTAACTGTAATTTCAACATCTAAAACATCATCTTTTCCCTTAGGTGTAATTGTATTAAAGACGACACTTCCTCTTTCAAAAAAACCTAAACGATTAACATTTTCTTTTGACTGCCTTAAAGCACTTCCCGAGTACCTTGCACCTTCACGAATTTTTAATTCTCTTCTAACAACCTTATCTCGCGTTTTAGTATTACCTTTTACAAAGATTTTCCCAAAATAAGCAATCTTTCCTTTTTCAAATGAAAACTCAATATCTACTTTATTTTCACCAGGTACAATATTTATTTGTCTTAAAACGTTTGCAAAAGCATAACCTTCGTCTTGGTAAATCTCAGTTAACTTTTGGATGTCTTTTCTAAGGTGTTCTTCAGAATAAACATTACCTTCTCTTAATTCGATTTTCTCTTTTAGTTCTCTCTCAGGAAAAAGCACTTCGCCTTGAAAGAAAATATTATTAATTGAAAATCTAGGACCTTCATTGACCTTAATAGTGATGAAAACCCACTTCTTATCTTCAGATACGGTAATTTCAGGAGTCCCAACATTTATTTGTAAATACCCCTTTGTTTGATAGAAGTATTTAAGCCTTTCAATATCTGTTTGGAAGTTAAATTCTTTGAAGTTTCCAGAATCACTCATAAAAGAGAAAAGACCCTCTTCATTTGTTTGCATTATGCTTTTCAATTGATCATCTTCAAAAGATTTATTTCCTAAGAAAATAATTTTCTTAACTTTTACTTTATCAAACTCTTGAATTTTAAAAGTGACTTCAACATTTTCTGGAGATACTTGTCTAACATTAAAACTAATAGACGCTAGATAAAACCCTTTCTCTTCATAAAACTTTTCTAACTTTTTAACATCATTCTTAACGGTATTAATATCTAAAATAGAAAATTCTTTCGTACTTATTTGAGAGCTTAATTCATCTAAATCAAGTTCATCATTTCCATCAAATTCAATACTGGTAACGATTGGTTTTTCTTTAACGATAAACTCTAAAATATTTTTGCCCTTGCTTCTTTTTTGATGAGCTTCTACAAATTCAAAATATTTTAATGAGTAAATTTTATCTAAGTCTTTTTTTAGAGTGTAATTATCTAAGACCATTCCCTTTTTAGAAATAATCTTTTCAATGATGGCCTCTTTCTCAACTTTCTTGATGCCACGAACTCTGATTTCGTCAATTTTGAATAATTTTTTCTTTGGGCCAATTTCCTGAGCTCCTAAATTAAGCAAAGGAAAAAATAAAAACAAAACCCAGAGGATAGGGCCTTTAAGCATCAACACTCCATCGTAATTCAACTGACTAGCATTACCACTAGGCAATACCCGATTTTTTTCGTCCTAAAAATTTATCAGTATTTACATAAGTTTACAAACAGATTAAGTCAGAGATAGGGGCAGACATCTGCGATACTAAAGCAGACGACCATCGCGAATTCGAATTCTATTTGTAAATTGTGATGCAACATTGTCGTCATGAGTTACTACAACCAGTGTTGAATTGTACTCTTTGGCCAAAGAGCGAATAAGTTCAGTAACAATTTGCGAATTTTCACTATCAAGATTCCCCGTAGGTTCATCGCATAATAACAATTTTGGCCCCAATGAAAGAGCTCTAATTATATTAATTCTTTGCTGTTCTCCACCTGATACTTCATAAGGATGTTTTTTCAAACAGTGCTCAACTCCAAGTTTTTGAGATAGGTCTACTACTTTCTTTTCTATTAAATTTCCTTTTAATCCACCAATTTTAGATGGTAACAAAATATTTTCAAGACAAGTCATAGAAGGCAATAAAAAATGAAACTGAAATACAAAGCCTACATATCTATTTCTAAAAATTGCAAGTTGATCATCAGAATACTGTCCTAAATCATTTCCACCAACTTCAATAATTCCATCAGTAGGTCTGTCGAGACCACCTAGCATATAAAGTAAAGTTGATTTCCCTGAACCTGAACTCCCTTGGATTGCATATTCTTGACCAGGTTCAAAAACATATGAAAGTCCATCAACGGCCTTTACTTTTTTATAATATCTTTTTAAGTTATGAACTTTAATTAACTGTGTTTCCAAATTGAAACCCCTTCTTAAGAGAACTCTCTTCTCAATCCATATAATAATGGTCTTTTTCTAATTTTCCAAAGCCCAAGCCATGCTAAAAATAATAACCAGACAAATGTTAACGCAAAAACTAAGGCGTAACTCGACCATGTAATAAATAATTTTAAACTACCTAAATAATAAACTTCAGCAGGCAGTTGTAGCAAACTCCAGTTTTCTAACCCCCATCCAAAAATTTGAACAAGTATTACTGAGAGTAAACATGAGCTCACCCATATAAACAATATCATTTGCATCCAAATTTTTGATAAATCTCTGACTGAAAGACCTAATGCCTTATACAAAAAAAGCTCTTGCGATCTCTTTTCACTTATAAATGTTATAAATGCTAAAACGTTAAAAATTGCAACAACTACGACTAACTGAAGAATTAATGAAATTATATCTCTTTCAACTTTTACTGCCTCAATGAGACCACCGTACTCATACCAAAAAGGTCTCACTTTGAAGCCATAAGGTAGCTCATTAAGAATATTCATTCTAAAAACTCGAATCTTCTCAATATGATAATCATCTTCAGTTGGAACAATATCTTCCTCATAAGGGATATTAAAAGAAATAGAATTTATTTTATTTTGAACTTCTAAAACTGATTGGACATCACTGCGATTTAAATAAACCAATCTCATATCTTTTTGATAAATTCCATGCTCGATTATTTGAGACACCTTATACTCTATGAAAGAAGGTAGACCATTTACTTCGTTATTATTATTTCCATAGGCCAATATCAATGAACTTCCGACTTCTAATTTCAGCAAATGGGCCAGCTCTATCCCGACTGCAACTTCTCCAGACTTTACAGCAATATTCATTCCTGTGACCTCAGAAAAGCTTTCCGATTCAATTCCTTTTATCAAAATACCCTTTGATTCACCTTCTTTCATGGCAAACCCTTGAGTCTGGGTGATACCACTAATTTGACTTACTTGAAGGTTTTTTAATATTTGAAAGACTTCATCGTCTTGATTAAAAAACTTTGAACGGTGAAAGATTTTTAAATCGCCGACACTTCTTTTTAATCCTCTTTTTAAAGACGTATTAAAACCATCCATAATTCCAATAGTTGAAAGAATAACAGCAATTGAAAAGGCCAATCCAAATATTACACCAATTAGAAAACGATACATTCCGTTTCCTAAAAATAAAATTCTAAATAAGGATAATAAAACATCACCCTTCACTATTTTCTTCCTTTCCTTGTGTCGCTTTCCATCTTAGGAAGGCATCCATAAAACCATCCAAATCCCCATCGAGAACTTTTTCAGCAGTTCCAGATTCAAAACTTGTTCGATGATCTTTAACCATTTTATAAGGGTGTAAAACGTAAGATCTAATTTGAGCTCCCCAGCCAATTTCTTTTTTTGAAGCTTCTGTCTCTGCTTCCTTGGCCTTCTTCTCTTCCATGGCCAAATCATAAAGCCTAGATTTTAAAACTTTCATCGCCTGTAATTTATTTTGAAGTTGAGACCTTTCGTTTTGACATGTAACTACAATATTTGTTGGCAAGTGAGTAATTCTAACGGCCGAGTCCGTAGTGTTTACTGACTGTCCGCCAGCTCCACCAGACCTATAAACATCAATTTTAAGATCATTATCATTTATTTCAATTTCAATATCGTCATCAATTTCAGGTGAAACAAAAACAGACGCAAATGAAGTATGTCTTCTTGCATTTGAATCAAATGGAGAAATTCTTACCAGCCTATGTACACCTGTTTCTGATTTTAATTGTCCATAAGCATAAGGTCCCTGTACAACAAAAGTTACAGACTTTATTCCAGCACTATCACCTGGTTGATTATCTAATTGTTGAAGTTTAAATTTATTTTTTTCGGCCCATCTAGTTAACATTCGAAATAGCATATAGGCCCAGTCACATGACTCAGTTCCACCTGCACCAGCATTGATCGAAATTATTGCATTATTTGGATCAGCTTCTTCAGAAAGTAATACCTTTTGTTCTGCTTTCAAGTATTTCTCATTTAGTTTTTCAAATACTTCTAAAGCTTCACTACCTGACTCTTCGTCTCCTTCAGCAGCATATTCTGAGAGTATTTCAAACTCATCAACTAATTCTTTTAACACTGAGTACGTTTGAACAGTATCAACTAATACGTTTTTTTCTTTTTGAATTTTAGCAGCAGCTTCAGCATCATCCCAAAACCCATCCATTGTTTCTATTCGAGTGATTTCTTCTATTCGTTCAGATTTCTTTTCAATTTCAAAGTGACCTCCGTAGAAGATCTAACTTTTCAGAATATTCTTTAATTTGAGACCGCTTTTCATCTAAAGCTATTTTTATACTTTCTTGCACTGCTTCAACCTTTTAATTTTAGACTAATTGATTTTACAAGTTTTTCTTCTAATTGAAACATGATCTTTTCTTCTTGAAGAGAAATTTCGTGATCATAACCAATTAAATGTAAAACTCCATGAACGAGTAAATGAATAATTTCTGCACAATAACTTACTTTGAACTCTCTAGATTGCTTTAATGCTACATCTTTGCAAATAAAAATATCTCCCAATTCGACTTCTTGTAAACCTGGAATAACTCCATCACTTCTCAAGTTTTCATGGACAGGAAAAGAAAGAACATCAGTAACTTTATTTTTATTTCTATAATCATTATTTAAACTTTTAATTTTTTTATTACCACAAAGCGTCAGGCTCAATTCGAAGCGAGAAATTTTTAATTCTTTTTTTAAAAAGTGTCCCAATACTTCTGCACTTACTTTCAAAAACTTAGGTAATTTAGTTTCACCTGGATAGGTTTTAGTTAAACTAGTATCTAAGATATTGATTTCAAGAATTGAAGAGGTAATTGTCTTTATTTTCATATTCAAGAAGTTTATAACAATAGATAACAATTGAAAACTGAAGGTAGTATGAATAAAGAATATATAGAGTTTGCAAGATTAGTTGAAGTAGTAAAAAAGCTGAGAGACCCCGATGGTGGATGTCCATGGGACCTCAAACAAACTCATAATAGCCTACTAAAATATCTCATAGAAGAGTCATATGAATTTATTCATGCCACTGAAAGTGAAGATATTGAAGAAATGGAAGAAGAGATTGGAGATGTGTTATTACAAGTTTTACTTCATGCTCAATTGGCCAGTGAAAAAGATAATTTTAATATCGAGTCAGTTTCTAAAAAACTTGCTGACAAACTTATTTATAGACATCCACACGTTTTTAAAGAAAAAAATGAAAACATCTCAGAAGAAGAAGTTGTCGCAAAGTGGGATGATTTAAAAAAATCTGAAAAGGAAGGAAAAGATCAATCACTCATAGATAATAGCTATATAAATTTTCCAGCTCTCTTTTCGGCAAATAAGATAGGAAAAAAGACAAATAAAATTAATTTTGACTGGGATGATGCCACACAAGTTGCATATAAAGTCGAAGAAGAGTGGCAAGAATTAAAAGAAGAAATTGGACCTAATGCTGGACAGATTAATATTGAAAGAGTTGAAGAAGAGCTAGGGGACTTTCTTTTTTCTGCGGCACAACTTGGAAGACACTTGGGAATAGACCCTGAAGAAGCCTTAAGATCGGCAAATAAAAAGTTCATTAGACGCTTTCAAAAAATGGAAAAATTGATTGCCGACTCAGGCAATGATATTAATAATATGAATCAAGAGCAAATGGATCACTATTGGGATCAAGTAAAACAAATTGAGAAAAATTAAAACTAATGAAACTAAAAGAAGAATATATTTCTAAAGAAGTAAATACTCGACTCTACCAAACACCAGTTCCAGTTATTGGATTAACGGGAGGAATTGCTTCAGGGAAATCTACCGTTAGTAAAAAGTTAGAAGAAAAAGGATTTCCAATTATATGTGCCGATGCTTTAGTTCATCAAATTTATGATATGGAAGAAACTAAAAATTTTATTTCCCATCATTTTCCACAAGTTATAAATAATTCAACAATAGATTTTAAAAAGCTAAGAGAAGTTTTTTTTGATAAACCCGAAAATCAAAGTCTAATTGAAAAATTTATTTATAAAAAAATGCCTCAAAAATATTTTGAAGCCTATCAAAGCTATGAGAATGCTGAAGTTGTCATTTATGATGTACCACTTCTATTTGAAAAAGGGCTTGATAAACTTGTTGATCTTAAAGTTTGCGTTTACGCTCCAGAAAATGTTCAAATTGAACGAATTACAAAAAGAGATGGTTCAAGCGAAGAGCTTGCTAAAAATATCCTTTCAAAACAAATGAGCAGTGAAGAAAAGAAAAAGCTTTCAGATGTAGTTATTAATAATATCAAATCTTTAGAAGATTTAGATAAAAGCCTAAATGAATTTATCCGAGTTTACTTCTCGGGTAATTAATTGACTGTTTCTAACTTTCTTAAAGTCAATGACCAAGAAGTCCGATTATATTCATGAAAAGTTTTAATATAAGGACTTATTTATGAAATTAATCAATTTTTTTACATTATTTTTGGCATTAACAACCCCTTTGTTAAATTCAATTGCGGATGAAAAAAGTGACTTTGTTCTGAGAAATAAGGCCGAAGACATAATTGTATACCGACAGCACCAAATAAAAAAAGAACTCGCTAAAAATAAAACAGATATGAAAAAAGTTAAAAGTCTTTATAAGGAATTAGAGGTTGCTCTCACTGATTATGAAAAGTTCGGTGGAACAATTAACTACCCATTTATATATAGAGACACTTTAAAAAATATCAAATCAGCAATTAAAAGTGAAACAAAAGAAAGAGCTATATCAAAGTCTTTTCCTTCTGATTATGTTAAATCAGTTCTGCAAGAGATGGATAGATTAAAACTATCTAATGAAAAATATTATGCAAAAGAGTTTTTATTTTCTTCAAATGATAACAAATCTAAAGAGGTAGACTATAATACTTGTGTTAATACTTGTAAAAATGACTTTAACAAAGATGAAGTTAGTACAACAAACTCCAATAAAACAGAGTCTAAAAGAATAAAGATTAGTCAATTCAGAGGAATTGCATGGGATATAAAAACACAAAAATCTTCTGATCCAAGGTTTGAAATATCTACCTGTTCAGGTGTTGGAAATGGAAAAAAGATTGATAACTATTGTTACTGTATACAAAGTAAAGTAGATAATATTCCTAGTACTGGTACATGTTCAAACTATAGTTTTTTCGTTCCTAAAAAAATGAGAAGAAAAATTTCAAGTCACATTATGCATGAAGAAATAAATAGACATGGACCTCAGCTAGGAGAAAGACATGGTGATAATGGTGATGAGTTTTGCAATGATCACAACCACAGCTTCGAAGCATTAAGTACAAATAACTTTTCTGAAATAGATGATATATCTGGCCAGGCCAGTGAAAGATAATTTTTAATTCATTAAAGAGAGATTATCAATATTTCGCCCTTTAACTTCTTTTAAGCTAACATAAACATCTTTGATATGAGAGATTAGTTGCTCTTCCTCTATATCTGCTTTTCTTGAAACTTGTGTAAAGTTAAAAACCTGAGTTTCGAATAAATCATTTAATTTATGTAATCTTTGAGATAATTCTTTTTCATTAATCTCCTTAGAGTCTGACATAATCATTTCTAACTTAGAAAATACTACGTCAAATTGTGTTATTGATTTAGAAAGACTATTGAAAAAGAAATCTAAAGACTTAATCTCATTTTTAATATTACTCAAGGAGATCGCTAGCTCTTCTTTTGAAATTTTGTCCGATTTATTAAAAATTAAAACTTGATCAATTGCTTGATTAATTGAAGATTTCAATTCGTCAGCTTCCACTCGTTTTGATTTAAGCTCAGTTTTAGACTCCTTTGATAAACTCAAAGTTTCTTTACCTCTTTTTATTGAATCATCTTTTCTACTTAGCTCATTGATTACATTTTTTTGATCTTCTTGTAGACTTTTTACTTCCGCTAGACTTTTTTGGTAGATATTTTCAAGGTCTCTTCTATAATCCAAAACTTCAATTAACTTATCTTTAAGTCCACTTAAATTTTTACTTAAATTTTTATTTAATTTTTCTAACTCAATATTATTTTGATTCATATCTTGAAGCATTTTTTCTTTATCACACAAACTGTCTTCTAACTCTTCGATTTGAGAAACTAAGGAGTCTCTTTGAGCAGTTGTTTTATGATCTAACTTCTCAAAGGCTTCAAAAATATGGGGAATGGCAGCATTTGCAAAATCTTTAGTAATTCGGTCTTTAAAGTCTTGGTCATAAACATCATTGATCATATTATCCAAGGTTCTTTTAACTGGCCCTACAAGTGCAATTGATTGATTCTGTAAAGTTTCTTCAATTGATCTTAATGGATAAAGCATAATTAATACTCGATCTTGTCCAGCATACTCTATTGGAGAGACATACATTTCAAATGGTGCCGGCTCTTCATCATTTAACCTAACTTGAATTTGATAAATCCCTGCCATCTTTTTATTTATTGAATCTAGAACTGGATCTTCTTCACCTAAATTTGTAAATCGTTGTAAGAAGTCCCAGCTTAATGATCCATCTGAAGCTGTTTTTTCATCAATATTCCATGAATCGTAAAAAAGTTGATTGGCCCATATTACACTTAAATTTGAATCAAGAAGTATAGTCCCAAATGGAAGTCCATCTTGGAATAAAGCGCCAAAGCTCATTCGATTATGCAAATAACTTTTCATACCAGCTAACTCAGTCGCGGTTTCAATTGAAATACCTTCCAAGCTAGACTGACGAGTTGAAACAATATCTTCTTTAACAATTTTAACCAAATTATTTTCTAAGAATGACTGATCTCTCTTTGCTTGTACTTTTTTGACTTGTGTACCAATTAAAACAGAAACTACAAGAAAAATAATTAAACCTAGTTGAAAGTAAAAATAAAATTTAATTTTATCATCTAGTTTAAATTTTAAAATACTTACTTCTGGATCAGTTACTCTAATCCACTTTCCAAATACTTCTTGAAAAGTGATTAATTCACCAGAAAACTTTTTAATAGTACCTAAATAATTTGAAACCAAATTTAATTCATTTTTTATTTCATCAACTTTTTTTACAACATTTGCCTTTTCTCTATCATTTAAAATTGAATTAGTAGTAATATTTTTCATTCTATCAAGATCACTCTCAATAGAGTTCACATTACTTATCATTCTATTAACTCTGCGTAAGCTTTCGATTTTAGAAATTCTACTCACTTTAGTTTTTAAAATATTTGAATAACGACTAAGAGTTCTCCATTTATTATCCTTTACATATGTTTCAAAACTATCAATTTTATTATTTAAAACTTTTTGGATTGAATCATAACTAGGAAGTGAAATTAACTCATCAGAACTTTTTATTAAAACACTCAAAACTGTGTTCACTTGAAGATTTGTTGAGTTTGTAAGCTCATTTATAAACTCAATTTTTCCTTTAATGGAATTTAATTCTGAATATGTTTTTTTAAAATTATCATTAGAAACGGAGTCATAAACTGATCGAAGTTTTTGATTTGTTTTTAATTCTTCAAAAACATACTTAGATTGATATGTTCCATCCAATTTAGAAAAATTAAAAATACCACCATCAAATGCTTTAAATAGTGACCAGCTTAATAACACAATTGTTGAAAGAGAAAATAAATAGAAAAAAGCATTACTAATATTCAGCTTCCTTTTAATCATAAAAATGTCCTATAAATAAAATTAAAGAGAGAGTAACTTACAGAAGTCGAAGTAAAAAATGTTTTTAGATTTATTTCCATTAACTTCATGTTGCAATATATCCGTATCACATCCTGTGCTTACTAAATCAATTAACTCGGTTTTGGGAATATTTTTCCCCTCAGAGTTAATTATGAATGATATAGGCCGAAATAGAAAGTTAAAATGAAAAATATCATATTCATTATTTTCACAAAAATACTCGTCCACTTTTCTAACGTGTCCTGACTCATCAAACAAATAAGTTGGCCCTAAAAATTTATTAGATTCACATCTTGTTTCTATAAAATCTGAAAATGCTTCATCAAATCCAATCCATAAGTCAGAGCTTAATTCATAGGCCCTAATACCATTAAGTTTCTCAATTTTTTGAGCATTAAGCTCTATGCAGATTGCTTGGTCTTGGCCTGGTAATATTTTAAAAGTAAGTAACCAATTCACTTTTAATAATGACTTTGTAACTCTATAAGAAATTTTTCTTAAAGCTTCTTCATTTACTATTCTATTTAACTCAAGTTTTATTCTAACTTTTTGATTAATTTCCACTGAGTTGACTTGAATTGGACGAAAAGATTTAGTCATTAATGAAATCAGCTCTATAACATGAGTAAATTGATCAACTTCATCCATTGAAAGCTCTTTCAAGCTACAATTAATTTTTTCTCCATCACAAAAACTCTCAAAAAGACTTTTTATATAAGCTTGGGTCATTCTTGAGATTTTTGGAAAGCTATTAATTGTATTTAAAAGTTTATTTTGAGAACTCATTTTGTCTAATATTTTATTGAGCCTAATATATAAAGCATGTTCCTTCTCTCCAGAGAGAAGGAACAAATCATCTAAAACGTCTTTGGCCAATGCCACATTTTCATTCATATTTTAACCAGCTAAATCTTCTGGTGAATCTAATACATTCTTTAGTTTTGCTTTTAATTTAAGTATAGCTTGCGTATGTAACTGAGATACTCTTGATTCAGTTACATCTAAAACCTGTCCAATTTCTTTTAAGTTTAAGTCTTCATAGTAATATAGAGAAAGAACTAATCTTTGTTTTTCAGGTAAAGTCATAATTCCTTCTTTGATTGTATCTCTAACATTTTTATAATTAACAGCACTAAATGGATTGCTAGATCTACTATTCTCCATTAATCCGGCCATTAACTTTTTATCTCCCCTATTAAATGATGCTGAATCATCAATATTTAATAAAGAAACAGATTTTGATTTATTAATTAAGTCATGAAATTCTTCTTGAGAACAATCAAGCTCTTTACACATCTCTTCATCAGTAGCTGGTCTTCCTAACTCTGACTCTAGCTTTGCGTATGTTCTTTCAACTAATTTTGCTTTTTCTCTTATAGATCTAGGTACCCAGTCTTGTGCTCTTAACTCATCAAGAATTGAACCTCTTATTCTAAATTCTGCATAAGTCTTAAATTTATTATCTCTTGTAGGATCAAACTTATCGATGGCGTCCATTAACCCAATAACACCACATGAAATTAAATCATCAAGCTCTATATTTGCTGGTAACCTAGCAGCAATTTTTTGAGCAATATATTTAATTAAAGGAGCATACTCTACAATGATTTCGTCTTTTGTAACGGCATCAATTTCACATTTGTAATCTTTTAAGTTCTTTAGTTTCTTGGCGAGGGAAGACATCTGGGCTACTCCTTAGCTTAGGTGTTCATGAACATTCTGTTCGTTTAAGGTCTTCCTAGGTTCCACATTAGGAATATGGACCGAGGATGTTACTATGAACTCCTCGGTGAACTTTTCAATCATTTTAGAAAAATTTTGGTCACCGGCAGAAGTTGCCGACCCAATAAAAGAATTATCGAACTCATCAATCGCGCAGTCATATTTTTTAATATGTCCAAGTATATTTAACCTGCCGCCAAGAAAGTTTTCGACAGTTTCGCTCATACATTTAACTAATTTTGAGAATTGTGCTCGGCCGGAAATTTTGTTCAGTATCAAGTGATTATCTTTAATTCCAAAATTTAACATTAATAATTTAATTAACGAATAAGAGTCTGTTATAGATGACTTATCAGGATTAATAACAATAAATCGATAATCACTGTAAGCATTAATTGCTAAAGATCTTTTATTAATTCCAGCAGGACAATCTAAAATAATAAAATCATATTTAGCTTCTTGCTTGGCCATAACTTCAATTACAACTTTATCGATCTCTACTTCATTTTCAAAGAAGAACTGACTACCATTACACCCCGCCAGGAGATCAAATCCCATTGTACTTACAACACTTTCTTCGAAATCTATTTTTCCCTGAATTAAATCATCAAAATTATTATTTATAGGTAAACCTAACTTAATTTGGGTATTAGATAAATTATAATCGCAATCAACAAGTAAGACCTTATAACCATTGGAAGCTAATTCTTTGGCCATTTTTACAGAAACAGAAGTTTTACCAACTCCACCTTTTCCACTTGCTACAGAAATAGTTACACAAGAATCTAATTTTTTACTAAATGAATCGGGACTACAATAGCTATTCTGTGACAATAGCCAATCGCTAGCATTTCCTATGGACATCCTGTCTCCTAAAAAATCTACTTAATCAAATTTAAATATACCTGCCAAAATCCTTTCAGCAGTTGCTCCTTCAATATCATCTGGAATCGCTTCACCTGTTCCAAAAAATTTAAAAGGTAAATCATAATTTTTCTGTGCTAAATTGAAGATTGCTCCGTAATTTATACACAAATCTAAATAGTTTAAAATTAAACCATTAGCAATCGGCGCTAATGCCGATACTATCTTCTTATTATATAACTCACTATTCACACTTGATAGACAGATCAATACTTCCACCTTGTCAAAGCTTCTTCTAAGACCATCTATAAAGTTCTTTGAGTCATTTAAATTTTCAGTATTTCTTTTAAAGTCTACAAAAACAGATTTACCTTCTTCCGTAGCTTTTCTAATTTCAGTTACTGCTTCAGATAAACTAGTTGTTCTCACAACATTAAAATCAAAAATTTGCTCCGCAAAAGTTTTTTTACCTTTAACTGAATCAATTTGTATTAAGACGCTGTTTTGTTTTATTGTTCCTAATTTCAACATTGTACTTGTTTGTCCAGAATTTTGAGTTGAAACTAAAACTGTTACAACAGGCTTCTCATTTTCTACTTTGGAAAACTCTGGCATATCAGTTGAAATACTTGAAACCATTTCTTTCAATGCAAAGTCAAATACAATATCTGCTTGATCTAATTCTTCGTCACCAAGTTCAAAAGTAGCTTTTCTAATTAATTTTTGAATATAAGTTTCTTCAATATCTAAACTTCTCAATGAGTTTTTTATTTGTTCAAGTCCAATAGGGAGCCTTCTATCAATCTTTTGGACTCTAGCATTCAATTCAAAAATTCTTTGCTCCAATAATTCAATTTTATCTAATAATGCCGGATCTTGAGAGTTTACGACAACTTCTTCTTCTACTTCTTGATATCTTTCAACTCTCGGCCTTTCAACCTCTTCGTTTATAAAGTTTTGCTGAAAGCTTTGTAGCTCTTCTACTTCTTCATTTTTAGAACTATTAAAACTGCCTAAAAAATCATCTAATGAACTAGGTAAAGAACTTTTATTTCCTACTTTATTACTTACTTCACGAGAAAAACTATTTGTACTCTCTTCTATTGTTTGAGATACAGGTCTATTTAAACCTAACTTTCCATAACCATTATTTCTAGGAGCAACTTCCCTAGATTGTAATCGATTATCAGAATAACCATCAATCATATTAGAGATATGAGAAGAATCACTTTGGTAAAATAATTCTTTTTGTTCACTTGATAAAGACTTTTCAACTCTTGCTTTTTTAAGATAATTTTTTTCAGAGATAGCGGCAGTTATTTCAATTTTACTTTTCTTAAAAGCTCCTTTAAGACCTTTATTAGTTACAGTTTTCAAAATAATTGCATCTGGGCCTAATTCTCTTTTTATGGCCTTTAGTGCTTCCTCTAATGTTTCCGCTTCAAATTTCCTAGTGTGCATCTACAACCTCACCGTTCCTAGTGATCTAATATTGGCCTCCGGCCCTAATTCGTTATGACTAATAACTATTAAATTGGGTATAAACTTTTCTGTTAAATTTTTAAAATGATGCCTAATTACTGGTGAACATAATACAACCATTTTTTCACCGATATTTGTTGCTTCCTCAATTTTTTCATTCAAACTTGAAAGTATATTTTGAGTTATTTTTGGATCAACAGATACTTGCTGGCCTTGTTCAGTATCAATAATATTTGAGGCCAAAGTTTCTTCTATATAACGATCCAATGTAAACAACGGAATATCTCCTTGATCACTTTTTAAACTTTCAGTAATCGTTCTATATAATGATTGTCTGACATACTCAGTCAATTGTCCAGCGTCCTTTACCTTACTACCGAACTCAGCTAATGACTCTAATATCGTACGTAAATCTCTTACACTTACACCTTCTCTTAAAAGGTTTTGTAAAACCTTAAGAACTGTTCCTAAAGGAAGAATTTCTGGAACTAAATCACTTACAATTTTCGGATACTGTTCTTTAAAGTTATCAAGAACTCTTACTAATTCCTGACGTCCAAATAATTCGTGTAAATTTGATTTTAATACCTCTGTTATATGAGTCGCTACAATTGTTGATAAATCTACTACTGTATATCCATTATATTGTGCATCTTCACGTTGTTCTTCTGTTATCCAAACTGCTGGAAGTCCAAATACAGGTTCAACTGTTTCTATTCCATCAATTTTCTCTATTACTGTCCCTGGATCCATAGCAAGGTAATGATCACTTACTAACTCACCTTTTGCGACTTCAATTCCTTTTACCTTAAGGGAGTATTCACCTGGCTTTAGTTCCAAATTATCTTGAATTTGTACTGAAGGAATAATTACTCCCCAGTCTAGTGCGAATTGCTTTCTGATATGAGTAATTCTTTCTAATAAATCTCCATTTTGTTCAGAGTCAACTAGATTAACTAAGCCATAGCCTACTTCAAGTTCTACTAAGTCTAGTGATAATAAATCCTCTAAATTATCAGCTGTAGTTTTCTTCGTTTCAGCGGCCAATTTAGCACTCATTGCTTCTTCATGCTCTTTCGCTTTTTCAATTCTAAATCCAAGAAATGCTAAAGCAAGCCCCATAGAAATAAATGGTATCTTTGGTAGACCCATTAAAGAAAATACCATTAATACACCGGCCGTAATATATAATGCTTTTGGATGTAGCTTTAATTGGTTTCCAACTTGATCACCTAATGAATGAGAATCATTGTTTCTCGTTGCGATTATACCAGCGGCCGTAGAAATAATAAGTGCAGGGATTTGAGCTACTAATCCATCACCCACTGTTAATAATGTAAAAGTCTCAGTTGCAGAAGCAAAGCTCATATCATTTTGAGCAACACCTACAATAATTCCACCTATAATGTTAATTGCCGTAATTAAAATACCTGCAATTGCATCACCTCTAACAAATTTAGATGAACCATCCATAGACCCGTAAAAATCTGCTTCATCAGCAATTTCCTTACGTCTTTGTTTCGCTTGAGCTTCATCTATTAAACCTGCATTTAAATCGGCATCAATCGCCATTTGCTTACCTGGCATGGCATCTAATGTAAATCTAGCAGCAACTTCTGATACACGCCCAGCACCTTTAGTGATAACCATAAAGTTAATGATTACTAAAATTATAAATACAATTATTCCTACAACATAGTTCCCTTCAACGACGAACTCACCAAATGATCGAATAATTTCACCTGCTGCACCAGTTCCTTCAGAGCCGCCCCTTAGTAAAATATTTCTAGTAGAAGCAACATTTAATGAAAGACGAAATAAAGTAGCAACTAATAAAATCGTAGGAAAAGTTGAAAAGTCTAAAGGCTTTTTTGAATATACAGAAACAAGTAAAACGACAACACTAAATCCAAGAGTTAATGCTAGTAAAAAGTCTAAAATCCATGGAGCAATTGGAACAATCATAACACTTAGAATAAGTAGTATTCCAATCGCGATTGCTAAATCTGAATTTTTAGTTAACGCTTTAAATCGATCAAAAAAACTCATTTTTATTTTCCTTAGCTAATAGCCTTTTTTCTTCTTCTAATTTTATAAACAAATGCTAATACTTCAGCCACGGCCTTATACATAATCCTTGGAACCGCCTCTCCAACTTTAACTGTTTTATAAAGAGTTCTCGCTAAAGGAACATTTTCAACAATTGGAATATCATGTTCTTTTGCAATCTCTCTAATTTTCATTGCTACATTATCTCCACCTTTTGCAACTATTAACGGAGATATCATAGTTTCAGGATCATATTTCAAAGCGATACTTAAATGTGTAGGATTGGTAACAATAACATCAGCAGTTGGAACATCTGCCATCATTCTTTTTTGAGTCATTTCTCTTTGAATGGCCTTAATTCTTTGTTTAACTTCAGGGTTACCATCTTTTTCTTTAGACTCTTGCTTTGCTTGTTCTTTCGTCATCATAAGCTTTTTTTGATAACTCATTTTTTGATAAAGAAAATCTGCCATAGCAATGATTCCCATTCCACCTAAGATCGAAAAACCGAGTTTGGCCAATAAAACTTTTCCATACAAGAATGAGTTTAGAACATCCGTATGATAAAAACCAATATAAGAAGTCAGTTCATCTTTTAGGTATAAATAAACAATGGCCAATATAACTATAAATTTTGCTAGTCCCTTTACCGCCTCAAGAGATGATCTGATAGAAAAAATTCTTTTAAATCCATTTATAGGATTAATTCTATCAAATTTAAGTGTCAGAACTTCTGGAGAATAAAGAAATCCTATTTGGATCAAATTTGACATTATACTTACACAAAATGCAACTGCGGCAATTGGGCCGACACATTTTAAAGATGTAAATACAGTCTTTTCCATTATCTGTTTAAGTACTTTTTCAGTGTAAGCTTTCTCCAAGTCTAATGTATAAAGCCATCTGATATAAGTTTCCATTGTTTCATAAATAAATGTAATCGTTAGTAATAAAGTCATTACACTAGCAGCAAGTAATAAAACGTTATTCAGTTCCTTCGAAGAAGCAACTTCACCACGTTTTCTAAATTCTTCAATACGATGCGCGGAGGGCTGTTCCGTTTTTTCGCCTGAATCTGACTCTTCTGCCATTCAATTACCCTATATTGTTAACTGGAACCATTCGCCCAGTTTTTCTGTATAAATTTTAAAAGCAACATTGAAAAACTCATCTGATGTTGCAGTAAAAACTAATAATCCTAATCCAATATTGATTACAAAACTCACCATTAAAACATTCATTTGAGGGACACTTCGTGCAATTATTCCTAAAACAGCCATAATCATAATATTTGTAAAAATGATCGGTGAAGATAATAATAATGCCGAAAAGAAGATTGACTTAAACGTTTCTAAGAAAAATGGAACCGAAGTCGTTAGTTTTCCAAGATCATATAAATGGATGGTAAAGAAACTGTTCAATGCACCTTTAAACATTGGAATTAAAGCTCCACTTGAGAGTATCATTAAGATTAATGTCCACTTAATGAGTTTTTCAAATGGACCCACTTGATTATTACTTGAAGGATCAAAGTATCTAATTGCTCCAAATCCAACTTGTTGAGTAATGATAGAGCCAGTAGCTAAAAATAAATTCATTAGAATTTTTATAAAAAGTCCCAATGTAATTCCAATTAAAGCATTACCAATTGTTAAAAACCAAAAATTATCGACACTAAAATGAACAACATCTTTTAACATTGCATTTTCCGTATATGGAAAGAATGCATATGTCACCAGAAGGGCCATCATTGCTTTTACCATTGACGGAATTGGTAAATCTTCAAATAGAGGTAGTTGAATTATAATAGTTAGCCACCTAGTAAAACATAACCAAAAAGCAATTAAAACTGAATAGTCTGCGATAGATATATTTATCATCTTGCTGTCACTAACTCCGGTATTCTAAGAATCAATTCTTGAGTAAAAGTCGTCATCGTATCTGACATCCATGGAGCGAATATAACCATTGCTCCCACAATAATTAATATTTTTGGGATAAAAGATAATGTTTGTTCATTGATTTGAGTAACGGCCTGAAACAATGAAACGAGTATACCCATAACAAGTGCTCCAATTAACATTGGGGCTGAAATCATCAATGCAACTTTTAATGCTTGATTTGAAATTTCTTGAATTATATCTGATCCCATATTTTATCCAAAAGATCTTAAAATAGATCCAGTTACTAATTGCCACCCATCAACTAAAACGAATAGCAATAATTTAAAAGGTAAAGAAACTACTACAGGAGGAAGCATCATCATTCCCATTGCCATTAAGACAGATGCAACTACCATATCTAAAATTAAAAATGGAATGTATAAAAGAAATCCTATTTGAAAGGCCGTTTTCAACTCAGAAATTATAAATGCAGGAATTAAGAAGTGAGTTGGAACATCTGTTACATCATTAGGAGCTGTTTTCCCTGTAACATCATAAAATAGTCCAATATCAGCTTTACGAACTTGTCTAATCATGAAATCTCTTAAATTAATTTCAATTACACTTAAAGCTGTTGTACTAGATATTTTTTTATCTAAATATGGAGTTAATGCCTGATTATATATTTTTTCACCCGTTGGTTTCATTACAAAGATAGATAAAAATAATGCTAAACCAATTAAAAGTTGATTAGGTGGCATACTCTGAGTACCAATTGCCTGTCTCATAAAAGATAGTACGACTATGATTCGTGTAAAGCATGTACACAAAATGAGAATTGCCGGAGCAAGGGTTAACACTGTAAATAAAACTAAAACTTGTAACGTATCGACTAAGTCAACGCCATTTCCAAAATTTACTGAAAGGCCCGGAAGGTTCACATTCCCCTGGGACTGAGCTATCGCAAAGTTTGAAAAGAATAAAAATAATAAACATAATAATTTTTTCACAAGCTTCCTGCTTTTTTATTACTCTACTGAAGAGGTTTTAAACTTTTTACCTTTGCTTTTATTTGGTCAGAAAACTTTACTTTATCCCTAACCTTATCTGTTTCAGAGTTTTTTGCCATAGTATTGCTAACACTAATATCCTCTTTAATTTTTTGATCTACATTTTTTTCAGTTGCAACTTCAATTGATGTATCAAAATTTAAATTTGATACTGCACGTTCTTCTTCCTTAAACAATCCTGCAGGATCAGAAACTTCTGAAATTAAATTTAGCCCAGTCTCAGATGATCCGACTAAAAAGACTTGTTTATGTGCTTTAACCAATAAAAGTGATTTCTTTGGAGATATATGAGTTGTTGATAATAAAGATACATGATCAGCATTATTCAAAAAGTTAAACTTTCCCTTCTTTATTACCCCTTTTCTAAACAATGTAACTGCTCCATATAAACCAATTAGCATTAAACCTAAAAAAGCTACGAATTTTGTAACATAATTCATTACTGAGAACCCTCCATTTTTTTGTGGAGCTGATTTTTTAGAGCTAACTTGATCGACTGCGACTGATTCTTTTAAATTTTCTTTTTTCTCAATTGGTTTTCTTTGTGAAAGTAATTGCTCCAAATATTTTTCATCATATTTAGATGTATCTTTACTGTTAACTTTTGAAGATTTTTTAACAATATTAGATTTACTAGAAGCTCTGGCAGGTGTTTTCACAATTGGATAATGAAGTAAAATTTGTTTTTCTTGTAATTCTACACTTACCTTATTTTCTAAACCTTCTATATTATATTTAAAAGCACTTCTAACTCTAACTGTTTCTTTGTTAAATTGATAAGCTGAAATTGTAGAAGATTGAGAATTTTGCAAGTCTACAGTTTTCTCAATTTTCGGCCAAACAATCGCATCCTCCAAACTAATTTGAACAAGAGAGTTCTTAACTAACAACTCAGGAGTAGTTTCTATTGGTCCATCAACTTTTACAATCATTGTTGCTTGGTTTCCACTAACTCTATGTTTCACATCTACAATTTTAACTTTCGCTTCACCAATTGAGATGTATATTATTCCCAAAGTTAACAGACAAATAATTCTTGTAAAAAGTCTCATAAAATCCTCTATTTTAGTGATTCAATTCTTTCGATAGGACTGATTATATCTGTCAGCCTAATTCCAAATTTTTCATTAACAACAACAACTTCACCTTTAGCTACAAGTTTTCCATTTACTAAAATCTCTAATGGCTCACCTGCAAGTTTATCTAGTTCTAAAACAGAACCTTGTCCAAGTTGTAATAAATCTTTTATTAAAACTGATGTTCTTCCAAGCTCAACAGTAACTTTTAGAGGAATATCAAGAATAAAATCAAGATTTTGAACTTTTAACTTATTTAAAGCATCATCACCGGCCTTTACTTCATCAGCAATTTTTTCAACCTCAACCGGATCTAATTCCTTAATTGATTTAAAATCATTTGTTTGATTTTCATTTTGTTCGTTGTTTACTTCGTCCATTTATTTACTCCTATACCCTATTAACTAATTTGAATTGCTCTATTACCTTTATAAACACCAATTAAGCATTTATATTTTTCAACACCCTCAATTTCGACACTTACTTCTCCTGAAGCTTCTTGATTTAAAGGAATGATATCTCCCGTATCAAGAGTTAATAAATCACCAACAGTGATCTCTGCTTCTCCAAGTTTTACAATTATTTCTGCATGAGTATCTTGAATGTGTGTATCCATGGCCTGAGTCCAAATAGTATCGGCCATTTCATTATCAGTTTGAAAACTAGAACTAAGTTTTCCTTTGATTGGTTCAATTGTAGAGTAAGGAACAACAACCATTATTGTTCCGGCTGCGGATTCAAATTCCACTTCTAAAGTTGTCGCAATAATAACATCTGAAGGAGGAACAACCCCAACAAATTGCGGGTTAATTTCAGTTCTTAAATATTGAGCATCAATTCTATGTACAGGAGACCAAGCTTCTTCTAAGTCGCCAATTGCCATATCCATGACTTTTTTCATAAAAGATAGTTCTATTTGTGTAAATTCTTTCCCCTCTATTTTCGTAAAGGGTCTATCTGTTCCACCAAAATAAGAATCAATAATTGCATATGCTAATTTCGATTCGAAAACAAGCAGGGCCGGTCCTCTAAGTTCATTAAATCTCATAATGCACATACAACTTGGAATAGGTAATGTATTAACGAATTCTCCAAACTTTAATAAGTCTGTAGAGATCATAGAGATAGTTGAAATCTTTCTTAATGAATTTGAAAGAGAGACTCTAAATGATCTAATGAATCGTTCATAAATAATTTCAAGAATAGGCATTCGCCCACGGATAACTCTATCTTGATTTGTGAGATCATAGGGCTGGATATTCTCATCATATTCATCACCACCGTCGAAATCTCCACCTGAATCACCTAATAGATCATCAGACTCTCCATCATTAACAGCATTTAATAGAGCATCAACTTCGTCTTGGCTAAGAACTTGTGCCATAGTTCACCCCTCCTGGGTTTTTCTCGATCATCCATCCTAGACAATCACTAAATTTAACTCTCGTTAGTTTATTTGAAAACTAACATAGAAAACATCGATAACAGAACCATCTACTAAAAATGTATTTATCGCTGCCTTAATTTCTTCTTTTAAATATTTTTTGCCTTCTGACTTTAATAAGTCACCAGGTCTTTTAGAGTTTAATATACTAATAATTCCATCTCTAATTTGTGGTTTTCTAGCTTTAAATTCTTCTTCATTTGAATCTTTGCTAAATTTTAAAACTGCATTTAATCTTATAAATCTTCTTGGGCCATCTCCCTGGGCCAAGTTTGCAGTAAAACCATCCAATGGAAAAAGAATTCCATCTTCTTCTTTCGCCTCGCCTGTAACAACTTTTTCATTGTCTTCAGACTTATCCATTTCTTCTTGCATTGTTGAACGTACAAGGTCAGCAACAGTTGGCTGAGATGCCAATTTTTTATGATTCATAAATTGAAAATAAGCAACTGTTCCCATTAATATAATGTTTAACAATACTAATACAGTTAATAATGGATTTTTTGGCCCACCAGAAGCTGGCCTATCTTTAAACTCGTCTGCATTTAATTCTTCATCTGCCATTTTATTCCTTCCATGGTTTCTGAGATTTCGAAGCGGCAAATACTTCAATCTCATCTGTCAAAATTATATCGCTCTATTGAAGTTCATTCAAGCAGGTAGGCTTTTGATAGGTAAATTCTACCCCTCGGTGCATTTAGACACTAAAATATAGTCAATATTTTGACTTTTTTTATGAAATAGCTATTTTATTTGATTAATTTAAAAGGTTTTTTGAGAACTTTGACTCAATTTATATTAAGTGCAAGTACTTGTTTAAAGTACCTGCACTTAAAGTGATATTACATCATTTCTTTCCAAGCTTTTCCAGGTCTGAATTTCGGAAGAGTCTTTGCTTTAATTTTAATTTTCTCACCAGTTGCTGGGTTAACACCAGTTCTAGCTGCTCTTCTTACTTTTGTAAAAGTTCCAAAACCAATTAAAGAAACATCGTCACCTTTCTTAACTGCTTTTTTGATTGTATCAAGCATAGTGCTGATATAAGTGTCAGCATCTTTTTTTGTTAGGTGGTTAAGCTCTTTACTAGCTAGGATAGCTTCTACTAATTCTTTTCTGTTCATACAAACTCCAAATATACAGTGTTAATAGTATGATAGAATGATTTCGTAATTTTTTTTATCTGACAAGAGTATTTTTATAAAATTTATTTTTTTAATTTTTTTGCTCTAAAAAAACTATTTTTTCTTGCCAAATAAAAACTTCTTCTTCAATGGCCACTCTTAATGCTTCCTTTAGGTCTTTAATTGTATGAGATAAATCAGTCTTAAAATTATCTTGAATAATTCTAAGAAATAAAGGAGACACACTTGCATAAAACTTTTGAAAATCAGGAAGATCACTTGCATAGTCGTATTTATCACAAACAATATCTAATAAAATTTCAATTTCAAAAACTCTATGAATAATTTGATCTATCTCTTCTTCTTCTAAGATATATTTTAATGATTCAATATATGCGCCATAAATTTC
>CAXHCD010000041.1:0-29424 GCA_964015265.1 uncultured Oligoflexia bacterium
AATTTTAAGTGATTCGACCTCTTTTAATTCTACCCAATGAAATTCGATATGATCCTCTTTTGATAAAGGGGTATTAAGATCACCATCTACTACTTCCATTTTAAAATAAAAGTTCATTTCAAAATTATTTTTCTTTCCATGCCAAGAATGTTCTAGACATGCTACAAAATCACCACACTTAACTTTCCATCCAAGTTCTTCTATCAATTCACGCTCTAACGCATTCGAGATAGATTCTCCAAAATCAACCCCTCCTCCTGGAGGAAAATAATGTTCTTGTCTCTTATCTTTAGCAAGTAATACTTTTGAGTCTTGGTAAACTAAACCTCTTGCAATATTTCTATAAGTAATATTATCATTTTGAAAAATCATACTTGTTCCTAATTATTAATTTTACTAATTCTACTCTATAGGAAATAAAATACAAAGTTGAGTTTTATTCCATATCCTTTTTTAAAATATAGTATTCCCATCTACCCTTGAAAGGGCCACTAAGAACAAATCCAAATTTTTTAAAAAGACCTTGAAGCTTTATATTTGTGATGTGTGTTTGTGCATATAGATAACTAACTTTCTCTTGTCGAAACCACTCAATTGCATTCTCCATCAACATAGATGCAACTCCTTGGCGACGATAGCTTGGTTCAACATATCGGCTATAACAAAAACCATATAGTACATTGTCATCATCTTTTTTAACGGAGTAGATAGCATGACCAATTAGCTCATCACCTGCAACAGCCACCATTATTCGCTTATTAGGGTCAGTAAAGTCTTTTTGAATCATGTTAGACATTTGTTCAAAGCTAAAGTTACTTAAACTTTCTTTCGCAATTGTAGTATCACCCTGAAATTCTGGGATTGTCTCCAAGACAGTTTCCATACATCTTTCAGTTACAAGTTTTAACTCTTTAAAACTTTCTTTATCTATTTCTCTTATTTGATATTTCATTTCCAAATTTTATAGGAAAGTACACACAAAGTTGAGCAAAATTACTCTTTGAATGGGGTGCCATTCAAACAGTTAAAAAATGGGGGCAAATGCCCCCAAATACTACTTAAATCTGATTAGTCGAATAGATTTTTTGATCCGAAGATACTTTTCTCTTCCTTCTTTTGACATGTTTTGTCGAAACACTATGAAGAGCATTTTCTAGAACTTTCTTTAAATCATCCTCATTTTGAGCTTCACTTAGGGCCTTCTTAAGAAACTCCTTGTGATTAAAGTGAGTTTTTTTAATCACTTCCTTTTTCTTTTCAAAGAGGTCCTTATAAAACTCACAGACGATCCAAGAGACCAATTTAGAAGCATTAAGTCTGACATGACCCTCATCTTCTAAAAGATTTTGGAGCATTAACTTAGTATCTCTTTTGGCTGCTTCATTAAGAGCAATACGGCCACTATTCATTTTAATTTCTTTGATAGTTGACTCCTTTTATTTGCTCTTCATTTGTGGTTTTTGATTTGGTAGCCACTTCGAATCCTCGGTAATAACCCAAACGCGATGGCCCTCAATTAATTTTTTTCCTTCAACGCGTGTGTCAACCCATTGTGAATCGATTGCAGGTTTAGTGAGGTAAGGATTATTTGAAAAGTTTTGAGGAACCCCACCCACACCAAATTTTTCTAAATTAAATAGAGTATCCTTTCTAACTTTAGAATCTCTTTTCTTTAGACCTTTATGGATAAAATAACTGGCTATTCCACCAATCGCTCCTGTTATCAAGGCACCTTTTAGAGCACCTTGGTTCTTATTGTTTTTGGATAAAGCAGCACCTGCTGCAGCACCCGTGGCCATACCAGTTGTAGTTCCTACGATGAGAGAGTCTCGCATAGTAGAGCAACCAGTGGCGACCAATAATGTAAATGAAAGTAATAATGTGACCGGTTTCATACGGCTTTTTCTCCTTGTTTTGAAAAATGGGCAATTCCTATATAGAGTCCTTAAGCTTTAGGTTAAGGACTCTAAAGGAAAAGCTTTTAAATTTTAGTTAGTTAAAAGATTTTTTTAATTCATAGCAATGCCTGTTTCAGGCATCAAAGTGGCATCAAACAGGTAGTCTTAGAGGCCACTTTATTTTATTGTTAGTTTCTCGCCATTTCTATCAATGAAATGCATATTACCATCGTGATTTTTGACATTATCTAAAAGCGCATAAAATATTTTAGGCTCATGACTGTCAAAGTTTGATTTTTCAATTGCAATTAGAGATTTCATGATTTGTTCATTTTTAAGAATATAAAAAACACCGGCTAATCTTTTCGTTTTATAGTATTGTGTGATTTTTTGCTTAACCCTTGAATGAAACTTTAAATTAGCTTCATACTCGATTGTAAAAAAA
Organism: uncultured Oligoflexia bacterium; assembly: GCA_964015265.1. GTDB lineage: Bacteria > Bdellovibrionota > Bacteriovoracia > Bacteriovoracales > Bacteriovoracaceae > CAXHCD01. The sequence goes on from CAXHCD010000041.1 coordinate 2,344, forward strand.
TAGTCTTGTGTACTACCTTTTAGCTGAATCAAAGCATCGGAATTGATTCTCAAAATATCTTCAACACCTAACGAATCAATGTATCCAGCACCCGAATGAAGAAAGTTTTCGGCATTGTAATCAAGTACTGTTTTACACCTCTTAAATGAATATCTAATATCTACAAGTTGTATATCATGCTCTATAGAACTAGAAAATATTCTTTTCTTAAGATCATTCTTATTCTCATGCGTGATAAATTCATGGTAAGCCTTTTTGGTTAGATGAAATGTTGATTTTGCTCTCATCCCAAGTTTTATGTACTTTCTTTGCAAGTATTCTAACTTTTCCAGTTTTCTAATTTTCTTAAAGCAATAAGATAAATCGGATGATTTAAATACGTCGCGATTTATCTGATCTGCTGTTGCCACCTTAACATGAAACAAATAGTGCATGATTTGAGTTTCCTTCCCCTCAATGACATATAAAGAAGAAGGTTTCCCTTTCGATGAACTTTTTCTTGGCATTTTCTAGAAATCATCTCTGTTGATAGTAATTTGAGTATTTTCTGAATTGATCATCGTTCCAACCATATTACTGACATTGTTTTCTTCAAATTCAAACTTGGCAACTTGTGCCTCATTCTTAACTTCTTTTTCATCAATAAAAGGGGCCTGAACCTTAATCAGTGTTGTCCCAAATGACCAATAAGCACGACCTTCAACCTCTTCAAGATCAAAAGCCTTTTTATTACCTAGGACAAGTTGTGAGTCTGGGATTGTCGTCATCTGAAAGCACATTTTACCAGGAATATTCGCTTTGATTCTTGAGTCAATTGTTTCGGTGGAAACTCTTTGTGTCGCTAGAATCAAGTGAATACCACTTGCTCGGCCTTTTTTAGCGATTTGATCGGTAATTTCTTTGGCTTCAATGATAGAGTCATAATCATTTGAAGACCTAGAAACTTTACCATAAATGTCAGCACATTCATCAACAGCGACAACTATTCGATCTAGTTTATCCCTTACTGGATCAATCTTTCTGAAACCTTTTTTCTCTAGATAGGCAAATCGTCTCTCCATTTCTTTTTTTACAGCTCTTAGAGTAAGAACTGCATCTGAGATTTCCTTGTCAACTTTGACATTGGGAAAATCCTCATAGAGTTGAAGCTCAACACCACCTTTCAAATCAATCATGTAAAGCTGGAGTTGGTTTGATTTTTTTAAAAGCGACATTAGGACATTATTTAAAAAGACCGATTTTCCACCACCTGTGGCCCCAGCAATCAATAAATGAGGAAGATCAACTAAAGATTGTACTATTGGTCCACCTAGTGATTCTCCAACGACAAAATGATATGGTTTTTTAATCATACCAAGATGTTCATTGAACGGAACCATTGTAGGCAGTGCTTTTTCAGTGAGATCAATTTCCACAAACTTTGAATTTTTTGACCTTTTTACAGAGTCAATAATCCAAGCAAAGCTTGATTGAAGATCCTCCATGCGTTTCTCGTATTGCCCCGGTGAAATTCCCTCACTTCTAATAAGAAGCTTCTTTTTGAATTCTCCTGTTTCGATAACTTTCACAATTTTAGGCTTTATACCCAAAGCAGTCTTAAGTCCAAGATTATCTATTCCATGTTGAAAGAGATTTTTCTCTTTATATGGACGTATTCCAAGAAATAATAATGCTATTGCATTTACTACGATGAAATAAAAGACAAAATAATATCCCCAATGGATCTGTAAAAATTGTTCAACTTTCCACGGAGTGAACAAATTAGGAAATAATCTTTGCCAAATTTGTAGATGAAAATTTGATCTTGTTATTGTCGCTAAAATACAAATGAGTGGAATAAGATGAGCTTCATATAAATAAATGCTCTTCCAATTTACTCTTTTGATACCATGCCAAGTGATCTGAATGAGAACAGCAAACGCCTTAAAGGTATTTGCGATGGCATTTTCAAAGTTTTTTGTATTAGTACTTTCCGATTTTTTAGAACTCATTTAATAAGTTTTTCCCCTGTAAGTTGTAATTAAGCTAATTATTAAATCTCTACCAGAATTAACCGTGACATATTCTTGCTCACCACCGAGTTGATCAGCTTGCCTTTGTGCTTCAATTTCGCTAACTCGGCCAATGCCGTTGTACATGGCATTTTTCATTGTACTTTTTGGTGTAACGACTCCAGCTTCACCAAGAGCTTGCTTTTCCACAAGAACATCTGACATACCACTTACAAGAGAAAGCCCTAATGTCGTGGCAATTCTTACATCGGCATTACTATGATGAGCTCCAACAATACCCATGGAATAGTCACTTGATTCAAGTGCTTGCGCATTTATTTCAAATTCTTCTCCATTTGGCGTGATACCTTTTTGGATACTGATAAAAACTCTATCTCCTTGGCCGGGATAGCTATAACCACCCACTAGAATTGTTCCCTTTGGTATTCTTCGATCTCTTTTGTATGAAAAACCATAAGGTAAACTCACTTTTATAAGACCACCTTTACTCCTGGTATCAATGCTTGTGATCAATTTTCCTATGGCCGATGTCCCAATAGGAATGGTTTTGGCCGGGTCACCATCTTTTCTGGAAATCACTTGTTTTGCACGATACTCAAGTGGAGGTAAATTTCTACTCTTTCTAGAGCTTTTATTTGAAATTTTAGAGCTATTTTTGGAAACTCCATCAACTTCATGGCTTTTGCCGTCATTTGTTTGAGAATTATTTACACCACTTTCTACTTGCTTTGAGCTTGAAATTGATTTTTCTGCATAGGAGTCATCTTCCATTTTTGCAAAAAAGCCAATGTAAACACAAGTAAGTAAAAGAGGCCAAGTGATAACTCTTAATGCCTTCAGGTTGAGAATCTTTTTCCCTCCATTTTCAATAAAAAGAAGTTCATTCATGAATCTTTTTATGGAAAATTCCTTCCAGCTAAAAAACGTTTTCATAGATATTTCCTGGAAATGATTACCTTTGCTTTTTTCTTATTTAGCAGAGTGTTAAGGGTGAATCCTCGTTTTTGTTTCAAACCAATAAACATCCTAACGATCACTGAATCATTCATTTTTAAATTTTCACTTTTAAAGACTGCCTTTTGATTAGAAAGCCTTTTGTTATTCCTTGTAGCAAAAATTTGAATGTCTTTAGTAAGTAGATTCTTCTTTCCTATGTTTTTAATCACAACATCAACAAAATAAAGATCATTATTTATTTGAGATTGGGAAACTCCTGTAACATTAATATCCAAATGCCCCTTCATCTTTAGCTGTATTGGCCTAAAAAGAGGTTTTACCTGCTTTGGTTTTTCCTTCTTTTTAAATACAATGTTTTTAGGTTTCCATTTTACATTAACAAGATCATCATATCTTGAATTAGTCGGTCTAAGAAGAAAGCCGTAGACTTGATATTCTGTATAGACAAAAACATTTGTATGGGCTTGTCCTAGAGGTTGAATCGTTACATCATTGCCAATAAACTCAATTTGAAAATAGTTCTTATTACCAACGACAACTTTTCTAGGCCTTTCTGTAAATCTTAATATCGAGGACTTTCCTAAAGAGTAGTATATTGGTTCCATTTTTTCATTGTTGACATAAACCGTCCGAACCACTCCAGCTTGTAATGCTCCTGAAAGCAAAAAAGCAAAAGTGGTCAATAACCAAAATTTAGATTTCATCATTTAGATGCATACTCCGTGGCTCCATTGACATAGAGACCTGTTGGGTTGCAACGAGTTTTAGCATCTTGAATGATTGTTAGATCCAGTTCTGTAGGAACAATAATAGGAATATTATTAATGCGAATGACACGATCAAAACTAGCATGGGCCTTATTTTTTCCAAGCGCAGGTCTAACATAGCTTATATATTGTTCAATCTTTTCATCCTTATTATTGTGTTTCTCTTTTCCAAGTAGTTTTAAAAGTTTTTTTCTATAAGCCTTTGTTGTGATGCACTCAAGGTCTTTTAAAATTCTCATTGGATCAAACTCTTTCCAATCGTATCGAGTATGGGCGTAGCGAATGACAAAATCTTCTACATCTTCGGATGTAACAGTAAATGTACTTTTAGATCCTTGAATGTATGTTTTTCTATCATTTTTAACCATTGCAATAATGGGATCTGCATTTACAAGATATAAGCTTGTTATACTTGAAAATAATCCGACTAAAATTGCACCAATTCCGATAACTTTGTATAAAAATAGTGATTTGTTGATAGCTTTCCAGTTATCAACGGTTTTGTTGTTATTAGATTTCAAAATAATTCTCCTGTTTTACTTTTTGAATCTGTTTGTTTTTTGTTGAGATTTAGGAGGTGTTATTTCTCCAAATCTTTTTACTTTTTGAAAACTTGACTGAACATTTCTCGTTCCTGTTCTGATGCCTGACTTTGTAGATTGAAGGCCTTTTTTCAAAGTTTTAACAGTGGGCTTAACTCTACTCTTTTGTCGTTGATAAAATCTTCTTGTACCTTGAAATCCACTTGTGACTTCATTTACTGCTTGTTTTCCTTTTTTTAGTGGAAAATTGGCCATGGCCTTTCCAACTGGAACAGTTGAAGCAGCAGCTAAGCCAGTAGCAGCACCTTGAAGTCCATCTGAAAGAAGACTTCTTGTGAAAAATGGAATCATGAGCATTGAAACCCCAATACAGAGGTTCATTAACGCTTGCATGAAGAAATTGTCCCAACCTCCAACTTGAGGAGCTGTAGCAAGTTTTAGTAATAGAACGCCTAGGATACTCCATAAAATTTTCCAGACCGAAACATGGCATAGACCTTTGTAGAGATTTTTAGTGATATATGATGTTGATTCAGAAATATAGCACAGTATCAGAAGAGGACTTAGAACATATAAAACTGAAAAAACAAAATGTATCAAAACATCAGTGACGTAAAATCCAAGTAAGGCCACTAAGTAACATACAATATTGATGACAAAGACTAACATCTCTCGAAACTGTAGAAGCCCCGGTGATTTTTTATCAAAATTGTTTTGCATTTCCTCTAGTAAGCTTTCTAGATTGGCTATCCCTCCAATTCGTTCAACAATTCCATCAGTTATTTCAGCAATGAGGTTAATGACCTCATTAAATGACCAAAGCATTATCATTGAGATAACAACTCGCTTAATAATTGCATTTGGATCAAGTTTCTTATCTGAAATTTTAAAAAACTCAAGAATGATGATTAATACGGTAAAAGGAACAATTAATATCCAATAAAGATCGAGAAGATTTCCTCGGATCTCCTGACAGACCTGCGGAAGCCAGTCAAACACTGACTAAATTAACTCTTAATATTAAAATCATAGATAATCCTAAAAGCGTGGGAGCTTAAAATCACCTTTATAGTGTTTAAGTCCCTGACCGATATCATAGTTGATCTTGTTAAAGTGTCCGACCGAATCTTTTCCTTCTTTGTTTTTAGAAGCAAATTTCTCACTTTGGAGCTTTAGCATTTGCCCATTGATACGAACAAGTTGAGAGAGAGTATGAAGAATTTGTGAGTTAGTAACTGCAACCATTCTTTGTGCTCCTTTTGGACTTGCTCTTACGGCTTGGCCATATACCTGACTGGCGTTTTGTTCCTGTACTTTTGCATACTTTTTAGATGCATTGATAAGCTTAATTGATTCCGCTACAGTCCTATCGTGCAAAAGGAACATTTTAGATTCTTTGCTATTTGGAATAACACCATAGAGTTCTTCAATAGCTTTCATTGCATCTTTAAAATGCTCAAGTTCTGCTAATATTCCTTCATCTTTAATGGGAAGATTTAATATTACTCCAACAGCATTATTAATCCCTTCATTGATTAAGCGCATATAGTTATCTCGATTTTTTGCTTGATTTATCATCATACGCAATTGCTGATAACGCTTTATGTTTTCGGTAACCAATCTAATAAGATAAGGGATTTGTGCCGCACCCCCAATAAAAGAATGAGCATTATAGGGAACGATGAGAATGGCCATTAAAACTAAAGTGAGTACTTTCCTTTTTAGTTTATTAATGAGAATTTCCTATGCAGCTAAAAGTTCAGAATATGAATCAAGGCGTTCACTTGCAAGTTCAAAAAAATCTCTTTCTCTTTCAATTCCAATAAAGCTAACTTTTTCATTTAAGCAAGCAACTCCTGTTGTTCCTGATCCCATAAAAGGATCAAGACAAGTTCCACCTTTTGGTGTGACTAATCGAACGAGATGCTCCATAAGTCTAATTGGCTTTACAGTAGGGTGAAAATTGTTACCACGCTCACTTTTTGAGGGTTTAGGAACATAGAAGAAACTTTCTTCAAAGGGAATTTTGCTCAAATATTTGGTGGCATTTTTATCACCCTTAGTCAGAGCTTGCTTTGTATGTTCTTGTCCATCATGAATCACACTTCCTAAATGCCTGACTTTCCCATCTTCTCCTTGGATTTTGCATCCTTCGATATTCAGAGCACCAACATTCCATCTCTTTACATTTTCAGTGATAGGTCTGATTGGTGGTTTCTGCCCAAAGTAGATTGGCTCAATACAAGGTTTGATGGCCTGCTTGCCGTATTTGTATCCATCCCATTTTTTAGCGAGTTCGGACTTTGGCCTATGGTAAGAAAAATTCTTCATAATGCTATCAAAGTGACGACTTTTAGAATTTCCTTCTTTTTTCTTCTGGTATTCTTCTCTTCTTTTTTGAAGCTCTAAAAAGAGCTCATCATAAGTATTATCTAGTTTCAAAGTCTTTTTTAAAATCTTCCAGACCTTATCGTTTGGAAAACAGGGCTGACTTTTGCCTAAATAATGAGAAAACATACCTGAAGTTCCGCAAATTTTTTCTAATTCAAGAATTTTATAAGGACTTTCTTTTATTGCAGATCGTAGATAATTTCTAAACTTATCATCAGGCTTAGGTAGTCCATCATTTTTATCAAATTCTAGTGATAGATTTTTTCCTTTAGGAAAACCCCCACTGTAAATCCAGGCCAGCATATTGAAAGTTTCAAATCCAACATTTTCCATTTCAATAGCTAAGTGGTGATAGAGCCTTGCTGATGAAAATGCAAGAATATGCCCACCGGGCTTTAATACTCTAAAACATTCCTTCCAAATCTCATGAATGGGGAGATGACTATCCCAAGATTCATTCATTATATTCACCCCATAAGGGGGATCACATACAATGGAATCAATTGAGCATGATTCCATTTTTCTTAATACATTTAAACAGTCCTCATTATATAGTTTCATCAACCTCCTGTTTATTATTAAATTTTTGATCAGCTAAGATCTGCAAAATTTCAATTTTGTTTAGTTCTGGCTTTTCTTGTTCAAGTTTACTTATCATTCTGTTATCAGCAGGATCAGTTGTCGCAATAAAATAAGCTAATGGATCAGCTTGAACTCTTAGAACGACTCGGTCATTATTTTGCATTAAAAAGAGTTCTGAATATTCACCTTTAACAGATTGCAAACTTTTAGCGACTTCTAGCTCTGCTTCATTGAGTTGAAGTCTTTTCATAAAGTCTTCCCAATCAATCTTACTTTGCTTTAGAACTAATATACTGGTGGTATTAGGAAATATGGCATTTGAGATCTCATCACTGATTAAAAAGTCTTTATAGTTTTGAGATATACACCAAATTCCAGCACCGCCTCCAAACTTTCTAAAAGTACGATAGGCTTCAATTGTAAAAGCTCGTCCTGACGGAGTTTCGAACAACTTCCATGCTTCATCTATAATAAGAAGAGTTGGCCTTGATGTATCTTTTGTGGCCGTAGCTTTTATAAACTCAGTGAAGTTTAACAACATAGCATTTTGAAGATCGGGATAAGTATCTAGTCCTTTGATTTCAATGGTTATTAAATCCTTATCAAGGTTTATATTTGTTTTTCCGTCAAGAAGTCGCCCATAGGCCGTTTCTCCTGTCCAAGAATAAAGAACTTGAGCATAGTTTCTCATTTCTATATTTTCATGCTTTGAGAAAACATTTTTTAGATCACTTAGTGTTGGCATTTCAGGGGCCTTGTTTTCATAGACCATATATATGGCCTCTTCAATTAGGGCCTTATGCCTTTTAGGAAGACCTGCCTGTTCATCATCTTTTAAAATCGTTTCCAATATTGCCAATATGAGTTTAATCTTTGAAGGAGTAGGAACTCTATCTTCTTTAGGTAGATCAAACATATTTAAGCAAATATCTGAATCCAAATTCAGATCAATGAATTGGCCATCAAGAACACTTTTTTCTAACAGTCTTTTACTTGAAGCTCCGTTATCAATCCAGACAATTCTAGGTGTTGGGTTTTGACCATAAAATTGTAGCATTATTTGAAGAATACTAAACGATTTCCCTGCGCCACTTCCTCCAAAGATCAATGCGTTCCAGTTTTGAAGCTCCGGTGCAAATGGATCAAAAGAAAAAAGTCCTCCATCACGATTTTGAAATAGACATACTGGCTTGTTATTTCCTTTCCAATAGGAATACACCGGCATGAGATGAGAACAATTGCTGGATTTTAATTTTTTATGGCGAAATCCTATGGCTGAACCCGGAGTACATGATACAAAGGAGTCTAGTGCTGGTAATGTTTCAACAATACCTTCCGATTGTCCCATGTTCCTATAGGCCTGTAAGACTTCATCACAGCGACTTTCAAGTTCATCGAAATCTTTTCCCCAAACTAAAATATTGAAATCCATTGATACGATTTTTTGAGATCCTTCTAAGAGCTCAGATATTAAGCTCTCTAGATGATGAAGTTTACTTTCACTTTCAAGATCACTTACATTCTTGGCCCCTGATGCCATTGAATGCGCCAATCTTCGAGCAAGTTGTAGTTTTTCCATTTCCTTTTTTTGATCCAAAATTTCAATACTTTGAGATAGCCAGAAATGAAATGGCAATCCTTTAAGAAGTCCATCAACCATTGATGCAAAGCTGTATCCTTCTGGCAGATTTTTTAGAGTCAATGTTCTAAAATAATACTTACCAATTTGAATAGAGTCTTTATGTACATGAAGATCACTTAATAGTAATTGTGAAGTAAAACTCGGTGTAAAAGGAGTTGTATCTTCTTGCAAAACAGGACATCCAAGTTTTTCATGACGAGAGAGGTTAAAAAACTCAAATAGTAGTTTAAACCATTCACTTTTATTCAGTAATCTTGGATTGAGTTTGGCGTTATCTAGGCTCGATTCAACTTGAGTGACTACACGAACAAATTTTTGCTTATGCTCCTCGTAACTCTTCTTTGATATTTTTTCAAACTTCTTTGAGGATTCCCAAAACCTTTGTTTAACCAGCTCATGTTTTTTACTTCTTACAAATAGGTAGATTTCAGGAGCGTAAAAATTACCCTCCCTGTGAGTATCTTTAAACTTTCCAATTCTAGATTTAGCAATAGGAGCATACTTGCTATGTGCATAATCAGATATTTCTTGATGAATATTAAGTAAAGAGCTTATATTTGGAGTCAATCTATAAAAAAACTGTAGTTTGATTCCCTCCTGTGTACTGCTTATCAAATTCTCAAGAGATGAAGCAATGTCATTAACAGAAGTATTTGTTGCACAACTTATATCAACACCTTTTATCTTAAAACCAACACCTAGAGATCCATCTGAGTAGACCATAAGATCTCCATCCGTATGCCAAAAAGGAAGCTGATCAATGAGAGCAGATGATTTAACCTTCATAAATTTTTCCTTGCATTTTTTGATGCTCTTTTGAGTCTAGCGCACAACTGTAATATCCAGAAGTGAAGTAGTATCTAATCAAATGAATCAGATAATTCTCGGGCTTTCCTCGTTTCGCAAAAAATAGAATTATTCCCATAATTAATGGAACTATAAATACCAATACAAAGCTAAGTGCTGTTTTTCCAAAAATTAAATTCATTACAGAAGCAAAGAGCATAATGAAAATAAGATCCTGAGCCTCCATGCCTAGAATCTTAAGTTTAGAGTCTAAATTTCTATGAACCGTTGATGTTCGTAACTCTTCCATTAACCAACTGTTCCTTTTAGAAACTCAATAATGAATTTGGCCATAAAGCCTACGACAGACATGGCCAAAACAGTGATAACTTTTCCTTTACTCTCACTAGAGCCACTGACTGCAAGAATAGCAGCATAGACTAAACCAATTGTAGATACCAATGGCAGAACTGTTCCAATAAGATTATCTCTTAAATTTCCCATTTTAGTTTCAAATCCAGTGGCCAGGGCCATTTCTGGCATTAATATGGCGATAGCGGCCAACGCGGTAAAAAAGAATGTAGTTGATAGTTGTTTATTTTTCATAATTATTGCCTCATTGTTAAAGTTAGTGTTTTGCAAAAGGGACCAATATCAACTTTGATATCAGGGCCTTGATTAGGATAGGCATATCCATCACCGACAGCTCTTCTTCCTGCGAACTTCCCATTTTTCTTGAGTATTACCTCAACGCGAAATTTTATTCTTTCACCTTCTGCTCCAACAGATTTAAGGTAGTATTGGATCTCTGGTAACGCATCGAGCTTGAGACGATATTCACCGTACTCTTCTTCATAGAAAGCAACTCCAGCAGGTAGTCGTTTTCCACTTTGTTCATTCAGCCACCATAGATAGTGTGTATTTGATTTATTTAAATTTTTATTTGTAGTGCTTGACACTTTTTCTCCTTGAATATTTTTAATAAAACCTCTTCTAATCCTTCCTTTGAGTTTTAATTCATGATGTTTACTCCTAAAAAAGCCCTTGTTTGCTTTTTTGATAATTTCTGACATTTTTAATGCCAGCTTTTAATCTATTAGCTACACGTTTATTTTTTATCTTTAATTTCTTTGCGACTTCATCAATTGAGAACCCTCGCTTATAAAATAATTCAATGGCTAACTCATCCTTGCTCTTTTGTTTCCTTCTTCGTGTTTTATATCTTCGTCTCAAAACTAATCTCACTATCTGGGGCTATTTCTCTAAATGATTCTCGATAACTGATTTTTAGCTTTTGAATAGATTCTTTTAGAATTTTTCGTATGGTTCTTACTTGTTTTCCTGTTCTGCTAGAGATTTCTTCAATGGATAAATCTTCCCAAAAAAATAAGTGAATCATTGCTTTCTCATTGTTCTTAAGATTATGGACTTCTTCATTGATGAATTTGACTTGCTCGGCAGAGTATTTGGACTTCTGACTGATGCTTTTGACTTTGGATAAATTGCGTAAATATTCTTTACTTACATTTGAATCCGATAGTTTTTCTAATTTTGCTTGCGTTACTTGAGTTTCACTTTTCATTTTAATCTCACTTTGAAGTACAATTATTTTGTTTCAGAATTCTTTTCTATGAAAAAGAATGTCCTTTCACCCTTATGGGATTTAGGGATGACAAAAGGGTGACAAGCACCCTTAATTCTTTTTAGATTCCAAGTGTTTAACTTGATTACGAAATTCTTTTGATGGCAGAAGTTTTCTGAGCTTTTCAATTGCTCTTTGGCGAAACTTCTTAACTGTGTTGGGACTGACTTTCATAATTGTGGCAATTTCTTTATAAGATTTATTATCCCAATAGCGCATTTTTATGACATTTGATTCTTTTGGAGTTAGTTTCTTTAACGATAATTTTAATGCTTGTTTTAGAGCTGGATATTCATTAACAGAGTTAAGCATATTTAAAAGATTGCTTCCGTCTAGAATCGTTTCACTGTCCATGTAGGGAAAGAAAACCATTTCATCATCATTGAGTTTTCCGATATTAGCATCTAGATATTCATTCCATGTTGCTGATGACCAGTTTTTTCCTAAAAGCGATATTTCTTCGTCACTTTTGAAACTTCCATTTATGTTTAGCCATGGCCTTTGCTTTAAAAAATCATTCGCTTCGCATTTTTTTGTCACCTCTTTGTCATTTGTTTTTCTATTAAGGGTGAGAGTATTGTTTTTGTTTTGTTCACTAATCATTTAAATTCTCCTAGTAAAATAATTTTTTATGTTTTGTTTTCTTGCGCAAAAAACACTGAGACTAAGAGCATGGTGTGTGCCAAAAAATAAAAAATGACTTTTGAGAAACGCAGTTTGGATTTTTCTTTTTAAAAACAGAAACTTAGTTATGGAAAAAATGCGTAAAGAGAATTTTTAGAAAATTTGCTCTACAATACTTTTTGACGAGATTTAACCAACTATATTTAGAATGGTTTTAGTTAAATAAATTATTTTAATAAGATAGAGCTGTGATGAAACCTCGTCGCTAATGACGAGATTAAGACATAGATAAAATCACTCTGTTAATGCAAAGATTCTTGGACTTTGAGGTCATAAACTTTTATTATATTTATATGAGTTACGAATTTAATCATACATTTATGTTTGTTGATAAAGACTTTCCAGAAGAGTCTCTATTTAGAGATAGCGATCTTATTTGCACGATGGAAAGAGAGCATCTTGGTCAAGGAACATCAGCTAAGTTTATTATGTTTCCAGATAACTATCTTGAGTTTATCTGGATGTCCAATAAAGATGATGCAAAGAAAAACCTGATTCCTATCCAAGAAAAAGCTAACTGGAAAACTTCAGGCTGGAATCCTTTTGGAATTGCATTCTCTGGTCATGTTCCTGAAAATGAAAAGAAATATTTTGAAGAATATAGCCCTGACTACAATAGAGGTAAAAGCATTTGGATTGATAAACGAAGTATTGAAAATAAAGAATGGCCTCTTTTATTTTTTATGGAACCCGCCAAAGATTTAGGGCCAAAGTCTTATCGACCTTCTGTTATGTTAAAAGATCGGCCTGAAGCTGCTATTTCAAAAAATTGTATTAAACAACTAACTTATCATGGGCCGAAGTTTGAAGTACCTAGTTACGCTAAATCCAGTCTAATTTCTTTTGTTGACTCAAACAGTTATTTGATGGAAATCATTCTTAAAAGCTCAGTAGATGTTATTTCAAGTGAGCTTTTTAAAATATCTTGATTCAATTGAAATTTAGCTATTTTTTATCTTCTTCTCTTAGATAAACACCAGAATACATCGGAACAGCAACATTGGTTAGGTATACGGCGGCTATTCTACGCACGAATGGGATTGCAGCTGGATTAATTGGAAAATCAAAATCGTCAACAACAAATTTCTTCCAAAAACTTCTATCGAGCAATCGAGGATATTTTTTTTGTTCAGCCAAAAGAGGTAACAGCTCCTTTAGGTCACAAGTGAGTAAGATAGAGGATGTGATCTTTTTAGACTGATCTATAATTTTTCGATGGTCTGACTCAAACCAAACTTTTTGATAAAGAAAGTCTGACATACCACTTATACCCATCGGATGTTCTGATACACCAGCACACATTCCAAGATGTGGCTTCATGTAAGCTTTCCAGTTATTGAGTTCATTAATATCTGAAAAGGAACGGGAAAATACTGTAGTCCAGCCCCAAGGGACCCTTTTGACTGCGCGGATATATGCTTTGCTGTGTTTTTGCCAATTAAGTTTAAAATTATCTATAAGTCTATTTCTGATTTTAAGTAAAGATGTAGCACTAGCATATCCAATAAGAGTCCTAGTAGATTTTAATAGTTTTATGGCATGGTTTATTATTAACTCTGCTTCTTGTTTTTTGTTTTTATTAATTAGCTGAATACTGTGAAGTACAACATATCTTCTGAAGGAGTTTAAATTTGGTACTTCATAGGAAGCAACGACTCCAATTTTATCAATTGACGTTTTATGTGAGGCAGATTGAAAGCTTTGCTTAATTTTATTTTCAGAAAAGTAATTCCAATGATCGTATTCTTTTAACTGGGAAATCCAATTCAAATTTTTTTGTTTGAGAATGTTCGAGTTTCCTAGAAGCTGCATTCTTTCTATGTTATGCAACCAGCCAGGAAATTCCTTGTTGATTTCAATTAAGTCGTTTGGAAGTGAATCTGAGTTAAAGCTTACATATTTTCTAATATGATTATGTCCATTGTTATTACGTGTCGTGATGTTTTCATACTTTGATAAAAGTATTAGATCTGATTCAAATCGCTTTTTAAATTTCTCTTCTTCGATCTTACTGTGAAGAACAGGTTTAAGATGTTTTTCCACAAGATAGTTACTTGCAATGATTAGCAGAGTTAATGATAAACCAAAAGAAAGAGTAGAAAAAAGTATTAATGGGTAACGTAGAATAAATGGTCTGTGTGATAGATTTAGTTTTTTTCCAAGAGATCTAGGATTAGTAGCCATTTTTAGGACATAATTTTCAGCCTCTGTATAAGTTTGTCCTTGGTTAACCAGATCTTCAATTTTGTCCAGCAAATGATCTTTTATTTCTTCATAAGAAGATGACCTCACATCCTTGTTGGATATTTGTTTACACATTTTATTCAGATAACCTTCTATTTTTTTACTCATAGTTTATCCCACAATTTGACTTGGAGTTATTAAAGAGTCCATAACTGAGGAGAAGTCGGCCCATTCCTTTTTCTTTTTTAATAATAACTTTTTGCCTTCGGAAGTTAATCTGTAGACTTTGCGCTTTCGTTCACCAACTAACTCAATTTCAGACGTAATAAAGGAGTCTGCTTGAAGCGAATGTAATAGCGGATACAAAGTTCCTTCAGTAACAGAGAATTTTTCACTCGACATTTTTTTTATACGTGTAGAGATCTCGTAACCATGACAAGCTGACTTTGATAGAATCTGTAGTACTATCATTCTAATTGAGCCTTTTAGTAATTGTTTGTCTATACTCATTTCATAACCGCCTTTTCTTTGGTTCTCTATGCATTGGAAACCAAGGTAATGTTTTTATCGGGGATTTTTCTGATGTCTTTAGCTTTTTTAAAAAATGGGGACATCACTGACAAAATCTCGTCATTTTTGTTTTCATCAATTTCTTCAATGATATTTTATAGTTAACTTCATTTGTGAAAAATAGTGACGAAAACTCATCATTTTCTTGATTGGCCTTTTATCAGGACTTAAGTCTTTGATTTTCATGAATTCATAAAAGAGAAATAAGTATTATTTACATGAAAAGTGACTAGATCTCGTCACTAATTTGATGCAAATAAGAATATATGCTACGGTGCGTTCAGAGTAAGGGACTATAATAAGTTGATAATATTAACTTTTCCGTGTTGGCCTTCTAGTTGCTTTGTTGATTATCAACTTTTGAACAAAGGGATGATTAATGAAGAAAAACACCAAAATTCTCGTACTAGATGACAAGCAAAGCGTGCTTGACTCATTCAAACTCCACCTCACTGATACTTCACATAATGTGGAATATTTTTCTAAAGGTGAAGACGCTCTAATCAAGTTCTCATCTGCACCTTTTGATTATGCTATTGCATTTGTTGATTATAATTTAGCTGACTCTGGCGAATATAAATTAGGCGTAGATGTCGTTAAAAAACTTAAAGAGATCAATGAAGACCTTGTTGTGGTTATGATTTCTGCGGACAAATCAGATGAAGCTTATTCTTCATGGATTGAAGCTGATGCAGATAAAGTTTTATATAAGCCAATATCTAAGAATAAAGTTTTGGCCAATATAGAAATGGCATTGGCCCAATTTGATGAAGAAATAGATGAAGATGAGCTTAAAGGGAAAAACTATTCTGCAAAAATAGACATGATTGGTCCTTCTGTAGAGTTTCAAAAAGTGGCAAGAGATGTTTTAAAGTTTTCAAAAACTGATGCGGAAGTTTTGATTCTAGGTGAAACTGGTACTGGTAAAGAGTTAGTTGCTAAGGCCATTCATAAAAACTCTAGCAGATCTAAAAGTTCATTCTTAGTTATTAATTGTTCCAGTTATAAAGGAAATTCGGAGCTTTTAGAGTCAGAGTTGTTTGGACATGAAAAAGGTGCTTTCACTGGAGCCGACCAAACAAAGATTGGAGTTTTTGAAGCTGCTAATGGGAGTTCTATTTTCTTAGATGAAATCCATCATTTAAGTAAAGAGGCCCAAGCAAAACTTCTTCGTGTTATTCAGGAGAAGAAAATTCGTCGTGTGGGTGGCACAAGAGAACTTTCAGTTGATTTCAGATTGATTTGTGCAGGAAAACCAGACCTGAAGAATATGTGTAAGCCTGAAAACTCTGAGTTCTTACCCGATCTTTATTATAGAATATCGACTTTAGATGTTGTTATTCCTTCTTTAAGAGAGCGTACCGAAGATATTTTACCTCTTTTAATTCATTTCAAAAAGAAGGCTGAAAGTCGATTTGGAAAAACAAAAGAATTTAGCTCATCAGCAATAAAGTCTTTAAAAGCTTATTCGTGGCCAGGAAACATTAGAGAATTAGAGCGGCTTATTCAAAAACTTTATGTTGTCGTTGATGGAACTGTTATCAGGAAAAAACATTTACCTGATGAAATCTTAAACCTTTCAAGTATTTTAGAAATTACTCACTCTATGGACTTTCCCAGACTTGAAAAACTCCAGCAAGAGCAACAAAAGAAAATGATCTTAGATGCTTTAAAAGAAACGGGACATAATATCAAAAAAGCTGCGGAAGTCTTAAATATTAAAAGAACAACTCTTAACTCGCGAATGAAAAATCTTGAAATATTTGATCTCTCGCCTGATCGAAGAGAAGGCCTTTTACAAGGGATTATCTCGAATATTTCAAATCTAAGAGTTTAATTTAAACAAAAGAGGAAATTATGAAAAAAAGAGCATTAACTATATCTATTATTTCAGGAGTCTTAAATTGTCCTCCAAGTTTTGCCCATGATGTTGTTTGCAATAACCAAGGTAATGAGAAAGCTGTTTCAATGAATTCAAATTATCTACAAGGAAGTTTTAAAGTTCAAAACTTAGAGGATCAATTATTGGCAAATGAACTTGCGGCGGCTGTATCTCAAGTAAACTTAGTAGCAAATAGATCATCTAGTTTTGTTGAGAAAAGTGGTGATAATTTAGAGTCTGCACTAGAAAACTTAAAAATCAAAGTGGCAGATTTGGATAATCAATATCCAGAGCACTCACTTGATGTCAAAGGTGAAATTCTAGCTGAACTATTAAAAAAACAGGTTTTAAAGGTAGATGAAGACTTTGGTATTGGTCTTAATGATAATATTTTAGAGGCACTACAAGATAGAGGCATAGTTGAAGAAATTTATGCTGCAAAAGGGACAATATGTTTTTAAAAAAGATAATCCCAATATCAATAGTAGCTATTTTAGGAGCAATTTTTATGTTTAATAAAAATAACGATGAAGATATGACTTTACGAGTGGCTTTTCCATACAATAAGCCAGTTGAAGCTTACGAGCCTACGAAAATTCATCTTGGCCCTGAATATATCTTTTTAGAGAATATCTATAGTCCATTAATAGAGCTTTCTACTGAAACAGGAAAACCTCAAGGCGGAGTGGCATCTAAGTTTTATTGGAAAGATGGAAGCTTTATGATTCATTTAAGAAAAGGACTTAAAACAATTGATGGGTACGAAATCACAGCTAAAGATGCTGAGTTTTCTTTAAAAAGGCTTCTTGTCATGTCCAGTAATACTCATGGTAACTTTAAAGATATCATTTGTCCTGAGTCAGTTCTAAAAACTGTTGAGTCTCATTGTGATGGGATACAGATTGTTGATGATTATACTCTTTCATTAAACCCCGGAGAGGAAAAACCGTTTTTAGCACACATGCTGACAGCAATTGACTTTGCCGTTATCCCTAAGACTTCGGTAGATCCGAAAACATTAAAAATTGTTGATTATAGAAATACCTCTGGCCCATACTTTGTAGAAAACTCAGATGATAAGGGAAATATTGAGCTTAAAATAAACTCAGGCCATTATCATTATTCAAAAGAGTTACCACAAAATATCTCACTTGTTCCAAGTGGTATAGATGGTACACCAAGTGCTGTTGATCTTTTTAAAAATGGAAAGATTGATCATATCACTACGATTGATAAAGTTAACCCTGAAAAGATCATTAAACTTTCAAAAGAAAGTGAAGAATCATATCTTCATAAAACAATGAATATTAGAACATTTGCTCTTTTCTTTACAGAAAAAGGATTAAAACGATTTAGTGCCGAAGAGCGTCTCCAACTTGGGAAAACCATCAATGAAGCATTAGATGGATATTTTCTAGATAAACCTGGGTTTGAAGAAAGAAAACAATTTTTTCCGTCATTTGGCGATGGCAAATTATCTGATGCCCAAAAAGAAAAGTTAGAAACCACTTTGTCTAAAATTTCAAAGATTAGTTCTGGAAAAAATATTAAACTTTCTTTATTAAGAGTTGGAAGTATAGACAATTATAAGGAAAAACTTGAAAAGGCCTTACCGGGAATAACTATCTTTGAAGGGAAAAAAGTTCCTGCACTTTCTCAATATAAAAATATTGATGAAATGCCTGATCTATTTATTGGTGGCCCAGATATTACCTTTAATGAGGATATTAGCCTAATCACTTATTCGGTAAATGCTGGAATTTTTGGCATGAGTAAAAATGAAAGATCAAGCTGGATTAAAAGCTATATGGGAATACTTGATAAAACACAAAGACTTCAAAAATTACAAGATTTGCATTTCAATTCATTGATTAACGGAGTGATCTTTCCACTTGCAGCGTCACCTTATGTGGCATTACTTAGAAAACCTTGGAAGAGTCATCTTCCTCAAATTTTTGCGAATAACCCATTATGGACAATAAAGAAAAATTAAATCAGTGGATACTGAGACATTCAAAAGAACTTGGACTTAAAGTTTCAAAAATGACATGGACTAATGATTGGCCATTAGATGTCGTTGATTACAGAAGTTCTATTGTTGTTGATGGTAAATGTTATGAAGGTCGAGGCATTGATAGAGATGAAGAGACTGCTTTTCATAAATCACTTGTAGAAGCAATCGAAAGATCAGTCTGCGATTCTCTAAATATTAGAAGTAACGGTGTTGCAGCTCATGTTTCACTTGAAGGAGCGCAGATAAATGCCAAGATGGAATTAGTCGAGCGAGATATATTTTTATGTCATTATCTTACCAATAGATCAATAGCTTCACTAGAAGACATTGGAAAATATAAGTTTCTGACAGGTGTCCAGGGGCAACTTCAAAAACATGGATATGAATTAAAGATCTCTAAATGTGATATGGGCGACGATACATTTGTAACTGTTGAAGCCTTTAGTAATAAGAATAATAAATTTATCGGATTAAAGCTTTCAAACAATGAAGAAGAAGCTTTTATGGGGGCTTTGACGGAATGTTTGAGTAATACAGTGGCACTTATTACTAATAGAGAGCAATTTAGCGACTTTGGTGATCTTAAGAATCTAGAATGGGGCCCTGAGCTTCATGGACGAATTTATAATCTTGGAAAGATGATTAAGCCTTTAAGACACCTCAAACTTTCAGGAATGAAGTATTTAAAGCAGTTTGATCTAGATTGTATCAGTGTTGAAAATCTAGAAGTTAAAAATGAGCTAATAAAGTCATCTCCAATTTATGTTGTTAGGGCAAAATGCTCATTACTTCAAAATATTTTTTACGGTGTTCCTACAAAAGAGGACATTAACTTTAAAAGATTAACTCAAATGTTTGGAAGAAAATTCTCTTTTGATGAAATAGAGAGTTTTCCACACCCAATAGGATAAAAATGAACTTTTTTAAAAAAGATACCATATCAAAACAATTTATTTCCATGCTTGTAGTGGTTCACACAGGACTACTAATTTTAACCGTATCGGTGTTTAGCTATCATCACTATTCAACGAAAAAAGAAAGTGCCGAGCATGTGGCAAAAGTTGTTGAGGCGATGCTAATTTCTGGACAATATCGAGATGTTATTTATTCCTTGTCTAATGCCAAACTTGGAAGTTTTGATGCCATTGGATATTACAGTGGAGACAATAAAAGGATTTTTGTTCTTCCTACAGACAAAGAACCTGATTATTTTAAGGGAAAAAGAGGTCTATTGGATCATATTTTAAAGTCATTTTTCGAGGTTGATGTTTATTTTAATGATTCAACTCAAAACAAAGCTGGGACTCTTTATTTTTCATTTGGCAATTTATCCGCTGTCCTTTGGGGACTAGGAATATGGATACTTGGTTCAATCTTTTTGATTCCTGTATTTCATCGTTATAAGAAACTTATTGTCGATGGACACCAAAAAGACATCCTAGCAGAGAAAAATAATGTAATTAAAGAAACTGTCCGTCAGGTTTGGCATGATTTAGGTCAGCCGATGCAATTTCTTTATGCTTTAGCTGAAAGTGGAAAAAATATTGGTGATGATGAAAGGCAAAAAATTTATAGTACCTGCAATGATATGAAGTCCATCCTTGATGATCTTAAGGAGAAGAGAAAAAAAATTGAAGGAACAAATGAATCAAGTGTATGCCTAGCTGGTGCTCTTAATGAAATCATTGAAAAAGAAAAACTTAGATATATTAAAGAAGGACATAATATCCAGCTTGAGGTGACAAATTCTGGGCAAGATGCATTTTCAACTTTAAATGAAAGTGATCTTAAGAGAATTATGAGAAATATTATTAATAATGCCGTTCTTGCCAACGGAGTTGATAAACCTATAAGGGTTAAACTTTCTAAAAAAGAAAACAATTGTGTCATCGAAGTCATAGATGAAGGAATTGGTATTAAGGAAGAACATCTTTCTCAGATTGGAATACGAGGAAAGTCGTTTAGAGAAAATGGCAATGGCCTTGGGCTTAGTGATGCAATTTCAAAAATTGAGTCATGGGGTGGACAATTAGAGATTACATCTGAATTTAATCAAGGGACCACAATTCAAATTAAGCTGAAAGCAGATGAAGTTCCATCATGGTATACAGGAAATATAAATATTGATGGAGTTACGGACTTTGTTTTAGTGGATGATAGGCCACTAAATCATACGTTAGTTAGAGATCTTCTCAAAAAGAAAAATTATACAAAAGAGAATCATTTTTTTAAGTCCACAAAGTCATTTGAAACTGATCTTTCAGAAAGAATTGAGGAACTAAAGTCTCCGTTATTTTTAATAGATTATGATATGGGAGAAGCAATGAATGGTATCGAGCTTATTCAAAAGCATGATCTTGCTGACAAGGCCCTACTTTTTACTAATTATTACGATGATCCCTATGTTCAACTCAGTGCTATGAATTCTAATATCAAGATCTTACCGAAGTTTGTGGTGAGATAGTTAAATCTCTGTTTGCGGCGCGTCTATTGTGCTTGTGTTCGTTGTTTCAGCCGTGTTCATTCTTTCTTTAATATGGTAAATATTGGCATGATAAAAATTGGCGTAGCACAGATTAAAAACTCAATTGATTTGGGTGAGAATTTTAAAAATATCAAAAAATGTCTTGATATATTCAAAGCCTCAGATGCTGACCTTATTTTATTTCCAGAATGCGCTTTATCTGGATTTTCTGCAAAAATTGGTGAATGCACTCTCGATCTTATTTCTCCTTATCTAGATGAAATAAAAAATTGGTCTATCGAAAATAAAAAAATGGTTATTCTTCCAACGGCCTTGAATGAAGAAAATATCTACAATACAGGTTTTGTATTTCAAGAAAATCAAGTTGAGCGTTTTTATAAAATCGGCTTAACTGAGTCAGAGAAGAAATTCTTCTCTGTACCAGATAACTATAATAAGAAAGTTTATAAACTAAAGGGATACAAATTTATTCCTCTTATATGTCTTGAAGCTCAGCTCGACTCTGAGCTCTATTTTTCTCATGGAGAGGTTGATTTTATTTTATGGCCCGGTTATTGGGGATGGGAAGAAAAAGATAAATGGGAAGCTTTAAAAACTGATGGAGAAGAAAATCTTGTTTATGCAAATTCTTCAAAGTGGTCTGTCCCACTTATTCAATCAAACTTTGCTTATAATGATTTGGGCGATGGTAGAGAAAAAGGTCCTCATGGATTAAGTATTGTTGTAGATGGTAAAAATAAACTTGCTTATAGGGCATCCTTTGAACAACAAGAGTGCTTTCTTGTTGAACTTAATAAAGCTGAAATTAATAGATGCTATAGTCTGGGGAGTTTTGAATGATATTAGATCTGTCTGAGTATAATCATAGAGAAGATTTAAAACAGCACCTAGAATTTATTGATTTTTACAAAAAAATACTTTTAGAAAACAATATTTTTAGAGCTGCTGTAATTGTAGGCTCTTTTGCAAAAGGAAAGCCTGATAGAGTTTCAGATATTGATCTTGTTGTAATAGTTGATGATAAAAATGGGAAAAAATCTTTTGATATCATAGATTCAAAAAAATGTTTTCAGGAGGTCTATAGCTATAAGGGCGAAGACTCTGGGAAGTTTTATTTCAAAAAAATGATCTTTGAAAACTTTGTTAGTGCCGAAATTCATATTTGTGAGAAGTCATCGGAATTTAGACTTAAACGACCATATATTACTTTATTTGATCATGACAATTTTTTGAATAGTATTACTGAAAATGGAGAAGCTCCAAAGCATGAAGATTTTCCAGCCTTGAGTACAGGTGGAGATGAGATGGGATGGGCACTTCTTGATTTGTTGAAATGGTCTATTAGAGGAAATAAGAAACTTACTAAACTACATCTATTAAAAATTGCAGATGAGTTAAGGAAATAATAATGAAAGTACTAATTATTGGAGGCACTAGATTTATTGGTAAAGAGATAGCGAGACAGATAGTAAAAAGAGGAGATGATGTTACTCTTTTTAATCGAGGTAAAACGGATGACTTATCCTCCTTGAAATCTATCCATGGTAATGTTGATAATTTACTGAGCTTTAAAGATAAAATTTTAGATGAAAAATTTGATATTGTCATTCATTGTATTGCTTATACAGAGAAGCATGGTGAAGATTTTGTAGAGCTTTTTAAAGATTCAAAAACTCAAACTATCGTTTTAAGCTCGTGTGATTGTTATGAGGCTTTTCAAGGACTAAATAGACAAAAAGATAAGGCAGAGGTTCCAATTAGAGAAAGCTCATCTTTAAGCTCAATGAAATATTATTGGAGTGACTCTTCGGCCAAGGGAGATAGAGCATCAAAGTACGATAAAAACTTGATGACGGATATCCTGATGAAAGCTTTTTCAAGAAAAGAATTAAATGTGACCGTTTTTAGGCTTCCTATGGTTTATGGCCCTGGTGATTACCAATACCCAGGTCGTCACGGGGCGATCATAAAAAGAATACTAGATGGTAAAGAAGATATTGTCTTATCTGATAGAGAGCAATGCCAAGTCTATACTTATGGATATATTGAGAATGTTGCCGCTGCGATAGTACATTCTTTTAATCAGAGTATTTGTAATGGGAAGATATATAATATCGGAGAAGATTACTCTCGCTCTCGAAGAAAATGGGCTGAGGAATATGGTAAAATCTCTGATCATCATTTCAAATTTCATATATTGCCAGAGGAGTTGATTAGAAAGGATAGTTCTTTTAGAAATGCTCCTCCTCAGCATTTAATCATTGATAGTTCACGTTACAAGAGAGATACAGGCTTTGTGAATCCGATTTCATTTGAGGAAGCTTTAGAGAAAACATTCAAATTTGCAAAAAATAATCCAAATATTCTTGGAGATAATATTGATTATGATAAAGAAAAGAAGTTGCTAGCTAATTATTATTCACTTATTGATGAATTATACAAAGATTTTTAAAGAGAGATTTTAAATGAAAATAAATGGACTTGATGCTCTAAAAACGGACGAAGAATTCTGTCAGATTAAAGATCCTTTTGGAAATGTTATTGGTATGCAGGGAAAATATAGGAAATGAATATAGAAATTAAGCAAATTGATATAAATGATGATGAGCAAATTAGGTCTATAGCCAGATGGGAAAATGATAAAGACTTGTATCATTTAATTGTTCCTGTAAGAGATAAAAACAATCCAGAAATCAATACATTTGATTCTCTTAAAAAAAGATATACTGAAAATCCTGAATACTCTTCTGGAATTTATATAATTTTCGATAGTGAAAAGCCTATTGGTAGCTTTTCATTGCAAATAGACCCGAATCATTTGATGAAGAAGGTTAAGGGAACTAGTTGGTTAGGTTTAACCATTGGAGAAAAAGAATATTGGGGTACAGGTGTTGCCAAAATGGCAATGGAGTATTTTGAGAAAGAGTCTAGGAGACTGGGAGCTAATAGAATTGAGCTTGGTACTTTTGAATTTAATTATAGGGCCCAAGCATTTTATAAAAAATTAGGATTTGTTGAAATTGGACGTCTTAATAAATTTACTTATTGGGATGGTAAATACTGGGATGATATTAGAATGGAGAAGTATTTATTATGACTCTTCCTATTGTCTTAATTGGGCCGATGTCCGCAGGGAAAAGTACTGTTGGAGGTGAGTTAGCTAAATTAACTGGTTGCAGGCAGGTTCCTATGGATTTTATTTGTTGGTACTACTACTTTCAGAAGGGTTATAGTCTTGAAAAAGAAGATACAATGATGAGTAAGTTAGAAGTAACAAATTATTTAAGAAAGTACCAATTGTATGCACTTGAAAATGCTATCATAGATTTCAAAGATTCAATTATTGATTTTGGTGCTGGCCATTCTTACTATACAGAAGTTGACCAGATAGAACGTGCTAAGAAAGCTTTTAATGACATTAAAAATATTTTTTTACTTCTTCCGAGCAAAAATGAAGAAGAAACATCTAAAATTTGTTTTGAAAGACTCAAAAGCAGAAAAGGTCTTGAATATGCGGAGAGTACATTTCAAATGAATAATGAATTTATCAAATGTAAGTCAAATAAAATACTTGCCGATCATATTATTTATGAAAATGGCAGGACACCACAAGAGATAGCCTTAGAGATTAAAGAGTTATTGAGTTAAGCTCTTTTATCAAGAAGCTAAATCTGGGGAAGTAGTTAGTTGGTAACGGAATTGTAAGGAAAAAGAGTAAAACATGGGATTTGAAGATAGATTTAGAATGAGCGTTCACGCTGTAATTGTAAATGATAGGAATGAAGTATTACTTTTAAAAGCAAACTATGGAGCAAAATCTTGGGGGTTGCCTGGTGGAGCTATTGAACCAGGGGAAACAATACATGAAACATTAGAGCGAGAGTGTGTTGAAGAAATTGGAATAAAAGTTGACATAGGTGAATTAACAGGAGTTTATTATCACAAAGTATATGAATCTCAGGTGATTTTATTTCGTTGCAAAATTAATAATAAAGAGAATATCAAGCTATCCAATGAACATACTGAATTTAAATATTTCCCTTTAGACGAAATGTCAGAGGTTCAGAGAATAAGAGTAAAAGACTCTATTGAATTTAATGGAAAGGCTGTAAGTAGGAAGTTTTAAGATGAAGAAGCTAATTATTTTTGATTGTGATGGAACAATCGTTGATAGCGAAGTAATTGCAACTAAAGTGTTTACTCGTTACTGGGCCACTCATGGAGTAAATTTTACTGAAGATGAATTTAAAGAAAAGTTTATTGGAACTGGTAAAAATGCGCCAATAGTAATAGAGACATTTTCTAGGATGCCCGACTATGCAGGCAAAGAAGGCGATAGACTCCTCGATGAAGAATTAGAAAAAAGTCTTTGTGCTGTTGAAGGAATGTTAGAATTAGTCTCTTCCTTGCAGGGGGATATTTGTGTGGCATCTAATAGCTCATTAAGATACGTTAAAGCAGCGTTGAAGAAAACAGAATTAGATGTTTGCTTTAAAGATAAAGTTTTCAGTGCGGAACAAGTTAAGAATCCAAAACCTGCTCCAGATTTGTTTTTATTAGTATGTTCAAAGCTTGGTTACAGACCAGAGGACTGTATCGTCATTGAAGATAGTGTTTCTGGAGTCAAAGCAGCTCAAAATGCTAATATGAAGGTTGTTTCTTTTTCTGGTGCCGCCCACTTCGTTCCATCTCTTGAGGAAAAATTAAAACACACAAATGCTACTTGGCATTGTTCAAGTGTAAGTGAGTTGAGAGGTCTTTTATCTGCTGAAAATTTGATGTAAGTGTGCTTGAAGAGGAAAATATGAATAAGATAGAAATAGTTAATCATGCAATCTGGTCTTTAGTTGAAGAAGCTCCACACCATGAAGTTATAGTTAAAGATAATTGGGTTCAAAAAGTAACTCTAAATGCACCTGCACCTAACATGAATGGGGTTTATAAATGTGAAATTGATGATGGCGTAGCAGAGGAAAAGGTTATTGAGACAATAAAGTTTTTTAAAGACAGAAAGTTACCATTTCGATGGAAAACTTGCGAATCTAGTAGACCAAAAAATATAAACTATCTTCTTGAAAAGCACGGACTTGTTTTAAAGGATGAATTATATGGATTGATTTCGATGCCGAACCAATTGGATATAAATCATAATTCAGACGTTATCGTGAGAGAGTTATCTTTGGATATGAAAAAAGATTGGCTTATTGTACAAGCGACAGCCTGGAGAGTTCCCGAAAAAGGAATTGAGTATATTGATAAATTTTTTGAAAAAGAACTAGAATTAATGAAAGGAAAATCGAAATCATATATCGCTTATATAGATGATGTTCCAGTTGCATCGGCAAGTACGATCTTTTTTGAGAATTATGCCTATTTAGTTGGTGCAGCTACTGCTCCCGAGTACAGAGGACGTGGTATCTATAAAAGTTTACTAAAAAGAAGAATTAGTGAAATTGATGAACTTAATATCCCAACAGTTATCCATTGTGTGAAAGATACCTCAGCTCCCATCTGCCTTAAACTTGGATTTGAGAAAGTTAGTGAAATTAAAAGCTATGAATTAGAGCTGTAGCCCTTCAAGGTTTAATATGACAGATTTAATAGAGAGATATTTAAACAAATGGAAATTAGAATTAACTTCTGAAATTGCCAAAACTCCTACGGGGCAGTTATTCAAAGTAAATAGCTCTCACGGTGTTAATATTTTGAAAATTTTTACTGACGTTGGTGTAAAAGATGAAATTGGTGGTGCAGATTTTTTGAAAAATACCCAAGGAAAAAGTACTGTCAGATTGTTTAAATCTGATGAAAAAGCACAACTTTTGGAGTTTTTACCTGGCCCTAATTTATATCAGTTTTCTAAAAATGGTGAAGAGGAAAGAGCTACTGATATTTTTATAAAAATAATTAAAAATATCAGCTCGGCAGAGATTAAATATAG
>CAXHCD010000042.1:0-29182 GCA_964015265.1 uncultured Oligoflexia bacterium
TATCTGGCCTAACAAGGGGGTGAGCCATTTCACATACAAATATGAGGAATTTATCATCACTTCCTCCAATCAACTCAAAACGAGAATCATCAAAAACCCAGTTTCCTTCATAATCATAATTATTTTGGGTATGCTGCCAAATATCTCCCAAGGCATTTTCATATCTTGAATCGTGAGATGGCATGTCTTCCAAATTATATATACGCTTAAGAAAATCAATTTCACTCATTCGACCAGAAAAATGGATATTTTCCATGTTGAAATGATCGAAAATATTTCTTTTTGTTTCATTCTTAATCAAGAGAAACCTCACTTAAATCGATTTCACCTGCGAGCAGTTTTGGCAATAATGTATCTCTTAAAACTTCGAGGTTTTTCGTCTCATGTCTAAGGTTCTTTTGAAGCTCAGAGTTGTGCTCTACAAGCTCTTCAAATCTTCTAATTAAGTCATTAATTGGAACAATTATTTTTAAATTTTTCATATTCGTACCCGATATTTCTTTGAAAGTACTTCCAGTGGCAACAGCTTCCATTGCCACGATATTGCTTTTTGCCCAGTTATATAAAAAGTTTGAACCAATATCTTCTAAAGGAACTAAAGATTTAAAGCCTTGGTTTGTAGAAAGCTCTCCTTCTGCTATTGCGACATAACCAATCGGGGCCCTGGATGATATGACAACTGTACCCTTAGGCATTAATTTTGCGCTAGATTTTTTTAGACCCAATTCTGTTATATCGGTTGCGCCATTTGAAATATATTTCCAATCATATCCAGACAAATCTTTCGGACTGAGCCATGGAATACCTGTTTCACTTAAACAAAAATATTCTTCGACCTTTGTAGAGGGAGTTCCACCTCCAATAACATCTGCAATATCAGAGATAAGCTTCGCTTTAAATCCTTTAGGAATTGTACCGTTTTCACTATCTTCAAACTCACTTGGAAATAAAGATGCAGTATGAGCAAGTTCTTCTTGTTTCTCTATACTCATCTTAGAAAGCTTTACAGATAATTGTTTATCCATTTCTTCAAAGTTTTCAGCAAAGTTAATAGGGCTACACACTCCAGAAATAATGGCTATAGCAGCGCGCTCGGCTAGAGCAGGACTTAATCCTTTATCTAAGGCAAGTTTTTTTGCTTGAACAGGATCGAAGTCAACAAACCACGATTGAAATAAGGATTGTGCAACATTCTCTAAATTTTTATTGATTCGTTTATTAATAGTAATTTTTCTGTCAAGCGAACTCAGTATTGCTACAACTTGTTTTTGACAATTAATGGATGGGATATTTAGTTCAAGCCCCTCGATTGTTGAAGCATTTATATTGGCTTGATTAGCACTGCCTGTTGAAATTGTAGCTAAGTAATAATTAATTGATGGCTGTGATATATAGTAATACAAATAGTTTTTCAAAACTTTCGTTTCATCTACAATAAATCGACCAACTCTTTGATTCAGTAAATATTTATCATCTTCTTCTTCAAATAATGCTGTCCTACCGACAAGTGCACTATTGCAATGGGCTCCATTTCCTGTCATTGAAATTAAAACATCGCCGTTTTTGATATAAAATCGTTCTAAACCTTGGAGCTTTTCTTCCGGAAGATATTGCAAAGAACCAAGATCAATCAATCTTTCTTTTACATTTGTAATTTTGATAACAGGGAAACCAGACTCACCAAGGTCTTTACTTTTGAAAGCGTATCCTCCTTGGACTTTAGCAAACTCGGAAATTTTCAACTTTCTAAATTCAAAGTTCATAACCGATACCACTTAGATTATTTTTTATCTCTTTTTCAATTCTATCAGAGGTAATGAAATAATCATTTAGAGTTTGGGTAAGTAAACTCATTCTTTCATGAAAAGGGAGTTCATCAGTATCTAATTCAAGGCTACCCACATATCTTCCTGGAGTAAGTACATAATCATTTGATCTAACTTCATCAAGAGTTGCTGACTTACAAAAGCCAGAAATGTCTTTGTAAATTTCCTCTGAGCTTCTCCACTCATGATAAACACCAGCAAGCTTTTTGATATTAACTTCGGAAAACGCCTTTTGCGTTCTATTTAACATTTCACCAGTAGTCCTAGCATCAATAAAAAGAACTTCCTTTTCACGATTACGCTTTCCATCGCTTCCATCTTTCTTATTTGCTAGAATCCAAATACAAGCAGGAATTTGAGTGTTAAAGAATAATTGGCCGGGTAAAGCAATCATACAGTCCACAAGATCAGCTTCCAGTAGGGATTTTCTAATTTCACCTTCATTATTTGTATTTGATGACATTGAGCCATTTGCTAGAACAATTCCTGCATAGCCTTTAGGTGATAGGTGGTAGATCATGTGCTGAACCCAAGCGAAGTTCGCATTCCCTTTAGGGGGAGTTCCATATTTCCAGCGACGATCATTTTCAAGTTCTGCTGACCACCAATCACTTATATTAAAAGGAGGATTGGCCATAATATAATCAGCTTTTAAATCAGGGTGCTGATTTTTTGTGAAGGTGTCTGCTGGCTCTTTACCAAAATTAAAATCAACTCCACGAATGGCCATGTTCATGGCCGACAATCGCCAAGTCGTTGGGTTTGATTCCTGTCCATAAAGAGAAATTTTTCTTTTAGCTTCATCAATATGTTTTTTGTCTGTATGAGCTTCAATAAATTTTTCAGATGAAACAAAGAACCCACCAGAACCCATGGCAGGGTCATAAACTCGACCTTCATAAGGCTCAAGACATTCAACTATTAAATTAACCACAGATTTAGGAGTGTAGAACTGCCCACCTTTTTTTCCTTCTGCTGAGGCAAATTGTCCTAAAAAGTATTCGTAAACATGGCCTAAAATATCTTTTGAGTGATGTTCGGAATCATTAAAGCCAATAGTTGATATCAAGTCGACTAGCTCACCAAGCCTAATGTTTGGTTGGCGTCTGGCGAAGTCTTTAGGAAGAACACCTTTTAGTTTTGGATTGTCTTTTTCAATAGCATCCATTGCATCATCAATGGATTTACCAATATCTGATTGCTTGGCTTTGTCTTGAATTCCTTTATATCCAGTAACGGTATTTCCATGCCATCTTGCAATTTGTGGAACCCAGAAAATATTATTTGATTTGTAATAGTCTCGATCTTCAAGCTCAGATTCAATTTCTTCTTCGCTGGCCCCTTCAAAGTAATGGTCATGATTTGGATCAGTAAGTTCTTTTTTGAGATTTTCTCTAAATTCATCAAAGCTATCAGAGACATACTTTAGGAAGATAAGACCAAGTACAACGTGCTTATACTCGGCTGCATCCATATTGGCCCGAAGCTTATCTGCTGCTTGCCATAGTTTCTTTTCAATATCTTCAAGAGTCTGAGGTTTTTTAGCTTTTGGAGCACTTTTCTTAGCAGTCTTTTTGGAAGCTACTTTAGTGGTTTTTTTCTTTGTTGCTGCCTTCTTCTTTGCTGTCTTTTTAGTCGCCATTAATGTAATTCCTGTTTTGTATCGTCTGCACCGTCATTTTCAATCCATCTATCAACCTCGGAAGCTTTGAACTTCCAAAGTTTTCCAACTCTTTTGGCCGGAATTTTTTGTTTATCTAGCCACCTGTAAATAGTTTCCTTAGATACACCTAAGTGCTCCCCAATTTCATTGACTGAGAGCCACCTTTCTAGTTGTTCCATTAAATCAACTCCATATCTGGTTAAATGATTTCAATAAATTATGTCTAGATTGCCAGTGTCTGACAAGCAAAGACTACTAAAGACTTAAAAAATGTGACAACGCATAATCCAAAAAGTATTATTTATAGATATTCTAGGGGGAAGAGTTGAAAGAAATAATTAGTGAAGTATTAAAAAAGATTAATGAAAAAAATATAATATGGTTTGCATTAACATTTCTGATTGTTGTTATGGCCATATTAATTTTCCCTTCCTACTTTCAAAACTTTGCAAAAACGCTTGAGGGGATTGGAATTAAAACCCCATATTCTAAGACTTTAATTCTTCTTTTATATGTTTCAATTGGTATTTTGATTATGAAGCCTGTTTCCACATTTTTAGGAATAAGGAAAAAAGGTTCAAAGTTTAGAGAAATGACTAAGCAAATAGATCGACTTCCAAACGAAGAATTTCAAGCCTTGTTAGAGTTTGCTGTTCAGCAAAGATCACATATATGCTTCAAAGCTGAATACACTCATATCGCCAGACTATTGAAGGCTAAGGGGCTTTTAACAACAGGCTGGAATGGTCCCGATGATTATGATGGCAGTGAAGACTTCTTTATGTCAGACAAACTTTTAGAGTATCTTACTGAAAAATTTAAAGATGAAATACATAAATTTAGAACACAAAAGAAAAACCGTTAACTACTGGTTAAAGGGGCTCAAGCCCCTTTCAAGTAGATATCTTTAATCTTATAATCCTCGAAGTGAATGTCTCTTTCAATCTTCATTCCTAGAGGAAGTCTTATAGACTCTAACTCTTTGAGTGAAAAATATCCAAATTCTTGTTCTTGGAGATCAACGAGGCCAAAGAAGATAAAATCATCCTCTTTTTGTTCTCCTTCTATGACGTACCAATTACCTGAGCCGATAGGATTGAAGAATTTACAGATAATTGGCTTTTCTTCAAGAGGTATAGATTCAGTATCGTAAATCTTTGGAAGTTTTTTTCTGATAGCTTGAGTTAATAATTTCATTTTCTGTACTCCTTTTTAAAAGTGATAGGTTGTGATGCTTCTTGGGGGTCGCGAAGTCTTTCTGTAATCAAGAAAAAATTTGGGGGCAACCTATAGGGGGAGCCGAATCTTTTCTTGATTGCAAAGGAAGCGATGTGGACACTGAGCACTAAACAACCATAATCACGAGTCTTAAAAAGAGTCTTAGGCAAAAAATGAGAACTAATAGTAATAAAAACCCACCAATTTGATATAAAATCCATTTTGTAAGTTGAGAAAATTGATTGAGGGCCTTCATGTTAAAGGCTCCCTAGAAGATTTTTAACTATGTCTAGCTTGGTATCATCAAGATTGTTGATTTTATCAAAACAGGAATCAACAATCTGATCCCTGAGTTCGACCTTGTTCATATTTTCTTCAAAGTCTTTAAACTTATAGCCGTAGGAGTGGATAATATGCTTGATGCGATCAATAGATAGTTCAATCCTTCCATTTTCAATATGACCGATAGTTGGCCTTGAATAACCACAAAGCTTAGAGGCCTTATCTTGTGATATTCCTTTTATTCGCCTCATGGATTTAATTACTCGGCATTCTTTAGTAATTATTTTTTGATAGCTTCTTCGATCATTATTAGTCAGGACATGCTTAACTGTGCTTCTTCCTTTTTTCTTTTGCTGTTCCTTTTCGATAATTTTTTTCTTCCTCACAAAATCGAGGTAAGTGAGGCCATAACTTGAGACAATCTCTTCGATCCTTTCTTTATCGAGACATACTCGGCCATTTTCTATTGCTCCTAGACCTTTTGGACCTAGCTCAAGCTTTTCGCTGGCCTTCTTTAAGGTCATACCAAGTTCAAGCCTTAATTCTTTTAAGGCCTGATACTCAATTAATTTTGATTTGGTTTTGCATTTTTTCTTTCTGTTAAACTTCATTTCGTTACTCCATTTGGTAATTAAAAATTAGCCTCAGCCAGCGTAATACTGGCTAAGTTTCTTTAATGAATTTAAATGGTTGCAACGATAAATCTTTAAAAGGCTAATCCGATTTCTTAACGCGATACGAGGGCTAATTTGGACAGCCAGATTTTTGGCTGTCCGAAGCCAATCAGAGTCACGTCCAGTCACATTGGATTAGTTTTGATTGCCAAGACGGTAGATCAAACAATGAATATCAAGTGTTTGAATTAATAAGTGTTTGTAATGTTGTCAGATTTTTTTTAGACCAAAAAAAAGGCCTTCAAAAAAAGACCTTACGAAAATGGTGGACCGAACAGGGATCGAACCTGCGACCTCAACGCTGCCAGCGTCGCGCTCTCCCAACTGAGCTACCGGCCCACTTATTTGGTAAGCAGCTAATATAGCGAAGCTAATTGATTTTGAAAACGTAAAACTTACAGGAATCTAAGAAGGACAAAAAAACTAGTTATGAGCGACTGAGACGTAAAACAATACGTCGCAAGGAGTGAACTAACGTGGTGACGAAGTAGAATCAGTAAAATAATTAATTTTTTAGACCATACGACGAGGATTTATCAATATATTACCAAAAAATACCCCTGCAACAAGAGAGATAGCAATCATTATTGTTGTGAATCCAGTACTCATCGCCCCTAAAACATTGTGGTTAAAAAAAAGTGTAAATGTTTTATAGCCAACACTTCCTGGAACTAAAATGATAATTCCTGGAAGAAGTAAAAGTGATGCTGGACGGTTAAAAACTCTAGCGAATAAATTACTTAGAGCACTAACGGCAGTTCCACCTACGAAGGCCCCTATTTCAGGTCCAAAGACTTCACGGCCAAATTTTGCTGAGCCTACACTTACTAAAGCTGATAATAAAACCCAAAAGTAATCTTTTATGGAAATTCTAAATTTAATAGTAAATGCTAGGGCGGCGAATATGATGGCCATATAAAATAGAGGAAGGGATGTTTTTGAAACTTCTATGGCAATTGGTTCGATTTTAAATAAAGCACATGCTTTTACACCTAGAGCAACGCCAAAAGTGATCTTTAAAAGTGTAATCATAGAACCCATAAATCTTGCTGTACCAGATACCAAATTTTGAGTAGCTAGTTCCATCATGGCAACAGTCATTCCAAGTCCAGGAAGTAAAACTATTAACCCTGACATTATTATAATTTGAGAATTAAGGTGAAGTATGAATCTATCAGCTATAACTAAACTAAAAACAGTTAGAGTAAAAGAAACAATTGCTTCATAAATTTGAGCGGCCGAATAATATTTAGAAGAAATTAATGTCATGAAACCTGTGATTATCCCCAAGAAGAAAGCTAATAGTGAGTCGTATAAGCTACCTTGTAAAACTATCGCAATTGAACTTGATGAAACTCCATAGGAAAGTACAGTTAAAAGGTTTCCATAACGAGGAGGCTGAGATCTTATTTCAGCCAGCTTCTTTGAGGCATCTTTTAGTTTCATTTCTTTTTTGGCCACTTGGTCTGTTAGGTAATCAACTTTACACAATTTATCGAGTTCAACATCAGAAGGATTTACTCTTTGAGATCTATGAATTTGCCCGAAATCCCCTGTTACGGCCATATTGAGATAAGTTGGAGTTGAGAAAAAAGAAGCATTATCTACACCTAAATTTTTAGC
This sequence comes from uncultured Oligoflexia bacterium, assembly GCA_964015265.1. Lineage (GTDB taxonomy): Bacteria > Bdellovibrionota > Bacteriovoracia > Bacteriovoracales > Bacteriovoracaceae > CAXHCD01. The sequence continues at coordinate 7,287 of CAXHCD010000042.1, forward strand.
GGTTTCATACATGGCCGCTTCAATTCTTTGAGCACTCATACCATATTCGTGTAGGGCCTTGCCTAGCTCTAATAAGTAGTCAATTTTCTCATTTAATATCTCTTTTGAAAGGTTATCTTTTTCCATATTCTTCTCAAAGCTGAGGTTAAGCGGTCTAAAAAAATATGGCCCAGATCTGCTAGAAATAGACCGGCAAAAAACCAGCTTATAATTTTATATTCGACTAACTTATAATCGTAGTTATAAAAAAAAGAAATCAAATTTTTTATGAAATCTTCTTCTGTGAAATTAATATATCCCATTCTTTTTAAGATGAAAGTGATTAATGTAAAAAAAATAATTCCATAAGCAATTCTTGATATTGTTCCCCAGAGAGGATGATGAGAAATACCTCTGTGCTTCATTATTATTGAATATGGAAAAATAAAAAAGGCCAAAACTCCAGATCTTTTCTTAGGCATAATATCTATGTCTGGAGAAAAAAATAAAGTTGAAAAGAGCCATGCTATTGAAAAAGGTGCCCAAATATAGGCGGATAATCCAAACCCAAGCATTGAACCTGTAAGTATAGAACCTATTATTAAATTAAAGCGATCATGTGATTTACCTTTGGCCATGTTATTATAGTGCCATTATCAAGAGCTTGCATCAAGGTTGATTAGTATCTGACAATTTTACTTATCATTTTTCAAATTCAAATATTGTCGATAAAATAAGTTAGACCTAAATAAAGGGTAAAGATTCAATTGAATCGAGGAATTTTATGGAAGTATATATAAATAGAACATTAAATATGAAAAAAATAAAAGCAATTGGTTTTGATATGGATCATACAATTGTTCCTTATAACACAGAAGCATTTGAAGAGCTCACTCATCAAAAAGTATGTGAAAGACTTGTGGATAAACGAGGATATGATCAGGCCGTAAAAAAGCTAGAATTTAATTTTAATAGAACAATTCAAGGTTTAGTTATTGATAAAAGTAATGGAAACCTTCTTAAACTATCTCGTTTTGGAAAAGTTAAAATTGCATATCATGGATTAAATAGATTAAGTTTTGATGAACAACAAAAACAATATAGTTCTAGAGTTTTAGAATTGAATGATCCAAATATTGTTAGTTTAGATACTTCATTTTCAATTTCTGAGGCAGTTCTTTATTCGCAACTAATAGAATTAAAAGATCAAGGTAAGAAACTACCAAGTTATGTACATATTTTAGATGAGTTAAGAGAGACAGTTGACAGCGTTCACAGAGATGGAACTCTCAAAGGTGAAGTTAAAAATAATATTAAAAAATATATCAAACAAGATCCTAGAATTACCCAAGTACTAGAAAGATTAAAAAAATATGGAAAAAAAGTAATGGTTATTACCAATTCTGATTTTGCATATTGTAAAATGCTTTTAGAATACGCCATTGACCCTTTTTTAAAAGAACATAAAAACTGGCAAGAATTATTTGATGTCGTTATTACTTTGTCTAGAAAACCTCGATTCTTTACAGACAATATTCCATTCTTAAGTATAGATCCAAAAACTGGAAGTATGAGTAACCCAAAAGGCAATGTGGCTACAGGTATTTATCAAGGTGGATGTTATTCTACACTTCAAAATGACCTGGGCCTAGATGGAGATGAAATTTTATATCTTGGTGATCATATTTATGGTGACGTCGTTAGTATAAAAAAAACATGTAACTGGAGAACTGCTCTAGTAGTTGAACCTCTGGCCAAAGAAGTTCAAGGGATTAGAAAAACAGAAAAGGCCCAAAAACAAATTGATAAATTAATGTTTGAAAAAGAAAAAATTGAATTACAAATAAATGATTTTTATGCAAAGGAATTTGAACTCAATCAAACGATCGATAAAAATGAAGTTTCAAAGCTTCAGGAAAGATTAAATGAAATAAACTCAGAGGTTTCTAGTACCATTGAAACTTATCAAAATGAGTTTAATCCATACTGGGGTGAACTAATGCGAGCTGGCCAAGAAGAATCACTATTTGCTTCTCAAGTTGATAAGTATGCGTGTATTTATATGGGTAGTGTTGGAGATCTTATCGATTATTCTCCTAGAACTTACTTTAGGCCCAAGAGAAGACCTCTTGCTCATGAGTTTGATTCTATATATTTAAATTAGTCTAATTTATAATCTTTGATTACATGAGAAAGAAATTGAGTATATATTTCGTGAGAAAATTCTCCATATCCTCCGGCCATTAAATAGGTTTGAGGAATTCTTCTATTTTTAAAAAACTCAAATAAAATTTTATCCCTTTCTAATAGTTGTTCTTTAGTGAGCTTTAACAATTTTGAACTTTCAAGCTCATCTTTTTCATAAGGATCTGCACCATTAACAACGATCACTAATTCGGGCAGGCCAAATTTTTCTTCCATATAAGTTAGACCTTCACTTAATCTTTTATTATATGTTGGCTCTTCAGTTACATCGATCTCTATATCTAGATCACTTGGAATCGCCCATGGTTCTTCACCAGTGATAATTTCATAATTGGGCCAGCCTTTTTTCATGTGAATACTGAGAGTTCGAATTCTATTATCTTTTTGAGTAATTTGAGCTACTCCATCTCCTTTATGAGCATCCACATCAATTACCCAAACTTTATTTACAACCCCCTCACTTTGAAGCTTTCTAGCTCCAATTACAATGTCATTCACTAGACAAAAGCCTCTTCCAGAAAAACTCATCGCGTGATGCATTCCACCACCTAAAAAATAACAAAAGCCGGTTTGTAGTGAAGTTCTCATTGCCATATAGGATACAAATGCTTCTTTTAAATAATTTTTTGAAAGAGCTTTTAGCAAATTTTCATTTATCTCAGATGGCCAATACTCTTTATCAAATGCGGCCAATACAGTTCCGACTCTTCCATAAGCATTAACAAATTTTTCATCATGAGCTAAATAAATGTCTGCTGTTGAAACTTCTTCAGGATCATGTATTGGACAAAGCCATCTTTTTTCAGGGAATAATTCAGTTAAGCTATTATAAACTTTAATTGCTCTGATATCTCTCATTGGAATACTAATTCCATAACTAGGAAAATCAGGAATAATAGATTCAGCATAAAAAACAATCATTCTAGATACTTGGCCCCTGTAAAATCAAAAGACACACCCGTATATTTTACACCTCTACTGTATTTCAAAGCAATATTTAAGATAACATATTGAAATTATGACAAAAAAATTAGTGTGGCTCAGACATGAGACTAAAAAGCAGGAGCATAGAGTTGCTCTAGACCCTAAGGCATGCCTTGAACTACAGAAGTTAGGTCATGAAGTAATTATAGAGAGATCTGATCAAAGAATTTTTGTTGATCAAGAGTATGAAAAATTGGGACTAAAAATGGTTCCGCCAAATTCTTGGAAACAAGCTCCTGAACACGCTATCATTTTAGGTCTTAAAGAATTAGAAGAGGACAACTTCCCACTTATACACAAACATATACACTTTGCTCATGCATATAAAAATCAAAAAGGTTCTAAAAAATTTTTAAATAGATTTACCAATGGTAAAGGAAAACTCTATGATCTTGAGTTTTTAATAGATAAAAATGGAAACAGAGTCTGTGCTTTTGGACATTGGGCCGGTTTTACTGGAGCGGCCTTAGGTATAGATATTTGGGCCCATAGAGCTCTTAACAAATCTTTTAACAGCACGGCACCTCTAAATCCATATGAAAATGTTGATCAGTTAATACTAAGTCTAAAAAATAAATTAGAAGTTCTTGAAAACAAACCAAAAGTTCTTGTAATTGGTGCATTTGGAAGATGTGGAAAAGGAGCAACAAAATTATTAAAAAAATTGGATATTAATTGTGAACTTTGGGGAAGCAAAGACACTTCAAAATTTAATGGAACTATCGCGCCAATAATGGATTTTGATATTTTAATTAATTGTGTTTATTTAAAAGGTGCCCTTGCACCATTTATAGATTCGGAATTAGTAAGACAAGGTGGTAGATTAAAAGTTATTTCAGATGTAAGTTGCGACCCAACAGGCCCTTATAATCCTATTAGAGTTTATAATCAATGCACAACTATGACTGAACCAGAAATCAGATTAAAAGATAATAAGCACATTTCATTAACTGCAATTGATCACCTACCATCTTTACTTCCACGAGAAAGTAGTGAAGATTTTTGTTCTCAACTATTACCTCATTTAATTAACTTCCTAGATGATAATGAAACACAAGGGCCTTTTACTAGGTCTTTAGATACCTTTCATAAGAGCTATACTAATTCTTTAGTCTAAGTTCTCGCATATACACTTTTTTTTCGATATACTCCCTAGATGCAAAATATATCAAAAATTGGTTTCGGTGCTTATAGAATTTCAATAAAGTCTGAAGAACACAAACAGGCCTTAATTCATGCTTTAAATAGTGGGTGCAATCTTATTGATACTTCATCAAATTATTGTGATGGAGAATCAGAAGAATTAATCGGCCAAGTCCTTGCAGAAAACTCTCAATTTAATCCCATTATAATAACTAAAGCTGGTTATATACAGGGAAAGAATCTTGCTATTATTGATGAACTTAATTCAAATGGAAAAGCGGAAGAAGACTTAGTTGAGATAAGTGAAAATTTAAAACATTCAATTCATCCCGATTTTTTAGAAGATCAAATTAATAGAAGTTTGTATCGATTGCAAAAAGAGTCAATTGATGTTTTTTTACTTCATAATCCAGAGTATTATTTCAAAGTTGATGGAAGTACTCATGAACAATATTATGAAAGAATTGAAAAAGCATTCAAGTTTCTTGAGGAAAAAATAGAACAAGGAAAAATTAAATCATATGGAATAAGTTCGAATACTTTTCCAAAGCAATTAAATGCTCCAGATGTAACAAATCTTGAAAAGGTTTATGAAATTGCACAAACAATAAAAAAAGACCACAATTTTAAATTTATTCAGTTTCCACTCAATTTAATTGAAAACTACGCCATGAATGAAATTTATGGAAAAAAGAATTTAATTGAAAAAGCTAAAGAATATAATTTAACAACTCTAATAAATAGACCACTAAATGCTTTTACAGATGATGGTCTCGTCAGATTAGCAAACTACAAAAATTTAATTCCATTTGTAGAAATTGAAAAGGCCAGAGATCACTTTCACTATTGTTTAAAATTAGTCGAAGACAAATATTTAGAACAACTCAGTATTAATGATCCTGAAAAAGAAAAAAAAGAAAGACAAAATTTTTACAATACTCCAATCGTTAAGCAAGTAAGTGAAATATGGGAAACACTTCCCTCCCCAGATGCAGTAGAACAAGTTTTCTATGCACACTTGTTTCCTTTTATTGCACAAGTTTGGGGAGAAAATGGAGTTCCACCAGAAGAATCCACACCCTTTTATAAACTCGTAGTTCTGGCCATGAATTTATCAAGACAACAAATGAGCTTAAAAGCTGATATAACAAAAAAGATATTGATCGAAGAAAAAATTCTAGAGGATTCAGATAAGGAACTCTCAATTCTTGCCATAGAAAAGTATTTAGAATGGGGTGCTGACCATATCCTACTTGGTATGAAGAACGAAAAATATGTAGATCAAGTTGATGAGTTTTTATAAAAATCTATGGAGATATATTATATTTACTCAAAAGATAATTAATAATAAATGTTCTAGCACTAGCACTAAGATTGCTATTATAAAGAATGACTTCTGCAATATGTCCATTAAAATTTCTTGCTCCTCCATCACAACCAGCGTGAATAGGAACATTTGCCGTTAAAGACCCATTTGCAGGGTCATTAGTAATTAAATCTGTGCCATTAATCGAAATAAATCTTTCATTACTTCCACTTTCCCTTCTTCCATGAAAAACAAACCAATTATCTTCAGTATAAGAAATACTACTTATAAGCGCGTGATCACTTCCTCCAAAAGCTGTATTAATGGACATTCCCCAATCTTCATCATTTGTACTATATCGTCTAACAGAAAATCCATCATCTCTTGGAAAACCAAATGCTGGGGCAAAATTAGAGTGAACCCCATCATCTCTTAAAACTATAAAAACTTCAAAGCCATCTAATACTGGATAATTATCTGGAGTCGTTAAACAATCATCTGTATCAAAACTTAAATATGATAAATTATTTAAACTTGGATCATTTTCTTCAAATGTTGGATCATTTATAGAAGCAGCTGAAGTAAACGTCATATCAAGTCCACTTGTCTGTCCACTTCGATTTGACCATTGAGAAACTGAATCTCCATCATTAAATGAATCAGCTAAATCTTGAGCAACAATCCAAATAAAAGGAATTCCTAGTGATTGCAAAGTTAATACAGAGGAAGTTCCTGAAGAGTGAGTTGCTTTAATTTGAACATTACCAATGACAGGAGTCATAGGATCTGGCGTATATACTCCAGAAGCGGACACGCTACCACTTTCAGAAATCACTTCAAAACTTATATCATTAAAGTTTAATCCGTTTGAGACAGAAAGATTAGTACTATTATATTGAGAGAAGTAAGCTTCATTTGACTGAGACGTTAAACTAAAACTTATTGATTCGGCAGAAATATTTTTTTTTAATAAGGTAATAGTTTTTCTACATGAGCTTAAGGTTAAAGCTATTATTGAAATAACTAAAAAGCTGAACAATTCAATGAAGTTTTTTTTACTACCCATACTTATATCTTATCGAAATTATAGAGAATCTCTAAAAAGCAAATATAAAGTACATATAATCAATTATTTATACGTCTTACAGCTTTAATGCCGCAGTAAAAACTGCCAAATTGTTGGATATATATGAGAAATTAAAGCATTCCTACAATTTTTAAAACTTCGTCAATATTTTCAAAGTTTTTATGTTTTCTATATCCATTAATTAAAATTTCTGCTTTGATTTTAATTTGATTTTTAACTGCATTAATATGAGTTTCGCTTAATTTTCGTGTTCTTAAAATATTGTTTAATGCTCTTACTCTATATAAATCCATAGCAAAATATTTTGCTGATAATTGATCCTCATGACCACCATATTTACTAATTATAGGTGTTTCAATAAATCCGACTTCATATTTAGAAGTTATTTTTAACCATAAATCATAGTCTTCACAGACTATGAAGTTTTCATCAAAAGCACCTACTTCCAAAAGAATTTCTTTTTTAATAACTGAAGCAGATGGAGAAATTAAGCATAGAGGCAAGCACTTTTCAAAAATATATCCTCCAAACTTTTTATGTTTGTTTTTAGGATTAACTCTTTTTCCCCGTCTTATCCAAATCTCTTCTCCATGTACTAAAGGTATATTAGGATTTTCACTTATAAATTTGTTTTGTAACTCTAATTTATTTTCATGCCACTCATCATCAGAATCTAACAGAGCAATCCACTCTCCTCTAGATTTTTTAATTCCTACATTTCTTGCATGCGAGACACCTAGATTTTTAGTTTTTATATAAGAAATTTTATTCTGATACTTTTTAAGCACTTCAACTGTATCATCAGTAGAACCGTCATCAACAATTATTAACTCAAAGTCTTTAAAACTTTGATTAAGGACAGAATCAATTGCACGCTCCAAACAATAGGCCCTATTAAATGTTGGGATAATAACTGAAAACTTCATTTAATACTTCTCTTGCCTCATAGATTTTAACTCTTCTAATAAATCTTTAGGCATATTTTTTTTATAAGATTCTAATAAACTCATTAATTGATCAATTGATCTTGCCCCACATAAAGCAATATCAACAATATCATGGGAAAGATTGTAATTTAAGGCCAAGTCCAATCCGCTAAAATTGTTCTTTTCTAATAATGGTTTAATCTTTTCCATTGTTTGATAACGGGAATCTTTATCCATGGCCTTCCACCATGGAGCATTCGATCTACAATCATCTTTTTCAAATTTTCTATCTTTGTGAACTCTACCAGTTAAAATACCTTTATCTAGAGTTCCCCAACTCATAAAAGAAATATTGTTTTTATTTAAATAAGAAAACAATTCATCAATTATTTGAGATTGAAAAAAATTAAACTCACTTTGAACAACTTCTATTTCATCAACTTCACTTGCTAATTCAATTTCTTCTATATTTGTATTGCAAAGACCTATATGTTTTATCTTCCCTTCTAATTTTGCCTTGGCCAACTCTTCTAAGGTTTGACGTATATCAAATTTATGATCAGGCCAATGAACCATATAAAGATCGATATAGTCGGTTTGTAAATCCCTTAAGGATTGTTCGATCATTTTCCTAGCAATTTTAGGATCATTGCTCATATTAACACGGCCATTGTCATGCCAACTTACACCTGACTTAGAAGCTAAAAAAACATCTTCTCGACAGCTTCTAAAAGCTTTTCCAATTCTTTTTTCTGCAAGGCCAAAACCATATATTGGTGCAGTGTCAAAAAGTTTGATTCCATTTTCTTTTGCACTATTTAAAAGTTTTATTGATTCATTTTCCGATATTGGGCCAAATCCATAACCCTTACCTTCTCCTGAAATTGAAGCACTTCCAAATCCAAGCTTACACTCACTAAATTGACTCAATAACCTACTCATGACTATCTTCCTCTTGACTCTAAGCGAAACAAATAATAAACCAACATATATTAATATGAAAGATTTATTATTATTTGCACATAATGGCGAGGCGCAAAGTTTCCTCAAGTCTAAAAAGTTTAAAGGATTAAATTTTCCTTTTGATTTTGCTTATGAATCAGATGATTCTTTTTTAATCATAGCAGGTGAAGGAACGGAATCAGCTCTAGCAAAATGCTCATTATTTCTAGGGGCATTTTATAAACAAATATCAAATGCCTATAATTTTGGAGTATGTGGAAGCCTAGATAAAAATCTAAAAATTGATTCAGTTGTACAGATTAGAACTATTTATAGACAAAAAGAAACCAGTAAAATGGAGTTTAAATCATTTCATTGTGAGGGTACACTAGATATTATTTCTACAGAAGATAGAATATTAGATGAAGAAGAAGCAAAAAAATTGATAAACTTTGCGCCGCTAGTTGATCGAGAATCTTGGGCCATGGCCTATGCATGTAAACTATTTAAAATTAAATTCAAATCCTTCAAGCTAATAAGTGATTATGCTAACTCTTCAGAAGTCTGTCACATCGTAAAAGACAAGGCAGCCTTTTACTCTGACTTATTATTAAATAATTATAAGTCTTTTACTAAAGAAATTGAATCTTCACATACTAATCAAAATGAACTTTTTATTAATCCCAACTTTTACTTTTCTACAACTCAGAAAAGATTATTAAATAATTATTTAAAAACATTAAATTTAAAGACTAGTGATCTTAAGTTAAAACCCTATGAGATCATCGATACTTCTCCTAAAAATAGAACAAAAAAGCTTTTAGCAGATTTGCATTTAAAACTTAATCCATTTATGCAACAAGTATACGTAAAGCTTGAAACACAACTCAAGATTGCAAAAAAAAATAATTTATTATTTTCATTTGATAAAGATCTTGAATCTGAATCATTTAAAATTGCAAAAGAAATATCTAATAAGCGAGATCTAGAAATTTTCATAGAAAACTTAAACACTCTTCCATATGAAGATATAATTAATACATTAAGAGGAAATATAAATGATTAATAATCTTTATATTGAATCAAAATTTATTAATCACCCTAGAGTTGAACATATCAAAAAATCAATTAAATATAAGCAAATATTTAAAATTGACAAAATTGAAAATTATTGGGGAAAAGTAAAACGCCCCTATCTTTTAAAAAGAGATGAACTAAATTTATATATTGGTGAAAAAAAAGGAAATCTAGTTAAACAAGCTCCAGATGCTTACGGTCTAGAAGGAGATCTACACTACTATTATATACACTCCTATAATTGTATTTATGAATGTAATTATTGTTATCTTCAAGGATATTTTCAAACTCCTGATTTAGTGATGTTTATTAACCATGAAGATATTATTGCAAAAATGGAAGAGATCATCAAAAACACTTCAAAAACGGTTTGGTTTCATGCTGGAGAATTTAGTGACTCTCTTGCATTATCTCACGTTTCAAATGAATTAGATTTATATTTCAACTTTTTCAAAAAATACAAAAGTGCAAAATTAGAACTTAGAACAAAATCAGTAAATATATCGACTTTAAAAAAACTTTCTCCCTTAGATAATGTAATAGTTAGCTACAGCCTTTCTCCAGATGATGTTTTAAAAAACAATGATTTAAAAGCGCCAGGCTTGAAAGCTCGAATAAATGCCATAAACGAATTATCGAGACTTGGTTTTAAAATAGGAATACATTTAGATCCCATCGTTTATAGTGAAACCTTCCAAGATGACTATCAAGAATTAATTTCAAATTTACCTAACGATATTGAATATATTTCAGTTGGAGTCGTTCGGTTTACTAAAGATGTATATAGACAAGTACTAATGAATTATCCGAACGCACATATACTAAAAGGTGAATTAGTAAAATCTTTTGATGGAAAAATCCGCTACCCAAGGCCTATGAGATTATGGATTTTGAACAAAGTAAAATCTCTATTGCTCGAAAAGGGATATCGAGATAAATCCATTTATTTATGTATGGAATAAGTTAATACCATCGACATTCATATGAAATTGTTCGATAAACATAATTTTCTTCATCAAAAAAGTCATTAAAAATATCCTGAGAATAAATTGTTCCTTTATCAAACTCTATTTCATAATTAATTGATTCTGTAATTTTATCACTGGTCTTTACTAAACAATTTTCAATAAAAACAATCCTTTTAGATTTAACTTTCTTTTCACCCAAAAGCCCTAAAATATTTTGGTCTTTAAAATCTACTTTAGTTTTAACACAAATTCTTTCACTGTTTTCTTGAATGTTCTCTCTAAAAATCAGAGAGTAATCTTTTTCCATATAATTTAAATTACCCGTCATTCGATATAAGTCTAAGCTATTGTATGATGATTCATTATTAAAAACAGACCAATTTTGGATTTCATCTTTTAGCCCATTTAAAATATTTTTTGTATATTGTTCATAATGCTGTTTCACAAAGAAGTGCTCTCTAGACGCTCTTTTTATTTCTTTATTACAATGAGGAAGCATCGATCTATATTTTTTTGGAATATCTTTAAAAATTAATTTTGTAGGAGTAAGAGGCTCTTCTTTAAACTGTAACTCAAACTCTTTTTCCAACTCTTTATGTTCAGCTAAAAAGACTTCTTTTTCTTCCCTTGTCATTAGGTCATATTCCTTACAAACATTATCCATTCTAAATCTATTACTACTGGCCCTTAAACTTAAATTTTTATATTTCTCATCTAACTTTTTTTGATCTTTTGAAACAAATAAGTTTTTATTTTTTTTGTAAAAGTCTCTTTCACAATAAGTTTTTAAAACATCGTGAACTCTTTGCCCAAAACCACCTTCAAAACTATTTGGAAGTAGTGCTTCTGACCAAAAATCATTGACGTGATCTTTAAAAGTAAACTTACGTTGAATTTGTGGTACATTTCCAACCCACTTAATAATTGATTTTTTCCCCGAAATTACATTGTCCGAACTTAATGATTTATAAAATAAGTAACCTTCAAAGTTTACAACTAAATCAGAGTTTGAATAGACATTAGTTGTTAACTCTCCCCACCAAAGCTGCTCAGTAATAATACCAATTTTTGAGGCCCATTTATCTTTCATTTTTTCAGAGAGCCAATCATTGTTCACAAAAGCTTCTATATAATATAGATGTCCAACACCAAAAAAGTGACTCAATTTATCTGTACCAGTATGCACATTATTAATTGAAATAGTTGAAGCTATCCCCTTATATCTAATAATCGGTGAATCAAATGCAGAGGTTGTCTTGTAAATACTATCAGACCTATCTTTCCAATTATCAATTAAGTCTGATTCATTGGCCCATTTTTCCATTTGCCTATGATCAAAGCTATGAGCAATTAATTTTACTAATTTATAATCATCTCTTTCGCCTTCCCAACTATCGACAACTCTTTTTATTTGAAGATTAATTATTTTATCTAAGATTTCAGTTGAATCTTTCAACTTATAAAACATGGAAGAATATTGATCCGTCTCATAAGCGTAAACTTTAGAGAACAAACATATTATTAGTATGTAAATTGCAGTAATTTTCATTTCCTCACCCAGAATATGAGTTCATTAATGCCATAGATCTATGTAAATAAGCATAAAAACTTATATAATTAGTAATTATTACCTTGTTTAAGTCACTGAAAACTCATTAAATTCCTTTAATTTTCGGCTTGCCAGTTTATGCTCGGCAATGTAATTTAGCCCAGTATATATTTTAAGTTGTAGAAAAAAGGATGAAGCGATGGCACGTTCATGTGATTTAACTGGAAAAAGAAGACTTGTTGGTAATAAAGTATCTCACTCAAACATCAAAACTAAGATGAAACAACAAGTAAACCTACAAACTAAAAGAGTATTTGATCCAGAAACTGGTGAAACAATTAAATTAAGACTTTCTACTAGCGCTATTAGAACTCTTGATAAAGTTGGATCTCTTTCTAAGTTTTTAAGAAAATACAGACATTTAATCGAAAGAATGTAATCTGAATAGTATGTCTAAGTGGCATAAAAAATAAAAAAGCCTCGGTTTTACCGAGGCTTTCTGCGTTTAAGCATATAAAATAAACTTTAATACTGAACGTCTACTTGCTCTATTTCAAATCCCCATTTAGATACTGAACGATCACTTACAAATCGAATCGTTAAAGAGTCACCTTCAACATAATCCGTTTCATAGTTTTGCCCTTCTCCAGAAACTTTTTCAATGGAGTTACCTTTTGAATCAACAACTTCAATATAATCATATCTGGCCTCAGTATCATATTTTTTGATTCTAACTCTCATATACTTTGCACCAGGTTGAGATACAGTCCACTCTTTAGCTGTATTATCGCTATAAGGGTGATCACTTTCAATTCTATCATCTAGGTCTACTGACTCCCAGCTATCTGGGTTTGGTATATTTCTTTCGGGTCTTGTATCAGTAAGTAAATTATAAGCATTTAACCTACCACCATAAATTGTTTTACCTCTATAACTTGCAACTGGAACAGAAGTTGCCATAACTCTTTCTTTAACTTGAGCTGGTGATAGGCCATCAACAGAAGCTAATAAAAGCCCTACAGCACCAGAAACATGAGGTGTCGCCATTGAAGTTCCAGAATAAGATTCATATCCACCAGATTTAACAGTTGATAAAATATTATGACCTGGAGCTGCTACGTGAACAGTTCTTCTACCAAAACATGAAAATGATGCTAAATTGTCTTGTGCCGTGTGAGCAGCAACGGAAATCACATTATCTACATCATAATTTGATGGATAATGAGGAGTTTGATCATTGTTTGATCTAGAGTTTCCAGCAGCAGCAACAAAAACTATTCCTTTGTCATTTGCTCTTCTGATTGCATCTTCTAAGGCCTGAGATCTTCCACCTCCACCCCAAGAGTTACTCATTACATCAACTCCAAGCTTTGTTGCATAATCAATTGCTTTTATTGCCGCTTCAGTTGTTCCTGAACCGCTATCAGATAAAAATTTAATCGCTACCAAAGTAACATCATTCATAACACCAGCAACACCTGTTCCATTGTCATGAACTGCACCAATTGTACCAGCACAATGTGTTCCGTGAGAGTGTCCATCAACAGGATCTCCATCATTGTTAGCAAAGTCATATCCATAAATATCATCAACATAACCATTGCCATCATCATCTACACCGTCTTTACCATTTTTTTCGGCCTCATTAACCCACATATTTTCTCTTAAGTCTGGATGATTGTAGTCAATACCTGTATCGATAACGGCCACTTTTACTCTTCTATCACCTTTAGTTAAAGACCATGCTTTCATAGCATCAACATCGGCCCCGACTGTTCCACTTGAACCACCTGGCTCATTATCACCAGTATTTTTTAATCCCCATAATTTATTAAACATAGGATCATTTGGGGCATCTAATAATTGAGAAACATCATACTCAATCTTTTCTAAGGTAAGCTTATTCATTGGTTTAACAATTGAGTAAATGAAGTTTGGTTCAGCGTACTCAACTCCATTAACACTCTCTAAATTATCAATCATTTTTAATAGATTAATATTTTTGTCATAACTAACGACATAAAGAGTCTCATTAGAAAGCTCAATTGTTCTATCAACTGAAATTCCATAAGACTTATTAGACAAGAAACTCTTATCTGCGTCTTTTTTTAATTTAATAATCATTTCACCTGGTACATGAGGTGCTACAGAGGCAACTGCCTGTCCCAAAAACAAGGCAACTCCTGTGCCCAACGCTGTCTTCATCATATCCTCTCCTTGGATGCTCAAATCTATGGGTTCTTACTTTTTAGGTATGATTTCCCAATTAAATTTATCGATTCTTTAAGCTTAATCGAGAAGATGACGCACAGCACCACCGGGAATATTTTTCCACAAACCTATTACTGGATTGGAAAGCAATTTTTTGAGAAAATAAAAGCTATGATACATGGCAATACAAACCATCCAGTTAATATTAAAAAGATTTCCCTAAGAATCTGGAAGCTTCGAGATGAAGTTGAGGCCATTGTAAAAGCAAAAGTTGTAAACGAAGGTATAACCGACAAAAAAATAATTAAAAAGATGTTTGAGGATTATTATCAAAATGCCTCAAGTGCGGATTCTTTAGCGACACCTACTCCGGCACTTAATATTGTAGACTCAAATGATGGTCTAGATGATAGTGAAGATGCAATGGCCGCTGCTCTAGCTGAAACACAAAATTCAGAAATGGATGAAGGTGAAGCTGCCATGGCCGCAGCAATCGCTGAAGCGAATGGCGAACAAGATGATGGTGAAGCTGCAATGGCCGCAGCTATCGCTGAAGCAAATGGTGAAACAACGGCAGCAACTCCAACTAAAGCTGAAGATGATATTGATAATTCACATATAATCAAGCTTTCTAAAATCGAAGGTGTAAATGGTGCTAATAGACTTTATCAACAAATTCCTGAAATTGATGAAGATAAAATTATAAATGCAAAAACTGTACTTTCTGAAATTACAATGGAAGGGCTTCACTTTTTTTCAAGCTCCCCATTTTTAAGTGGTCAATCAATAGTATTAGACTTTCTCGTACCTAAGAGATTTGTACTTAACGCTGAAATTGTCTATTCTAGGCCTTTAAATATAAAGAGTAGAATAATTTCTGAAACCAGACTGACTTATAGAGCTTTTGCGACTTTCACTTTCCTTAAAGAAGGAGAAAGAACTATTCTAAGAAACTTTGTTCAATCAATTGAACCAGATATACCAGAGCCAGTTGCGACCCCTCAAGCTTCATCAGAATCAGAAGAAGATGACTTTGATGATTTAGACGACTTTGATTTATAATTTATTTTTCTTCAGCTGCAATAGCAAATTGACTAGCTCCGGCCCTTTTTGCAATGTCCATAATTTCAATTGCCTTCCCCAGCCTAGCACCTTGATCACCTTCAAAAATGACTGATGTAGTTCCCAGTTTTTGTAATTCTTCTTTTATTTTTACTTCTAGATCTTGTTCCCCAACTATTTTTCCACCCACAGCAATTGAACCCACTTTATTCATAGAAATAATTAAGGAAGAGTCATTTTTAGCTTTTGTATCGGAGCTAGTTTTAGGTAAATCTATATCGAGTCCACTTTCTAAAGAAATTGTTGATGTAACGAGAAAAATTACCAGTAAAACCATCATTATATCAATTAATGGAGTCATATTGATTTCAGAGCTTATTTCATCATTATTTGATTCAATATCTAATTTCATCTATTCAACCAACTCAACTAATTCTTCTAGTTTGCTTTTAAACTCGACTTTTAACTTAATTACTTCATTGGATAAATAATTAAATATAAACAAGGCCATTACAGCTACAATAATTCCTGCGGCCGTAGTTATTAGGGCCTCTGATAAACCACCTGCTATGACATTAAAGCCACCTCTTCCAGCAGATGACATACTTTCAAAAGAGCTAATAATTCCACTAACTGTTCCAAATAAGCCAAGAAATGGTGAAGCAGATCCAATGGTGGCAATCACCCAAAGAAACTTTTTTAAACCTAAACTAGATTTATCAAATTCCCTTTGAACTTTTGATTCCCAGTGAGTTTTGTTTTCTTTTTTATCCAATACCGCTGACAATGGAGCAGACAAAATTGGATTTAAATTTAAGCAAACTCCCTTGGCCTCATGAAGTTTGTTTTCACTTACAAGTTTTTTTAGTTGATCAATTATGTTTGATAATTCCATTTTAAACCTAGAGAGCCCATAAATTTTCTCAAAGGCCAAGGCCCAAGTTACAATTGAAAATATGAGAAGTGGCCACATAATCCAACCACCCTTTTGAAATAAATCTAATATACTCAATTTCTCACCTCACAAGATCAAAAGTTTAAACTGCAATTTAGGTACTATATTGTTCCTATACTAATGTAATTAGGCAAGATACAATACCTGTATGCTTATAAGTTTTGAATTAAAACGAAAAAAAATATCAGATTGGTTATTAATTAGCTTCGCACTTCTTGTGTTAATTTCTGCAGTATTTAGCTATTTATTTCAAACTCCTAAAAATCTCTCATCTGACATTATTAAATTAAAAAGAATTTTTAAAGATGACTCTATTCTTCACGTAAAAGATTTAACTTTAAAAAATCAGTTAGGTACATTTTCAATAAGAAAGACAGGTTCAAAGTGGATGTTTTATGAACCAAGAGTTTTACCTGCAAAAACTGAATACATAAATTCGCTATTAGGTGCACTAAATAAAATGCAAATTAAATCAATTTATCAAAAAGATATGATCAACTTATCAAACTTTTCATTAACAAATCCAAATCTTGAAATAGATTATATTAAAGAAAATGGAGAAGGAGATAAAATATCAGTTGGCCTTATAATTGAAGATTCAACCTATATTTCAATAGATTCTAAATCCATTATATATCATGTGACTTCACTAAATACGTCAATAGATAAGCTTTCATTCGCTGATATTGTAGACTCATCTATATTCTCAGTTAACTATGATCAAATTCAATCATTTGAAATCAAGAAAGGTAATCAAAGTAGAGTTTATTTTAATAAAAAGGATGCTGACTGGGTTGAAAAAGAGAGTAAACCACTAAATGGGCAAAGAGTTGAGAAATATATTAATGATTTTCTTGAGCTGAAAAGTAAAATCATTTTAGACCAACCTAGTGAAGAAGCAAAAGTTCTAATAGATAAGATTTTAGCAAAACCACTTTATGAGATACTCATAACTGATAAAGAAGGTAATTCTGATACTTTTAAGGTCTCATATATTATAAAAGAAATACCAAATATTAAGATGCAGAAAAAACAAAACTTTATAATTCATTCTATATCAAAAAACCTTTCTTATATTATTGATAAAAAAGAAATGAGCATTTTCTATAAAAATCAAAATTATTTCAACAATCTACAGTTTAAGAAGCTTTTTTATTAGGAACCATCTTAGAGTTAGAAGGCATATCATTGTCTTTAGTCAGTTTTCCAGGATCAGCAAAAACTTTTATAAAATTTTCTATAATTAGAGAGTTATATTGCCGTACAGCTTCTTGATCCATAATTAGCTTTCTCAAACAAACAACTGGAGTTTCTTCCTTCGAATCGATCATATGTACAAAGTCATCTGCTACCTTAACAATATTTGCGAGAGTAAGAATTCTTCCTCCCCTAATCCCATATGGATATCCTGTTCCATTATAAGCTTCATGATGCTGTAATATAATTTGTTTTATTGCAAAGTTTACAGATGGAATGGATTCTAAAATTTCAGAGCCTAAAATTGGATGCTGTTTATACATGGCCCAATCTTCATCAGTAAAATCTTTCTTATCTTTAGAAATTAACTCTTCTGGTAGCTTTATTTTTCCAATATCATGAAGCATACATGCCATTGCAGTTGTCTCTATTGTTGTTTTTGACTGCCACTCAAATTGTTTAATTATACAAGAAGCAAATAATGTAACTAAGTAAGAGTGGGTAAAAGCACTTGGATCGAAGTTTTGATAATCTCTTAATAATGCATACAAGTCATCTTGTTTTTCAATAACCTTATAAACAGTTTCACAAACCTCTTTCCCTTGTTCAACTACTTGAGGTTTAAGTCCTTCAGTATAAACTTCTTCAATGTATTGAGTTGTCATATTTTTTAAAAAATTAATTTTTGTCGAAGTTTGTATTACATCATTTTCTGTAATTTTTTTAGAAAGATGATTAAAAAATTGAATCATTTTTTTTCGATCTTTACTTCTAAAATATAAATACTCTACACCTTTTTCATTTTTGTATTTATTTATTCTTTCATCATCAAATTTATCACCAGAGTGAAGAATTTTGACATACCTATTTGCTGCCAACTTAATGAATATATCAAATAAAACTGACCCTGCAGAAAAGAACTCATCAATTTTTATTTTCGTAAATCCATCATCTTGCTCCTGAACTTCAACTTCTTCAGAAACGCCATCTCTTTTTGGAAGCTGAGACATAAGCTCACCAAAACTTTGATGTCCTTCTAAAATATTATGAAGCTGTTCCATAGAAAATGGTTTTACAACTATTTCAGAAATTCCCATTTTCTTAAATTTTGAAATATCTACACTATCTTCATCTATAACTAGAATGATTTTTTGGCCTGGATAATTTGTCTTGATGAATTTTAAAACTTGAGCACCCGAGTGATTTTGAATTGAATAATTTAGAATTACTGCAAAGTATTTATTATTATAAATGGCCAATTGAGTGTCTTTACCATTTTCAACGGTAGTAACTTCATACATATTGTCTTTGAAATATTTGCTAGCAGTTCCTAACCACTCGGAGTTACCATCTGCTAGTAATAATTTAAGCGCCATTCAATCCCTTTCAAATAGAAATAAACTCTCTATTCTTAAGAACTTATCGGAAAATTTGTAATGAAAAATGAGTGCTAATATGTAAATATCCAAGGGATAACCCCTTGGAATTATTTACAAATATTTATAGTTAAATGAAAATTTACTTAATTTCTTTGTGAACAGTATGTTTTCTTTCGAACTTACAGTACTTCTTGATTTCAAGTCTATCTGGCATATTTTTCTTGTTTTTAGTTGTTGAATAACGACTAACACCTTTCGTTTCAGCTTTTCTACAAGTAGTACACTCTAAATGAATAATAA
This sequence comes from uncultured Oligoflexia bacterium, assembly GCA_964015265.1. Lineage (GTDB taxonomy): Bacteria > Bdellovibrionota > Bacteriovoracia > Bacteriovoracales > Bacteriovoracaceae > CAXHCD01. The sequence goes on from CAXHCD010000042.1 coordinate 26,557, forward strand.
CTCTAGGCCCTTTTGCCATATCACTAACCCTCGCATTTAAATTTCTAACTACGGAAACTTACACGTATAGGCATGAAATGACAAAAGTTTTCTGCTAAAGTGCATTGAAAGTTTTAAAAAAGGATACTCCTGTGCGTGTTACTCAAATAAATCCAGAAAACTGGACATATTCATCATATATTTCTGAGCAATTACGTGCATTTATAACTTTTGGTGCTACTCCTGGACTAGATGAAGAACCTATTTTTGAATACCATGTCACACTTTTAACGATTGAAGATACTAAAGAAGTCTTTCAGAAAAGCTTTCTTGACCTTGGAGATGCGATTGACGCAATCAATAAAAATTATGGTCACTGGGAATTTACTCAAGAAAATGTAACTCCTAGGAGTGAATCTAGCTGTTCAACTTGTCAGGCCCATTGACATACAAGGCTAATTTAGGCATATTCCTAAAAATTAATTAATTACATAGACCCTATTGTATTAGAGCAATAGAAAAAAGGATCCATTATGAAACAAAATCTACATCCAACTTATGAGGCAGTAAATATCACTTGTGTTTGTGGAAACGTTATTGAAACAAAATCTACGAAAACATCTTTATCAAAAATTGATATTTGCTCTGCTTGTCACCCATTCTACACAGGAAAGCAAAAAGTGCTAGATACTGAAGGTAGAATTGAAAAATTTAGAAAGAAATTTGGTGACAGTTACAAAAAGAAAAAATAATTTATATTTAAGGCCTCTATTTGAGGCTTTTTTTTTTATTAATGGAAAAAATAATACTTACAATTCTTATTCTTCTTAATACAAACATTGCAATTGCAAAGTTTTATATTGCTAACCCATGTAAAAAGAAGCTAGCTCTAAAAAGCAATATTACTTCTTCAATGATTAATAAGTCTGTTGGTGAAATTACTATTCATTTTTTGGATAAGAATAAAGTTAAATATCTCGGAAATGAAAACGGCATACACAGTATTAATGGAACAAAGTATGGAAGTGATGCTATTCAGGTAATTAGTGATACTGAAATGAATGCTTATGGTTGGTGTTTCTCAATCAATGGTAAAGTACCTGATAAATTAGCAGGACAAATAAAAATCAAATCTACTAAGGATAGAATTTTATGGTTCTATGCTTTTTCAAATTATAAGGATGGAAAATGGACTAATTATTGTGTTCCGTCTTATAAGGCACAAAAAAATCTTGGTTGTTCTAAAAATCAAGACTAAGACTAAACCCTATTGTATTGCTTCTATCTTGTGACTTCTCCTTGGTCATTCCAAAATTTAATCCAAGTGTTACTTTTTTGAAAACGTTATAATCAAAAATTAAATCGTATGAATGAGTATAGACATCATTTAACACAGTAATGTCATATCCATAGGAAAATGTTATTGAAAGTTTTTTATAATAATATGCTGAAAATAAAGAATATGAGTGATCTAAAAAATTATAAACATATGTTCTTACATTAAAAAATGGAGCTTCTGTAATTCTAAATGTCGTGGCCTCTAAGGGGTCGATATCATATTTATATTTAGAATATAAAACTCCAATATATAAATCATAAATAATTTCTTGATTTAAACTTATAGAATAAAAATTTTCTATTACAGGACGTACACTATTAGGCCGGTTTAAAGCTTCAGTAATTTGAAATAACGGATCATTTTCTTGCTCTATACTTGATTGTCCGTAATAAAAAGAAAAACTGCTTACCAAATCAGATATGATCATTGCTGACTTAGAAGCTTTTATTTTCCACGTCTGCCTAAAAATATCATCGGGCTCTTCTGTTCTAGCAAAATCAAAACCAATATTAGTATAAAATGGTAAATCCATAGCTAGCCCGACAGTTACGGACTTTGTCTTGCTATCTTCCGTATCAGTTAATCTTTGATACTCATATAAAAACGAAAATTGATAATAGAAAAGCTCTCCTCCTACACTTGAAGATTTTCCAAAATCATCGCCTTTTAGAAAACTATACTCAACATTTCCAGTAATCTTTTCCTCAGCATATAAAGATGATGATAAAATTAAAGTGAATAATAAATATTTTATCATCTATTTTGAAGTCTTCGCCATCTTCTAGTATTTTGAACCTTACGAACTTGCTTCTTTTTATTTATATTAACTTTCTTTTTTTCAATTCTTCTTTGCTTAAGCTTTTGTATTCGTTTAAGCCTTTCGTTTTTTGGAAGTTTCTGAAACTTTTTAATATTATTTCTTATTTTATTTCGTCTTTCAGGGCTAAGTTTTTTTAAACGATTATAGTTTTTAACAATTTTTTTCCTCTTACTCCTATCTAAACTTCTAAACTTCTTATACTTATTCTTCAAGTTTCTTTGTTTCTCTTTGTCTAAAGACTTGAAGTTATTATATCTTTGTCTTAATAATTCTTTTTGTTCATTACTAAGTTTGTTCCAAATTTCTTTATTTCCTGAGCTTTGTGAGTAAGCTAAGGAAGAAAATAAAAACAACATTACTACAATTAATAAATTATTCATTTTCCTCTCCTTGCTCAATATCCGCCTCACCTAATTCTTCAAGCTCTTCTAAGTTTATGTCACTTGAAACCAATTCATAATTTAAATAAAATCCCAAATTCTTTATAA
>CAXHCD010000043.1:0-27839 GCA_964015265.1 uncultured Oligoflexia bacterium
AGATTGGCACTAGTCTCGTGGGCTCGGAGATGTGTATAAGAGACAGGGTTTTCATCAGGGTTAACTATAGAATCTCTTTTTAATTCACCATGATCTTTTAAAAAATTTACCAGCTTCTGAGTTGATTCATTTTCGTGACCATTAATACTTGTTAAGAAATTTTTTGCATTCTGTATATTTTTAGGTGAGCGATCATATTGTAATTCTCTTAAAAGTGTAATTGCCTTTGCTGAAATTTGTTTTTTATAGTCTAATGATTCTCGTTTAGAAAAATATTCTTTGAGTTTTCTTTGTTTATAGTCGTCTACATACCACTTTAAAATAGGTAAGCCTTTTTCAATCTTTTTTATTTCGTTATTAATATCAAGACAATCAGACTTACATTTTTTTAATTCAAGATATAGTAGATCTCTTTTCCTTTTTTCAGATTCATATTTATGCTTTTTTTGAGCGTATTCATTTAATAAGTCTCGGTAAGCCTGTTCTAAAACAATAATTTCTTCATTTACTGGATTATATCCATAGGCCCAAAGATTAGAAGAAAATATAAGTATCAAAAGTAGAATTCTCATTAACTATAGGATAAAACAATGTCATAAATTTTAAAGGCCAGAAAAATGTATAGTGAGAGTGATTTTCCTTTAGAGTATTTCATTAAACTTGAGAATAATGATTATTATGATGGAAGAATTATTGTTAATAAATATAGTAGATTAGATAAGTCAGAATACTCAGTTGAAATTGATATAGTAAACATAGAGAGCAGAAAAATATATCAACACGTGGATATCTTATATGGAGTTGAATCTGTTGATGAAGCAACTCACCTTGGAGTTCAAAAGCTCTCTAATTTTATAATTAATTTAAAAACGTCATAAATTTGCTGTGAATGCGCTAGGTGTCAGTCAAAAAAATTACACGTGTTTTTTGATGATTAACGTAAATTCAGTAACTTAATGTTGATGTGTTAGATTTAAAAGTTGGCACACTCCTTGCTTTATATATAAGCGTGTGTGTGTTGAAGTTATAGAAGAAAGGATTTTTTCATAACTTCGAGAATGTCTCTCAAAAAAAGCCCTCGTTTCTCGACGAGGGTTTTTTTTTGTCTTAACTAAGTAATTTTTCCATAATTTTAGCTTTTTTAATGAAATTTATTTAACGCGATGTATAAGAGAAGCCTAATTTATAAAATAAGGGTGACTTATGAATAAGGTTTCATTTTTAACTGTTCTAATTTTTACAATTTTAATGAGTAATTCGTTTGCTGGTCGTAAAAAATATAATCGAAATAACTGTAATGACCATTTATTCTATTTAGTTCAAAGTTTAGATAATGCAGGAGTAAATGGGAAAAAAATAGTAGATGAAGTAAGAACTCACAATGGTAGGGTGAAAAAATATAATGTTACAAAGCAGACCGCAGCCTATAGAAACAATTATATGCCCCTCGATCATGGTGGCTTTGATTGGCCTTGGCAAACTGAGTATAAAGCTAAAGATGATCCTTCAAATAAATATTTTTTTTCTAGAGGTGTTTATAAAACTAAAAACCTTCTATCAGCTTCTGAAATTAGAGATAACGTATTTAATGAAATGTCTCAGGCTGAACTCGATAAGTTATCTCCAATTAGAAAATATGCCTTAATTCAAGGTGATTATGAAATGAACGCTTTGGCCCAAGAAATATTTGTTAGAGGTCCTGAAAGAAATGGGCCAAAAATTGAGTTTTGGGAAGGTTCTTGTTACGCCATGAGAACGACAGCTTGTTTATTACCAGAACCTAATAAAGTTACTAAAAGAACAATTTCCTACAGAGGAAAGAAAAGAACTATTAATCTTTACCCAAATGATGTGAAGGCATTAGCTGCTTTAACATATAAAAATTCGGAATTATATGTTCGTGCAGGTGATATAAATAGAGGATCTAGAGACACAGATCCGGTAAATGCGGCAGTTTATCACATGTTCAAACGTGTATTTAAGATAATGAAAACTAGATATAAAAACCTTCCTTATGCTGCTATATTTGATGTAGAGCCAAATGGACAATTATGGAATGAAGGTTTTCAAACATTTGAAGATTCTTTTTCTAAAGTTATTTCAGTTGATCGTAGAGCTAAAAGAGATCTTGGTGCACCTCGAGGAACAAAGTATTATGTTGATGTAACTGATAGAATTGGATTAGTTCATGAAACAGACATTAGAGAGACAAACAGAGCTACACGTAGTGAAACGGCCGCTGGTGAAGGTTTAAATTACGAGTCTTATACTTATAGATTATTTCTAGATGGTAAGAAACGTATTATTGATGGACACTGGATGGGTAGTGAAACTGGTAGACAATATCCTGACTTTATAGGATGGCCAAATGGTATAGGTCTTCCTGATCAAGGTGGAAATCCATATGTAGACTTTCATGCGGTTATGGATATTCTTGAAGACAGCACTACGGAAAAATCTAAGAAAATTCCAGGTAGAAGATAATTAAATACCAGATCACTAAGTAGTGATTTACTTAGTGATCTGCTCCACACTTATTTCCAAATCTTCGTTGATAATTATTTTTTGATCTTTAATTGTTACTGATTTTAAAAATAATGATAAATCTACTAGTGAATCTGATTTATTTATGACTTCTATTTTTCCGATTAGTTCTAAATCTGAAAAATGAACAAGGCCATCTACTTTTAGTGAATCTAATTTTAAAAGAGAGGTATTATTGAAAGCATTAATAGTATTTGAAAGATCTTTATAGTACTTATGAGATAGAGAAATTGAAGGCAGTACACCTGGTCTATTATTAATTAATTGCATCGTCTTATTATTTAATTTAAATCGATCTGATTTAAACTGAAGAACAAAATCAAAAGCTGTTTTAATAGGGGAGAAGAAGTTCGTTCTTTTTTCTCTTTCAATATTTATAAATGAAACTAATGGTTCATGAAAATGTTTTCGATAAAGTCGATCAAGGTTTAATATAACAGAACCCATGGCCCCTTCTAATTGAAGAAATTTTTTACCATTTTGTTCTTTCCAATTTTGTATCAAATCAGGTGAAATTTCTTGTAAGAACTTATCTTCACCTAGTAATTCAATTAATTGATTTACTTTTGGAGTTAATACTTCATAGTTAAATAAGGCCATATTTGTATTGAAAAAGGCTATATTGTCTTTTTCTCTTAATCCGAGGGCCTCAAATAACTCCAACTGATTACTTTGTTCTGCTTGCGCTTTTTCAACAATAGTTGTATATGTCTCATTATCAGCGGTCTTTGCAATAGCAATTTGACCACCTTTCAGATCATTTTCTGTTTTTGTTGTTGTTATCATGGCAACTGCAATCTTTTCTCGTTTCATTAATCCAACAATATTTTCATCTGGTATTGAACTTAGATCTTCACCATTTCCAATTGATGATATTAATGTGTTTTTAGACTTTGGCCTAAGCTCTGGTTTATATGCTGCCATAATTGCTTCAAGGGCAAAAATTCCATGTCCCCCTGGCGCTTGTCTTTCAAAAGTAATTTCATTTTCAGGTGTAAGTGTTGGAAGATGTCCTTGAAACGTTGTACCAGAGTAGTTAATTTTATTGCTTTCTTCTAGTAGTTCTCTATATGACTTTGAGGGATTGATTATTGATTTTTTATCCCAAATTTCTTTTAAAGATTTTTTAGTCTCTGGACCTACAATATCGTGAACCAAGATATTTGAATATTTATTTGCCTTTGAAATATAAATTAATTGAATGATTTGAGCTTCAGCTAGTGAAATAGTTGTATTTTCACCAGTCAGAGGATGTTTAATACTAATAAATAAATCAGTTCCTTTCGCCCCAATTTTTACGTCATTAGCAGATATATTTAGGGTCTGGGCAAGGTATTCAGTTCTTGTTAAACTAGAGCCCGTTCCTGCTTGCATTTTTTTCACCCATAGGGATACGTTCTTAGCAGCTTTTCTATTTTCTGAATTATTTATTTGGTCATAGTGAAATGTTGGCAAAGACCTCATGAGATCTTCACTTGCCATAGCAGTGGGATAAACTAGAACATCATTTTCTTCGGGAGTTATATCTCTTGAAGCTATTTTTATAGTGCCACTTTCATTAGATTTCCCTTTTTTATCTAGAAGAATTTTAAAATAACTTCCATTCAAATCATCCATTTTTGATGTGACTCTTTGAATTTTATTACTTACCAGTATATTTTCAGCTTTATCTATACAATTAGAGTAAGTTAAGGGTGATATAGAAAATAAAAATAGTAGTGTAAATACCTTAAATGACAAAGCTAACTCCTTTTATATCTTATTATTTTATACAATATTGCTAGAGATAGTTTGATTTTGTAATTTTTAAGTATCTGATTAGTATTTTGTCAAAAAATAAAATTTTATTTTTTAAAGGGATTATCAATGAATTCAATTACTGATGGATCTTCACCTTTTTCTAATGCTTCTTTAAATTTTTGGGCCTGTTTTGGCTCAATTACATCACGTTTTGAAAATACCAATCCACCTTGAAATCCACGTCGTTTTAGAACTAGGTAATTAAAATAGATAAGTGCCTTTTCTGCTAAAGAATAGTTTTCTTGATGTCCTTGATAATTTTGCTGAAAATAAAGATTTTGAATAGGTCTTCTAGCAATACTTTTTGTATCTCCATTTATTAAAGAATACATATCCTTTACCCAATTTCCATTAATCACATTTATTATTGGAAAAGGTGAAGGGCCTCCATATAATACCCTTTTTCCACCTGGTTTATTAGCATTTGCATACCATTTTAGATGACTTCTTAAAAAGCCAAGTAGAAAAGCATATTCTTGAGCATCGATATCCTTTTTTCTAAGAATAATCATGAATTCTCTCTCTTCTTCCTTAGCAAAGCGATAAATTTCTTTTATAAATTTTGGGTCAGACAAATGGAAAAGAGCATCTCTAATATCATTAAAAATAATCAATCCACTATTATAAGCAACGCTGCCATGAAGATAATTTACAACATGTGGCATTCTTCTACTTGGCCCCTGAGGAACATCTTCTTCAGTAAGAGATTTTTTAACCATAGAGCTTAAAAAATTTCCCATTTTGTTAACTATAAATTCATCACTCTCATAATCTTGATCGACAGGAGATGAGAAAATTATATTTTCTTTATACACTTTTTCGTTTGTACCAAGAATTAAACCAGTCACCCAAGGATGATTCTTTTCAAGTAAATTATTTTTCATAGGTTTAAATTTCATTAGATTAATGACGTGATAAGCCCCTCCAACATTATGAATAGTAGAGTAAATCCAATTCCAGGCGACTTTAGCAGGATAAGTTAATTTTTCCCAAGGGGTAGGATCTTTAAATCTTTTACCATCACTTGAAGTTAATTGAAGATTAACAAACTTATTATAATCTCTTTTTGAAATAAGAAGAGATTGCTCCTGCAGCTTTATTTTTTTAGGTCTATAAACTAAAAAGTCATCCAGGTTCAAAGCTCTTGCTGGCCAGTCTTTCATAGTCAATGGAAGACCATATGTTACAATTTTAGAGATTTTATTCATTCTAGCAGCAAGATTTTTTCCTGAAAAACGAGAAAATCTATATAGCTCTACATCTAAGCTCTTACCATCTAAGGTTGATAAACCTCCTCCTAATAATTCTTCAAAATTAACCATTAAGTTGTTATCATTTCTAGCATTAAATTTGATTCCTGCTCCATAATGAAAAACATATTCAAGAAAATTTAAGCAATTCAAAGAATATTTTCCATTTGTATTACGAACAAAATTTTCTAGTTGAGAACGAGTTTCATCAGATAAATTTTTAATTCTAATCATGAATTCAGCATTATGTGATCTTCGGTTTAATTTTCTGACCAAAATGGGTTTTGATATTACCCTTCCATGAACTTCAATCCCATTGATAATTAAAAAAGAATGACCATTTTTATCAATGCCAACAAGAGTTTCATTATTTAAATCAAATTCTGGAGGGAATTGGTATTTATTTTTGGATATGTATAAACTTGAAGAATCAATAACTCTAACTTTTTTGGAGTTTAAAATTTCAAAATCTCCTAATTTTGATTCTTTTTCTGCTCCTGCTTCAAGTAGCTTAGTCACGGCCTGTGTGCACAAGTTTTCTATAAGAGATGGCCTTTTTTCAGCATAAGTAGCAGTCGAAAAGAGACTAAGTATTACTAATAGTTGATAGATTAGGTGGGTTGATTTCTTCATATAACTCCAACTAATATTTTACCTCTTTAGAGTTTAAACTTGAGTCTAATTGTAGTATTTTTCTTCTTGTCAAATATATAAACAGCTGAATAGCTAAGTGTTTAAAAAAGAGTGCAATTATAAATAGTTAATTATCCTGCCAAAATGAAAGGCCAAACCTTTTTATGATTTAAGGCCATCTTTACAATATAATTAAAAGGCTGCGCTAACACCAAAACTAATTGAAGTTGTTTTGTCATTATATGAGGTATTTAGTGTCTGGGTACTAGACGTATCACTATCACTTTCTGAGTATGAGTTACTAGAATAAACGAGATAAACACCGAGACTTCCAAATATCGCTTCAGCACCAAATCTTGTAGTGGTTCTAGATAATGTTTGTTCTGTTTCAACATCTTCATTATTAAATAAAAACTCAGATTTTACAGTTGTACTTGATTTTTGAAGACCAAAAAATGGCACAAGCTTAAAGCTTCCTAATGGCATGATATAACCTATATCGAGTCCGTAAACCATTCCTGAAAATGTTATAGTTATACCAAATTCATCTAGAGAAACATTTTGGCCATTAATTAAAACCTCTGAGGCAACATTAGTATAAAGTCCTAGGTTTGGACGAATTGTTACTGGAATAGAAGCTAGTTCATAGTTTATTCCAGCAAAACCTTCAATACCTTTTAGGCTGAGTCCGTCACCACTTTCAGAGTTATACTGGGCCCCTAAACGAAACCATTTAAAATCTTTATTTGTTGTTGGAGAGCTCTGGGCCGCAGTAGGTTCACTTTCATTGTTATAAGTATCTTCTTCAAGATCATCAAAACTTTCTTCTTTTTTAACAACTTTTCTTCTTTTTGGTTTTTTTCTTTTAACTACTTTCTTTTTCTTTTTAGAGTAAGGAAGGGCCTTTAAACCTTTTGTCACCTTACCGGCCGCTAATTTCATAATCGCAAGACGATTTTTAGTTTTAACTACAATACCAAGTCCAACAGTTTTTCCATTGGCATTAACAATTTTAACTTTTGATCCTCTTTTGAAATCATTCGGAAAATCCATTTTTAGTAAAACGAACTTTTGTTTTACTTTCATAACCGTCGTAGAGTTTGCACTAAAACTAATTAGTAGTAATGATAAGAGAGTTAATATTTTCATGTAATTAATTTTATCAGAAAAAAAATAAATTACTCTTTTTATTTTGAAAATAAAGCTTGAGCGAATTTGTTGGGCAGTTAGTGGAGAGTATTTAAAAAAGAATCAATAAGATATGTAATTGCCCTTGCACCCTTTTGAGATAAATCATCATAGATTGGATTATATTCATAAACTCCAAAATATTTTTTTTCAAGGTTAAGAAATTTATAGTGTTCTATAAGATCTCTAACAAAATGTAGAGGTAATCCATTGTGGTTTACAGCACTTACTCCACTCATAAAACTTGAATCTAACCCATCAGCATCCAAACTAATAATTACTTCAGAATTATTTGTGTCAATGTTTAAACTCTTAAAGGGATTGTAAGAATGAGTAAATCCATTAGTTAACTCTCTTAATCTGTCGGCAGTAATATTCAACATAAATCCATTTTCAAGATTTTGATTTGTACTAATTGAATTAGCAAATGGATGTATTCCCAATTGATATAGTTCAAAATTTTTTTTGGTGTATTTTGAAAATTGCCTAAATGGAGTTCCAGAGTGGGCCAGTTCATCGGTTCTAGTATCTAGATGAGCGTCTATATTTATAACTATAATTTTATCTTTATTAGTTTTTTCATCAATAGCACATAAGAGGGGATAAATATGGTCATGCCCTCCTCCAAGGTGAATAATTTGATTGCTTCTTTTTAACTCTTTTTCAATCGTTCTAGCTGAAATTTTTTGAGCATTTTCAAAATCTTCCAATTCTTGATTAATAAAAGATACTTGTGAGCTTAAAACGTGCTTCATCCTATCATGGTGAATATTTAGCTTACTAAAGCAGTTTAGAATTGCTGATGCTCCAAAAGCTGCTCCGCGTCTACCACCATTTCTACAGACTCCTAAGTCTGTAGGAGAAGTAATAAATAGCGGCAAATCTCCACCATTAGTATACGGAGATTCATTATTGTCGTAAGATATAATTGGCCGGTCATTTTGTCGGTCAATTAATTGCTCGTTAATCGAGTCAAAGTTCATTGGTTTACTTGCCTTAGCTATTTTGACGGTTATAAAATGTGAGTATACCATAATAGAAGAAAATGATTGTAGAAAGAGTCGGTGCAACAAATTATCAAGGAAGATCAGAACAAGCTCAAGAAGAGTTGAGACAGTGGTTTGTTATCGGCGAAGATTATCATAAGGGTCCATTTACGCCTTCAGAACTAATTAATTTATATGAGTCAGAGAAAATTGATGGTCTAGATTTTATTTGGAAAGAAGGTGAAACAGACTACATAAAAGTAAAAGATTGCACAGAGGTGTTTAGTAAAGTTATACCTCCTCCAACACCTGAAGTTTCAATTAAGGCAGACCCTCCACCAATTCCAATTTATGCTAAAAAATTAAATTATATAGCTCCAGTGATAGAGAATAAAGACTTAGGTCTTCCGCCTTTACCAGGACAAACTAGAGCATTAAGAAATATCAAGATACCAAAAGTAGATGAGATAGCTAAAAAAATTAAAAAAGAGGCAATTACTTCAACTGAAGGAACGATAAAGGTAAATCTAGGTCTTCCATCTATTCCCAAAGAAAAAGTTGAACCAAGACTTGTTAAAAGAGAGTCTCCAAAAAAAGTTAAAGTATTAAATGACAAAGAAGTTTTTAAGAAAAAAGAAGTTAAGTTAAAGCAAACGAAAAGAACTCAGAAAGAAGAAGGTCCAAAACCTTTAGAAATCAATGATATTTTACCAAAGGAATTAGAAAAAGAGTCTATGAGTTTTAATCAAAGACTTGTAATGACTTTCTTATTTATACTTGCGATTACTTCGAGTTCAGTATTTATATATAAACTTGTAAATAAACCTGTCGTTTATCGAGGTGTAAGCTTAGAGCAAGCTTCTAGCTTGAACAAAATTGTAAAGTTAGGTTCAATGCATCCTTTCCAAATTGGTGCAACACTTTCAAAATCCGGTAATTCAATAGTATTAGCAAGCAATTTTGGTGGAAACGCTAGAATTAATGTCATTATAAAATCTTTAGAAGGAAAAATTCTTTCTACAACTCCAATTGAAATACATACTACTGCAAATTTGAGTAATAATACTGTGAAGCTAGATAATTTGAAGTTTATAAATGGAAATGCTTTAAGACATGGTCATTACGAGATAAGTGTTCAGGGAATAAAAAACGATGCGTTTTCAAACATTCTTCACTTTTTTAAATCTCGAAATATGTTGAATTGGCTAGGGATAGTTAGAAATTTTTCAAGAAGACTAAGCTTTGTGGGAACTGTTTTACTTGCCACTGAATCAAAAGCTGAATTTAATGAAAGGTTAGTTGTTTATAAGAAAAAGTTAAAAAAGAAAAAGCTTGGCCCTTTAATTAACTTAAAACAAAAATATTCTACGTTATTATCTCTACTGATAAGAATGGATACGTTGTATTCACAAACCATCAGTACAATTAATTACGGAAGATACATTTCTAAATTTGAAAGATCTTATGCAAAAGAGATTGCTCCTGTGCTAACTGGGTTGATATTAGAAGGAGCTACTGTAAATAATAGAGTAAAAAGCTCTTTGAAAGAGAAAAAAGAAAACCTTGGACTACACAAGTTCGGCAGAAGAATCGGACTACTTGCCTCAGATATGGTTACACACACTAAAAAATGGAGAACTCTTCCAAACCATGGAAAAAAGAAACTTCTTTCATATTTTAACAAAAGAGTTGAAAATATGAAAATGAGTGGAAAAAGTAAAATTCGTCAGATTGATGGCGAAATCAAGACCATGGAATAGATATGTCAATAATTGAAAACTTTAAGTGTTTGGTCATAGACGATATGGCGTCGGCCAGAGCTATGATTGAACAATCTTTAATCGAAATTGATAATAGTGTTCATGTAGATCAAGCAGAAAGTATCCTTCAAGCTAGAAGACTAATAGAAAGCAAAAAAAGATTATTAGCTAATTATGATCTCATTTTATGTGATTGGGAAATGCCAGAAGGTCCAGGCATCGATCTATTGAAATGGTTTAAAGAAAGTAAAATCAGTGAAAAGACATGCTTTATGATGTTAACAACTGTTACTGAAGTAGAAAGGGTTTTACAGGCCATTCAGATTGGTAGTGATGGGTATATTGTTAAACCTTTTAGGCCAAATGACCTATTAAAGAAAATTAATGAGGCCCTGGAGAAGAAGGTTGGCAAAAAATAAAAAATTTAAAAATATATTCAATAGAGACAAAATTGAAGAGTTCAAAAGAAATGCCATAGAGATAATTTTAAGCCCTTGGCGATTCTTTAAGTTTATGTGTTTTTCTGTTGGATTAGTTGTTAGCTTAATAACATTTGCTATTGGCTTTTATTCCTTTAATTTTTATAACTCTTTGCCACAATCAAAAGACTTAAAGTTTCGTGCTGTAAAATCAAAAACAATAAAAAGAGTTCGAGAAAAATTTAAAGATAAAAGAAGACGAAAAAACTATTCTTGGAAAAAAGAAAAATATATTTCTAGAGACATTCTTTATACCATTGTAATGAGTGAAGATGGAACTTTCTTTGAGCATGGGGGAGTCAATTATAATTCTTTAATGGATTCGTTGGCACATAATATTAAAAAAAGAGAATATGCAGTTGGTGCTTCAACAATTACTCAACAGGTTGTAAAGAATGTTTTTTTAACAAATGAAAAAAGTATTTTTAGAAAAATAAAAGAGATTTTAATAGCCAGAAAACTTGAAAAGAGTTTATCTAAAAATGAAATACTAGAAATCTATTTGAACCTTGCTGAATTTGGCCCCAACTTATATGGAATTCATCTTGCGAGTTGGTATTATTTTAAAAAACCAGCTTCAAAAATAAACGCAGGTGAAGCAGCCTTCATGGCATTAATGCTCCCTAGTCCAAGAAGATTACATCATTCAATTTTTGAAAATAAATATTTACCTAAGAAGAAAAGACGAAAAATAATTAGAATTCTAAAAGATTTAAGATACAAAGAATTCATTTCTCCTAAGCAGTATAGCGAATATATTAAATTAAATTTTCTAAAAGGTTACCAATTCTAATAATCTAATAAGTAATTGTAATTAAATAACTTTCTGTTAAATATTTGCTTTGTGCGAATAATGTTTGATATATCAAACTTGTGTTGCTATATATAAACTTACAATATTACAACAAAGGAAGTTATATGAAATTCTTAATTATTTTTTTATTTACAAGTTTTGTAATGAATTCAGCAAAGGCTAATGATTTAAAAATACCTGGTGAGAAATGGATCGCTAAGTCGAGTGGATATGTTTGTGGTGCTTATGGAAACAAAATTCAATTGAATAGTGCAAAAAAATTAAAGTTTAAGCAAATTACTACTGATCGAACTTTAGATAATGGTTTACTTAAAGCTAGTTTTATTGAGGGAAGTGGTATTTGTAATTATAGCGCAATAATGTATGCAGACAACTCTGCTCAAACAATTGCTTTAGTTGAGTCTAAGGCCTATGCAGTTAGAGGAGAATCTGATTGCTCTAAAGGTAAAAAATTCTTAGATAAAATTTTAGATTTTAATAAATATCATTATTGGGGACATCCACATCATTTAACAATTATGGTTAAAGACAAGAATGCTCATAAGCATTGTGGAGAAAATTCTACTCATATTGGAATAGACTTTACAGTTACTGGCAGAATACAGAGATAATATAGGGTGGAGCACTTAAAAGTGCTCCATAATTTTATGAAATCATTAAAAGAAATTTCTGAAAGTATAAGTATTCAAACGTTTTTAAATTCATTTTTAAGAGACTTTGAAAATGATTCAAGAGTTAGTATTGGTGATAGTGGATTTAAAGTAAATTTAAATGAAGGGAATCTTTATGGAAAATTTCTAAAGAAATCTATAATTGGTTCTCATAGGTATAATGATGTTCTTTATAACGATAATGTAATTAGTTTAGAGCTATTAGTATCTCTCATCTATTCAAATTTTTCAAAGAATAGTAATGAAAGTGTAAACTTTATTTCAAAGGTCTTAAACAGTTCTAAAAATATTTTAGAAAATTTGAAACATTCAAAATTTAAAAAGATGAATAATTATCTGGATTCAGAGATGTGTTTATTATTAGGGCACCCTTTTCATCCATATCCTAAGTATAAAGGAAACATTGATAAAAATGATTCAAGTTTATATTCCCCAGAAATAAATGGAGTATTTAGATTATTTTGGATTGAAGTAACTGATGAGTTTTTTGATTCTAATATTTCGAGTCAGAAGTATATTGAATGTATTAAAGAGTTAGTGAAGTTTGAGTTGGGCGAAGAGTTTTATGGTCGGATTCTTATTCCTATGCATCCATGGCAATGGAAAAAATTAAAGGCAAAAAGAAAATATTATAAAAAAGTAATTGAAATAGGATTAGGTAGAAATAATTTTTATAGTACTTCGTCCTTTCGTTCCGTTTATAGTGACTCTTCACCTCTTTTAATGAAATATTCAATGGATGTCGAAATAACTAACTCTATAAGACATCTTACAAAAAAAGAAAGTTTACGAGGTGAACTAATAAATAATGTTTTAAAAAATGAGGTAATTTCTAAGATTGATAAATTGGAAGTCTTATATGAACCATTTTACGTAGCGTTTAAGGAAGATAATGGTTTACCAATAGAAAGTTCAATTGTTCAATTTCGTGAACAATTTTCCGATAAGGTTAAACTGGATCAATTATTTTTATTAAGTAGTCTATGTGAATTTAATCCTATAAGTGGAAATTGTGAGATAAGAAAAAGGATTTTTGAAAAGTTTGACAATTTTGAGTTTGGTCAATTGACTTGGTTTGAACATTTTTTAAGTAATATAGTTACTCCAATTTTAAACTTGTATTTAAAGTATGGTGTTCTACTAGGCGCTCATATGCAAAATATTATTGTTGAGCTTCATAATGACCTGCCTAACTCAGTAATATATAAAGACTGTCAAGGTACAGGTTTTACAGTAGAAGGTGCTAGGCAACTTTTAGATAATGACTATAATAATGAAAATATACTTTCAGAGGATGATGTTAATAAGGTCTTTGGATATTACTTAATTGTAAATACAGTGTTTGGAGTAATTTCTTCAATTTCAAATAGTGATCAATATATTGAGTTAAAGTTATTAGCAAAATTTAGAATATATCTTATTCATTTGAAAAATAAATATGAAGGTAATAATTTTATAAATTACTTATTAGACTCAGATTTTATTTTTCAAAAAGGTAATCTTAGATGTTGTTTAAGTCAAATTAATGAAAGTACCGCTAAGAACCCATGGACTATATATAATAAAATTAAAAATCCATTAAAAGCATTAAGACCTATTAAAGAGAATACTAAAGGTTATGTCTATGAGGGGATTACTAAGAAAAATAAAAGAATTACTTTTAGAGTCATTGAAAAAACAGATATAGACCTTTTCCATGAATGGCATCATAAAAAATATGTAAGTGAATTTTGGGAATTAAATTTGGATAAAGAGTCACTCGTTAACTACATTGATAAAGTTATAAAAAGTCCTTATCAATTACCTCTAATTGTGGAAGTCGATGGAATTGAGATTGGGTATTTTGAAGTATACTGGGCCTTTGAAGATCGTTTATCTCCATATTGTGATACAAAAATGTATGACCGAGGAATTCATATCCTTTTTGGTGAAGAGAAGTATTTAAGGACGAGAATAATTTATGACTGCTTACTTCATTTAACTGATTATTTGTTTAAATATGATAATAGAACCAGTTCAATCTGGGGAGAACCTCGATCAGATAATAAAAATATAATGAAATTTTGTAAAAAATTACCTGGATGGAAATTTATAAAAGAATTTGATTTTCCTCATAAAAGAGCAGCATTACTAGAATGTAGTAGAGATTCTTTTTATAAGGAGTATGAAAGTGCACTTTGAAAAAGATCTATACTTAAAAATCACAAAGCGATTAATTGTCAAAACAATTGAAGAACTTTATTTTGAAGAAATTATTACACTTGAAGAACATGATGATGGGGCATTTTTATTAACTATAAATGATAATATTTATTACAAAATAAAAGGGAAGAAAAGCATTTGGGACAATATTCATTTAAATTCACGTACATTAGAAAAAATTGTTGATGATAAATTATCTTTAAATATTTCTATAGCTGAATTTTTAAATGAAATAAATGTTTTTTGTAAAATGTCAGATGACACTCTTGCAAAATATATAGAAGAGGCAAATCAAACTTTATATTCTGATATGCTAATTGAGCAAAATTTAGAAAAAATAGATTTTAATACACTAATAAATCAAGACTATTTGTACTTAGATAGGATTTCAAATGGCCATCCAAAAATAATAATGAATAAAGGTCGAGTTGGCTGGTCCACGAGAGATATATCCAAATATTCACCTGAAGGGAATAAATCTTTTAAATTAGTTTGGGTAGCAATTAATAGAAATATTGCTATTTCTGGATTTGACAAAGGAATAGAGAAGAAGCTTATTGAAGAATTCCTTGGAAAAAAAGTATTTTATAAAATTGATTTTAAAAAATATCATGTACTGGCCATACATCCTTGGCAATGGAATAGATATATTAATATTCAGTATCTTGAACTTATTGCAAATAACGAGATAATATACTTAGGAGAGTTAGGTCCGGATTTTTTTCCTCAAATATCACTTAGAACTTTATCAAATGAAAATAATAGTAAATTTGATTTAAAACTTTCATTGTCTATTCTTAATACATCTTGTGTTCGAGGAATACCAAAGAGATTTATAGAGGATGGATATAAGATTTCATCAAAGTTGTTCAATATTATACAAAACGATCAATTTATTTCATCAAAAATTGAAGTGCTTCAAGAAGTGGGTGCTATTAGCTATGTAGATAAAACAATTGATTCTTTAAAAAATTGCTCTTATCGCTATAAAGAATTATTAGGATGTGTATGGAGAGAAAGTGTTGATTCTAAGTTAATAGATAATGAAAAAGCTATTCCTACTGCTTCATTATTTTTAAATCATAATAATACATCTTTTATAGAATCATTGATTAATAATTCGAAATTATCTCCTGAACAATGGATAGCTGAATATACAAAAACTGTAATCATTCCTTTATATCATCTTCAAGTGAAGCATGGGATTGGTCTAGTCTCACATGGACAAAACATCATTCTTGTTCATAAGAATGGTGTGCCAAGTAAACTTATAATAAAAGATTTTCACGGGGATTTAAGAATTTCACATGAATCTCCATATATTAATGAAAATTCTTTTAAAGTAATTGATAGGCTTTCTTCTAATCATTTGATTCATGATTTAATTACTGGACACTTTGTTACTGTTTTAAGATATGTATCGAGAATACTATCCGAAAGTAGTATTCTAACTGAAGAAACGTTTTATAAAATAATTCGTGAGCAAATTTTAGAGTATTGTAAAATAAATTCTTTATCTAATAATTCATTGTTATTAAAAAATGAAATTGAAAAAATACTTGTTAATAAAGTAAGATTTAAGGTCGGGTATGATGAACTACCTAGAAGACCTTTACCTTTATTGGGAAGTGAAATTAAAAACCCATTGGCGTGTAATGTATGAAGTCTGAAGAAAAAGTATTGGATGTTTTAGGAATCGGTGTCGGTCCATTTAATTTAAGTTTAGCGGCCTTATTAAGCTCAATTCCTAGTATCGAAGCAAAGTTTTGTGATGATAAGAATAAATTTAAATGGCATCCTGAATTAATGTTTGGCGATGCTACTATGCAAACGTCTTTTTTAAAAGATCTCGTTACTCCAATTGATCCAACAAATAAATATAGCTTTATTAATTATTTGGTAGAGAATGGACAATTTTATCACTTTATGAATACCACGAGGAAAACAATTACTCGTTTCGAGTTCCAAGCTTATTGTCAATGGGTCTGTAATGGACTTTCGGAAAATATTGATTTTGATTCAAGAATTCTTGGGATTAGATTTAGTGACAGTCATTTTAAAATCTATAAGAAAAATGGAGAATATAAGTCAAAACATTTATGTATTGCATCTGGCCCAAAACGTAATATTCCAGAATGTGCAAAGTCTTACCTTGGAGAAAATGTTTTTCATGCAAAATCAAAAAATATGTTAAATCTAAACCTTTCGAATAAAAGAGTATTGATAGTTGGTGGAGGGCAAACAGGTGTTGAAACATTTAGAAACGCATTAAATGAAAAGTGGGGTAAAGCAAAATCTATTCATTTAATATCTGGTCGACAAAACCTAATGCCACTTGATGAGGGGCCCTTTACAAATGAAATATTTACACCTGAATTTGTGTCAAACTTTCATTCTCTACCTCAAATTAATAAGGATAATTTTACTAAAAATTTATTGTTAGCAAGTGATGGAAATACACCAGATTATCTTCAAGAATTATATAATGAACTATATTTAGATAAATTTTATAATATGAAGTATTGTAAATATTTTATTTCTCCAATGAGGTGGTTAAGTAAGATTGAAAAATTAAATAATAGCTATGATGTAACATTAAATAATAATTTAAATAATAGTAATGAAGTCGCTAATGTTGATATAATTATTTTAGCTACAGGATTTAAAACAGAGTTACCTGATTTTCTTACTGATTTAATTCCTCTTATACATACAGATAATCAGGGCCGACCAGAAGTCTTAAAAGATTATAAACTAAAAACATCATTAGAAAATAATCATATATTTGCAATGAATTATAGTAAACATGGTCATGGAATAGCTGATCCACAAACAAGCCTAATGTCATGGAGATCAGCAGTTATAGCTAATAGTCTTTTAGGTGTCGAACATTATAAGAGCGCTATACCTAAAACGAGTTTTTTAAATTTTTTTAATAATGGAGTATAAATGAAATCAATAATGTTTTTAATTTGTATAATTATTACATCTAATACTTATGCAAAATACGAAATAAAAAAGCAAATAGACAAAGAAAACAAGACTATAGAAGTTGTTGAAAACCCTACTCTAAAAACACTCTCAGGGTCATTAAATAAATGGAGCTTTTACTCTTCTCATGTTTATAGGGGAGGGTCTCTTTCAAGGCCTACAAGTGCTGAGAGACCAAATATTCTGAAAGCGCAAGAACAGCCTAGTTTAGCAAGTGCTAATAGTAATATTGGATTAAAATTTAGAAGTAGTCATAATGATAATTTTTCACTTCAGATTGGAGTTTATTCAACAACTCCTTTTCATTCAGAACTAAAGACTAGTAATACAAAAAATCAAAAGGATTTTGACAAAAATCATCAGAAAATTGATTTTGATGATCCTACTTTAAGTTATTTTAGAACTTTTTATTTAGGTAGTTTACAGAATATTTCTTTTCTTAAGTATCAATTTGTCACTCGTGGAATTTATAGAGATTATGGATTAAAATCGGTGATGTCTTATAGCCAAGCATCTGCATACAAGTTAAATAAGTTTTCATATATTGCTGGATCATTAACATATGAATACTATAATTATGATAAAGAGTTTTCTCTTTATAAAGGAAGAAAAATTTCATTACTTCCTTATCAGACTGAACATAAATTAAGGGCCAATATTTCAGCTGAAATGTATATTAGAAAAAATGTTTCATTACGATTTATTACCGATATATTCTCCATCTATAAAATGAAAGAAGAAAATGATTTTGAAAAGCGAGGTTTACAACAAACCATTGCTTTTACTTATTTTTTCAACAGAGATATTTCAATTGCTCCTAACTTTAAGTTTGTTGCTAAGGATATTAGAAAAGACAGAACAAATATTGGTTTAACTTTAAATGTTAACCTTTAGGAATAAGATGCCAAAACAACTTTATTTAGCTTATTTAAATACTTTAACGTTTAGTTGTGTACAAATGATACTTTATACAACTATACCCTATATAGCTGAGAAAACGGGAGTAGTTACTGCAAATATTATTGCTGCTATTAGTGTTGGATCTCTTATCTTTTCATTTATGGGCCCTTTTTGGGCAGCTAAGAGTGATAAATTAGGACGAAAAAAAGTTTTAAGTTTTGGAATGTTTGGAATGGCCATATCTTTTTTTCTATTGGCCTCGCTTTTTTTATTCAATGATTACTTATCATTAACAATAAAGATTATTTTTATTTATTTGAGTAGAATTTTTTATGGATTACTTTGTTCTGCTATAGTTCCAGTTTCTCAAGCATGGCAATTGGATTTAATAGGAGAAGAGGATCATTTAAAAGTATTAACAAAAAATTCAATGTGTTTGAATTTAGGAAGAATTCTTGGTCCTATATTAATTTTAGTTAAGCAAGTAAATTTTGAATTTGTTATTTATTGTGCAAGTGTATGGGTAAGTATTTTATCTCTTAGTGTTTTCTTATCTTCTAGTAATACTAAGAAGTTTTATGATTCTTCAAAAGATAATATTTCATTTAAAAAATTACTAAGTAGGTGGAAGTTAAGTATTAATGAATCTTTATTACCCATTTTACTTGCCATGATATTTACCAGCTTTATTGGTATTTTACATAGCTTTTTAGGTTCTCATTTAAAATCTGTTCTTCATATTACTGGGCAAGAAGCAACAATAATGTTTGCGAAAATTATTTTAGTATTAAGTGTACTTGCAATTATTTTTCAGCAGTTAAGTATTGTGGTTTTTAAATCTAATTGGGTACCCAGAGTATTGATAGGATCTGTTTCAATTGTAATAGGCACATGGTTGATGATGATTGCAAAAAATAAATCTTTGATTTGGATTTCTATTTTTATAATTTCAATTTCAACTGCTTTAATTCCTCCAGCTTATTTAGCGCTAACTAGTAAATCTAATGAAAATAATGAAAAAACAAATGTATTTGGAAAAAAATTAGGACTAGCAAGTATTGCTCATTCTTTAGGGTATGCAATTGGGGCCGGTCTAATAGCTATTTCGATGAAATTGAATATTTTAGCTGAATCTACCGTGGTTATTTTTATTTCTTTTATAATTTTATATATATCGTTCTTATTAATTCTAAAATCTAGGAATTCTTATGTTAGAAGTTAAAATGTTTGATAATAATATTACTTTTATAAAAATATTTTCCCCAAGAGAATTAGAGGATGAAGACAAATTTTTTTTTCATTTAGAAGATCTTATATCAAACAAAAAATTTGGTATAGTAATTGAAGTAGAGGGAGATAAAACATTTTCTCTCGAAGCAAAACAAAAATTAAATATTTGGTTTAAAAATAACAAATATATTTTAAGAAAATCATGTATCGGAATGGCCCGTATCAATTCTAATGTGAGCAAATTGAAGACGCTTAAGAGTAAGGCCATTTCCTTAGCAATGCCATGTCCTTATATTGTACTATCTGGAGTTGATGAAGCAATTAGATGGTTTCAAAAAAATAATTCTTTACCTTCATAAAAAGAAGGAGGGCCTCGCTCAATTTTTATACTTAAAGAAATGTTAGGTAGGTATGGGACATAGAGCTATTCAACTCTATGCAAGCGGTAGGTGCTGGTGGGCCAAAAGATAAGCACAAACGGTTTTTGTGAGCGAGGCCAAACCTATTAAGCACCAACCGGTGAGTTGATATTATATAGAGCAAGTGTCGTGCCAAAATTAACCGAGTAGAAAAGTATGAATAAACAATAGGTTAAGTAAAACTTGGCCGGTGTCATGGTGGGGGATGGGTCAGAATGGGACCGCTATACCGGGAGCATTTGGGAACTATATAAGTTTTTTCTAGAATGACAATATGTGTTGAAAATTCGAAATACAATTCTTTACAGCACTATTTCTCGTTTCCTGGAGGTCTAATAATTTGAGAAGTTGATCTTTAGTTAAATCTAATTCGTTAGCTTGGATATGTGTGTACCAAATTGTTTTATCATCTTGTGAACGAGTCTTTTTAAATTTAAGCATCTTATTATTTATTAAGGCATCGGGTGCATTTTCACGGACGTATCTAATTTCAAATGCGCTATTCTTATACTCTTTTTCACTATACGCATTGGTTATAATAGCACCTGGGAATAGTTTGCTATGAAAGTACTGATTTCTTTCAATCGCAGAGATTGTTTCATCAATCATGGCATTTGTAATTTGATTATTGTGGTTGATTTCTTCTTTTACAATATTCCAATCGTCTTTAATCGCTGTAGATGTCCAAAATAATTTAAATTCATCATCATCGATACTTTCAAAAGGTATTAGTAATTCTTCTTGAGATAGATATTCAAATAAGTCTATTAAGAGCCATGCATTTGCTTGTGCTACCTTTGGAGAGGCCTGTGGACGAAAAGAACGAAATTCTACGGTATATTTTCCAGGAGCTTCAAAATCAAAGTTTGGTGAGTCAATATTTTTTAACCATTGTAAATTAAGGGCCCTGTAATGTTCAAAGAAACTATCATCACCAGGTAAATTGTGTTGTTTTAAAATTGTGATTAAATGTTTTAGTGCTTGATTTCTACTGTCTTTATTTTTTGAGTTTTTTAAATACCACTCGTCAAAATCTTTAATGGCATTTTCAAAAGCAGTTTGTCTAAGTATTGAATGATTAGTTTCGATATTACTACATGACCAATATCAAATGCTTCCGCGAAACCAAAAAGTAATGATGGATGTTTATGATAATAAACTAAGATATTTCTCAATAAATTTGGATATAAATAAAATGGAGATTCAGATAATGTTTTTGCACCTGTGTGAATATGACCCATTCCAGATCTTTCAGCGGCCGGATTTACATAGGGAAATAATTCTGACTTTTTAGCTGCATTAAATAAGGGAGTAGCAGCTTCTACAATTTCATTTACTGTTTTAGGAGTAGTATTAACTTCAATTGTGACTGGCTCCATATTCATTACATAATTTCCCTGATCAGGCACATAGAAATTTATTCCAGGTTTAAAACCACTATGAGTAGTATCAAGAGTAATTGAGTTATCGTTTAACCCTAAATTTTCAAAGTAATGTCTTTTTAAAAGATTAAATTTAGCTTTTTTATGAGGAGTACTAAAAGTTAATCTTCCAGGCTCGTTTACAATTTTTTGATCCTGAAATGTGTACTCAATTCCAAACAATAATTTAGATATATCTATTCTTTTATAATTATTTTGCTGGGCAAATAGATTAAATGAAAATAGCAAACTAATTATAAATATCTTATTCATTTTTAAATCCTTGTTAGTTTTTCAATTGATTTAGTACAACCAGTTTCTAAACTTTTTTTAAAATTATTAATTTTAACTTTTCTATAAAATGGCCTGTCTACTATTTTTGTACTTTCAAAAGCACTGCCGGTAACCAGTAATTTTACAAGCTTATTAGGGAGAATGTGTTGAGACTTTCTTAACTTAACTTCAACTTCTATTTGAATATCTTTAGGAAGGTGAACAACTATAAAATTCGATAAATTTTCCGTTGCAGAGCTAATCAGAGGTTTGGAACTACCTAGTTCTCGGATTTCAATATCAAACCAATCAAGCCAATACCCATTAACTGTTAAAATGGATATCCACTGATCTTTATTACTTTTGAAAGAAACTTTCGATGAGCGAGAATTTCTATTTAACTTTAAATCAATTGCAAAAAAAGAATCGCTGCTTTTTACATTTGTTTGAGTATATTGTTCATATAATGGATAATTTTTTTTACCTTCAGTAGAATCAATTTCAAAGGATGTTTGAATCTTATTTTTTGTATTTCTAAAGTTACCCTGAGAATCCTGTGACAAACCTGTTGCTCCATTTGTCCCAAACAAACTTGCAATTGATAAAGTACCGAGAGCGCCGTCACTTCCCAAGATGTGTAAAGGTTCACCTTGCTTTAATAATGAAAAGTATTCAGATCCTATATTAGAAGTGGCCAATTCATTCATAAAATCTCGTCCCGCTTCAGTAGATAGAAAGCTAGGCCCATATTTTGAAAGAGGTCCACCAAGACTAGTTAAAAACTCTTGATAGACTTGCCAATTACTTAGTGCTTTAAATAAGTCTAATGGGGAGCCCATATTTTCAGCAAACGGGCCTATTGTTGGTGATAAAGGTCCATTTGATCCAATAACTCCATAACATTTATTAAGTGGTCCACAATTGGATAAATATGCTTTCGCCTCATTAGGAAAAAGATCTTTGTTTTGCTCAATCATTTGGGAAGAGAAATAGACTGTTTCATCTGCACAAGCAGATGACTGATAAATCATCAAAAATATCATTATAAAAAACGTTTTCACTGGGGAGATTATATAATTACTTGAAATTAAAGGATTTATTTTGTAATTTTTTCAGCGCAGTCAATAATTCTACAGTAAAAAATGAATTCAAGATTTGTGTATTTCCAGAATGTTAGAATCACTCGTCTTGGTCAAGCTTATCTAGGTCGATATCCTTTGATAGTCTCACTCCATTAATAGATCTTGGCTCTTCTTTCTTTATAAATGGAAACTGTATTTTAGTAGTATTTTCAAAAACTGACTCAAAAGCAATGATAATTGTTTTTGGAACATTATCTTGAAGAGAAGTTAAATAATAATTAGGGGGTAATGAGTCTAATACGGCCTGCTCTTCCAAATCAGTTTCACTCATAAATTCCATTGGTTTTGAAGAAGTATTTTTAACTATTAGAGCAGCTTTTAATTTTGATTTTGGGATCTCACTTGTTTGTGCCCAAGTATTTAAATTAAAAAAGTCTAAATAAAACGTTGAGGCTTGGTATTTAAACCTTCTAGGAAGCGAAAGACTCTGTAAGAACCTTCTTGTCGATTGATCTTTAGATTTTCTGCAAAGTTTATCCATTAATTGAGAGTCCTCAATTCTAATAATATAGGCACCAGGCTCTTTTGTACTTTTATAGAGTAAGTATTGAAACGCAACACTGAAAAGTGTAAACAGTTTATGTTGATCAAGGTGGATGTGCGCTGCTTCAGCCTCAACTAGAGTTTTAACACCATTATAAAGGTCTTCCTTAGATAGATCTCTTGCCATTTATACTCACTTAGAAATTTTAACGTACCAATCTGTTTAATGGATGAAATAATTTTTGTAAATAGGTTTTTTACAAATTACATGGGACATTTAAAATACTATTTTTACTGGATGTTTTAATTGACTCATTTAGCCTTTTTTCTTAATATCTGCCGCTGAATATACATTAATGTACAAACATCGAGAATCCTAAAAATTCTCATGCATAAACGGAGAAACGCATGAAACTAATGGCGAAAACGAGAAACATTGGTATCTCTGCCCACATTGATTCGGGTAAAACTACACTTACTGAAAGAATTCTTTTTTACTGTGGTGAAATTCACAAGATTGAAGACGTTCGTGGTGGTGGTGACGGTGCCAAGATGGACCATATGGAACTTGAAAAAGAAAAAGGTATTACAATTACTTCTGCAGCTACGACAGTTTACTGGAGAGGTATTAATGCTCAAGGAACTACATTTGCAGAAGGTGTAGATAAAGAAACAAGAATTAATATTATCGATACTCCGGGACACGTTGACTTTACAGTAGAAGTTGAAAGATCTCTTAGAGTTTTAGATGGAGCAATCTTAGTTCTTTGTTCTGTTTCTGGTGTACAAGCTCAATCGATTACCGTTGATAGACAAATGAGAAGATATAGAGTTCCTAGACTTTGTTTCATTAATAAAATGGATAGAATGGGAGCGAACCCTTTCAATGGCGCAGCTGCCCTAAGAGATAAATTAAATCACAATGCTGTTTTAATGCAATTACCAATTGGTGCTGAAGAAGAATTTAGCGGTGTAGTAGATCTAATTACTAGAAAAGCTTATTACTTTGATGGAGACAATGGAGAAACAGTTAGAATAGAAGACTGCCCAGCTGAGCTAGCTGACAAAGTTGAAGAGCAAAGAGATGCTATGCTTGATGCTGTTTCAGAGTTTGATGATGAAGTAATGGAAAAATACCTTGAAGGTGAAGAACTTACTGAAGAAGAAATTCATAAAGCAGTTAAAGCAGGTGTTAATTCTTTAAAGCTTACTCCTGTTTATATGGGATCAGCTTTTAAGAACAAAGGTGTTCAACCCTTATTAGAGGCAGTAGCTAGATATCTACCTTCTCCACTCGAGTGTGAAAAACCAACGGCAACAAATGGTGATTCAGGTGAAAAAATTGAATTAAATCCATCTAAAGAAGAAAATCTTGTAATGATGGCCTTTAAAATTACTGATGAGCAATTTGGGCAATTAACTTATACAAGAATTTATAGAGGTAACCTTAACAAGGGTGATACTGTTTATAATACTAGAACTAAAAAGAAAGTTAGAATTGGTAGAATGGTTCGTATGAACTCTAACGATAGAGAGAATATTGATCAAGCACACGCTGGTGATATTATTGCTTTAGTTGGTGTTGACTGTGCTTCTGGTGATACTTTTGTTGGTAATGATGTTGATATGAATATCTCTTGTGAAGGTATCCACGTTCCAATTCCAGTTATCGAACTTTCTATCAAAGCTAAAGATAAAAATGATCAAGCAAAACTTTCTAAAGGTTTAGCTAGATTCCTTAAAGAAGATCCAACTTTCCATGTTTTTACAGATGAAGAATCAGGTGAAACAAGAATTGCAGGTATGGGTGAACTTCACTTAGAAATTTATGTTGAAAGATTAAAAAGAGAATACGGTGCTGACGTACAAGTTGGTGCACCACAAGTTAACTATAGAGAAACTATTAATACTGAAGCAAGATTTGATTACACACACAAGAAACAAACTGGTGGTTCTGGTCAATTTGGTCAAGTTGTTGGTCAACTTAAGCCACTTGCTGATGAAGATAAGGACACTGAGGATCAAGTATTTAAATTCTATAATGAGATTAAAGGTGGATCAATTCCAAGTGAATATATTGGAGCTTGTGAAAAAGGTTTTCAAGATGTTATGGACAAAGGTCCTCTTGCTGCCTTCCCACTGATTAATTGCCAAGTGCACTTACAAGATGGAAAGCACCATGATGTTGACTCTAGTGACCTTGCCTTTAGAATTGCTGCAAGACAGGCCATGAGACAAGCTGTTAAGGCCGCTAATCCAGTTCTACTTGAGCCAATGATGAAAGTTGAAGTTACAACTCCAGATGAATATCAAGGTTCTGTAATTGGAGATTTATCTTCAAGAAGAGGATTAATTCAAGGTTCAGATACTGATCCAGGTGGAGAAATCATTGTAAATTCTGAAGTTCCATTATCTGAAATGTTTGGTTACTCTTCTGACTTAAGATCTATGTCAGCAGGTAAAGCAACTTATACAATGGAATTTTCTAGATATGCAGAATGTCCATCTAGTGTTTCTGAAAAAGTTATTTCTGAAAGAAAGGAAAAGCTAGCTTCTGATGACTAGAAACTCTTAAGAAAAAAACTCAAAAAATTAGTTAATATGAAGGCGACCATCAGGTCGCCTTTTTTATTTAAATTAATATAGACTTATAATAATCATTTTGTTATTAGATTAACCTAATGGTTGAAACATCACAATTACAAACATTAGTAGCAGTTGCAAAAGCTAGGTCATTTTCAAAAGCGGCCGAAGAGCTTCATGTAACACAGTCTGCAATTTCTCAAAGTGTTAAAAATCTAGAAAAAAAACTAGGAGTTTCTTTATTTAGAAGATCCGGTAAAAAAGTAGTTTTAACTGGTGAAGGTGAAAAGCTCTATCTACTTGCTAATGATTTTTTAGGAAATCTAGATGATACATTAGAAGATATCCAAAACGACAAAGGGGCCATGTCTGGAAAGATAAAAGTTGGGACTCTTAATGGCGTTGGGAAATCATGGCTCGCTCCAGAGTTAATGGAT
The DNA here is from genome assembly GCA_964015265.1 of uncultured Oligoflexia bacterium. GTDB lineage: Bacteria > Bdellovibrionota > Bacteriovoracia > Bacteriovoracales > Bacteriovoracaceae > CAXHCD01. Next base: position 26,207 of record CAXHCD010000043.1, read on the forward strand.
CATGTTAGCAAGAATCAAGATTTAAAAATTTCAATCAAGCTTGGATTCCAAGAAGATTTAGTAAGAGATTTTGAAAACTTTAGATTAGATATTTTAATTTTACCAGAAGACTGCCTTCCAAATATTGGTGAGAAAGTTTTTTTAAGCGAAGAAAGATCAACTTTAGTCTTTTCTAAGGCATTTGAAGGACAAATTAATACTTCAATTAATTTAAAAGAACTTTCTGAATTTCCAACAATTTTATTTGAAGATAATGACCCTTTATATTTAAATTGGTGTCGGAATAGATTTAAAGCTATTCCTAAGAAAATAAACTCAAGATATGTTGTCAATGCTCATGGGAATATGCTTCAAGCAGTAGCGTCTGGATTAGGAGTCGCCGTTGTTCCTACTCATGTTTTAAATAGAAGTCATTTAAAAAGTGAAGTTACAACTCTAGGAACTGAGTTTGAAGTTTTAAATGGGAAATTTTATTTAGTATATCATAAAGAATCCAAAGAACTTGTAAGAATAGAAAAAACTATTGAAAGACTTATGAAATCAGATAATTCTCTTTCAAAGGGAATCTAATGAGCTTATCTCCTATAAGTGAATTTAAAACACTTGTTCCAAAAGAAGTTGAAAAGATATTAATGATTATATCTCGAGAAGGTTTTGCTCTAACTCTTGTTGGTGGAGCTGTAAGAGATTATTTATTAACGGGAAAATTAGGAGATGATCTCGACTTTGAACTTCGTCATATTTTTGAATTTGTTGATAAAGAGTGGACTGACAGAGTTGATAGGCTTAGTGAAAGATTGTCTTCTAAGTATAACTATAGAGTAGAAAAATTAGCATTTCATAGTTTTAGAATTAAAATAGATGACTTTGAACTTGAGTTTAGCTCTCCTCGATTAGAATTGTTTGATGAAAATTTAGGTTCAGGACATTCTAATTTTAGTGTTAAATTAATTTCTAATTTAGAATATCAAAAAAGTTTCGCTAGACGAGATTTTAAATTAAATAGTATCGGAATTGAAATTGGTGCCCATGGAGATCCAGATAACTATCAATTAATAGATCCTTTTAATGGCCGTAATGATTTAATTAATAAAAAACTGAATTTTATAAATGATGATTTCTATAAAGATCCTGTTCGCTTATTAAGGTCAATTAGATTTAAACTAAAGTTAGATTTTGAAATTAATTTTTCATTGGAAAAGTTTAATATTGAAAAGTTAAGTACTCATTATTTAAAACAAGAGGCTTATAAAGTTAATATTCTTGAATTTTGTTTTTATTCTATAAAATTAGTTAACGATGATGTTCTGAACACACGTCCTGATATTAAAAGTGTGTTTAGTAATATTATCGATTCAAAAAAAGAGCTTGATAAATTTGAGGAATATTTATTTTTTGTATTTGAAAGTAATGATTGTAATTTAGATCATTGGCAAAGTTTATTTCAATTAAAAAGTAAACTAATTAATGATTTAAAATACACAAAAGAAAATCTTGCGTTATTAGATATTCGAAAATTTGAAAACTATAATGATAATAATTTTAAATTACATATTAATTTATGTGAAAGATTGTTCTTTCACATAAATTAATATGTAATTTAAAATTATTATCCTGTCTCTTATACACATCT
>CAXHCD010000044.1:0-26522 GCA_964015265.1 uncultured Oligoflexia bacterium
CTCGTGGGCTCGGAGATGTGTATAAGAGACAGATTAAAATCTGATTTATTTTCAACTCAAATTCAAATAGACCAAGCAAAAACTAATTTTTTTAATTTTTCTGAACTAACAATTTTTGAATTTGATAAAGATAAAATCAATCCTCTAGAACTAAACCTTTCAAAAAATGTAAATCTTGAGTCGAGACCTGAACTTGAAAATTTAAAGTTTCAAATTAAAAACTCTGAAGTCGAAACAAGAATAAAAAAAGCGGCTTATCTTCCTCAGATAAGTATGGAATCAAATTTTCATATCGATAAAAGTTATAGTGATAGGAATAACTGGGATATTAGTATCAATTTGACTATGCCCATTTATGATTTTGGAAGTAGAAATTCTTCAGTGCAAACTTCACATGTTGAAACAAGAATAAATCAAGCTAAATTTCAGTACAACTTAAAAAGCTCTCAAAATACTTGGTTAAACTATGTGAATTCATTTGAATTGAAAAAGTCTGAATTTCTTTCACTAAAAAAGGCCCTGCAAAAAAGTAAGGAGTCATATAAAGAACAACTTAAAGATGTAAATAAAGGCTTAATAACTCAAATTGAAGTTATAAGAAGTCTTGATGATGTAATCAATCTTGAAAAACTTGTCATTAAATCAGCACTTAATTTAAAGCTTTTTTATTATCAAGCAAATGCCTATTTAGGAAACTATCCAAAGAGTGAGTAAACTATGAGTCTTTCTTCAATATCAATTAAAAATCCTGTTTTTGCATGGATGATTATGGCAACCCTCATACTATTTGGAACTTTAGGTTACAAACAATTAGGTATAAATGAAAACCCTGATGTTGATTATCCATCTATTTCTATATCTTATACCTATGAAGGCGCGACGCCTGAAGTTGTTGAAAAGGACATACTTGAACCAGTTGAGTCAGTTCTCGTTTCCATGCAAGGAATTAAGGACATGACTTCAACCGCAGGCAGGGGACAGGGTAATATTCAATTAGAATTTACGCTTGAAAAAAATATCGATTTTGCACTACAAGAAGTTCAAACATTACTTGGAAGGGCCCAAAGACAATTACCTGATAGCATTGAAACTCCTGTTGTGACCAAATCAAATGCTGCAGATGATCCTATTCTATACTTAGCAATCACTTCTACAAGCTTAAATATTAGAGATTTAAATATTTTATTTAAGGATGGAGTTGTAGATCAACTTACTACAGTTGAAGGAGTTTCTGAAATTAGAGCATTTGGCTCTCAAGATCCAATGATGAGAATTAATGTTGATGCAAAAAAACTTAGATCATATCAACTAACTTTAACAGATATAACTGAAACATTAAGACGAGAGCATGTTGAACTCCCTGCCGGAAAATTTGAAACAATAGAAACTGAAAAAAGTCTTCGAGTCCTTGGAGAAGGTAAAACGATTAATGACTTTAAGAATATGATCATTAGTAGAAGAGGAGGTAGAGCGAACTATGTTGAAATAAAGCTCTCCGATGTTGCCACCATTATTCCAGGTGTTGCAAATAGAACAAGAATTTCTAGAGTAAATGGAATACCTTCACTTTCTATGCCTATTTATAAACAAAGAGGTGCCAATGCAGTAGAAGTTGCAGATAGGGTAAAAGAGAAAGTTAAAGAAATTTCAAGTTCGCTACCTGAAGGAACTGAACTTTCAGTCAATTTTGACAGAACTACATTTGTAAGAACTTCAATTGATGAATTATTACAAAACTTAATTGTATCCGCTTTATTAACATCATTTGTATGTTGGATATTTTTAAATTCTATTTCTGCGACTATTAATATTTTACTAGCAATACCAACAGCGATTATTGGAACCTTTGCATTTATGCATTTGCTTGGTTTTACGCTTAATACTTTTTCTTTTCTAGGATTAACTTTGGCGATCGGAATTGTAGTTGATGATGCGATTGTTATGCTTGAAAATATTGTTAGATATGCAAAAGAAGGACATGATAAGGTACAAGCGTCTTTCAAAGGAAGCCGTGAAATAACATTTGCAGTGATTGCGACAACTGCTGTTTTAATTGCTTTATTTTCACCTATAACATTAATGCCTGGGATAGAAGGGCGATTTTTTAATGAATTTGCCTTAACTCTTTGTATTGCTGTAACTTTATCTTCTGTTGAAGCATTAACATTAGCACCAATGAGATGTTCTCAATTTTTAAATGTAGACTCTAAAGGTTTATTTATTCATCAATTAGTAGACAAAGCTGTAGAATGGGGAAAGTTGAAATATATCAAAATTTTAACTTACTCCTTAAAACATAAAGTAATTGTTTTAACATCGGCCTTTATTTTCTTTGCAGCATCTCTTGTATCTCTAAAATACATTGATAAAGAATTCGCACCAGAGTCAGATCGTGGCTTTATGTTTGTTATCTTTATTGCTCCAGATGGAAAAAGTTTAGATTATACTGACTCAAAGGTTAAACAATTTGAAAAAATAGTTATGAATCATAGTAGTGTTGAGCGAGTTATTGCTGCTGTTGGTGGAGGGAGAGGTGCAACAACAGGGAATAGAGGTTTTGGGGTAATAATCTTAAAAGAGTTGAATAAAAGAGATAAATCACAATTTGAAGTCGCAAATGAGTTACGAAAACAATTAAAATCAATTCAGGGTATACATATTATAGTTAGAGATAGAATGGGTTCTGTAATTGGAGGTCGTAGAGGAAGTCCGATTGAATTTACAATTACCGGTCCAAATTTAGAAAAACAAAAAGAACTATTCAACTTAATAAAAAAAGAAATGGAAGATTCTAAAATGATGGTAGGTATTAGATCTGATGATGTTGGTTCATTACCGGAAGTCCATGTCGTTCCTAATAGAAAAAAAGCTCAAGAATATGGAGTTGAAATAAATACGATTGCAGAAACACTAAATATAGGAATTGGTGGAGTTAGTGCTGGGAAGTATACTGAAAATGGAAGACGATACGACTTATTTGTTCAATTAGAAGAAAATGATCGAGAAGAAGATAAACTTTCATCATTGTTATTACAAAATAATAGAGGGGAATTTGTTTCTTTAAGTGATGTTGTTACAGTTGAACCTGCATTTGGACCACAATCAATTTATCGAGAAAATCGATTAAGAGGTGTCCGAGTTGATGCAAACTTAACAAATGGATCATCTCAAAGTAAAGCAACTGACTTTGTTCAAAAAACCGCTCAAAAGATTTTTCCTAAAAAATACTATTTAAAATTTTCAAAAAACTTAAATGAATCTCTATTAAATACCGTACTAATAATGCTTCTAGGTTTAGCAATTGCATACATGCTACTAGCTAGCCAATTCAACTCTTTTACCGATCCATTAATCGTATTCTTAGCAATCCCATTTGGACTAACAGGTGCATTTCTGGCCCTATGGCTATCAAATGAAACTTTGAATATTTATTCGATGATTGGAATCTTACTTACAATGGGAATTGTTAAAAAAACATCGATTTTAATTGTAGAATTTTCAAACCAGTTAAGAGATCAAGGATCTGAGTTAATAGATGCAATTATACAATCGTGTCAAACAAGATTCCGTCCGATTATAATGACAACATTTACAACACTAGCATCTGCACTACCTGCTGCTTTTATAGCTGGAGCAGGAGTTGAAACAAGAAGACCAATGGCCCTAGTAATTTTAGGAGGTGTTTTCCTTTCAACTATGTTTACTTTAATAGTTATTCCATGTTTTTATGCTCTAATTTCAAGAGAGAGAAGAAAAGTTTTAGTTGAAGAGGTCTAATTTAGGATAAATGAATTTTAAAATTGGCATAAAATTTTGAGAGATCATCAAGTAAATTTTCTTTTATTTTACTAGAGAGGATGAGATGTCCACACTCTTGCCCTACTCCTTCTCTATTTAAAATTTTATCTCCTTCATTAACTTTCAATTTAAAGTTTACGAGGCTTTCTAATTTATTTATCGCATCTTCTCCAGAAATTGTTTTTACAATACCTTTTCCTGGATGAATAATAATAGAACAAGAGAAGTTTTGATTAATATTATTTATCTCAACATTTTGATGCAGTTCTATATCAATAAAAATATCCCAAAATTTTTGAGAGTAACTTAAATCTAAAGAATCCATTATATATCCACCCGGAGGCCTTAATGCTACTTCTCCAAATAAAATTTTATCTTCAGTAATATAAAACTCTAAATGAGTCATTCCCCATTTTATATTTAGTGCATTAATTACTTTTTCATTTAGTTCTAAAAGTTTTGATTTTAATTCATCACTATAAGTACAAGGAACTAAGTTACACTCACCATTTTTGTAATACTCTGTAATATTTGTAAAAATAATTTCTCTATTCTGAATAAATGATTCTATACTTCCTTCTTTTCCATTAACAACACTTTCAAAATAAACATCCTTAGATAGATTTCTTTCTAACTCTTCTCTAGAATTTATAAAAGTAACTCCTCTTCCCCCAGAACTATGCTTTACTTTACATACCAGAGGTAGACCCAATTGACTCATGATCTGATCAACTGACTTATTTCTTGATGAAAGAAAATTGGTCATAGGAATATTCTTTTCAAATAAATATTCTTTCATTTTTAATTTGTCAGTACATCTATTAATTACACTCTTTGAGTTTCTAAATAATTTCAATTCGTGTCTTATAAGACTTGCCGGAACTACTGCTGATTCCGTCAATGCAATTACATGAGTGATATCTTTTAGTAATTTTTTATGTTTTTGGATTTCATCAATATTTCTAGGAAATTTTTCAATTATTATATCTCGGTGATCATCTGATTTTTTAATTTTTGTCTCATTCCAGATAATAATTTCAACTGACTTTTTAACTAAAGATTTTATTGCTCCTTTTCTGTAACCTAAGACTAAAACTTTTATTTCTAATCTCCATTTTTCTTTTTCATGAAAAAGTTTTTAAATGAATTTTCCCACTCTCTAATTTTCAATGTCATCTATGGCCATCTTTACTTTCTTCGAATTTTTAAAAGTTGCAATGTGTACCATTGCATCCCCTTTATTAACTAAAGGAATCATACTCATTCCGATAATAATCCCTTCTTCCTTTGAAATTACTTCATATGGATTACAGCCAAATAAATCAGTAATTACAGCAAGTACATCACCTTCTTTAACATGACTCCCTATTCTTTTCAGAGCTCGAAAAGATCCACTATGTGAGGCTCTCACCCAAGAACTTCCTTGAGCTACATGAGTATTTAATTTTGTTTTTTTCTTTTTTACTAATTTTGGAAGCATACCAATACTTCTCATTACTGCTAAACAACCCTGCAATCCAGTCTTGATCACATCTTCTTCAAATCTCAAGGCCTCTCCGCCTTCAAATAATAATGTGGTTACTTTCTTTTTTCTAGCTGCTTCTCTTAGTGATCCATCTCGAAGTTGAGAATTTATAAGAACAGGAACGCCAAAGCATTTGGCCAATTCATTAGTTTCTTCATCATCTAAACATGCTCTAATTTGAGGAAGATTTGTTCTATGAAGGGCCCCAGTGTGAAGATCTATTCCATGAGTACATTTACTGACTATTTCATTCATAAAAACTCTGGCCAATCTAGAACCAAGAGAGCCTTTTAAACTTCCAGGAAAACATCTATTTAGGTCTCTTCTATCTGGTAAATAACGTGACTTATTATTAAAACCAAATACATTCACAACTGGAATTGCAATCAACGTGCCTTTGAGTTTTTTTAGTGACGGTCTCTTAAGAAGTCTTTTGATTATTTCAACGCCGTTAATTTCATCTCCATGAATTGCAGCACTAATAAATATTACAGGTCCTTCTTCTTTTCCTCTAATAACTTCAATAGGAATAGTCAGTTTTGTATAATCATATAGAGACGCTATCTCCAAGTTTATTTGCTTTCTCTCACCAGGAGAAACTTTTTCATCTCCAATTTTGAAAACCCTACTTTTTTTTCTCATTTTAATTTCTTCATTTTAGGTTTTCTTCTTTTTCTTGTCTTTTCAGGAATTAAGTCTTTCATTGATTCTAATTTTCCAAAGCACAATAAACGGTCATTTGCGGCCAATTCCCGACTAGGCTTTGGATTAGGAACAACTTTTCCATCTCTATGAAGAGTGAGAGCATTTATATCTTTTTCATTTAATCCAGAATCTATAATCGTTTTCCCAACATATTCCGAGCCTTCAGGAATATAAATTTCAGTAACTCCATATCCCTTACTAACTGATAATTTCTGTCTCAAATCAATCTCGGGAAAATCTACTTTAGCAGCAATATAATCGATGAATGCTCCAGCAATATCTAACTTTGTACATCCTTCGATTCCTTCAAGTCCAGGAGACGAGTTAATCTCCATAATTTGAGGTCCCTCTTTTCCTTCAAGCATATCAACGCCAGCAATTCCAAGTCCCATGATCCTAGTCGCTCTTATTGCAGTTTCTTTGTAAACTTCATCTAATTCCACAGGCTCAGTTAACCCACCTCTATGAACATTACTCCTAAACTCTTGTCCCTGTGCTACTCTTCTCATTGCAGCAACGACTTGATCTCCAACGACTATTGCTCTTACATCCCTTCCTTTACTTTCAGCAACAAATTTTTGAATTAATACGTTTTGCTTTTGACTTTGTAAAAGTTCAATTATTGAAGTTGCCATCTCAATTGTATGAGCAAGTAAAACTCCAATTCCCTGAGTACCCTCCAGTAGCTTTATAACGATGGGAACTCCACCAACTCTTTCAATTGCAGGCAATACATCATTTTTATCTTTTACAAACGCAGTTGGAGGAATCCCTATTTTATGCTTACTTAATATTTGAAAGCTTCTAAGTTTATCTCTTGAATTAAGAATTCCATCAGCAGTATTTGCACTGAATATATCCATTTGTTGAAACTGACGAACAACTGCAGTACCGAAGTATGTAATTGAAACACCAATTCTAGGTAATACAGCATCGTAATGACTTAATCTTTTTTGCATATAATAAAGGTCGGGATACTCCTCTTCTAAATCTATTGCAAATTTTAAAGTATTTAAGACTTTAACTTTATGCCCTCTTTTCTTACATGCCTCTACTAATCTCTTAGTACTATAATTGTTAGGCTCCCTTGATAAGATTGCTAATTTCATAATTTAACCTTTTCTATTTTTTGAATAAAATGATTTTCCTACATTAACTAAAAATTTGTTTTTAAAACTTGCTCGTCCCAATAACATTCGAAAGCCCATTTCATCTCTATTTGTTAATGTTATTTCAATAGGCCATTTCTCATCTAATAGTTCAACCAGTGTTTCAATTACGGGCCTTAATTCACTTTGCCCATTTGAACTCTTAACTTTTCGATACTCTAAGACTTTGGCATTACAACTAATAGTTTTCTTAGAATCATGTTGATTTGGATGTACTTTAAATTTTACATACTCTTGCCCGAATCTTTTATAAAACTGGACATCAAAAGCATGTAACGATGATGTCCTTGCTCCAGTGTCAACTTTTACCTTTATTTGATCTATTTTAAGCTCGGGAAGAGATACCCACTCTCTCCACCCTATAATTTTTAAGTTTTTTTCTTTCATTTTTAACTGGTTACACTCTTTCAATAGTTTAAGTATTTATATTTATAATCATCTTAGAAGGACCTTAAATCAATCTCTTTTATTATAAAGAAAACGAACCCGCAGCGCATCAAAAGTGCGGCATTTTTGCAAGCCTTTGAAAATACTGAAAAATATACATGTATATTGAACATCTTTTGCAGCACTGATACAAACCTTGCAAATTAATGGAGAAGAAATGAGATATTACGTAGAAGTTTTAAATAATTATATGCTTAAACAAAGAAGAATTCAGTCGAAATTTACACTACGTGACTTTGCAAAGTATTTAGACATTGATTCAGCAAGTTTGTCTTCTATTTTAAATAAGAAAAGACCTTTTCCACTAAAATATGTTCAACCTGTGACTAATAAACTGAATTTATCTGAAGTTGAAAAACAAAAATTTATGCAATCAGTAATAGAGTTTCGAAATAACAATAAACAAACAGTTAAAAGAAAAGAAGTTAAAGAAATTAGAATTCCAGAAAAAGAATGTCAGGAATTAATATCTGAATGGGATTTTGCAGCTGTTTTATCTATATACAAAAGAGAAAGTATCGTTGTTGATAAATCACTTGTTGCAAGTGAGCTAAATTTAAATCTAAACAGAGTAGAATATATCGAGAGCAAATTAAACAATTGGGGAATTATAAACTTATATTTGAGAAAAGTTAATGACGGAAAAATAAGATTTGTTACGACAGAAGATAAAATATCAGATGCTTTGATAAAGTCTCACCTTGATGGTTTAGATATGGCCAAAGAAAAATTAGAACAGGTCGATATTTTGATGAGAGATTTCTCTTCAACAACATTTGCAATAAATAGTAAAAAAATAAATCGTGCAAAAAAATTAATAAGAAAGTTTAGAAAAGAAATGGATCAATTGCTAGAGGATGGATCAGAAGATAAAGTCTATTATCTAGGTGTACAATTATTTCCATTAAGCAAGGTGTAAAATGAAAGTCATTTCAATAGTTTTTTTAATTTTATTTTCCTCTTTAGTACTTGCTAAAAGCATAGATAAAGGAAATGGAGGAGATGTCGTTTTTTGTAATGGTAGATATGAATTATATGACTTCTACGAAAGTAGAAAATTATTTAACATTCAAATTGATAAGAAAGTTTTTTCTAAAAACTTAAATCAAATGCAAGTTACAAACTTACTTGTAGATAGAATTAAAAAGATTTCTCCCATTTATGCTCGCTACATTGATACAAAATTTTATTATTTTTACAGAAATATTGACTTCGACTTTAATGGGTTATTGAAAGATATTGACAATGATTCATATGTATTTAAAAGTCCAACGTGTTTGAACGGAAAAAGAATTCAGGCTGCTTATAATTTCCATGAAAAAGGTATTAATAAACAATTATTTTATATGAATAAAAGTCTATTTTTAGAGTTAGACACTGTTAATAAGATCGCTCTAATCCTACATGAGTTCATCTATCAAGATAACAAGAAAATAAATAAGTTTAAAATGAGAAAACTTGTTTCATTACTATTTTCAAAGGATTTCTTTAAATTTAAAAATGAACAAAACTTCTTTAACTATTTAATCAGAAATAATATGGGACAACTTAATATTGAAGAGTATGACAGTGTTCACTTTAATCTAAATCTTTCAAATGTAGAGAGATTAAAAAACAATGACTATTTATTTAAAATAGAAAAGGGAGATGTAAAACTTCAATACTTTGAAAAGTCATATTTTCCGGAGAAATTAATCATATTTGATTCAAATGCGATATTAAAAAAAGTATATGTTAAAAACCTTAGAATTAAAGACCTTATTTCTAATTTAAATAATTCATACAAAACAATTGGAGACCCAATATATACAGGTTTTCTGAAAACCTACCAAAATGAACTAGACATACTAGGTATAACTGAAATCATCGAAAGTATGCTTTAAACTATTGTAAACCTAAGTAATGAGAATGAAAGGATATATGCTCTTCTATAAAAGTAGAGATAAAATAATAACTATGGTCGTATCCTTCCCTTAAGTTTAATTCAATAGCCTGGCCATTTTCAACACATGCTTTTTCAAAAACTTCTGGAAATAATTCTTTCCCCAAGAAGTCATCAGAAGCTCCTTGATCAATCAGCAATTTACATGGATGTGAAAAACCACTTTTAATTAATTTAGTAGCATCATATTGCTCCCAAAGAATTTCATCACTACCTAAATAACCTAAGAATGCTTTTTTTCCCCAATCGGTATCAGTTGGATTAACAATTGGTGAAAATGCCGAAATTGAACGAAATAAATTTGAATTCTTAAGCCCAATAATAAGAGCTCCATGCCCACCCATTGAGTGACCAAAAATCGAAAAATTTTCAATATCAAACTTCTTTTCAATTAAACTTATTAACTCACTTACAACATAAGAATACATATTATAGTGATCACAATACCCTTCAGTTTTAGCATCAAGATAGAAACCTGCACCAGAACCAAAATCATAAGAATCATGCTCTCCTGGTAACTCTAGGTTTCGAGGAGATGTATCAGGGGCCACTACCATCAGATTATGTTCACTTAAATACTTCTGTGCTCCAGACTTTGTAATAAAGTTTTCTTCATTACAAGTAAGGCCTGACAACCAAATTAAACACCCTTTAACTTCACCATCAGGAGTAAATGTACTAAACTTCATTTTTGTTTTAGTTGAAGTTGATTCATGTGACCAAAACTGGGTGAGCCCATCAAAAGTTCTATGTTGCTTTAATAAATTTAACATTTTTATTCCTGAAACTTTATTACAGTTCTAATACTTTTACCTTGCTTCATTAAATCAAAGGCTTCATTAATTTCGTCTAAGTTTTTAGTAAAAGTAACCATATCATCTATATTTATTTCTCCACTCATATACTTATCAACATAACTAGGAAGTTCTGATCGCCCCTTAACGCCCCCAAATGCTGACCCTCTCCAAACTCTTCCAGTAACTAATTGAAAGGGTCTAGTAGAAATTTCTTCACCAGCACCAGCAACTCCAATTATAATCGATTCTCCCCAACCTTTATGACAACATTCAAGAGCTTGTCTCATTAAGTTTACATTTCCAACACATTCAAAAGAGTAATCAACTCCCCCGTCTGTTAGGTTTATAATTTCTTCTACTACTCCTTTATCTAGATCATTAGGATTTAAACAATGTGTAGCACCAAATTTCTTTGCCATTTCAAACTTATCTGGATTGATATCAATAGCTATAATTTTTTCTGCTTTAGCAATCTTGGCCCCTTGAATTACAGAAAGCCCAATTCCTCCTAGCCCAAAAACTGCAATATTAGATTTTTCTTCAACTTTCGCCGTATTTAAGACAGCTCCAATACCAGTTGTCACACCACACCCAAGCAAGCATACTTTATCCAATGGTGCTTCAGGGTTTATTTTTGCCAAAGAAATTTCAGGTACAACTGTATATTCAGCAAAAGTTGATGTTCCCATATAATGATAAATAGTCTTCCCATCCTTTGAAAATCTAGAAGTTCCATCTGGCATTAAACCTTGACCTTGAGTTGTTCGAACTCTTTGACAAAGGTTTGTTTTATTTGATTTACAAAACTTACAAGTACCACATTCAGCAGTATATAAAGGAATAACATGATCTCCAACTTTCAAAGTAGTTACTCCTTCTCCTACTTCTTCTACAATGCCTCCACCTTCATGGCCTAAAATCGCTGGAAACTTTCCTTCTGGATCAGTACCAGAAAGAGTATAGGCATCAGTATGACAAACACCAGTAGCAATCATTTTAACTAAGACTTCACCTTTTTTAGGAGGTTCTAAATCAACTGTTTCAATACTTAGTGGTTTTCCTGCTTCCCATGCAACTGCTGCTTTGACTTTCATATATCCTCTTTTTTTAGTTTATTAAGAGGTATAGATTAGTTACTAGATAGTGTAATTGGAAGACGCAGTGTTTAAGTTGAGTTTATTTTTAAATATTAAATTTGAAGAATTCTAATAGTTGATCTTTCTTTAATGGTTTTTCCATATAACACTCACCTTCATTAAGTGTAAGACCAGAATCTTGTTCTATTGATTTTAAATCTTTTGAAGAAACTAATAGAAAAGTAATATTCTTATTTAATGTTCTTATATGTTTTAAAACATCTCCACCATTACCGTTATCCATTTCATAATCACAAATAATCAAATCTGGAAATTCATCACGTCTAAGATAGTCAATTACTTCATGACCACTAGAGTAAGTTTTTATTATCAGTGTATTATCAAATGACATTAAGTATGACCTAAAGAGTGTTATTGTAGACGGATCATCATCAACAAGGAATATTTTCATAATTCCACCTTCCTAGAGTTTTCACTTAACCAGCTTCTTACATTATGAGAAATCTCTCTTTTCTCTGTTGGAAAATCTATATTTAATAAATAACAATCTTTGTCGGCCGATCTTTCACTTTTTACTACCGTCACTGATAATTCCGTTACTCCACATATTTTTTTAAATTTCTCACCTTTTAACTTTATAAGTGTACCTATTGATATATGAAAAGGAGAAAAAATCTTTAAACCATATTCACTAACTTCATAAATAGACATTTTCATATCAAAAGTGCATTTTTGATTTTGCTTAGAAACTTCGAATAATGGGCGATCTGATTTTTCTTCTCCTACTATTCCTTTTAGTTTATGAAGAAGTGTTGTTTTATCTAGTGGTTTTGATAAAAAATCACTTGCTCCAAGCTCCATAGCATACGAAATATCTTTCAGTGTCGACATTTTTGATAAAATTAAAACTGGCATATGTGAATTAGAGCTTTTTTTAATAACTTTCAATATTTCATACCCAGCGCCAATTTTATCGTCTAAGTTTAGATCTATAATACAGATGTCTGGTTTAAAATTTTTAAACTCAGTAATAAACTCTTTTATATTCAAACACGACTTATGTTCAAACGAAGCTTCTTTTAAGTATTTACCCAGTAAGATATTAATACTTGGATCATCATCAATAGATAAAATTTTTCTAGGCATTATTTTTTCCTGGCCTGTTTAATTTTTTGAACTTCAGAAACAAATTTATCACTAACACCTGTTAAAGTTAATAAACTTTCAAAAGTCCCAGCAGATTTATAAATAGAGTTACCTGATATTCTTGGTCTAATTACTTCAGAATGAACTTTTTCAAAAAATATCGATTTAAAGTTTTTAATTGGAATATTTTTATCCATTTTTATAGGCCCAGATACAACGACTTCATATTCATTAAATCTAACCAAGTCTGATGTAATACCAACATCTATTTCAATTTCATTTATATCAAATAGAGAGTTCGCACCTTTTACATTTAATAAACTCTTCTTAACTTTTTGAATTAATGTTGATGACTTATAAGGTTTAACAATATAGTCATCAATATTATATGATAGTGCTTTTGCAATTATCTTTTTATTTTTAACTGCACTAAACATTAAGATTTTTGTACCACTTTTCCTTAAGTTTGAAAGTTCAGAGTCTAGTATTTCAAATGATAATCTATCTCCAATTTCAATATCCAATAATAATAAATGCGGTTTAATTGATTGAATTTTTTCAATTCCATCTTCAATTGAACTTGAAGTGGTAACACTAACACCTATATTACTTAATATCTTATCGGCCAACAATAATTGTGAAGGGTCATCATCTATAACAATTACTTCTTTATCACTTAATTTCATGTGTAATCCAAATTATTCAAACTCAATAGTTAGTCCATTCAAATAACTTTTATACAAGTCGGCTAATCGTTTAACTTCATCTAAATTCTCTTGTTTGGAAACTTCTTCTAACTCCACTCCAATTTTGCCCAACTCATCAAAGCCATATCCAGGTCCATTTCCAGCCAACCTGTGTCCTATAGTTTGAGAAGTCTTAAAATCCTTCAGTTTAATTGCCTCATCTAAATTCTCTATATCTTCTTTTCGATAACTCATAAAATCTGGTATAATATCTTCGAGGTCTTTACTAATTTTTACAACAGACATTTAGACTCCTATTTTAGTTAAGTGTGCAATTGTCTAGACTTCATTATACTCTAAATAGGCTAAGGTTAAATACATGAATGTGATTTTTATTGATGATGATCCAAGTTTCATTAACTTAGTAAAAAAACACTTAGAGCTAGATCATAATTTCATGACATTTAACGATCTTAATTCTGCTCGAAATTCATTTCGACAAGATTTTTCGCCACATTTGTTTATTATTGATCAAAATCTTCCCGATGGAAGTGGTTCTGATTTTTGTAGTGAAATAAGAGAACACTATGGAAGAACTCCCTATATAATAATGCTTACATCGAATAAGGAGTTACAAACAAAGTTAATATCATATCAGTTAGGAGCAGACGATTACCTAGTTAAGCCAATTGAGCCTCTAGAATTAGCGGCAAAGTTAAAAATTATTAACTCTAGATTAAATTTAAATTTAACAACAAAATCCATTAAAATAAATGATGTATTTATTGACATGGAAAAGATGCAAGCTTTTCTTATAAAAAACGAAACGAAAAGCTCTCTTGATTTAACTAAGAAAGAATTTCAATTATTAAACCTAATGGCAAGACGTCCAGATAATATCTTTACAAGAGAAATTATATTATCTGAAGTATGGGGAGATAATTTAAATGTATCAGATAGAACTATAGATCAGCATATTGCACATTTAAGAAAGAAGTTAATAAATTCATCAATAAAGATTGAATCCTCAAGAGGGCAGGGTTATAAATTATTGATATCCTCACAATAGTATTCAATATTTAGAAAACTTCACACACTCTTTATAATCAGCACAGCTAGACAAATTAAAATCTTAATAAGAAATGTATTTTTCAGGAGACTAATATGTCCAAATCTTCCAAAGAAAAAATGAATCAAACTTTAAAGAACTTACAAGTAATGCAAAACTGGAATAATGAACACCTAAATGTATTAATTCTTGATGATGATCCAAGTATAAATCGAATCATAGAGCACAATTTAATAATGGAGAATCAAAGAATGGTTCAAAATTTTAAAGAATTACCAAGACCACTTCACATCAGTTGCTTTACAAATGAAGTTGAAGCAATAAACGCAATTCATAACAACTCATATGACATTTGCATTATAGATGTTTCTTTACAAAACTCTAACGGCTTTACAATTGGTCGTATTATTAGATCGATGAATTATTCAGAAGTGCCAATAATTTATATCTCATCCGATTCTGACTACTTATTTGATTATTATAAAATCGATCAAGGAAACACTTATTTCTATCCTAAACCATTGGATAGGGATGCTTTTCAAAATGTTTTCTCTAATATGGTGAAATTATGAGCAAGTTAAGTGTTTTTAAGTGCTTATGAAATACTTAAGCTTTTTTACCAATATTTCTTTTGAGAATTGCCGAAAAGCTCTTAGTATAAAATAAATTGGAGCATGCTTGAGTAAAGTCAAAGTTGCACTTATACATGACGAACAATCAATACCTGATATCATAATTGATTCATTTGATAGTTCCGTCACTGAATTAAATAAATACGAAGGTAAAAACTTTGACTCAGTAACTTTGACGAAAATTTTAAGTCATGACCTATTAATATTTTTCAATAAAAATAATGATGATCAGATAATTAATAACTTTGGTGAGATTAAGAATAAGTTTAAAGTAATTTTCACGGACTCTAGGCATCCAAACTTTCATAGATTAGTAGAAAGAGCTTATCAAAGTGGTTTCTCTGATGTTTTTAGCATAAATGATTCAATTGAATTTTCACTTCAAAAAATAAAGCATATTTTACACCTTGCACAGGTAAGAGAAACTGAGAATTGCTCAAATCAAAATATTGATGATAAAAATAATTTAGTTTCAATTGTTTCTCATGATTTAAAAACCCCCTTGGGTTTTATAAACGCTTCAGCTGAGCTAATCATAGACACAGATAAAAACTTATCAAAAGAAACAAAAGAGCTTTGTTTAAAAATAAAAGAAGTTTCAGACTATTCCATTAGTTTGATTTCTGATTTACTTGACATTGGAAAGCTAACTAATGACTCAAGCACTTTAGATAAAGAAGATTTTGATATACTTAAGCTTACGAAGTCGGTTTCTGAAACAAGTGGTTTTTTAGCTAACAAAAAAAATGTATCTATAAGTACCAAAGTACTTCATCAATGCATAAATGTTTACGCCGACTATGGAAGAATTTTTCAACTAATCAGCAATTTATTATCTAATGCCATTAAGTATTCTCCTGAAAATGGTGAAATATCAATTGAGATCACTAAAAAGAATGAAAATCGCTCTAACAATAAAAATAAAGAGTTTTTAAACATCTTAATAAAAGATAGAGGAAGGGGAATTCCTCAAGACAAACTAGAATCAATATTTGAAAGCTTTTCGCAAGTTAATAGCGACGATAAAAAAATGGGACATGGTCTTGGCCTAGCAATATGTAAAAAAATCTGTGAGCTACATGGTGGAAGTATAAGTGCAAAATCTCAAGGTCTTAATGAAGGATCTACTTTTGAGATCAATCTTCCAATAGTACAAAATATAAAAAAGGAAAGCTCGAGTATTCAAAAAATTCTTGTATGTGATGACCATGAGGATGTTTGTATACTATTAAAAGAGAACTTGGAATCTCTAGGTTATGAAGTAGAGATTGCAATAGGAGGAAAAGAAGGATTAGAAAAACTTTCCTCTAATAAATTTGATTTAACTTTTCTAGATTATCAAATGCCAGAATTAAACGGTATTGAAATTTTAAAGGAAGTAAAAGGAAATCCTAACTTCAAGCAAACTCCAATAATTATTGTAACAAATGATATTACTCCTAGTAATCTAAAAGAAATTGGAAGATATGCCAGTGAATTAATTTATAAACCTGTTGAAAAAGATCAGCTCAAAGATATTATTCAAAAATACCAAGACATAATTTCGAAGTCTCCTAGTATAAACACTTATGAGCAGTCAATTTTGATAGTTGATGATTTATTACAAGAAAGAGAGTTGCTCAAAAAAGTTATCAAAAGAGATGACTGCAAGTTTTATACGGCAAAAAATGGATATGAAGCATTGTTTATGATTAAGAAATACTCTCCAAACATAGTCATTTCCGATATAAAAATGCCAGGTATGAGTGGTATAGAAATGGCAAAAATTTTAAGAAAACAAAAAAATGAAACACCTATAATTTTCACTTCCAGCGTAGAGTCTGAGGTTTTAAATAAAGTTTTAGATCAAATTTCATTTGCAAAAGCATTATCAAAACCAATAAAGTTCAAAGTACTTAATGAAGAAATTGATCACTTTATGAACTTAAATATCTCACAAGGTGATAATATTAAAATCTTGGTAGTCGATGATTCAAATGAAACTCTATTACTAGTAAGAAAACTCTTAAAAGATGATTTTATTGAAATTAGTGAAGCATTCTCTACGACTTCAGCTATAAGTCTTTCTTACCAAAACAATTATGATATTGTCTTATTAGATAGCTCACTAGGAAATGAAAGTGGTATTGATATTGTAAAAAAGCTCCGAAGCATAGATGAAGAAAAAAATCATCAAACTAAAATCTTAGGGTTTACGGCCTCTATTAAAGACAGAGAGAAGTTTATGACCATCGGTTGCAACGGTATAATTGATAAACCACTCCAAATTAAAACCTTTAAAAATGACGTTCTATCTTTTTTAAAAAGTGCCTTAAAGAAAGAGGCCTAGTCTTTTAAATTCAATAACTTACCCAACGAGATAGTTTTGTGAAGGTTTTTTCACAGATAGTTCATCATCCCTGCACCATCTAGAACTATTATAGGAATACAAAATCATAAGGGGATAACCATGAATGATGCAGAAAACACTTATAATGAAATTACTTCTCACTTATCGGAAGAAAATGTGTCTGAAAATTTAGAGAGTAAGTACTTTAATGTCATGATCTTAGACGATGACCCCAGTATTACAAAGTTAATAGAGGTTAACCTTAGACTTCAATCTGAAAGATGTAATTTAGAAAATGAAAAACTCCTTAAACCAATGAGATGTTTAACTTTTAACAGTGAACTTGATGCATTAGAGGCGATTAAAACTGAACATTTTGATATATGTATAATTGATATAACGCTTTCATATACTCTTGGATTTTCTGTAGGTAAAATAATTAGGACAATGTCTCAATCAAATATACCTATAATCTATATCTCATCAGACACTAATTATTTAAGAGATTTTTATAAAGTAGATCAAAGAAACACATACTTCTTCCCTAAACCATTAGATAAGAATTCATTTCATGATGTATTTGTAAACATGATCCGCGTTTTCTAAAAAAAGTATTTACAAATACCGACTTCTCTACCAAACCGAGGCTAAACTTTAGCCTCGGTTCTTTCATTTCTTAAAGATTTCCAGTAAAATTCGACTAAAAATAAAGGAAGTCTGAAATGATACGCGCAGTAATATTTATGTTAATACTAAGCTCATGTGCTAGTTCAAAAGCTAAATTTAAAGAAATTGATAAACTTAGATTTATAAATGACCAAATTATTGATACCAACAAAAAGCTAGATGCAATCCCCTTTGGTGGAATTTCTGGCCTTGAAAAAGACTATAATAATAAGAATATTTATTATGCTATTAGCGATGATAGAGGAAACTATGGGCCAATAAGGGCCTATAAAATGACTCTTAAAAGAAGCGAAAGGACCGAAAATTTTACACTCATTCCAACTAATACAATTAGATTAAAAACAAAAGTTGGAAACTTATTAGCAAAAAACTCTATCGATCCTGAAGGAATTAGAATTGATAGCGAAGGAAATTTATTAATTAGCACTGAAGGCGAAGCGAGAAATAATAGCTCTAAAATTCCAAATGTTTTAAAATTCACCAAAAATGGAAAACTTATACAAACATATAAACCTCATAGAAAATATCTACCAGAAAAAAGGAAAGGAATATTTTACAAAGGTGTAAGAAATAATGCTGGCTTTGAATCATTAGCACTTAATCGTGACAACAATACGATGTATGTCGCTTCAGAGCAATCCCTATTACAAGATGGGGATTTCTCTTCTTCAAAGTCTAAAACTCCTGTAAGAATAATTGAATCTAAAGACTTAAAATACACAAATGAATATGTTTATTTCTTAGATCCAATACCTAATCCAAGAGGTCTAGACAAAATAACAGGAATCAATGGTCTGGTTGAATTATTACATATTAGTGATAAAAAATTCATTGCAGTTGAGAGAAGTTTTATACTTGAAACTCTTACTAATGATATTAGACTTTATATTATTGATTTAAATCAAGAGAAATTAACTAATGTTAAAAGATTAAAAAGTTTAAAGAGTAGAAAAATCTACAGCATAAAAAAGAAGCTTCTTGCCAATTTAAATGAATTTTCCCACTTACTTTCAAGAAACAGCAGAATAGACAATATTGAAGCTATTACATGGGGACCAGAGTTAGAAAATGGAAACAGAACATTAATCTTGGCCTCAGATAATAATTTTAGAGAATCTCAAATTTCACAGTTCATATTTTTAGAGCTGTATAAAAAAACAATTGAACTAAGGAAATAATTTTGAATTTTTTATATTTAAAATCACTTCATATCATTTTTGTTACAACATGGTTTGCAGGTCTATTTTATATTGTAAGATTATTTATTTATCATTCAGAAGCTTCATTAAAAAGTTCTCCAGAAAAGGAAATATTATCTAACCAATACAAAATTATGGAAAAAAGATTATGGTATATAATTACAGTACCATCAGCAATACTTACTGGAATATTGGGGCCCTCAATGATCCATCATTTTACGCCTTTAAGTAGCTCTCCATGGTTAATCTTAAAGTTAGTTCTTGTTTCTGGCCTTTATATCTATCACTTTCTTTGTATGTACATTTTCAAAAAATTTCAAAATGATGAAATTAAATTTTTATCTAACCAATTAAGAATTTGGAATGAAGTTGCAACCTTATTTTTATTTTCAATTGTCTTCTTAGTTGTTTTAAAAGATTCAATTGATATGATCAAAGGAGTGATTGCATTAATAAGCTTAAGTTTAGTATTAATGATAGGGATTAAATTATATAAGAAAATTCGATCTTAAAAAGTTTAAACACAATATATTAAAACCTTATCATTCTCTAAATACTTCAACTTATTTACAACGCTATTGAAAATTACGGCGCCATCACTTTTCATTACAAGTATTGGGTGACCTAGTTGAGTGACGGTCTGATCATTATTTTCTTCAGATTTAACATCTCCAACATCAATGACTTTAAACTTTCCACCTCTAAAGTGGTTTTTCAATAAATATTCGTATGTAAAAATTTTAGAAACAATGAATGCACCCTTAAAAGAGTTCTTAAATTCGTGTCCTTTTTTAGATTCAAATGCAACTTGATGAACCTTACTATGACCAAGATGATGTGCATATCTTGTACATACCAACGCATTATAGGCGTCATTTCCAGTAGCGGCCAACACATGTCCAACATCAGTCAAATCCATATCTTCTTCACTAATTGTAGAAAGTACTTCTCCGTAATGTGTAGGTATTCCATTCATTTTTGCAACTCTTAAATTACCCCATGAAGAATCTGAAATTGTAGTTTGAATACCCATATTTTGCATAGCTGTTGCTAAATCTACTGTCCAAGCATTAGACCCTATAATAAGAACTCTTTCACTATCATAACTAAGTTCAAGTTTTCCGGCCAAAAAGTTAACTAATAAACTGCAAACAATAACAGAACCAAAGATTATTAAA
Organism: uncultured Oligoflexia bacterium; assembly: GCA_964015265.1. Classification (GTDB taxonomy): domain Bacteria; phylum Bdellovibrionota; class Bacteriovoracia; order Bacteriovoracales; family Bacteriovoracaceae; genus CAXHCD01. Next base: position 20,407 of record CAXHCD010000044.1, read on the forward strand.
AACATTGTAGGAAGCAAATCGCTTGCCTCCTTATAGCCATAGTTTACCATTTTGTAAGCAATGTAATCAGACAACGCCGCACAAACAATTCCTCTTGGAGCAATTATTGAAACGAATATCATCTCTTTAAAAGTAATGTCTGATTTTAAAGTTGAGAAATATACAGTAATTGGCCTTACAACAAACATAATTAATAAGAAGAAAAGAACCATTCTCCAACTTATTTGAGAGAATGTACTCATTTGTACGTCAGCAGTTAAAAGTATAAACACAATAGGAACAAGTAGAACAGTTAGATACTCTTTAAATCTTTTTAGCTCATCTAAAATTGGAATTTTACTATTTCCAAGAATAATACCAAAGAGTGTAGTAGCAACAAGACCCGCATCTTCTTGAAAAAAGTTTGGAATTGTATAAACAGTAATAACTGAAACTAAAATAATTGGTAATTTTAAATACTGAGGGGCCATCCCTTTTCTAAAAATATTTTTAATAACAAAACTTACTGAAAATGACAGAAGTACAGACATAAAAATAGAAATAGATAAATTTCTAAAAACGCTTGATAAAGAACCTTTATGTATTGTGAAATATTCCAAAAGTAAGATAGCTAAAATAACACCAACAGGATCATTAATTATTCCTTCCCACTTTAAATAAGAACTCAACTTCCTAGGAAGTTTAGCATTTTTAATCATAGGAATAATAACTGTCGGCCCTGTAACAACTAAAATTGCAGAAATAATAGATGCAATTTTGTAATTTACATCTAGAACCCACATTGCAAGAAGTGTAACGACGACTAAACTTAAAACAGTATTCACTGTTACAAGTCTTCTAACACCTTTTCCAGCTTCTTTTAATTCATGAAATTGTAGTAAAAGACCACCTTCAAATAGAACAACAGCAAGTGATAGTTTAACAAATGGTTCAAATAAAGGACCCATATCTTGACTAGGCTGAATAAGACCAGTCACTGGGCCAATAATAATTCCAACAATTGCTAAAACTAAAATAGAAGGTATTCTGATTATCCAAGATAACCATTGTGAAATTACACCTAGTACTAAAACTAGGCCCACTGTAAAACTTAATTGATGTTCCATACTTTATCTTTATTATAAAATATTAATCTTAATTCAATTAATTATCGTCTAATTGTGACAATTTGTCTTCAAAGATCGCATTTATATCGTCCAATTCTGTACTAGAATGCTCCAACTCTATGAATAAATTTTCAATTTCTTCGTTTAATTTCCCTATTTTGGTGGTTATATCGAAAATATCTGATTGATCACCATTTTCCGTTGCAGTAAGGAGTTTTTTTTCAAGTGATGAAATCAAACTTTCATTTGTTTCTATACTTTTTTCTAAGTCATTAACAATTTTCTTCAAATGCCTTGTTTCTATAGAACGTTGAGCAATCAATTCTGCTCGGAGTTTTTTTAGATCTTTTCTAGACAATTTGCTTTTTGAATTTTTTGTAATATTAACCGTATCTTCCCATCCCACTTTTTCTAGAAAGTCATCATAAGTTCCATTAAAAAAATAGGCATTATCATTTTGAAAATATATTAGTTTATTTACTAATCCATTTAAAAAATCTTCGCTATGAGTTACAACAATAGAAACACCTTCAAAGAAAGCAATCTCTTTTTTCAATATCTCTATTGATTCCATATCGAGATGATTTGTTGGTTCATCGAGTAACAATAAATTACATGGAGTACCTATAATTTTTCCCAATAGCACTCTATTTTTTTCTCCACCAGAAAGTACTTTTATTTTCTTCTGGGCCAAATCCCCTTCGAAAAGAAGAGAGCCTGCAATTGCACGGGATTCTGAAGATGTAAGTAACTCATTGCTATTTTCAATTTCTTCAATAATAGTATTATCTTCATTTAAATTTAAAACATTTGTTTGACCGAAGTGCCCAATTTCAACATCTTTAGCATAGGTAATATTTCCATTCTTAGGATTTAGAATTCCTCCTAATAAGTTTAACAAAGTTGATTTTCCTCTTCCGTTTTTTCCTATAATTCCTATGCTATCACCTTTTTCAATATCAAATGATAAGTTCGAAAATAATGGTATTGCTTCATAACCAAACGAGAGATTTCTTATTTCTGCAAAGTATTTTGATTTAATCTCCTTAAATCTAAAATTTAATCCCATAGACTTTTCGACTGCGAGTTTTTCAAAACTACCCATCTTATCTAATAATTTTAATCTTGATTGAGCTTGTTTTGCTTTTGAAGCTTTGGCCTTAAATCGTTCAACAAAACTTTCTATTTCAGATCTTTTTTTATCTTGGTTTAACCTAGTTCTTTCATAAATTTCATCTTCAGTTATTAATTGATCATAATATTTACTTGTTGATCCCTTTACTTTTTTTATTCTTTCTCTTGTAATTCCAATAATTTGATTACAAACATCGTCCATGAATTTTCTATCGTGAGTAATTATTAAAACCTCACTCTTAAATGAGCCTAAAAACTTTTTCAGCCATCTCACACTCGGTAAATCTAAATAGTTAGTTGGTTCATCTAGTAATAATAGATCAGGACTTTGAACTAATACTTTACATAACTCAATTCTAAGTTGATATCCTCCAGAAAATGAATTTGGTGATTTAAAAAAATCGTCATCAGAAAAACCTAAGCCAGATAAAATCTTTTTTACTCGAAAATCTTCAAACTTTTTTTCTGTGGGTAATACTTTTATACATTCTTCAAGAGCATTAGGTTCAGTAAAGCTAATATGTTGTTTCAAAAATCCAATTTTATAATTTTTTGGTATTTCAACCGATCCAGAGTCAAATGACTCTTCTCCAGATATTATTTTTAGTAAAGTTGATTTTCCAGATCCATTTCGACCAACAAGGCCTAATTTTTCACCTTTACTAATAATAAATGACGCGTCTTTAAATATATTCTGTCCACCAAAAGACTTGTTTAAGCTATTTATATGAATCATAATCAAGGCAATTATAAACATCCTATTGAGGAGATGACTATGAAATTTATATTTTTAATATTTAGTCTATTAATGACTTCAAATGTTTTTGCATTAAAAATGGCCGATAAAGAGTTAAAAGATTCTTTAACAATGCAAGGTAAAGAACTAGTGCTAAATGGTGCTGGGATTAGAAAAGCAACTATTTTTAACGTTAAAGTTTATGTAGCTGGACTATATACAAAAAGTAAATCTAATGACCCAAAAAAAATTCTCGATAGCACTGATCCCAAGTATATAATCATGCATTTTTTAAGAGATGTTGATAAAGATAAGATTTCAGGCGCATGGAGTGAAGCCTTTGAAAACAATAAAGACTATAATAAGGACTATAAGGCCAGTTTGAACCAACTAAATGCCTTAATGAAAGACATGAAAAAAAGCGATACGATGGCGTTTTATTTCGATCAAAACAAAGTAAAAGTTACTATTAAGAATCAAGATCTTGGGGAAATTTCCGGTAAAAATATTGATAAATTATTACTTGCTGCATGGCTAGGTAATCCTATCGACGAACAATTGAAAGACGGATTGCTAGGTAAAAAGTAAGAATATTCTGACAATTTTAAACAAAAATTGGCGTATTAAAGATATTCCACATTGAATGCCACCTTTATATGCCAATACCGTCATCTTTTTCTTCACTTTTCAAAAGTTTTTTTATTTAATATAGAGGTTTTTTTAAATACTTAGAAGATATACTAAAGAGAGCTTAAATATATCTTAAAATATATATTGGGGTTAACGAGGTAATATTGTGCATATAACTATTGTTGATGACATACAGGAAAACTTAGATCTCTATAAAGATTTATTAGAAGATCAATTTGAGTTATCTCTTATTCAAGATCCATTAAAGGTCCCAAGTTTTTTAAGTGAATCAAAAACAGATCTTTTAGTATTAGATATTCATATGCCTGGTCTTAATGGATTTGAGCTATACGGAAAAGTTCAAGAAAATTTTCCTGAGATACCTGTTATTTTTCTTAGTGGCGATCCATCAGAAGAGTCAGTTATAAGAGGCCTCAATTTAGGTGCAGAAGATTTTATTGTTAAGCCAATATCATTAAATGAACTTGTGGCCAGAATTAAAAATAAAATTAAAGTACGAAAGCCATTAAATACTAATAATAATACGATAAAAATTGAGAACTTCACCTTACACTGTGATATGCAACTTGCTGAAGTAGATGGGAAGAAAATTCAATTAACTCCAATAGAGTTTAAATTAATTCATTTGTTTTCTAAAAATCCAAATAAAATTTTTAGTAGAGATTATATATCAAAACTTCTTTGGCCAGATGTACATGTACAGAATCAAAACATCGATACCCATTTATCTAACCTTAGAAAAAAGCTATTGCCTTTTTCTAAAAATATTAAAACAATAAAGTCTCGTGGATATATTCTAAGGGTATAAATTGAATATAAATGAAAATAACTTAACTAAGCAAGCTGATGATGACGAATTGGGATCAACAACAGTCGATCGTTTTATGACTATTGAGACGATTTCTCTTAATGAATCTACTACAATATCAACTGCAATTAAAACCTTGAAGGTCAATAAAATAAGTGGGGCTCCTGTACTGAACTCTAAAGGTGAACTTGTTGGCATAATTTCAGAATATGATTTAATGATTCAAGCAGCTACATCTGACCATAAATCAAAAATAAAATTTACAAAAAATATATATTCGTTAAAGCCTGACAACACATTAAAAGAGGCATTAATCCAGCTTCTTTCTAAAAAAGTTAAAAGAATGCCTGTTATCTCTAACAAAAACCATTTATTGGGAATTGTTTCTAGATTGGATATCTTAAATGCTTTAATTAATAAACATTTTGAAGACCCTACAGAACGTAGTTTAAAATTAAAGTAGAAATATTCTCCTTCTTAACTTTAACAATCTCTTTTTTTGAAATTTCCAAAATTGCGCTTAAAAGTAATTCTTTTGATAGATCATCTTCTTCAATAATGATCGAATTCAACCTCTTTTTTGCCTCCATAGCATTATGAAACTGTTCATTTTTTTGAGCTATTTTTAAAGGTATAAAAATACTTGGTTTTCCTAAGGCCAATAATTCACATACTGTTCCTGCACCAGATCTAGATATAATCACATCTGATACTTTTAGAATATCTATCATTTCTTTACCTAAAAAAGGCAATGGTAGATAACTTTGATTTTTTAAAGGTTTATACTCTTCAATAAAGTTTTTTCCAACTTGATGAATAATGAAATACTCAGGCGTAAGCTCGTTCAATAATTCTTTTACTTTATCATTTAAAAGCTTTGCTCCATTTCCTCCACCAGTTATAAAAATAATTTTTTTAGATTCTTTAATTTTAAGGATATCAAGTTCATCTATAATTATATTATTAGAATGCTCTTCATAACATTCATCTCTTACTGGATAGCCAGTAAAAACTGTTTTTGATTGTGGAAAGTATTTTTCAGATTCTTTAAAACTTATAAATATCTTAGTGGCAAATTTTGAACATATCCTATTAGCAAGACCGACTCTACTAGTTTGTTCATGTATATAAATTTTTTTGCGAGTTAAAAAGGCTGCTAATACAACAGGAACAGAAACAAAGCCTCCTGTTGAAAAAACTATAGTATTTTTTGAAAAACTCAATAGGTAGAAAAAGGACTGTATAAAACCAATTCCTACTTTGAATAAATCTATCATGTTTTGTATAGAAAAATATCTTCTGAGTTTTCCTGTAGATATTGTTTTAAATGGTATATTTTTCTGAGTTACTAACTCTTTTTCAATACCACTTCCTCCAATGTAATATACTTTAAACTTATCAGAGATCTTATCTATTAAAGTCAGTGCAGGAACTACATGCCCTCCACTGCCACCACCAGTAAAAATTATTTTTCTCATACTTATATTATAGGCAATCTTTTCCTAAGAATTCTACTTTAATCTCTTCATTCAATAAGATTCTTTTATTGGACGAAAAAATTAATACATTAAAAAGGAAAATTTTATGAAATGGACGATATTAGCATATTTAATTTACGCATCTTCAATATTTGGACTGTCTCTTATACACATCTGACGCTGCCGACGATAGAGCTCGTGTT
>CAXHCD010000045.1:0-26288 GCA_964015265.1 uncultured Oligoflexia bacterium
ATTGGCACTAGTCTCGTGGGCTCGGAGATGTGTATAAGAGACAGGTTTATATATTTCTTCCAATTCAGTTAAAGTCTTGGCCAATTTAATAGTTTTTTCTAAATCTGGTGTTAACTGTTCTAACTTATTAATTGCATCTAAAATAAACTCTCTTCTTTTTTCTCTCTGATTAATGTCCTCATATAAATCAAATATATTACGGATTTGTACTTCATCTAAGCCACCTGTCATTTCTTTTCTATATCTAGCAATAAATGGAACGGTACATTCTTGTTCTATCATTAAATTTATTGTAGTTTCTACAGCTTTTACTTGGATATTTAGTTCTTTAGATATTTCGATGATAATTATGTTTAGGTCCAAGTTTAATCTCCTTAAGTTAGTCTATGTAAATTGAGAGCAAACATGATATAAATTCAAAATGAAATTGAAAAGACATTATAAATACATTGTCGTGGGAAATGGCCTAATATCTAATTTTTCAATATATTGGCTAAATAAATTTGGAATAAAAGATATACTCAATATCTCTGATAATAATTTATATCCTCCCTGTACATTAAATTCTACTGCAATAGTTTCACATTTTGGAACAAATACTGGACACTCTATTTATGGAGATTTGATCAGAAAAAGTTATAATGAATCTAAAGAATTTTATTCTTCTTTAATTGAAAAGAAGATATGTGAATTTGCGACCCACAAAGTATTTTCTAAAAATGAAAATACATATAGGAGATATAACTCTTTCGAAGGTGAGAATATTGAATTTAATAAAGAAACTAATTTATTTACTTTTAAATCAATTTTAGTAAATCCTCCAAGATTATTAGATTTTTTTTCTCAAAGACTAAGTTGTGTAAGTTTAAAAGGTCGATTGAATAAATTTGATTCCAAATTAAAAACAATTAATATTGAAAATGAAGATATTAGTTTTGATTTTCTCATACTAGGTACTGGTATCTATCAATTTAGTGATATTGCTCAAAATTTCGGCAAATGTGCACCAGGTTTTTACCTAGAAAAAAAAATTAATTTTGGAAATAACTCTTTTATTTTTTCAAATGAAAACAGAAATCTAGTTTATAGAGCAAGTAATAAAATTGCTCAGTTAAATTTATATACAGGTGAAGATATTACTTTTATGAGTGATTTTGCCAAGGCAAAAGAAGAATTTTTAGAAATTAAAAAAATATTAAAAGAGTATGAGTTGGGCGACATCAATCATTGGCAACTAAGAGTTGGTCAAAGACATAAAGGTCAAAAAAGATTACCTATTTATAAAATCATTGATGAGACAACCGTATACATTTCCGGTTTATATAAAAATGGATTTACTTTGGGTTATTATCTTACAAAAGATTTGATAGAAAAAATGGTGTCTGAGAGTGGAATCGAACCACCGACCTGGAGGATATGAATCTCCCGCTCTAACCAACTGAGCTACCCAGACACTGTTTTTGCCAGATCTTAAGGGTTTAGAAATTCGTAGTCAATATATTTGCAGTAGTTTTTGTTTTTTTATATAGATTACATGTGAAAAAAGAACAAATGTCTCAATATATAACACAGTGGGTAACAGACTTTTCAAGTACCCACTTTTCGAAATTACTTCATAAAAATTCTATCAATGTAGTAGTTGCATGTTCTGCAGGCGTAGACTCAATGGTTTTGGCAAAGATTTGTAAAGACTCTCCATTATTTAGCTTAAAAAAAATTGTTTATGTCGATCATGGGTTAAGAAATGATACTAATAAAGACAAAAGAATTATCAAACAATTCTGTGAATTAAATAATATTGAATACCATTTTGAAAAAATTGATATTACAAAATCTGGAAATTTTGAAGAAGAAGCAAGAAAACTTAGATATAACAAGCTTCTGTCTCATTTAACTATAAATACTTACTTAGCAACTGCTCATCACTTAGATGACTCGTTTGAATGGTATCATTTTCAAAATTTTAAACGTTCATTTGGTAAAAATTATGCCATACCGATTCTTAATGGAAGAATAATTAGACCACTTCATTGTTTATCAAAAGATCAAATATTGAAATTTGCGAAAATAGCAAGGATTGATTTTCACAAAGATCATACAAATGAAAATCTAGATTTAGAAAGAAATTATTTTAGAAAAAAAATATTGCCACCCATTAAAAATAGATACCCTAACTATTTAAAACATTTTGCTAATAGAATGAATCAAGTTTGTATAAAAGAAGGTAATCATATTTGTATCTCTAGCACTTCAAAAACAAATGTTATTTGGAAAAAAGAATATGTTGTTTTATATAAAGATGATTATTCTAATGATTACTCTTCTGATCTAAGTATTATTTTCGAAATTTTGACAAAACTTTCTTCAAATAAAAGGGGAAGCCTTCATAAGCAAATCTATTCTCTAATCGATGCAACTAAGAGAGGAAAATATGGGCCAATTAGTTTTTCAGGTAGTGTTCACGCCCATATTTTCAAAGGAATTATATTATTTTCAAAGAAAAAAACGCTAGATATTTCCAACGTTCTTGTACAAAAACTAGATACAAATTGTGATTACGCTAGGAAAGTAATGAAATCATCATGTTTTCCTTACGTCGTAGGGGTTAAAAAGGGTGTGAAAAGTAAATCCTTTATTAATAAAAAAATTATAGATAATTATTTAAATATCCAAAATATAGATGATTTTGATTATATTCCCATTAAATACACAAACGATTTTGTCAGAAAGTTTCATATAAGCAGTATATATATTCTTAGATTGTCCTAAAACTTACATTAGTTGTACAATAACATCAAACTTTCTGCCTTGCTTCTTTGCCCAAGGATTAATAAAATAAAAGAACATTTTTTGGGAGAAGACCCAAGAAATAAAAGGATTTATATGAAACAACAGCAAAAAACTTTTACTTTCTGGATAGTGCTAATTTTAATGTTGGCCCTTGTTTTTAAAATGGTTCAAGAGAGTAAACAATTAAGTAAAAAAATAACTTTCAGTGAGTTTGCCCAATATGTGAAAGATGGAAAGGTAGAGAAAGCTACTATTATCATGGGGAAAGAAGAGGTTAGAGGTCGCTACGCCGATGGATTTAAAGCAAATGGAGAAGGACAAAGAGAGTTCTTCTTAGAAGCAGACCCAAAAGTTGCAGCAGATTTCTTAGAAAAAAATGGACTCGTACCAAATTTTGAAAAAGGTCAAGAATCATTACTTCCAATGTTTTTATTCAATTGGGCCCCAATTATACTTTTACTAGTAATTTTCTTTTACTTTTTAAGACAAATACAGGCCGGAGGCGGCAAGGCCATGAGCTTTGGTAAATCTAGAGCAAGAATGCTTACACCAAATGAAAAGAAAGTTACGTTTAAAGATGTGTCTGGCGTAGAAGAGGCTAAAGAAGAATTAAAAGAAGTTGTAGATTTTTTAAAAGATCCAAAAAAATATACTGCCCTTGGTGGGAAAATTCCAAAAGGAGTAATCCTTGTAGGCCCTCCTGGTACTGGTAAAACATTATTAGCGAGAGCAGTAGCGGGTGAAGCAAATGTTCCATTCTTTTCAATTTCAGGTTCTGACTTTGTTGAAATGTTTGTTGGTGTAGGTGCAAGTAGAGTAAGAGATTTATTTGAACAAGGTAAGAAAAATGCTCCTTGTATTATATTCATTGATGAAATTGATGCTGTCGGAAGACATCGTGGAGCTGGTATGGGCGGTGGACATGATGAAAGAGAGCAAACTCTAAATCAATTACTCGTTGAAATGGATGGTTTTGAGTCAAATGAAGGAGTTATTTTAATAGCTGCTACGAACAGAATAGATGTTTTAGATCCAGCTCTTTTAAGACCTGGTCGATTTGATAGAAGAGTTATGGTTGGAAAGCCAGATGTAAGAGGAAGGCTTGGTATTTTAAAAGTTCACACTAAGAAAACTCCTCTAGAAGACGGTATTGACCTTGAAGTCATTGCAAAAGGAACTCCAGGATTTACAGGTGCTGATCTTGCAAACCTTGTTAATGAAGCAGCATTACAAGCAGCAAGGTTAAATAAAAAGAAAATCTCTGGAATAGATTTTGAATTCGCTAAAGATAAGGTTTTAATGGGGCCTGAAAGAAAATCGATGGTAATTTCTGAAAAAGAAAAAAGAGTTACAGCTTATCATGAAGCAGGTCACACTCTAGTGGGAATGAATCTTCCACATACAGACCCAATACATAAAGTTAGTATTATTCCTAGAGGTGGAGCACTTGGAGTTACTCAAACATTGCCAAACGAAGACATGCTTAATTTAACAGCGACAAAAGCAGAGAACTATATCGCCTTCTTGATGGGTGGAAGAGTTGCTGAAGAAATCGTTTTTAATGAAATTACTAATGGTGCTTCTAATGATATAGAAAGAGCAACTTCATTAGCTAGAAATATGGCCTGTAACTGGGGGATGTCTGAAAAACTTGGACCTATAAACTATTATAAATCTAGTATGACAGCATTTTCAGGTGGAAATGATCAAGCTGATTACTCTGAATCAACTGCAAAAGAAATTGATGGTGAAATTCATAGATTAGTTGAAACCAATTATGCGACAGCAAAAGATATTTTAGTCAAAAATAGAGACGCATTAGACAGACTAGCAGAAGGTCTCATACTTTGGGAAACACTTGATTATAAACAAGTTAAGGACTTAGTTGATGGTGTTGATATTGGCGCACCGCTCAAAATAGATGATACAAATGGGCCAAGTGGTAGAAAAAATGAGTCTGAAGAAAAAGAAGACTCAACAGTAATAAACTCTTCAGATGATCCAGTAATTGCATAATATTATGGGAAAGTGAAAGCTTTCCCATATATTTTTGTTTTCCAATCGATTTATTTAAGTTAATCTCCGCGGATGAAAATTTTAACTCTTACAGTACTCTTATCCTTGAGCGTATTTGCAATTGATAAAGTAATTTATGGCACAGATGATCGTGTTGAAGCTTATCAATTTTCAGATAGAAGATTTGCTAAAATGTCTCAGTCAGTTGGGGCCATGATTCATAAAGATAAATTTGTTATGGTAAATACACCCAATGGGAAAAGAGCAAAAATCATGGCAATGACGCTAAAAGAATCAGAAGAGCTTTGTGAGGGACAAAGATTTGCTGATCAATTAACTCCAGCAGATTGTTCAGGTTTTTTAGTTTCACCAAGAGTTTTAATTACTGCGGGGCATTGTGTTACAGACAAGGCTGATTGCAATGATTATTTATGGACTTTTAATTTTCATAATAAAAAAAATCTTTTTAATAAAAATGAAATCTATAAATGTAAAAAAGTAATCACTTCCAAACTAACTGAGTTCCAAGAGGTTGATTACGCTATAATCCTGCTTGATAGACCTGTTAAAAATGCAACTCCATTAAACTTTAGAAGAAATGGTAAACTTTATTCAGGTGAAAGAATGGTTGTAATAGGTCATCCAAGTGGTCTTCCATTGAAAATTACTGATCGAGCTGTATCACTGCCAAGCGCTTTTAATAGCAGAACTTTTTTTAGAGTAAACTCCGATACATTTGCTGGTAATTCTGGTTCTCCAGTCATCAATAGAAAATCTGGTGTTGTTGAAGGGATTTTAGTACGTGGAGAGCAAGATTATAGATACATCCCAGATCGAGGTTGTAGCATCGTAAATATTTGTAGCAAAAAGAGAAAATGCAAAGGTGAGGATGCAACTAGGATTACAATTGTTAAAGAGCTATATCGCAAACTGAATTAATCATTGAAAATTTTTAGATATAATTCATAATAGTGTTATGGATTCATTTAATCTAAGGGCCGCAATACCGAGTGATAATCTTGTTAAAGATTCTCAGTTTCTGATTCAGTTATTTGATTTGGAATTAATATTAGAAAGTGAAAGACAAATTGTACTTTCAAGAAGTAACTCTGAATTCGCTCTTTATTTCTCTGAAAATTGTCACCAAAGTGAAATAAAGTTTTGTTTAACGTATAACGAAGAGAATATAGAAGATCTTATAAAGAGATATCAATTTGTTTGCTATGCAAATGAAGTACAACCCAATTATAAAGTCGACAAAAAGTTAGAAACGCTAGAGCTGAAAGACTATTTAGGAAGATCTTGGGAAGTACATTTTCAAAAAAACTTACAATAAAAGTTGTAAGCATTTGTCAGTTGTTTTTAAATTTTTCGCAGGACATAATTTTTATGCAATTTATGGAAGGGAGTCCTGATGCAAAAAATAATAATATCTGCAATAGCATTGATGCTATCATTTCAAAGTTCACTAGCAAAAGACAAAGTTATTTACGGAGAAGACAATCGCTTTGACGTAGATGAGTACGGAGATAGTAAATTCGTAAAACTATCTGCTTCAACTGCGGCCATGGTGCAAAATTCAAAAATTGAAGAAACAATACTAAATGGAAAAAAAGTATTTAAATTAGAATCAAAAACATTAGAAGAAAGAGGAATGTGTAAAAACATTCAGTTTTCTGAACAAAATACAGTGGCCAGATGTTCTGGTTTTTTAATAACTCCAAATACATTAGTAACAGCAGGGCACTGTATTAGATCCGATTTTGATTGTAAAAATAACTCATGGGTCTTTGGTTATAGAAGATATGAAAATTCAAATGGTGAAAAAGTTGTTCGCTCAATTTTTACAGAAGATATGGTCTATAAGTGTAAAAGAATTGTAGACAGAAAATTAGATAGGGCGAATAAAAATGACTATGCTGTTATAGTACTGGATAAGCCAGTTAAAAGAGTACGAGCACTTAATGTACGTACTAAGGGAAAAATTTCTAATAATGAGCATTTGGTTGTTATAGGACATCCAAGTGGCCTACCTACAAAAATAACTGACGGTGGTTTTGTTAGAACTAATAATAATCCAATTTATTTTAGAGCAAATACTGATACTTTTGCTGGAAATTCTGGATCAGCAGTTTTTAATGCAAAAACAGGAGTTATTGAAGGCATCCTTGTAAGAGGTGAGACTGATTACATTACTAAAAATGGCTGTAAAGTACCAAAGAGATGTAAGATGAATGAATGTCGAGGAGAAGACATTACAAGAATTACTAATATCAAAACTATTATGAAAATAATGGAATTAAAAAGAAGAAGACGTTAATTCAATAAACGCTATAGGGGAGTTGCTCTCCCCTTAATGCGGCCAAGATATTATCACAGGCCATTTTTGCCATTTCTTTTCTAGACCAATCCGTAGCTGATCCGATATGTGGAGTAACGATGACATTATCTTGTTTTAATAAAGGAGAGCTTGAAAGCATTGGCTCAGGATTAGTAACATCAAGACCAACTCCATAAAGAATTTTTTGGTTTAATCCATAGAGTAGAGCATCTTCATCATGAATCTCGCCTCTGGCCGTATTTATTAAGATAGAGCCCTTCTTAAACTTCTTTATAAGTTCTTTATTTATTAAATTTTTAGTTTGATCGTTTAATGGGCAATGAATTGAAATTATATCACAAGTATTTACTAACTCCTCTAGCTCAAGATAATGTGCACTAAATTCAATTCTTTTAGACCTAGAGTAATAATATACTTCATGGTTGAAAGCTTTTTTACACAAATTTGCAAAATGAACTCCAATTCTTCCTGCTCCAATTATCCCTATTTTAAGCCCAGAAGTTCTTTTACCAATAAAGCCTAAAGGCTCCCAGTCTTTCCATTTTCCCTCTATCACATTTTTTGAAGCTGATGGAATTTTTCTCAACAAGTTTAGCATCAAGATAAAAGCTAATTCAGCAGTAGCTTCAGTCAGTACATCTGGAGTATTACCAACTCCTATACCAAGTTCTTTTGCCTTATCTACATTTATATTGTTGAATCCAACAGCATAATTTGCGATACATTTTAAATGAGAATTCTGAGTTAGAAATTGTTCATCTACTTTATCTGATAACATTGTTATTAATGCAATCTTATCATTAGCAAAATCATCTAATGATTCTTCATTACTTTTTTGTATTAACTCAATGTTATTTCTTATCAAATATTCTTGAGCAAAACCGTGTATTTTGTTTGTAATTCCAACTTTTTCCATAATTAATAGTAGATAAATTTTGTAATATGGGCAAACTTCTACTTTCGAAGATTAATGTAAGATGTAATAAATTATTAAGGCCATTGAATTAATGGACTTGTAGATTATTACCTAAATGTAAGAAAATGATTAACCTTCCTTTTTTATAATTTTTTAAGCTCATGAGATAATACAAACAATTAAAAATATAAGGACATGATGTCCAATCCATAAGGAGAAGAATATGAAATTCACCTCATTAATTTTATCTGCACTTTTGAGTACAACTGTATTAGGTGCAAATATAGCAATTATAGATTCAGGTACAGATTACAAACATGAAATGTTAAGTAGTAATATGTGGAAAAATCAAGTTGATTCTACTGTAAATTTACGTGACGAAGATAGAAATGGTTATGAAGATGATATTTATGGATGGAACTTTGCTGAATCAAACAGAGAAATAATAGATTATTCATATTTAGGATTATTAAATGATGACATAAGAAAATTCTTTAATATTCAGGCCAAAAGGTTTTATGGAGAAGTAACTGAAGAAGAGCTAGAATGGGCACGAAATATTCTTAAAAATAAAGATTTTATAAAACGAATTTCAGTTTATGGAAACTTTATGCATGGAACTCATGTTGCAGGAATAACTGTTAAAGATTCTGAAGATGCAAAAGTTATGGGTGTAAAACTTATTCCTACTGAGGTCAAATTGCCTGGCCAAAAATTAGTACAGTCCTTAAAAAAGAATAAAGATGGTTTCAGAATGAAACTTTTAAAAGGTGCATTGGCGGCCCTTGCTAAACAACAAATGGTAATGCTTACTGAAATTGCTTATTATATTAATGATCATAAAATGGACGTGGCCAATGGTTCATTTGGAACTGGTTACGCTCAATCAGCAATGATTATCACTCCAATTTTTAAAATTATGTTTCAAAGAGATCCAAATCAGGAAGAACTAGACATTTTAGCAAAACATTTTCTTGGTTCTTTAATTTCAGAAGGTCAAAAAATGACAAAAGCAGCACCTAATACATTATTTGTATTTGCTGCTGGAAATGATGGATTAAATAATGACAAATATCCAACTTCACCAACAAATATTGTTGCTGATAATGTTATTTCTGTAGCAGCAACAATTGAGAGAGATTCAATTGCTCCTTTTTCAAATTACGGTAAAAAAATGGTTGATGTTGCCGCCCCAGGAGTTGGAATTAATTCGGCAGTGCCAGGTGGAAAATATTTAAGAGTGAGTGGAACTTCGCAAGCTGCTCCATACGTTGCAAATATTGCTGGAAAACTTAAAGATATAAACCCAGAGTTAAGGCCAAAAGAAATTAAAAAAATTATTATGGGCACAGTCGACTTAAAAGATTTTCTAAATGGTAAGGTTGTAAGCAGTGGGATCGTAAATACAAAAAGGGCCCAAAGAGCAGCACAATTAAGTTTAAGTATGAATTTAAATGGTGCGATTAAAATTTCTAGAAAAGATGTTGTAGATATTAAGTCTTCTAATTTAATTAGTTACGAAAGTATAAAAGATATATTTGTTTTACCGCTTCCAAGTCCGTTTAACTAGGAATTATGAATGGTTAGGATGATAATATTCTAACCATTCATTTATTTTTTCTCTAATAAAATAACACGATTTATTTGACCTTTACCGAGTAACTCTAATCTTTGCCCCTGATTTATAACTTTTTCTTCTTCAATTAATTCTACGTTGAAATCATTTTTTGCAAGCTCTTCAATCTCATTGAGTGTTACTGAAAACGGTGGACCTTGATGCTTAACACTTTCATGCTCTAAGCTCATTATAATCCATCTTGTTCCGCTTTTTATTAGTGAATTAATGTGTTCAAAATATTTAACTCTCATTTCTTTAGGAAGTGCAACGATTGCCCCTCTATCATAAACAAGATCAATAGGAAGGGATAAAGCTCTTTCTTCTATTTTAAAAAGATCTCCACAAAATAAATCAATATTATCTCCTCTTAAAATTTCGAAGTGATAATATTGATTAGCGTCGAAATACAAATTATTATCGTAAAAAAAATCTTTTGAAGCTTCGATTGATAACTCACATCCAGTAATAAAGTGACCATTCTCTAAAAAGAATTTCATATCAATACTTTTTCCACAAAGTGGAACAAATACATGATTATAGTTTTTTAAATTTAATTGTTGATAATGCTTTATTAGGTAGACATTTATATTTTCTTGGTTCCAACCAATGTCATTATTATCCCATCTATCAAGCCAATATTGTTTTTCCATAGATAAATACTAATTAATTTAAACAACTTTTTCCATGACTTTCAGGCATTTTGTTAGGATTTTTGGGTCAAATTCAGAACCTTTATCTTGTTGCATTAGCTTGATGGCCTTTCTCTGTCTTTGTCTATGGTCTCCATTCCCATTCATCACCATATTATCAAATACATTTGCTATAGAGACTATTTTGGTTAAATCAAAGATTTGACTTCCCTTAAGTCCCATTGGAAAACCCTTACCATCATGACGCTCATGGTGCTCACTTATAATTCGTAAGACTTCATCATTAAAATGCCCATTAATCATTAAACTATTTTTTGCTACTTCTGGATGTCTTCTAAGGGCCATTTTAAAGCCCATCGAGTCAGGATCATCGGCATATTGAGCTGGAATTTTTATTTTTCCGTAATCATGTAGTAGGGCACCAACATAAATATTTTCCAAAGCAGTTTGTTGATTGTAACCAATATTCATAGCTAAAAAAGTCGCTAAGTTTGCTACGTTTGAACTGTGATTGGCCATAGATTGTTTGTAATTCATCATTTTCATAAACAACTCTTTTACACTTTGCCTTTCACTTATTTTAACTACAAAATCTCTTGTCTTATTTAAAATTACTTCAGTCTTTTGGTCGACTTCATCTGCTGTTATAAACTTAAACAAGCTTTCTTTTATATCTTGAGAGTCTTCAATAATATCTCTATTATTTTCACCAACCTGTGCTACAAACTCTTCAGTTTCATCTTCTCTAAACTGATCATACCAATCACGATAAGTATTCACATAAAGTTCGGTTGTGAATAAAAATTGAATTTGCTTGACTAGTAATTCATGGTACTTCTTTGCAGGTAACTCATCGCCAATATTCTTATATTTAATAAAGTGTCCAGATACAAATAGATAAAGATCACCTGGAAGTGGAACATCCGGAATTATTTCGGTTATAGAAATTGAAACAAATTTTTTATCCATAAGTTTTTACCTTTTGAAAATGATAACACATTTTCTATTTTTTCTTGTAATTCTAAATATTTTGCTTTATGTTTGATATATCAAACAAAATACTATTATTTCAAACAAGTGGAGTCTAAATGAAATATATTATCTTATTTTCATTATTATTTTGTATGAAGGTATACTCAAACGACTATGATACATTAAATAATAAAGTAGAATTATTGGCCGAAGAACTATTAAAACTAAAAGAAGGTAAAGCCTCCAAAAACTCTGATACAACTTTTGGCGGTTATGGTGAATTTGTTTATAAGAATAAAAGATCTGAAAATGAATCAAATCAAAAAGTTTCAAATTCCAATAATCCTTCAGTAGATGCTCAAAGATTTATTCTTTATATTTCACATAAATTTTCAGAAAAATGGAATCTCACTTCTGAAATCGAAGTAGAGCATGCAGATGAAATTTTCTTAGAACAGGCCACTCTAGATTATAACCATTCTTCAGTTTTTAACTTTCAGGCCGGTGTTATGCTTATACCAGTTGGTATTATTAACGTTTATCATGAACCTACAGCATTCTTGGGAGTTAATAGACCGGAAGTAAGCTCTAAGTTAATTCCAACAACATGGAGAGAAGTTGGATTATCAGTGTTTGGTAAGTTTAATGACTTATCTTACAGATTAAGTTTAGTTGACGGATTAAAAGCGTCGGGTTTTTCTTCTGATGGAGTAAGAGGTGGAAGACAAAAAGCTTCACAGGCCGAGGCGAGAGATTTAGCTTGGGTTGCTAGGCTAGATTACTCAATACTTGGAATTGGAAACATTGGAGCAAGTACATATATTGGTAAGGCCGGTGGAGTACAAACAGACGTTGATCACAAAGTTTATGACATTCACTCAAGTTTTAATTATAAAGGTTTAGAGTTTGATGCAGTTTATAGTTTAGTTAAAATTGGTAATATAGATCAATTAAACTTAGAAAGGGGACTTAGTGGCTCCAACTCAATTGCAAGTGAGATGAGCGGTTACTGGACATCTTTGGGCTATAATGTCCTCAGAAACTCAAAAACTAAATTAGTTCCTTTTTTGCGGTATGAAGCATATGACACGCATAAAAAGGTAGGATCTAGTTTTACTAAAGATTTATCTAAAGATAGAAATAATCTAGTATACGGGCTGTCATTTTTTCCAACTAATGAAATTGTTTTTAAGGCCGATTATACTAGATCTAGAAATAAAGCTAAGACTGGGACTGATTCTTGGAACCTCGGATTTGGATGGAATTTTTAAAGTACATTTTTCTAATTATATTTTCATTAAATGTTAAGGCCTCTAATATAGAAGGCCTTAACTATTTTAAGACAAATAAAGAGTGCTCTTATAAATCTAGTTTTTTATTTTTAAAAAAAGACCAAGTACCAAAGATTACTCCCCGTATTATTCCAAGGTATATGATTTCTTGTAATGATAAGAAACTTAGAGGCTTTATTTTAGGTGATAAAATTAGAACTCATTATCAGAAAGTATTTTTTGTAATTAATAATACGAAAATCAAGCATCTAGAGATTATTAAATTTGATGAACCCGAAAAGTATTTACCACCTAGAAAATGGGTAGACTACGCTTTAATTAATAAAGAATTACCTTTAAAAAAAATAGATGGAATTAGTGGTGCAACACTTACAACTTCATCATTGAAACGAATGATTCAAACTATTAATAATATAAAAGAATTATGAACCTTACTGAAAAGCGATTTGTTTCATTTTCTATATTTATCTCTGCTTTAACTGGTTTATCCATTTATTTAATTGATGAATTTTTTAAAGTACAGACTAGCTGGGGACCTGAATCGAGTCCCTATTTAAGCTTAGCAAAGGCATTACATTATATTGTAACGCCATTACTTCTAATATCTATTGGGTTAGTTCTTAAAAATCATATTTTTCATAAATTAAAAAATTTTGTAGTCCAAAAAAGAAAGAGAACAGGTTTTTTTCTTTGTGTATTTTTATTACTAAGTACTTTTAGTGGGCAGTCATTACTATTTGTAGTAAATGAGTTTTTGGCCGAAGTGCTAAAATACACACATCTTGCTTCGGGTTTATTATTGCTACTAATTTATCTTGCTCACAATAAAAAAAGGGCCAATTAAGGCCCTCTTTCTATTTTATATTTTTGTTTTTATTAACTTCCACATGAAATACAATCTTCTGGATTATCTATTGAACAAATCATTGCTTCGTAATTCTCTTCTACTTTTTTAGCAGGAGAATCATTTTTTACTGTAAATTGTACAGCGTTTACAGCAGCCCTAGTTCTTAGATAGTACATTCCCGTCTTTAGACCTTTTTTCCAAGCATAAAAATGCATTGAAGAAAGTTTTCCATAATTAGGATCTTGCATATGAATATTTAAACTTTGAGATTGATCAATATATGGCCCTCTAGCAGAAGCATGATCAATAATTGCTCTTTGCTTAATTTCCCACACAGTTTTATAAAGCTTTTTAATATCTTCAGGTATTTCTTCAATAGATTGAATTGATCCATTATTTGCAATAATTTTATTTCTAAGTTTATCGCTCCAAAGTCCCATATCAATCAAATCTTTAACTAAAAATTTATTAACAACAGCAAACTCTCCTGAAAGAACACGTCTTACATAGATATTTGAAGTAATTGGCTCAAAGCATTCAGTATTACCTAAAATTTGTGATGTTGATGCAGTCGGCATTGGAGCAACTAATAATGAGTTTCTAACACCATGTTTAGCTACTTCATTTTTAAGGTCAGTCCAGTTCCATAACTCATCAGTTGGTTTTACTCCCCATAAATCAAATTGAAATTCACCTTGCGAAACAGGAGAACCTTCATATGTTTCATAAGTTCCAAATTCAACAGCAGCATCTTTTGAAGCTGTCATAGCAGCAAAATAAATTGTTTCAAAAATTTGCTCATTTAATTTAATTGCTTCATCTGACTCAAATGGAAGACGCATTAAGAAGAAAGTGTCTTGGAGACCCTGGACACCTAAACCAATTGGTCGATGTCTCATATTAGATTTTCTTGCTTCTTCAACAGGGTAATAGTTTATATCAATAATCTTATTTAAATTTTGTGTCGCTCTATACACCACGTTATATAACTTTTGAAAATCATATACACCTTTTTCAGTATCAACGAATTTGTTAAGGGCAATTGAGGCTAAATTACATACAGCAATTTCATCAGGTGCTGTGTATTCAATAATTTCAGTACATAAATTAGAAGATTTGATTGTTCCCAAATTCTTTTGGTTAGATTTCTCATTTGCCGCATCTTTATACAACATATATGGGGAACCTGTTTCAATTTGAGACTCAAGAATAGCAAACCAAAGATCCTGAGCTCTAATTACTTTTCTTGCTCTGCCTTCTTCTTCATATTTTTTATAAAGTGATTCAAATTCTTTTCCATGACAATCTGCAAGTCCCGGAGCTTCATTTGGACAGAATAGTGACCACATTCCATCGTCCTCAACTCTTTGCATAAATAAGTCATTAATCCAAAGGGCATAGAAAAGATCTCTGGCCCTAAGCTCGTCTTTTCCAGTATTTTTCTTTAATTCAAGAAAATCAAAAATATCAGCATGCCATGGCTCCAAATATATTGCAAAAGCGCCTTTACGCTTTCCACCACCTTGATCTACATATCTTGCCGTATCATTGAAAACTTTTAACATTGGAACTATTCCATTTGAAGTTCCGTTAGTTCCTTTAATAAAGCTACCTTTTGCTCTAATATTGTGAACACTTAGTCCAATCCCTCCAGCTGATTGAGAAATTAAAGCACAATTACTTAAAGTATTATAAATCCCGTCTATACTATCTTCCTGCATTGTTAATAAAAAACAAGACGATAACTGAGGTCTGTTTGTTCCAGAGTTAAATAGAGTAGGAGATGCATGAGTAAAATACTTTTCACTCATTAAATTATAGGTCTCTATAGCTGCATCAATGTCATCCATATGAATACCAACTGAAACCCTCATTAACATTTGTCCAGGCCTTTCAACTATTTTGTTATCCATTTTTAACAAATAAGCTCTTTCTAATGTCTTGAATCCAAAATAATCGTAGTTGAAATCTCTTTTGTCGATAAGTGCCTTATCAAGTCTTTCAGCATTTGCCATTACAACTTCAAATAATTCCTTTGAGACCATTGGAGAGCTTTCTCCTGTGATAGGATTTACATATTCGTACATGGCCTTAATGTTTTCAGAAAAACATCCACGCGTTTCTTTATGTAGGTTTGAAACTGCTATTCTACCGGCTAAAGTTGAATAATCTGGGTTTTGAGTAGATAAATACGCAGCAGTTTCGGCCGCTAATTGATCTAATTCTTTTGTAGTAATGCCATCGAAAATTCCTTCGATAACTTTTTTTGTTATTTTTGTAGAATCAACATTTTCTTTATCTAAATCAAAACAAAGTTGATCAATTCTTTCCGTGATTTTATCAAATTTAATTGGTTCTTTTTCCCCACTTCTTGTGTAGACATACATAACTAAAACTCCGCATCTAGTGTAAATTGCTGGTCATTTGAATTGCTTAAAACGCCAGATTTTTGATATTCGCTAACTCTTTTTTCAAAAAAGTTTGTTTTTCCTTCTAATGAAATTAATTCCATCCATTCGAATGGGTTTTTAGTATTAAAAATTGGATCTGCTCCTAATTGTACTAGCCAGTGATCTGCAACAAATTCAATGTATTCAGACATCATTTTTGCATTCATACCGATTAGAGAAACTGGTAGTGCTTCAGTGATGAATTCTTTTTCTATTTCTACTGCTTCTGAAATGATACTTGTTATAGTTTCTTTAGTAGCTTGATTTTCTTTTTGTAATAGGCTGTGTAATAAACATGCAAACTCACAATGCAGACCTTCATCTCTGCTGATAAATTCATTTGAAGTACAGAGTCCAGGCATTAACCCACGTTTTTTAAGCCAAAAAATCGAACAAAAACTACCAGAAAAGAAGATACCTTCAATTGCCGCAAATGCGACTAATCTTTCGGCAAAGCTTCTACTTGATTCTATCCATTTTAGGGCCCATCTTGCTTTTTTAGAAACACAAGGTAAGTATTGAATAGCATTAAATAGTTTATCTTTTTCTGCAGGGTCTTTTACATATGTATCTATAAGAAGTCCGTAAGTCTCACTATGAATATTTTCCATAGCAATCTGAAACCCATAAAAACATCTTGCTTCAGGTATTTGAACGTCGTTATAAAAACGTTGAGCAAGGTTCTCGTTTACGATTCCATCACTGGCTGAAAAGAAGGCCAAAACATGAGAAATAAAATGCTTTTCATTGTCATTTAACTTTTCCCAATCTGATAAATCCGGAGCTAAGTCAATTTCCTCTGCTGTCCAAAAGACTGCCATGTGGTTTTTGTACATCTCCCAAATCGAAGTGTATTGAATTGGGAATAAAACGAAACGACTCTCGTTTTCCTTAAGAATTGGATCCACAAATGCCTCCCTATATTTTGTGTGTATGCGGCGTTCCTGCCTGTGTTTTGTCGATCACATTTATTTAGTATATGACTGATATTACAAACTTTTCTTCATTCCTCCCTGAATGAGATATTTTTTTTTCATGTACTACTTAATGTATCAGGGAAGCTAGAATTTCGAAAGCCACTTTTTTTTAAAACTTATAACACTAATAATTTTTTTGATCGGTTAGTAAGTGGCGAGATTACGAAAAGACCGTCACTTAAGTGACGGCCTTGAGCTAAGTTATTGTTTACAGCTATGCGTCTTTAGAATCTATGTCGTGCAAAATTAGATAGCTCTATTCCTATTATAGAGATTTTATATAAATCTAATTCTCCTTTGATTTTTAATGACAAATCATTTACTGGCGTAGGCGAAATATTTATAATTTGATTGGATGCTACATCAGAAAAAACCATTTTTAATTTTCCAACACCCTTTTTACTCAAGACTTTAATGACTGACCTTTTAGAAAAGGCTGACTGTGCTTTTATAATAACTTTATTTACTAATATTTTTTTATTTTGAATTTGATGTCCTAAAACTGATTTTAAAGATACTAGCTTTGGTCCATACATTAAATGATTTAACTTTTTAGTTATTTGAATTTTTTTTAATCTACCATGAGACATACTTTTTAACTTAAGTATGATTTTTTTAACATATATATTTCCCTTAATTAAAATTTGTAACTTTCCTTGAGACTCTGACTTACTCGTATTAAACTTGATTCGGTTTAAACCAATTCCTATGTTCTTTTGAGGACTAATCTTATATTTTGAAATTAACATTGCTTTACCATGACCGGCCTTTGAAGAAGCTACGATAATAACAGATTCTATATTCTTTGCTTTTTGTGATCCTCCTATTTGAAATAGTTGTTTGAGTTTTAAAAGGTTTTGCCCTTTGAAATTTTGATTTAAATTTTTAACAAGTTTGTTCTTTGACGATCCACTCCAATGATTTTGAGCAAACGCATTGTTCACTAGAAAACCTAATAACATTAATAGAAAAACATTTTTTTTTAGTGTAAATGAATTCATAAATCTCCCCCCTTATGAATCAAGTTGGCCAAAAAACTTCCCGTTTTTTAGTTGATAAACTAACTTAAGCAAAATCAATGCCAGATAAATTATTGAATTAAAGAGGGTTTAATTGGAACTTAAATGAAAAAGGGTCATATTGACCCTTGAGACTGGTATAACTTTATGGTCTTACTGCGTTAATCTTCAAGTGACTTAATTAGTGATTCTATACTTTGCCCGCCAGAATCATAGTCATGATTTCTAAACGAATCTAAAGATTCACGTAAACAATCAATGGCCTTTAACGTTTCATTAACAAAGGTAGGGGAGTCTGACTCAGTACACTTTGACTCCATTAAATGGAGGGCATGAGCTATTCTATCAAGATCGACAGCTTTAGCACTTCCTTTCATCGAGTGAAGTATTCTCATATATTCTTTAGTCAATTCGCTTTCTGGTTGTTTTTCATATTGAAGAATTACACTTTCACAATCATTTAAAAATTCATAAGCCTCATCATAAAACTCAGACTTTAAATTCTCTAAAAACTCTAAATCTTCGGCCGTACTCATGCCGCCTCCCTCTCTGCCATAATAAATGTAATTTTAAATAAAGTTTTTCCTGGAACACTTTCTAAAGAGATATTACCACGACATTCTTTTAGATAACTTACAACCAATGCCATTCCCAATCCAGTACCTTTTCCAACTTCTTTTGTTGTAAAGAAGGGATCAAATATTTTATTTTGAATCTCCATTGGTATTCCTGTCCCACTATCTTCTACTTCTACTACTGCTTGGTTACCATCAGTATAAGTTCTCAAAGTTAAACTTTTCTTTAGACACCCATCCATTGCATCAATAGCATTATGAACTAGGTTAAGGAATACTTGCTCGAGTGCAGTTCTAAATCCTTTTATATAAAGTGGGTCAGTAGAATACTCATGATTAACCTTAATTTCATATTTATTTGTAAGGCCACCATAAAAATCTTGTAAATCCTTTAGCACTTCATTTAATTCAACTAATTCAGCATCATTTGAATTATTATTACCAGAAGAAAATACTTTTAAATGTTTAACAATATTTAAAATTCTCGTAACTGCTTTTTGTATATTATTATTAATCTTTTTTAATCTTAATTCATCGTGATCACCCTTATCGATGATCTTTTTTAGTCTATTATTTGAAGCGTTTATAATAGTAAGAGGATTATTTATCTCATGTGCAACACCTGCACCCATTGTTCCAAGAGATGCCATCTTAGACGCTTGAATTAATTGCGACTGCATATCCTTAAGTTCAACATTTGCAACTTTTAATTCACTTAATTTCTCTTCAAGGATTCTATTTTTTTCTATTAATTCTGTTTCAAGTGTTTCATTTTCATTTTCAATTAATTTTTGATATTCATAAAGCATTATTAGATTTGTACATCTAATCTTTAGTTCTTCTGATCTAAAAGGCTTGTTTAGAAATTCATTTGCTCCTAATTTTAATGATGTGAAAAAGATATTTTCATCCTCTATAGTGGTAAGAAGGATGAATGGTATATTTTTTAACTTTTCATTATTTTTCATCTCTTCTAAGAACTTAAGGCCATCCCACTCAGGCATTTGGTAATCAGAAATAACTAATGAATAATCATCTTTAAGAAGAGCTTCATAAGCAAGCTTACCATTGATACACCAGGTAACTTCATGTCCAAATTTTTGTAAGACATATTGAAGCTTTTTTCCTTGTACAGGTGCATCTTCGGCAATTAAAACTTTGTATTTATTTTCCATTAATTTACCCTTTTGCTATTCTTAAATTACATATCGGTAAATCATCAATTAAATTACACAAATAATATAAAAATTAATTTTACTAGATAAATGGATAAATTTTAGAAAAATTTAGTTATTTAATTTTACTGTTAAGAACCTTATAAAAAACAAGGTATTATATGAGCTGATAAATCATTAAAAAATTTTATTAAATTAAAAAGATTTTACTATTCTATTTTCGATGACAACTTTTTGCGGCTTTTCAGCACTTACAATATTAGAAAAAGTAACGATTAAAGTTAAAACAACAAAAATTAATAGTGATTTCTCTGACATATTCTCTCCAGTTCTTTTTAGTTCACTATTTATAAT
Organism: uncultured Oligoflexia bacterium; assembly: GCA_964015265.1. Lineage (GTDB taxonomy): Bacteria > Bdellovibrionota > Bacteriovoracia > Bacteriovoracales > Bacteriovoracaceae > CAXHCD01. Next base: position 19,993 of record CAXHCD010000045.1, read on the forward strand.
GCATTTTAAATGCCATATCCTGAACAAGTAAAAACAACAAGTTAGGCTAGTATATACTGTAAAAACCTTAAGCACTGTATATTTAATACTCATTAAAAGTTTGTTTCATATTGTTGATCAAGTAATTGTCTTACTTCTTCAAAATTAAAGTCTTTGTATTTGGATACTTGATCAAGATCTAATTTTAAATAGTCTCGGCCATAATAATCGTTATCAGACATTTCTCTTACATGAACATGGGTATATTTATCATGATTTTTTAACTCAATAGTTCTATTTCCTATTGGGAGATTTTCCCTTAAAGGAGTATTATCTTCTAACTCAATCACAACCTTACCAAACTTATTGGTATTAACAGAGAGGGCCCAATTTCTAAAATAGCCGGTAGGAGAGTATAATTGAATTATTTCAATAGACTCAATCTTCAGATCGGTAGTGTCTGTGCCCATGGCATCAAAAATAACTAACATTTTATCTGGGGCAATTTCACTTATTAGCTTAGTATCAGTATAGATTACAGGAATATATTTAATATAGGGGATAAAGTGTGGTGCATGAGAAAGGCCCAATTTTTTCTCTTCTTCAAAATAATAGGTTGTTAATTCCATACCATTTACTTCGTTGCCATTTACTGTGAAACCTTTTTGAAATTCTAAAACAGGTTTTTCAGCACAAATACTGAATTTTTGAGATCTTTTACAAAATGCTATTTGCTGTACGTATGCATCTATATTTCTAAAGCTTTTCTCTTTGTCTTCACGAAAAACAACGTTTTTTCTAGAGCCTTCATGAATTTTAAATCCAACTGTAGTCATTATAATTTCATACTTCTGTTCAGTATGATCAATTTGTGCACCAAAAAGGTTATTGATAATTAAAAAAGAAAAGGTCAAAGTTATTACTTTTATAATAGGGTACATATTTTAATCGCTCCAAATCGATATATTCTTTTTCTTTTCAGAATAGCATTTAGTTTTACAATTTAAACTTTATTGAATTTTTTACTACTACTGTCTTGATTTTTTACTATTTATTAAATTGTAAAAGAAAGGCCATCTTGGGAAGATGGCCTAAAACCTAAATAAGAGATAAGAAGATCAGACTACGTTTTTTTAAAAACTCCTGGTGTTGTTAATGTTAAGGTGTAGTCTGTATGAAAACTTTTTAATATACTTGCTTCATAATCATTAAAATACTCGTTACTGCCTGGGATATATTCGTTAGGCATTTCACCAAAAAACTTACTGCCGGTCGGTAGATAATCTGCTTTTGGAACATTGCTAATTTTAAGCATTGACTCTAACAACGCCTGCTTTGTTGTCCAACCCATCATTCCTAAATCTTGCCTACCACCACGTCCAACTTTTGTTTGATAAAACCATCCGCCCTTTTGATTATCTGTTCTCCATCTATAATCATAAGCGAACCCAGAGTTTACTTTACCATTGCCTTTTCCGAGCATCATGATAGATCCACCTTCCCAACCAAGGTGTCCCCATGCACTTTCAGAAGTATGATAAATTAAAGAAGTTTCTAATAAGTTTTTTCCAGTCGGTCCAATTTGACTTTTAAGTTTATTAGCAAGCAAGTAAACCTGATCTCTATTATATTTTAATTTTTTTGTAAACTCTTCCCACTTTTGGTGGGCTAAATCATGTAATTGTCCTGAAACGTCTGAACCAAAATCTTGATAATGTGGAAGGTCAACACAAACAACTCGAGTCATTCCACATGCAATTGCCATAGTTATAAGATCACTAAAATAATCAAATGCTTTAGTAGCTCCTAATTGCTCTTTTGTACTTGGTGGAGTTGAAAAGTCTTTGCAACTATTTAGCTCATTATTGGTTACTTGTTGGCCAGATATTAATCTTTCCTCAAGTTTCATTGATAGTTTTTGTGCATTCTCAGCGTATTCATCTAATAAAATTTTATCTTCCGGGCTTACTTTAGATCTTAAACTCTTAAATTGTTCATAGACAAAATCGATGACCCCTTTTTTCATTTGTTCATTAGAATTCATTCCACTTTGTAAATCAGGCTTACTAATTTTAATAAGTTGATTATATAAATCAATGGGATGTTCAATAAAATCATTTCTAATAAACTCTCCGTTTCCTTTATGTTCAAAGGAAAAGCTTCCTCTTGTATGACCCGCTTGAAAAGCTCCTTCGTTTTTCACTCGTATAGGTATAAGACTGGAGTTCGATTTTTCAAAATGTTTTTGCAAAATCACATCAATAGATGAAATATTTTCTCTAGGAGGGGTAAATAAGTTTTCTTCTCTAGAGCGACATGCTGTCAACACAGATGAATTTACATGTCCACAATTTAAAAAAGAGCTATCACCTAATATAATAGAGGCATACTCTTCTAGATCATTTCTATAAAGAGAATCGTCAAGATATTTACTTAAATTTTTATCTTTAAACATGGCAAGTTCTTTAAATCGATACTCACCTTGCATTAAAATGTTATTAGAGTCATATTTTGAGGGGACAATTGTCCAGTTATTTCCCTCTGGGTCTTTAGTCTCATAAAGTGCCTTTGCAGGGCCAGGTGCTCCAAAATATGTACGAATAAAAATGTATGCACCAACTTCATTACCATAAAATTCTTCAGCTTGGGCATCACTAATAAAACTTGTCAATAATGACGGAAGCAATGGAATAGATAATATAGTTCCACCTGCTCCTCTTAAAAATAATCTTCTATTAATGTTGTTATGTTTCATATTCTTCCTCTTAATTCTTAAGGATTGCTTGTGATGAGAGTAAATCAACTAATATTTCTATTAATGATGATTGATTGTTCTTTAGCTTTTGCTCTATTCTTTTCAACTCACACTGACTAAAATTTGTATACTTTGTTTTTAAATAAAACTCGCTTGCTCTTCTAACAAAACAACCCTTACTTTTAGATGAATCGGAAATTATGTATCCAAGGTCTTTTGAAGTTAAGGCATTAAATGTATCTCCAAGATGAATTTGAGGAGAATCTTTTCTGCGAATAGGATGTATTGCAATAACATTATCTAAAGTATCATTATATACTTTTTCAAAAACTCTTGTTCTCCCAAGTCCATCGATATTTTCAAAAATATGTCCTATGGGATTCATAAGTATATGACAAGTTTTACATTGTTCATTTTCGTTCATTGTAAACTTAGTCCAATAATCTCTATTTGAAACTTGAGCATGCGAAGGAAGGGTATTATTTTCCATTGCTTTCTGTAATGCATCAGGTACAGGATTTCCAATACTGTCACACAAAACTCTAGTTCTAATCCGCTTTCCTCTTTTCACGATAGAAGTTGTGAATGGAGAAGAGCCGTGCATCGCAACTCCTGGAGAAGCTAAAATTCCAGCTCGGTCATCTCCAATGTCATAAAATTTTGGAGACTCCCATTGAACTCCATAAAGCTTTGCAACATTTTCTGAACTAATATATATTTGATTACTAGTAAAAAGAAATTGTAGGTCTGCTTGTTTATCAATAATTGCTTTTTGAAAATGATTACCAAGATCACTCGTAGCATTTCCTCTTAAATTTTTAGGATCAAGCCCATGTAAAATTTGTGGAGACGTTGAAATATCATCAGTATCAAATAGTGATAACCAGTCTTTTGGGAACTGTGATAATTTCCTTCTACCTAGCGGAGACATTATCATTCTTTTAATATTATTTTTTAATATATCAATATTATAAATTGTATTATTTCTAACAGCTTCTAATAAAATTAAATCTGGAGGACCATCTGTAGTAGTGTAGGATATAAAACTGGCCAATTGATAAGGATCTTTCATTATGTTACTATTATTGTCCTGATATAACATAAAGAAATTTGGTGATGATAAAAGAGCTAAAATAATCATAGATACTTTATCATTATCACTACTTGAATTAATTCGAAGAAAGTCATTTGATAAATCTTTATTGTATTCATCAAATTTAGTCAGCTTTAAAATAGAGCCTACTTCATCAATACTTAATGGTCTTCTATAAATTTTTTCTCCAAATTTCTTGATAAATTCGGAGAGGCATTGATCGTTTATAACTTGTTCAGAAAGGCAAGAGTCGTGCTGAATTTTTTCAATATATTCAGGGTTCTTCACTATATTAAAAGCTATGTAGCTAGAGATATCGATAATTGATTCAAAAAAGTTATTATTGTATTTATCATATTGATGATCTTTTGCTAGTAATTTGTCATCAGATGGAATGTTTAGAAATACTGATTTAATATTTTCATAAATATCTGCCCCAAAAATGTTTAAATATGTATTTAGTAATTCAGACTTTGTTAACCGTCTTGCATCTATATGAAATTCTTTTTTATCCGTATCTATATTACAAGAATGAATATCGTTTCCGGTGTCAAATGATATTGCATTATCATTATTAACCGGATCTTCTTTTACAATATTATTATTTAAACTACTATTTGCTGTTAAGTATAATTGAGTAACTTTGTCATTAGTAATTTGAGTGTTATAAATAGCAACATCATCAAGTTTCCCCGTTAATAGTCTATTATTATTTAAGTTATTAAGATCTCCATTTCCTATATTTCCTATAGCAATAGGGAAGTTTCCATTTGTTATTTTTTGACCAGAAACACTTTCATTAAAAACTATTTCACCGTTATGAAATATTTTCACTAAATTTGAGTCTGCAGACCAACTTGCAACAATATGGTTCCATTTGTCATACTCAAGCTTACCATTAACACTATACTCAATTCCTTCTAGTCCATCGAGGCTTAATCGAAATCTAATCTCTCCATTTTTTATTCCTAGAGAAAAGATATGGCTAGACCTATTCTGATCTTTAGTTTTACAAATTATTCTGTCATCGTTTAATTGATTTTGATTTAAACTTGGAAGCACCCATGCAGATAAAGTTAAGCCTGTCCAGTCATCTGCTTGAATAGAGTCCGTGTATAAGTAACTTGATACACCATCAAGTAATACAGCAGATTGAAATTTTCCGTCTGCGAGTTGAGGAGTTCCAATTTTTGTAAGATTGAATCCATTTATTGATGAGTCTTTTGTAAAATCATCATCAAAGTTATATAATGCTACTAAGTTTGGATCTATTATATTAGATTTATTTTTAATCGCTTCAAGATGGTTTTTAACTTCTTGCTCTTTTATATTAGAATTTACTAGATGCTCTTTTATTATGGCAATTTTATTATCTATTCTATTTGAATTTACTAAAATCATATCATAAGTAATTTTCAAATTTTCGTAGAGTTGATTTTCCTGGCCATATATTTCAATATCTTCACTTAGTGACATCCATTGAATTTGTGCCTGACTAACTAACCCTAAAAGACTCTTATCAATTTCTAATAACTCTTTGTGTATGCTTTGATTATCTTGAATTAATAAGAAAATACTTGAAAGATTTTTTTCAATTATATTTTTTTCATTCGAGATCAAGGATGATTTATTAAGTTCATCAATTAAATTGAAATTAGATTCTGACTTCACTAAATACATTTTTTCAATTTTATCTTCCAATAGCATTATTTCACTTTTCAACTCACTTAAATTTATAAATCCTAACTCTAGCCTTTCTTTTGCTAAATCATTTAATTCATCCTGATCGTATTTTTTGTCTTGAATGAAAATTTTTATACTATCGTTATTAATAATTTTTATACTTTCATTCTCTTGAAGAGTTAGAGTCAAAGTTTCTTCATTCTCTACAATTTTATCGGCCAAAATTTGAAGATTAATCTCAACTTCTTGTTTATTCTGTAATAAATTTGTATCTATACTGAAATCTTCAGCAGTTATTCCTTCTCCTGAATATTTAAATTCAAATTTTAAATTGCTATCAAGCTCTTTATTTGAAATTATCTTAAACAATTTAATCTCTTCACCCTCTAAAACTTTAACTTCAGTATTTGGAGTGATTTGAACTTCTAACGAATTTAACTCTTCTTTTATGTTAGACAAGTATGTTTTTATCAATTGTATTTCTTGTGAACTAAGAGCTTCTCCATCAGTAGGCATATTTTCAGAAGCAATACCTAAATTTGCCCCTTTAACACGAGTGATTATTGAAGATTTCATAGGTTCATCTTTATTTATGAATTTACTTCCTAAAAAATCTTGTTCTGACTCAAAATCAAAAAGTAGTGATTTAAATGATCCTAACCTTCCTTGAGCGGAGTGACATGAGTAACACCCTTTAATAAGAACATCTCGTACATTCGAATAGGAAACTTCAGGCATAGGTGCTGGAACAGGCATAGGTGCTGGAACAGGCATAGGTGCTGGAAC
>CAXHCD010000046.1:0-26013 GCA_964015265.1 uncultured Oligoflexia bacterium
GATTGGCACTAGTCTCGTGGGCTCGGAGATGTGTATAAGAGACAGCTTCAATTTATGGAAAAACTAAAGATATTCCATTCAGTGAAGAAGCAACATTTGAAAATGCTATTTCAATATATGCAACAACAAAACAATCTGGTGAACTTTTTACTCAAATGTATCACAATCTTTATAACTTCAATATTATCAACTTAAGATTTTTTACAGTATATGGCCCTGGCCAAAGACCAGATCTGGCAATCCACAAATTTTTAAAGGCCAATTTATTAGGAGAAACAATAAATGTCTTTGGCGATGGCAGTATGGCCAGAGATTATACTTTTGTCAGTGATACTGTTGAAGGAATAGTCGGTGCAGTTAATCGTTTAAAATCAAATAGTAATTTATATGAAACTTATAATTTAGGAAATAATACTCCAGTTAAACTAGCTGATCTTATAAATGAAATTGAAAAGGTTACTGGAAAAGCTTGTGTTAAAAAGTATCAAGATATTCCTTTAGGTGACGTACCAATTACTTTTGCAAATATTGATAAGGCTAAAGAGAACTTAGGATACAACCCTAAAGTTAATTTAGAAGAAGGTCTTCAGTTAATGTTTGAATGGATTAAAAAGATTTATTAAATTATTTTTTATAGTACATTTTCGGATCTAAGGCCCATCTATCCTCTTTCAAGTTTTCATCCTCAACCCTGTATTTTTGAATTTTAAAATTAAGATCATCAACTCTAGCTTGAAGGTCTCTATAATTTCTTAATGTAACAACTCTATCTTCTTCTAGTTTAGTTAACTCATCTTTCCATTCGATATCAAGTTTTGACCTTAAAGTTTGATATCTCTCATTTACCGCGCCAACTTTTTCAATGTATATATCTAGTTCCTTTTTTTGTTTTTTAAGTTTTGAATCAAGAGCTAACTTTTTCTTAAGCAAAACTTTCATTAAGTCTTTTCCAGTATCAATATTTTCAACTAAATCTTTTGACCAAAGTTTTAAATATAAACCAAGTCTTAATCCCACATTTAATTTACATGATCTAAAATCTGGAATTTTTAATAAAACATATTCTGGACTTTTCCCCAAAACAAAGGAACGGCACCTTAAATTTGGATTATTTTCATTCCAAAGTTCAACAATATCTTTTTTATTAACGTATTTAAGGTTAGAAAAATCTACTTTTACTCTAATAAAGCTAGCGTCTGTATTCATTCTAGAAATTCGCCCGGAAAATAATCCAATTGGACTTTCAACAGCAAATACATTTGTGAAAATTAAAGAACTAATTAAAAACAAAACTAATTTCATATTAGTATTATATGACAGATTTTAATTATATAAAGTAAATGGCCAAATTTAACTAAATACCGTTTTTTTTACTCAGGCTTTTGAATTATAAGACTAGAAGTAAACTCGTTTAAATGAAGTGGTTCTTGATATTTTAAAATTTTCATACCTTTAAAGAGGTTAAGTAACTCTCCTTGTCTTAATAAAAACTTTTTAGAATAGTTTTCGAAGTTTCTCACATTTCTTTGAAGATCTGTGTATGCTTCAAAAATAATTATTCCCCCCGGTTTTAACCAAGTTTTCATTTTTTCAATAAGAGCTCTATCAACATAATAAAAACAAATAATGGCATCAAAACTTCCTGGAGAGATCTTATATTTGCTTAATGAAGCAACTACAGTCTTGATTCTTACTCCAAATTCTCTTGCTAGTTTTCTCGATTTTTTAACCGCAACAGAGCTAATATCTATCCCTGTTACATTGTGACCTTTAAGAGCTAAAAATACCGCATTTCTTCCTTCTCCCATTCCCATATCCAAAACAGTAGAACCAGGAGAAATATAATGAAAATTATTTGCTAAGAATTTTGCAGGAGCTTTTCCATAAACATAACGTGGATTACGATACTTTTTATCCCAATAAGTTTTTAAGTCTCGAGACTTTTTTACACCTGATAAAAGCTGATAACGATTTGAAGATCCACTATTTCTAGCTAATGATTGAAATGAAAAAATTAGAATAGAAATTAAAGATATGACCTTCATTCAGGCCACTTTATCATTTTCGTCCGAAAAACCCAACTGTGCAGTGATATATAATGTAACCATTTCATATAATGGCCTTAACTCATTAATATAGCGTTTCATTGTTAATTCAACTGAGCCTGGCATATCCTCAGTATAATCTAAATACCACTTCAAATCGTCAATCTTGTCATAAAACTGGTGGATTCCAATAATTACTTCTTCTTCACAATATTTAAGCTCAGCAACTGTTGCATCAGAGTATTTATTCTGAAAAACACTGTTAAAGTGCTCTCGTGTTCGTTTCAGAGCAAAAATATGGATAATTTCGTCTAGGTCACGAGTTAACTTATTGAAAATTCTATCAATATCTAATTTAAATGTTAGTAGAATCCTACGAGAAAACTTATCAATTTCCATTTACATCCGCCGGTAACTTGGCCCTTCTTCCACCTGGCCAAGTATTATTTTGAGAGAATTTTTCAAAATATTTAATAGCGATACTTGCCACTAATACGTCTAATTTAAGTGGTAATGAATAAAAATTATAATAACCATTTTTTGCTAATTGCCCATCTTTATCTATCGTACTAAAAGAACTGCAATGATAAGTAGAATATCTGCCATTTCTTAGTCCAATATCGAAATATCTATGTCTCATTTTTTTAAACTCACCCATACTTTCAAAATCTGAAGTAATGATCAAAGTATGCGCAACTCTATTTTGCTGAAGGTTTGAAAATTCAGTAGGGCTTATAGGAATAAGTTTAATTCCTATATTTGAAAAAATTGTTGCTAGCCTTAAGTAATAAGGTGGCAACTCTTTGTTGAGTCTAATAAAAAATAAATAATTGTTTTTGTCATTTGTTTCCATGCCTATTTATCGACAATTTCGGAAATAGGCCTTAAAAACTAATACTAGATTGATTTGAAACGGAATTCTTTAACACTCGTCAGAAGAATACCCAAGAAAATTGATATAATAAAACTTAAGCTTCCACCACCTCCACCGCGACTTTCGCCGTCTAAATCAATAGTTCCACAAGTTCCAAAAGCATCACTGTCGTTTTCACGAACTGAAGCAAACTCCGAAACAAAGCCTGTAGATTGCCTTCGTAAAGTTTCATCAATCAAAGCGTTCATTCCGTTAACGTCATCTGCTTGTAATGATGAGGTTCCAGATATTGTTGGGGCCATAATCGCAAATTCAGTCGAATGATCTAGTCCAACAGTGTGACCTAATTCGTGTAATATAGTTTTATAAAGAGCATTGTTTGAGTTGTTTCTTAAAATATCTAAATTTCCATTAATAATAATTTCTGTTCGTACAATATGAGTTCCCGAACTGTATCGAATAGTAATTGCAAGAGTATTAAAAGGATCATAGCCAGTTTCAGCAGCAAAGTTACTAGACCATCGAATATAGTTTCCACTAAAACTATTTGTCACTGTGTAACCTGCTGGCATTGACCATATTTCAGTACCTGTTGAAGATTCCCATTCTTCTTCTGCTTGATCCGTGAAGCTTGCTAATTGACTTCCTTCTGAGTCATCAACAGCAAACTTAGTCATTGATATTGGAAAATTTGCCCAATAAAAACCTCGATCAAAATCAGCTGTAAAGTCGTATGAAAATACATTAGTTGTGTGCATTGCAATTAATAAAATTGCAATTGTGATCCCTCTTAGATCTCTCATAGAAACATCCTTGTTTCTTACCGGATATTAAAAAACGGTGTTATTAAATACCGTAAAAATAGATCTTTATTTTTTTACAGAACATATCCATTTGTCCCTAAGACCTATTTCTACTTTTTCTCCTTTTTTAAACTTATGAGGTCCGTATTTAAGGACATCAATTGAAACCTTCTGCGAAACTTCTCCATTAAGTACTTGTTCAACATCCATATGAACTTTTACTTTAACTAAAGAGTTACGAACAGATACAAAAGGAGCTTCGAAATCCTCAATATCACTAACAGTTGCGCGAAATACGACTGGGCAAGAGTTCGAGTGCGCTTTTTCATTTCTAACAAAGCCTTGAGCGTGATTTGCAGCTAGTAAAATTGAGATTCCAAATAAGATTTGCTTCATCCTTAAAGCTCCTTCACAGTACCTGATTATTTTCATCCATGATAATTTAAGCACCATCCTAGTGCTTATGTTGATTATTTATAAAGCATGATTCGTGCCAACTTTTAAAACTTCCAAATATCTAATTTTTGATAAACCAGTTTCAAAATGTCCTCAAACATTTTGCCCCTACCAAATTGGTAGGGGCATTTTTACCCTGACAAGAATTATTTAGTCTGAAATATAAAGGGCAAATTTTTCCTATTTCATATTCACTTAAGTAAACTTTCTTTCTATAATGACACTATCAAGGAGGACCTATGTATGAGTTAATTATTATTGGTGCAGGGCCAGCCGGAATAAGTATGGCAACGGAAGCAATAAAAAGAGGAATTCCTAAATCAAAGATATTAATCATTGAAAAAAATGAATTACATTCTTACTCCATTCGAAAATTCTATCCAGAAAAAAAGTTGGTGATGGCAAACTACAAAGGAATAGATGCGGCATGTGAAGGAGAACTTTGCTTAGTTGATATGAGTAAATCAGATGCTCTAAGTTTTTTTGATGGTCAAATTAGCTCTAATGATATTCAAATTAATTATAGCGAGTCTGTATATAAAATTGAAAAGGAAGATTCGTTTACTATTTTTACTGATAAAAATACGTACACATCAAAAACATGCATTATTGCTATAGGTATAATGGGAAGACCAAACAAACCAAGTTATCCTATTCCTCAAGAAATTAAAGAACAAGTTCATTACGATATTACTACTAAATCAATTGTAAACTCTAATTGTCTCGTAGTTGGAGGTGGTGATTCAGCTTCAGAATATGCTCAATATTTATTACAAGGCAATAATAAAGTCTCTCTTTCTTATAGAAGAGACTCTTTTACAAGAATGAATGATATTAATAAAAATATTTTATATTCATTAGAAGAAAAAAATAAAATACAAATTCTTCTCAACACAGATATCGAATCTCTATCTCAAAGTAATAATGAAGTTGCTGTAACCTTTAAAGATGGGCAAGTACTCAATTATGACAATATCATCCTAGCCTTAGGTGGATCGACACCTAATAACTTCTTAAAACAAATAGGAATTGAGTTCGAAGGAAATAACCCAATCTTAAAAGAGGGATTTGAAACGAGCATTCCAGGTTTGTTTTTGATTGGAGATCTTTCAAGTGGCAAAAAAGGCGGATCCATTATTAGTGCTTTTAATTCATCCTTTCATGCCATGGAAAAAATTTGTGAAAGTCATTTAAATTGCCAAATCTAAAAATGATCCTAGAGCAAATTAAAATATCTTCCAAACCAATAAGGGTGAGTTAATGTTAGCCCAGGTATATCTAACCTTCTTTCCCATGCTGAAGGGTTCTCAGATATTGGCCTAAAAGGACTTCTCTCCCAGAAGAAAAAACCTGAATAATTTCGCAATTCAATTGGTAGTGGTTCTGTCGACATGAGCACATGGCTCGACTCATCTTCTTTTTGTGTTACTCTTTCTATTTCTATAAATTCATAATCGTCATAGCTCGGTCTTTGTGCAGGAAATTTTTGATGAGTTCGATCAATATATCTTATAAGAGCTTCTTTTGCAGAACCTATTAATTCAGGTTTATGATTTCCTCTATTTCTATGATACAAACTTCTCATTAAGTCAAAATGAACATTTTGATGATTATTAACAATTCTTTCATACATCTTAAAAGCTTTATCTAAGTTATCTAATACATCCCTATCTTCTTCAAATTCAGAAACTATAAACATAGATAAAAAGGCTAAATTAAATTTATAATATCGATCATGTTGCTCATCTAGGGCCAAAAATGGATTTAACCACATAGAGTTAGAAAGTAATTTTACTTCTTCTTTAAGATCCCTATAGTTTTTTCTATCGTCATCAGTTAATTCTAAATCACTCGCGATTTGATCCATTACTGCTGAGAAAGCAACTTTATGAATACTAACTGGCATCCAAAAAGTCGGAAACTCATTGCTAGTATGCCCTTCGACTCCATCATCTTGTATTATCCATTTATTTTTAATTAAATAATCTATTTGATGTTTGATCAATTCCGCACATTTTTTAGAAATACTTGGCTTCTTTTCTTTCATAACTTTCCAAGTCATTGCCAGTCCATATAAGACACCTATGTTTTGATCTCTTGAGACACCGCCTTTTCCTTGATAGCTAATCCAAGCTTCACCATCAATTTCTCTTTCTCTATAAACTCCTTCTTCTTTATATTTGTGAATGATTGATCTTCCTAATAAAGAACTTCTTTTTGCAACAATTCTTGCAATTGGCCCTTCTCCATTAAAGGTAACAATTCTTTCAACTCCATCTAATATATTTTCAAGAGCTTCAAGTGCGAGTGCACTTTCATCTACTGAGAAGCGATAAGCTTGAGATGCTAGCTGAACTGCTGAAAATAATGCAATATCATCTGCAGGAAATAGCCAATCTCTTTGCTGTCTCATACATAATTGTCTTGATTCACTTACTCTTGAACACGTTGGCCCATAAATATCTTTCCAAGTATTTTCTTGTTTATCTCTTAAAGAAATTTCAACTAATAAATTATCGTAATAGTTAAGTTGAAAAATTTTATCATCAATATTTTTTATTAGATCATTAAAAAATCCTGCATTATCAAACCTTCCACTATCTTGAAGTAAAGGAAATTGAGAAGCATGAATTTCTTTGGCCTGAGAAAGTTTTAAAAAATCTTCACTAATAATAATCTCTTCTACAATTTTTTTTATTTTCACCCTAAGAAATACATTTACAACAGTTTGAATAGCACTTGTTAGAGCATCTTCTAGAGCGTTACCCTTATCAATTTTTATTTTTGTTTTTATACCAATAAAAGGTTCATCTACTTTTTTAACAACTGGTAATGTGGGGTCAGTATGATCTATCTCCATCCCAAACTTTACTTGTATATCTTTAATTTCTATATCTAGTCGCCCTTCCCAATCAATGGAATCATGAATTTTTACATCACCACTAAATGAAATAGACCACTTATTTTCAACAGGTGCTGCAACAATTATTTTGTCTTCAGAAAGCCTTAATAACCCAGGGGAAGATATAAAATTTGATCTATTTAAAGTTATATTACTAATAGAAACAGAACCACTTTGTTCACTGTCGTCTTTTTGCGTAGCTTTCCTAAACTCATCATCAATTTTGTCATTAATTTTTAATGCAATTATATCCCAGGCTGGCTTTAAGGAATTGTTAAAAGCTATTGCTTGCTCTCCACTTACTGACTTAGGATAATTATCTCTTTGGGCATAACCCGACTCTTCTAAAATTAAATCGAGTACAGTTTTACTATCCTTGCAAGAATAGAGAATTAAGCTTAATACAAAGACTAAAAAAACAGATTTTTTCATAATTTCCTCTTAAATATATCAAAATATAATATTTGAAATGCAATATCCTTACCAAAGAATTGAGTTATAACTATCTGAGATCTTAAGAGCTTTTATATTTTAAGTGTTAAAAATTATTTAGGTGACTATGACTTATACAACTATATGAAATGTCTTCAAAACTCTCTCTACTTGTAAACATATAAGCCTTACAAGGGATATGGCGCCATGAGACTCAACGTGTTAAAACATAGCAAATAATAAGGAGACTATATGAAAACCCCACTAACTTTAATGGCACTACTATTATCAATTAATGCATTCTCAGTTGAAATGAAAGATATTAAAGAGTTTTGTAAAGGATATGAAAAAGATATTTGTGTTGAAATGGCACTTTCTTCAATGTCCAAAGATGCAAGCTTAGATCAACTTGAAACTGAATGTGATAGATTCTCAGCTAGGGCCGAGAGCTTGGGCCAACTACTGCCAAACATGACAGTACAATCTATTACTTCAACATCAGCTGCTAAACTTCTTAGAGCGAAGTCATTAGACACAAAAAACCTTGTAAAGCCTCAGCGAGAAATTATAGATATTATAGATGAGCAGATTGAAAATCAGGATGCTTGTCTTAGAGGAATTAAATTTAAATCAATTTCAGAAGTGTTACAAAATATTGAATAATATTATTTACTTTTGTTTCGGGGAAAAGGAAGGGCACCATTTCTGGTGCCCTGTTTTTTTAAATCTAATTTGACTGATGTTTTTTGTTACATCATTCCTGGCATTCCGCCCATACCTCCACCCATTGGTGGCATTGCAGGACCGTCTTCTTTTGGAAGATCAGCAATCATTGTTTCTGTTGTTAACATTAATCCAGCAACAGAAGCTGCATTTTGAAGTGCAGATCTAACAACTTTAGTTGGATCGATAATTCCAGCAGCAACTAAGTTTTCAAACTTATCTTCTCTAGCATTATATCCAAAAGTTTCTTCTTTAGAATTTTTAACTTCATTAACAACAACAGATCCTTCAAGACCAGCGTTTGCAGAAATTTGTCTTAACGGCTCTTCAACTGCTCTTCTGATAATTCTAATACCAAAATCTTGTTCTTCATTTCCAGTTTTTACACCTTCAAGAACGGCAGAAGCATGTAGTAATGCAGAACCACCACCAACAACGATACCTTCTTCAACAGCAGCTCTAGTTGCATTTAAAGCATCTTCAACTCTGTCTTTCTTCTCTTTCATTTCAGTCTCAGTTGGAGCACCAACATAAATAACAGCTACACCACCTGCAATTTTAGCAAGTCTTTCTTGTAGTTTTTCTCTGTCATAATCTGAAGATGTTTCTTCCATTTGAGATCTAATTTGAGCAACTCTAGCGTCAACGTCGGCTTTTTTACCAGCTCCATCAACGATAGTTGTATTTTCTTTATCAATAGCAACTCTCTTTGCAGAACCTAAGTGCTCTAACTCAGCAGCTTCTAAAGTCATTCCTAATTCTTCAGAAATAACTGTTCCACCTGTAAGGGTTGCAATGTCTTTTAACATTTCTTTTCTTCTGTCTCCAAATCCTGGAGCTTTTACAGCTGCAATATTTAAAGAACCTCTTAATCTGTTAACAACTAATGTTGTTAATGCTTCACCTTCAACATCTTCAGCAATTAAAAGTAATGGCTTTCCAGTTTGAACAGCCTTTTCAAGAATTGGTAAAAGCTCTTTCATATTAGAGATTTTTTTGTCTGTGATTAGGATATTTGGGTTTTCAAATGCAACTTCCATTTTTTCTGGATTAGTTACAAAGTATGGAGATAAGTATCCTCTATCAAATTGCATACCTTCTACGATTTCAGAGTAAGTAGTTGCAGTCTTAGACTCTTCAATAGTGATAACACCATCTTTTCCAACCTTCTCCATTGCATCAGAAAGTAATTCACCAATTTCAAGGTCGTTATTTCCAGAAATTGTTCCTACTTGTGCAATTTCTTCTTTTGAGGCCACTGGCTTAGAAAGAGATTGTAACTTTTCAACAACTTTTCCAACTGCGAAATCTATACCTCTTTTAAGATCCATTGGATTGTGACCAGCAGAAACTAATTTAACACCTTCTCTGTAAATAGCTTGAGCTAAAACAGTTGCCGTAGTTGTACCGTCACCAGCATCGTCATTTGTTTTTTGAGCAACTTCTTTAACCATTTGAGCGCCCATATTTTCAAAGTTATTTTCTAATTCAATTTCTTTTGCAACTGAAACACCGTCTTTAGTTACGTGTGGTGCTCCAAAAGATTTTTGAATAACAACGTTACGACCTTTTGGCCCTAAAGTTACTTTAACAGCATTAGCTAATGAATTAACTCCGTGTAGAATTAATCCTCTCGCGTCTTCACTATATTTTAATTCTTTTGCCATTTTTATATCTCCTTATAAAAAATTTATTTATTGAAAAATTCCTAAAATATCGTCTTCTTTCATGATTAAAAGTTCTTTCCCGTCAACTTTAACTTCCTGACCAGCATACTTGCCAAATAGAACTTTATCACCTGACTTTACTTCTAATGCTCTTGTAGATCCGTCATTTAGTCTGTATCCAGATCCAACAGAAACTATTTTTCCTTGTGCTGGTTTTTCTGTGTGATTATCAGGAATTATGATTCCTCCTGCTGTTTTTGTTTCTTCTTCAAGTCTTTCAACAAGAACTCTGTCGTGTAGTGGTCTTACGTCCATCTGATCCTCCTATTTATTAACGATAACTAATTAAAAAAATTTCGATAACAATCTAATAGCGCTCGTACGAGTGTCAAGGGCTGGAAATTAAAATAATTTGAATAAATTTTAAATAGTTCCATCCATGGAAATATAAGTAGTTTAGTGTCTCATAAAGTTGTCATTAAAATTAAATAGTTAAGATCTTAAAAAAGTATTTAACATACTGAAATTACTAAACTTAAGTAGAGGGTCATAAAGTCCGATAAGAAAAGGTAGTAAACTTTAGCTTCACAGCGGAGAAATAATGACCAAAAACAATAGGTTTCTCACCTATTTACTTTATCGATGCAGATATGTTTTTATATTATTGAGTATATTCTTAAATATCGTTTCACTGGCTTCCACAAAAGTTAAAACTTACTCCAAGTCTGAAATTAAATATATGCCTATCCTGAAGCTACAGATTATAGACAACCAGTATAGAAACTTTTTTGTTCGTTATGAGCATATTTCTGGTTACAAATTACAACCCTCTTTAAAAAAATTGAAAAAAACATCATTCATCAAAGTTATTGATCAATTTCTCATACAAGAAGCTTGTGCCGCTGGAAGTGTAAGAGGTGAGATTTGTTTTTTTGGGGGAAGGAGATCAAGTGTCAACAATGGGTATTGTTCAAGACCTGCAAACTCAACTTGTAACGATGGTAGCTTCAAATGTGATCAATCACTATTTGGAGGTGTTTGTGTTGATCCAAATCCTCCTGCTTTTGCAAACCTTACTGACTCATGTAATGAAAAGTTCAAGCAAGAAAAAGGAGAAGAAACTCCTGAAGACCTAAGGAATCGACTTGGCGATGATAACTTTCAAAGAATTCAAAATGAAGTAAAGGAATTTTGTGCTCTTAATTACTCAATTTATGATGCCTGTGACACCTTAAAAGAAAAGCTAAATATTTTAGAAACAGACTTTCCAAAAATTGAACCCATTTCAACAAATACTGCAGCAGAAACAGCAATTAATAGTCTGGCCGAATTTGGAAAAATTGGAAAAGCAATTGAGCATTGTCTTGATCCGAAAGTTACAAATACATGTCCACAACTTCTAATTGACTCATTCAACGACACCTATAGTGGTGGTGTAGTAGGTTTTGTAAACAAGACAGATAATATTATCAGAGGAATTTTTGGAGCAACAACTAATGACCTGTCTACTCCAGCATCAGTTTGTAATAGCCTTGCTGACCGAGCAAAGTCTTCAGACCCCAAAAGTTTATCAAAAGATTTCTCAGAAGGACTCAAAACCAAAGCAGATTTTAGCTTTGATGAGTTTGCTTCTTCATGCTTTGAAGAAAGCAACAACTTAGAAGAGGATTCTAAACTTGGCAAAAACTATATGATTGCCGACTTCAATAATAAGAGGGCCAAGTTAAGAGATGGCCTACTCTCAGATATTGAATCTAGAAATACATTAGATCAAATCTTAGGATATACCTCTGACGGGCCTGAAGTTTGCTTAAAAAAGTATGGCATTGAAGAAGTTGCTAAAAGATGTGTCATTGCTAGCAAATGTGGGCCATCAAACACTGCAATGGAAGAAAAAGTTGAGCTAACAGTTTCAGCATTAGAAAAAATTGATGAGCTTGAAAAGCAAAAAAAGAATATAAAGAGTGGAAGCAAAGCAAAAGCAGAAGCAGCAAAAAAGAAAAGGGCGGAAATTCAAAAAGTTATAAATGAAACATTAGAAACAGTTCCATGGGTTAAAGGGAAATATTTTTCAAAAGAATTAGATAATATAAAATCTGGAAGTTCATACAACAAATCAAAAGTTAAAAACGCTCTAACAAAACAATTTGAAGAGGAAAGAAATAAATTATCTGAAAAGATGCAAGAAAAATCTCAAGCCTATAAATGCTTAACAGGTGAAAGAAACGACTGCGATTATGACGACGTTAAAAAAACCCTATCTAACATACCTAATTTTGGACAAACAAGTGGATTAAAAACACAGGCTGCAAAAGATAATCAATCCTATTATAACTGTATAGAAAACATCAAAGAAGCAAGAGATGATGCAAATGAAGTTTTAAATAGCGTTGCTGTTTCACTTGGGACGATGGTTATTCCTGGAGGAGCAGTTGTCTTAGCTGCAAGAGTCGCAAAACTAGGAGCAAATGTTGCCAAGGCTAATAGAGCAAAAAATGCTCTCAGTGCAGTAGATAAGCAAAGAAAAGCATCGATGATTACTTCCGGTGGTTCAGACCTAGCCTATGAGGGATATAGTACATACAACTTTTGTCAAGATGTTAACGAACAACTTAATAGTTTAAATAGTCAAATCACAAAAGATGCTAATTATTGTGAAAATGCTCAATTAAGACACTCTCTTGTTAGCAGGCAAGCAGAATGTAATATGGCAATTGTAACGTCATTATTGTTTGCAGGAGCTTCTACTGCAGGAGGAGCAGTTGTTTCCAAATACTTTATTAAAAATAAACCAAAGCGCGTAGCTTCAGAAAAATCTCCAAGTAATAATCTAAATTCAAATACATCAACATCCGCAGCAACTACAAGAGGACCTAGTTCAATTGATAAACCGAGCACAACTTCAAAAACAAGTCCAGAGGATCTAAAGGATGGAGACCTTGTTCTACTTCAATCAAAAGATGGAAAGCTAGAAACAGGAAAAGTGAAAGTTGGAAATAAAAGTGGTGAAAAAACATTTGTTGTTGATAAAGGAGATGGCCGAGGTCAAATAGTTAAAAGAGATGAAATTTTAGAACCTCTTACTTCTGGAAAAAAAGTAACAATTGATGATGATAAAATTGGATTAAAAGGCGGAACGATTAAAGAAGTTACTCCTAACGGAAATGCTATAGTGACAGTGAAAAATCGTTTAGGACTAAATAAAGATGTTACTGTAAGTTTAGATTCAATAAGAAAACCTATTAAGTCAGGACAACGTGTTTCAATAAAATCAAAAAGAAATGGCAAAGTAAATGGAACAATAACTGAAGTTCTTCCAAATGGAAAACAAGTTAAAGTGGAATATACAATTAATGGAAAAAAGAAAGTTGAGACTGTAGCTTTAGACAAATTAAATGATCCTATAAATCTCAACGATACAGTAAAGATCTCCACAAATATTGGTGGAATCGGAAAGAAAAATGTTGATGCAAAAGTTGTAGGAATTGATGGAAACAAACTTGTACTTGAATACAAGAAAACACCTCGTAGTAAAATCGAAACCAAAACCGTAAAAAGTTCAAGCGTTAAATTTGAGTCAACTGGAAGCCGTCAATTTTTAAATGGCCCTGTAACAAGAAGATTAGTCGATGAACCTATTGATTCATCACTCCCAAGAACACTTAACTTAGATGAAATTAGTGGGTCACCTAAAAAAGTTGCCTATTTTGATGAAGCAACCAGCGAAATGAAAATAGGTACAACAACAGGAAAAGTTAACACTTCAGGAGATGTTCCCACAACCATTATTGAGACAAGTCCTGGTATATATAGGCAAATACAGGCCAATAGACTTTCAACAACTAACAGTCTAAAAACTGATCGCGTATCTTTTTCAGATAAAAGCTTAGGAAAAAGAAATGGTGTAGTAAAATCGATTAATGAAGACGGCAGCGTTAATGTTTCCTATAGAAATAACAAAGGTACCGAGCTCGTTACAACTGTTCCTGCTCGAAATATTCAAAAACCATTCATTTCTGGTCAAACTGTCTCGCTACCATCTCGATTAAATTCCAGAGTTAATGGAATTATTGAATCTGTTTCAGATACAGGCATTGCAAAAGTTTCATATATAAACAGTAATGGAAAAAAAATTATAAAGGAAGTTGATCTCAAAAAGCTAGGAGATCCGATTAGAACCGGTGATAAAGTTGATATTGCACGAGGGGTAACAGGAAAGGTAAAGGAAGTTAAAGATAATATTGCAAGAATTGAAGTTCCCACACCTTCAGGAGGGGTTAGAAGCTATACAACTCCAGTATCAAAAATTAAAGCAAGTGGTGGCGTAACACAGAATTCATTTGCCTCCAATTTAAACGCAAGAAGTACAACTACGAGTAGACCCGTAAGTTTTGAGGCTTATGCAAACTCCACTTTAGAGGATGGACAAAGGGCCTTAAACCTAAAGCAGGAATTTCCCAAGCTTTCAAAATCTCAAATTGATGAAGTTTTAAAAGTTCACAATGCTCCAGATTTAAGCTGTCCAGTTGGTCAATGTACATATAAGCAACTTGATGGAAAAATTAAAGCTCTAAGAAAGGCCGGTATTGACGAACAAACAATTAAAGACATACTTAGAAAAGGATACGCTGGAAATACACCAACACCTAATAGAGTTGCTTCTATTAGAAAAAGCCTTAGTAAAGAGGCGGATAAATTAGTTGGTAAAGAAATTACTCTTTCAAATCAGTACTTGCAATTACATCCTTCAATAAAAGACCTTAATGGTCGATTAACATTGGTAAAAAAAGGGAATGGTGAATACTTAGCAACTTTTGAACCTGAAGCTATTAATGGACTTATTATGAACCGCAGAGTTTATCAAGTAGGACCAGAAGATATAAAAGAGCTTGAATCCGTAAAAGGAATTTCTAAAGAGCTGGCAGAAGCCAGAACTTATAGATATTCATCTAAGTCTAACCGCAATGAAATATTAGAAAATGACCCTATTAAATCTCCTATTTTATCTAGAACACCTGCAAGTAATTCTGATGAAGCATACAAAAAAATTAAATTAGATGGGGAGAGAAAACATACTGCAGTTAGAGTAATTGATTTCGACTCTAAAGGAGCACCACGAACAGTGCTCGTCCTTGCTGAATCTCAAGACGGAATAATTAGTACATCAAAAAGAGTATTAACCAAAGAAGAAGCAAGTACTGCGCTTTTTAGCAAGACTGCAAAAAGTCTAGTTACTGACCCTAAGAATAAAATTTTAGTACAATATGATGAACCTCTTTCAAACTTCTTGGCAGTTGATAAATCTTTTCCTGGTGATAAAAAATTTGTAGAAATTGATGTAAAAGGAAGCTTTGGATTTGGTTCTCAAAAAAAGCTAGCAAGAATTACTGAGGTCGACGCAAAAGGAAACCCAATTAAATATGAAGTTGTTGATTCACCCAAGGGTCCAAATCGCGACATTAAAACAGAAGTAGTAGACGCTTCAAAAGTTAAGTCTTCTTCTCAAAGTTCTACATCTAAAGAAGCATTTGAAGATCTTTTTGAAAATGTAAACTCCCCTCAGAAAAACCCTCGACAACTTATGGGCGGATCCATTGAGTCTAGATTTGATTATTATTATCCAAATAATCCTTCTCGTTTTGTAGAAAATGTTAATGGAAACCCTGATCTAATAGGAAGAGTTATCGATATTGATGGTAATGGTGTTCCTACAAGAATGGAAATTTTTTCAAAATCAAAACCTTATGATGGAATAAAAAGAGTTAATGTAAATGGAAGAGGAGATTCTTTTCAAAATATTGAAATTTCACCTAGAGCTTCAAGATCTAATGGCCCTAATAATACTTACATTGCTGCTAAAGCTGCCGAAGATGTACAGCGCTCTAAAAATATGGCCTTACGATCAAATGATGAAGATTTTATTTTACCATTAGGTCCTAATTCAAATCAAGTCGTGACTCCAAAGAATGTTACTCTTGGAGGTGGAAAAGTAAGAGAGATTAGACCTGAAGCTATTTCAAACTCTAAGCTTACCTCAATCGAAAGGGCCGAAAAGATTAAAAGTTCTAAGAAATATTCATCTCTTAATGATGAAAATGTTGAGGTCGTATTGGCCGCTCATAATCAAGTTCCCTGTGAAATTGGCAGATGTAGCAATAAACAACTGGCCTTAAAAATACAAATAATGAAAAATGGTGGATTCAAAAATCAAGAACTATCTTCAATGAGAGACAATTTAAGAGCACAAAATATTCCACCAGAAACAATTGATAAAATTATGGATAATGCAACCTCAGGAAGAATTACAGATGAAAAGATTATCAAAGAAATTTTAAGAGATGGTTATGCTGGTAATCCACAAACGAATAGAGCTGCTTTAAGTGACTTAGAAAGTTTATTTGTTTCTCAAGTCGATAATATTGATGACTTTGGTACATTTAATGCAACAAGAGCAACCCTACCTACTTCAAGTCCTCACAAAGATTGGTTTTCCAATTTATATCCATCTTCAAGAGCTGGAGATGTAAATAATACACCTGCAAAAATAACAATTAGTTCAAATGGAAAGACTCAAGAAATTGAGGCTTTAATAACAGGAACCAATAAGGACGGAACAAGACTTGCTCTATTTGACTATGAATCTGGTCAAACTAGATACTTAGACTTAACAAAAGACGATTTTGAAGTTACTAGCATTGTTGGATTTAGAAGATCTCTTGATGATAGTAACCCCGGTTTAAGAACTCAATTAGATGATTTTCAAGAATATTCTATTTTTGAAACGGGAGCTAGTAATGCAGTAAGAAGAGATACAAATATTAGACCAAATTCTAACATTGAATATAATGTTGATTATAAAAGAGTTGACCCAGAAGACGGTGAAGTATTTGAAGGAACAATTAAAGGACAATTAGTTGAAAAAGATGGAAAGCTGATGTTAAGACAAAAGAAAGCAGTAAATGGATCAGATAGTTTCTACGACTTGGATGAGATTGGAACAACACAAGTTACTTCTAATTACCCTTCTCAAAATTGGACGCCATCTAGTAATACAAACTTAGAAAAAGAGTTTATCAAAGGCTCTAATGTAAAGGTGACGGGATCTGCTATTGATGGGTATAAAGGAAAGAAACAAGTAACTATCGAAGGTGAATACGTTGGAGTTATCGAAAACCAAACTGGAGGAAGAGGTAGTCCAGTCGCAAAACAAATCGTTATCAGACTAGAAGATAACTCTTTAAGATATCTTCCAATATCTGATATTAATGCCGTTGAAACAGCAGGTGGAACGATAAATCACTTCAGATCCCCTGCAGGACGCTAAACTACTTCACATCAAACCAATTGACCCCAATTCCCATGTCAACAGTAAGAGGAACATCTAACTCTACAACATGTTCCATCTCATCTTTTACTATTTTTTTAACATTAACTAATTCATCTTCAGGAACTTCAAAAATTAATTCATCGTGAACTTGTAAAATCATTTTAGTTTCAAGCTCTTCCATATTTAATCTTCTATAAATATTCACCATGGCCAATTTAATTATATCTGCAGCTGTACCTTGGATAGGACTATTGACAGCAATTCTTTCTGCCATAGATTTTATATTTCGATTCTTTGAGTAAATATCAGGAAGAAACCTTTTCCGTCCAAATAAAGTCTTAGAGTAACCCTGATTTTCTGCATAATCTTTTAAAGAATCTAAATATCCCTTAACCTTTGAAAACCTTTCAAAATACATCGTTATATATTCTTTTGCTTCACCTCTAGAGATACCTAAGGCCTTTCCAAGTCCAAAAGAAGACTGACCGTACATGAGTCCAAAGTTAACAGCTTTTGCTTTAGATCTATCATTGGAGCTTACTTCACTAATTTCCTTTCCTAGAACTTCACTAGCGGTTCTAGTATGAATATCAACGCCATCTTTAAAGGCCTTTAGCATTGTGGGATCTTTTGAAAAGTGAGCAAGAAGTCTTAATTCAATCTGAGAATAATCAACTGCTAGTAAAACACAGCCAGGCCTAGCAATAAAACCTTTTCTGATTCGTTTTCCATTTTCACTTCTTACAGGGATATTTTGAAGGTTAGGATTTATTGAACTTAATCTTCCCGTAGCTGCTACATTTTGCATAAAGTTTGTATGTATTCTTCCTGTTTTGCTATCAACTAATTCAGGAAGAGCTTTTACATATGTTCCTAAAATTTTATCTAACTCTCTGTATTCTAAAATCATTGAAGGAATTTCACTTAAACCTAAACTAGCAAGATCTTCTAATACTTCTGAATCTGTTGAGTATCCTGTTTTAGTTTTTTTCTTGGCCGGTAGTTGTAATTTTTCAAATAATAACTCTCCTACTTGTTTAGGAGATCTAAGGTTTACTTCTGTTTCAGCAGTATCAAAAATTGCTTTTTGAATTTTATCCAATTTAGTTTGAAATTCATCTTCAAGAGTTTTTAAAAAATCTTTATTTAAAGTAACTCCAGTTAATTCCATATCCGCAAGAATCGGAATCAATTCAGAATCAATCGTATCATATACTTCATGTAACTTTTTAATATTAAGTTCTTCGTTAAACTTTTCATTTAATAAGAATAAACAATTTGAAATTTCACCTACAAGCTCTGCTGCTCTAGATTCCTCAATCTCTTCAAATTTTTCACCTTTATTTAAACTACCAATTGTGTGATCTAAGAACTGCGTGGCCAATAAATCAAGGTTATGTCTTCCCGATGAATCTAAAATATAATGAGCCTGAGGCACATCAAAATACCCTGCTTTATAAGTTATATCCTTACTCATTAAAAATGATAAATCTCTTTTAACATTATTAGATATGATTACCTTATTTTCATCTAGCCAAGTTAACTTAATAATTTCACTGAGAACCTTTTCATCAAAGCATTTTTTTGCATTTGTTTTAAAAGGTATATAATAAGATTTTTTTCCATCTAAACTAATTGAAAGCGCATTCACTTCCCTAGAAACAATACTTCCTTCATTATAAACAAAGTGTAGGGCTAAAACTTTTGAATCTTTTAACACTTTATAAAAGCTATCTAGATCTTGAACAATTTCATGAGAAAAATCTTTATTCATTATATGAGAGTCTGAACTTTCAACAACTTCTTGATTGGCAAGATGCTCGTTATAAGCAAGGTCTTGAACTTTTTTAACAGTGCTTTTGAAACCTAGTGACTGAAGAAACTCTATGAAATCTGGCTTCGGATAAAATTTAAAATCTGTTTCACTGTGATCAATACCTAAATCTAAATCCGTAACAATTTGAATTAATTTTTTAGAAATCAGTGCATCTTCAACATGATTTTCAAATGCATTAATCAACTTCTTCCCTTTAAAAGTATCTTTAAGCTCAATACACTTTTCCAATGTCCCATGTTCTGCCAATAACTTCGCTGCACCTTTTGCGCCAATCCCTTTCATTCCTGGGATATTATCTGATGTATCACCTAGCATTGATAAATAATCTACAACTTGCTCTGGATATACTCCCATTTTTTCAAATACTTCATCTCTTCCATAAATTTTATCCTTCATAGTATCGAGCATTTTTACGTTATCACCAACAAATTGCATCAGGTCTTTATCACCAGAAGCAATATATATTTCATCAAATTTATCTTTCCACTGAACAACAGCACTACCAATAATGTCATCAGCTTCATAGTTTTCCACAGTACTAGATGGAAAATTCATTTTGTCTTGTAATTCTTTAATTAAATCAAATTGCGGAATTAAATCTTCAGGAGGAGCATCACGATTGGCCTTATACTGATCATATAATTCATTTCTAAAGGATCCACCTTTTGTATCCCTGGCCATTAAAATATGTGTCGGTTGATATTTAGATAAAAGTTTTAAGACCATGCTTAATACGCCGTGAACAGCATTTACTGGAGTTCCGTCCGGAGCATGTAAAGGTCTAATGGCATAAAAGGCCCTAAAAATAAAACTACTAATATCTACAATGATTAACTTTGATTTCATGAACTACCCTTTTTGAAGGTAGAACATTAACATAAAACTATAGCATTAAACTAGTTTGAGGAATTTTCTTTCTTTGAATCTGTGAAGAGTCCATTGTGGGAAACCAGCTATCTCTTTTTTTATGCATGGTAACTTTTGATTCAATTGTTGAGTTTACAGTTGTATCTGCCATAACATCACCCAACCTATTACCAGAGTCCAGCTTGAATAATAAATAAACTTCAAAGGCAAGAAGTGGCGTACCTAAAAGAATGGTGAATATTAATCCCCAAATTGGAATAATCGCAAATACTAAGGGAACAAAAATAGGTAAATTACGAATAAAAGACTGCTTTTTTGTACAAGGCTGTCCATCTTCTAAAGAAAGGACACTAAACCCCATAAACTTCTTTCCAACTGATTGACCATTTTGAAGAGAATCACAAATTGAAATATAAATGGCCGACAAAATTATTCCAAGTGGATACATAAAAAAAGATAATATAAGAACAATAAATAGATCTATTGCTTTAGCAAATAGCCTTGAGAGCAAGGCCACTCTAAAAGTTGATTTCAATAAATACTTTTTATTAAATTTTGCCATAGAAAAATATTAACTCAGTGTTTCAACTATGGGTATATGGTAATTTATGCACTTGTGTAACAAAACTTTGATATCATATACATATTATAAATCTTATATTAAAAATATGAGAGACATAAGGAGAAACACATGAGTAATGTTCAAGCTGTGACAAGCGGCGATTTTGAAGATCAAGTATTAAAATCAGATAAACCTGTACTAGTAGACTTTTGGGCCGAGTGGTGTGGTCCATGTAGAACTCTTGGGCCAATTTTAGATGAAGTTTCAACAGAAATGGCCGACAAAGCATTAGTTGTAAAAGTAAACGTTGATGAAAACGGTGAATTAGCTCAACAATATGGAATTAGAGGAATCCCAACAATGATTTTCTTTAAAGACGGAGAAGCTGCTAAGACATTAGTTGGTATTCAACCAAAAGAAGAAATCAAAAAAACTTTAGAAGAACTTGCTTAATGATCGAAAATATAAAGGCCTCATTAAATGAGGCCTCAAAAGTTTTAAATCTTTTCTTAGAAAATCCTGAAAATATTGATCTTATAAATGGTTCAATTGACAGTCTTACTCTTTCGGCCAAAGAAAATCTTCCTATTATCAGTTGTGGTAATGGTGGATCAATGTGTGATTCAATGCACTTTGCTGAAGAATTAACTGGAAGATATAGAAAAAATAGAGCTGCTGTTGCGGCCACTGCTATAGCTGATCCAAGTCACTTAAGTTGTGTTGCTAATGACTTTGGTTATGAATTTGTTTTTTCTAGGTATATTGAAGCTTGGGGAAGAGCGAATGGAACTCTTTTAGCAATTTCAACGAGTGGAAATTCTGAAAATATTATCAATGCAACATTAGAGGCTAAGAAAAAAGGGATGAAAGTCATAGGACTTTTAGGAAAAGATGGTGGAAAACTTAAAGACCTAGTCGATTTCCCATTAATTGTTCCTTCAAATACGACTGATAGGATTCAAGAAATTCACATCAAATTGATTCATATTTTTATTGAAGGAATTGAAAGAAACCTTTTCCCACAAAATTACTAAGATATTTTTTGAAGTTTAGGCAGAAACTTCCTATTTACCCAGCGGTGCAACATGCACTTAAATGCGCTAAAATAAAAGGGAATGCTAAATTAACTTATTAAGGAGCGCAAGCATGGAAGCAGTTGAAGCTACCTCATTTTTAAACACATTTATTGGTTTCATAAAAGATGGTGGAGTCTTTATGGGAATCATTCTCTTTGTTTGGGGATGTGGTATTGCCATTGCACTAGAAAGATTCACTAAACTATCATTTAAATTCGACATTGATGGCCCATCATTTATGAACGAATTACAAAGATATATCTTATCAAATGACATTCAAGGAGCAATCAGAGTTTGTTCAGGAACAAACGCTGCATTACCTAGAGTTTTAAAAGGTGGTCTTAAAAGATCTACTTCTAGCGAACAACAAATTCAAAATGCAATTGATGCCACAGCATTAGAAGTTATTCCGAAAGTAGAACTAAGATTAAATTATCTTCAATTAATAGCAAATATATCGACTCTATTTGGCCTACTAGGAACAATCCAAGGTTTAATTGAAGCCTTCTCTGCTGTTGCTGCTGCTGATCCAGCACAAAAGTCTCAATTGCTTGCTGCTGGTATTTCAAAAGCGATGAATACAACATTTCTAGGACTGTTATGTGCCATTTCAATTATGATGATTCATGCATTCCTTGCAAGTAAATCAGATAAAATAATAAATGAAATTGATGAGTACTCAGTTAAATTAATGGATCTATTAGGAACTAAGAAAGTACAGGACTAATAATGTATCAGAGACCAAGTCGAAAGAGACCTAAAACAGAATTGCCCCAGTTAAATTTAATTCCAATATTGGACTCTGTTTTCATTTTTATTTTCTTTCTTCTAATGTCGAGTAATGCGATTAGTATTTTTGAAATTTCTAGTGACATCCCAATAGTATCGACTAAGCAACCACCAAAACAAAAAAAGAAGCCATTGGCCCTAACTCTAGAAATAAGATCTAAAAGTTTAAGACTACTCTCTGGAATTCCATCAAGGCCATTGAAAAACTTTGAAAATATCGAAAATGGAAGAACTTATGATTTGGTATCTCTAAGAAGTTACTTAATAGGTTTAAAGAAAAAATTTATTGATGAAAAAACTATAGTCATCGAACCACTTGCTGATGTTACTTATGAAGAAATTATAAAAATAATGGACAGTGTAAGAATGTTTAAAAATACTGATGAAGGAATTTATAAGAAAGATTCAGCAGGACAAGATATTAAAATAAATGATTTATTTTCAGACATAATATTTGGAAACATTCAAAGCTAGGTAGAAATGAGTAGAAGAAGATCATATAGAAATGTAGGTAGAAGAAAATCAAAAGTATTTGATATAGATATTACATCATTACTAGATATATTAGTAATTCTATTAGTTTTCTTACTCAAGACCTATAATTCAACTGGCTTAATAATGAATGTATCGAAAGAAATTCAATTACCTCGTTCTGATTCAAAAACAGTCAATGACACAGGTATAGTTGTTCAAGTTTCACCTACTACTATTTGGGTTGATGATAAAGTAATCTTATCAATAAATGAGCTACCTCCAAGAACATATGATCGAGGTGGTAGAAGAATAATTCCTCTTTTTGATGAATTAGTTAAAAAGAAAAATGTTATTAAACAAGTTGAAAAATCTTCACCTAATGCAAAGAAATTTTCTGGTATTGTAAATTTAGTTGTAGATAAAAGTTTAAAATTTAGTTACGTAAAAAAGTTATTATATACAATTGCTGAAGCCGGCTTTAAAGAATATAAGTTTGTAGTTCTTGGGGAAGAGTCATGACGAAAAGAATTCTTATAGTTGATGATGAAGAGGATATTACTGAACTAATCACAGATTTAATCCAAGCAGAAGTAGAAGTTGATATCGATACCGCAGTGAATGGTGTAGACGCTCTCGCTCTGGCTAAAAACTCTAAATATGACTTAATTATAACTGATCATAAAATGCCTCTTATGACCGGAAAAAATTTAATAAATGAAATAAAGCTACAAAAAACAATAAATAATACTACTCCGATAATTTTAAACTCTGCTTTTTTAAGTGAAATTGAAGAAGACGAAAACTTAGAAGGCGTAGAAATTGTTGACAAAAGTATAGATATAAAAAAACTAATTGAAAGCGTTACGAACTTTCTTTCTTAAATAATTTCAACATACCAACAACTATACTAAAACCTATCCACGCTTTTCATAGAAGTTAAGAGGCTGTCTGACTTCATAACTTCCACCACCCTTTGGCTCTGGGAACGGAATCCCTCTAAGAACATTAACCACACAATTTTGAACAGAACCTGGAACTGTTCTTCCTTGAGGCCTTGCACTTGCTCGTGTCACTGAACCAGATGCACCTACAACAAAATTTAATACTAAAACACCATCAAATGATGATTTCGCCTTATCCAATTCTTCTTGATAACAAGATCTAAACTGTGGAAGATGATCGATTAAAATTCTTCTAATTGTATCTGGATCAACTCCGCCTAAAACAACTGTTTTATAAGGAATTCCTGCTGTATATACATTTTTCTTTCTAACGATACCTTCTACACCTTTACTCGTATCCAATTTACCAGTTGTTGCACCAACTAAGCTTCCAACATTCTTACTAACATCGGCCCTTTTTAATGTAGCTGTATCTTCACCACCTTGGATTGAACTTGAACCAATTGCAGAAGTTGTACCTAAATTCTTCACAGCAGATTTAGTTGTTCCACCCTTTGCCATTAAACTACTAAGACTACTAGAAAAATCAGCTGACTTGTATGTATCAACTTTTCCCTTCGAACTATTTCTAATTCTATTTGACCTTGTAGTTGATCCTACTTTTGAGCTTTTTACACCCTTATTCTTTCCAGTTTTACCAACTTTAGATCGGAATTTATTCGTTGGCCCTTTTCTAGGAGTTGCCTTTTTTACGACCTGAGGCTTTTTGCTTGTTTTATCACCTACGACCTTAGTAGGTGCTTGTTTTGCTTTTTTAGTAAGTTCTTTTTGTTCTTTAACGACCTTCACTTCTTTATTTATTTTCTTTTGAGGCGATTTTTGAACTACTTGCTTAGGTGTATTTTTTGTTTTCTCGATTGCATTATTTTTTGAAACATATACTTTCTTGCGATATAAAATTTTGGCAATTCTTTCGGGTCTTTTTTCTTCTTCATCTTTTTTATCAACTTCATAGAGCTGAACTCCACCAAGAAAAAATAATATAAAAAGGAAAACTAACATTAAATACTTTTTTAACTCCTCATCCCTTCTAAATATAGGAGCTGAATCTACTCTAGGAGGAGCTTCTGTATTTCGTACATAAATTTGAATATTATCTTTAGCAAAACATACAATTTCTTCTTTATCTAAATTCGTTGATTGTTCAACTTTTTTATTTTTACTACTTCCAATAAACTTAGCTTCATATCCATATAACGAATTTACAAAGACTTCACCATTAGAAACATCAACAAAAGGCACTCTCTCTGTTTCACCTAAATATGGATACTCTAAGGTGTCTGATTTTACACCTTTACCTGCTAAATAAAATGTACCTTTGGTTGCAGGTAAATAATCCACTGAAAAAACAATATCTTTGTGCAGAATAATAACTTCTACAGAATTGAACTTTCCATCATAATGAAAAATTGGATAAATCTTTTCAGCATCTTCAAATATATACTCACTAAACTCCGCTTTTGGATCTTTACTTAGAGGGTATTGAATAACAGGAACCTCTGAATACTTCTCTAAACTTTGAGGGGTTGTAGTATTTGGTAAAGACTTTTCAGGAAGAATAACTTTTTCTGAAATTTTTGGTGGTAGATTCTCTAAAACTTGTAACTTTTCTTTTTTATAATCATTTCTATTATATTTTTTGAATACAAATTGTGATCCACCAAAAACCACTAAATCTCCAAGAGAAATTTCCTCTCGAATAATTTTATCACCATTTAAATGTGTTCCATTTTTACTATTTAAATCATAAACATATATTCCAGTTTCAGTTATTTCTAAAACTGCATGAATTGCTGAAACACCTTTTGATGGTATAACAATGTCACATGCTTCTGAACGTCCGATTAAAACACGTACTTTATTGACCCTATAAGGCTTGTTTAACTCTGTTGAAAAAAGTGTATAGTTAATAGAATGGTTATCAGTACTCTTTTCCATTAAATTTACCTAATCCTTTCTACAGATTTTTTAATCTCAGCATTGAAGTTCAATTTATATGGCAAGTTATTTGTGAACTTAACCTTATATCTTGGCAAAATAGATAAATCGCCAGGATAGCCAGATTCTCCTTCAATTGATAGATCTTCAAAATCAAACTTTTCATATTTTTTATATTTATAAATAATTTTTTGCATTTTCTTTTCTTTTGCAAGTACTGTTGAAGATAAAACAAAAAATAAAATTCAAGATGAGGAAATAAAAGGAATTAAAGTTAGA
>CAXHCD010000047.1:0-25918 GCA_964015265.1 uncultured Oligoflexia bacterium
TTTTTCAAAATAATTTTTTCTTATGACAAAATGGAATCTATAGGTCTAGTAAGTGAACTAAGTGGAGAATTTGAGCTAAAAACATTAAAAGATGAAATAGAATTTATGGATGTTATTAAAAAAGAATACTTTAGAAATCCTAGTTTTGGATTGTTTTTAATTTCATTAGAATTAAATAAATATAAAGATCTTAAAAATCATTCGGATAAAGTTTTATCAAAATTAAGTGGTCTATCAGAAAAAGAAATTAGAATTTTTTCTAAGAAGGCCATTAGATCTGGATTCATTAAATACCAAAATAATAAACTAGAAATAAAACCATTTCATATTAATGACAGAGGGACTAAAGATGAAATGATTTCAGTTAGAAAATATTGGTCACAGAAGGCCCAAAGTGCTATGGATAAGAAAATTGATTCTAACGCGTTTGGTTCACTGGTATTTTCAACTTCAAAAAAAGCTCAAGAAAAAATAATTTCTGAATATTTACGTTTTTTCGAGCAAGTAAAATTGATTGTTAATGAAGATCAGTCTTCTAAAGAGCTTCCATTAGTAATGAATTTTCACCTATTTAGCACCAATAATTAAACACTCTCTAGTTTTGGCAAAGATTAGTTCAAAATAAGAGAGAGAAATATATCGAGTCTTCTTTTCAAAATTTATTCAATATGATTATTTCTCTTTAACTTAATTCTTGGGAGAGGAAATGAAAAGAATATTTACTGTTATCTTATTAATTATGAGCTTTGCATCTTATGGAAAGATTAACCTAGAGCTAGATTCTAAATTAACTAGAAGTTTTTTTAAAAATTATTTTTCAAAAACTGATAAAAAAGAAATTTTTATTTCTGATTTAGATACAATAGGAGTTAATGAAAAAATAGTGTTTGTAGGAGGAGTAGAAGTTTTAGTAAAACTTCCATTTCAAGTCCCATTAGACAATAAAGGTTTACGTGTTTATAGATTAGATAAAGCTAATAACGATGTATTAGTGCAATTAAAAAAACTTTTTAATGGGAGTAGTTTTTTTTCAAAATATAGAAATTATCCAGTCGTTTATTTTCGCTTTAGAAATTTGGGAAATTACATTATTGAATATATTATTCCATTAGGAAAAGATTTAGAACTTCTTGATGAAGGAATTAAAATTAAAACAAATCGTCGTGAACGAAATATTAGTGATACTGTTGTTGAAGTAAAATAGAAAAGGCCACAATGTGGCCTTTTAACTTTTAAAGTTTTTTAAATTTTCGTTAATTGAATTTATTTTTTCTTCGAGCTCTTTGGATTTTATATTTACTTCTTCTAGTACTTCTTTGGGCGCATTTTGCATGAATTTTTCATTGCTTAACTTCTTTTGGTTTTTATCGAACTCTTTTTGCGTTTTTAATAAGTCTTTTTCAAGTCTCTTTATTTGATCATTTAGATCGATAACCCCTTCTAGTGGAAGAAAAACTTCTGTATGTGTAGTCGCAAGCATAACAGATTTAGTTGGACGAACTTCTGATTTGTTTAAAACTGTTAGCTCTTTAACCTTGGCTAATCCAAGAAAGGAATCTTTATTGTCTAGAAAGTAAGATTGAAGTTTAGTATCGTCCGTAAATAATGAGACTTTTATTTCTTCTTTAGGTTTCATATTAACAGATGATCTTAAGTTTCGAATAGAAGTTATTACGTCTATAAACTTACTCATTTTTTCTTGATCATCTTGAAATGAAAGTTCTTTATCGTATTCAGGATACTCTTGAGAAATTAGTAAGTCTTCATTTTCCTCTTTAAGGTAAGACCATAGTTCTTCAGTTATAAACGGAGTGAAAGGATGTAAAAGTGCAACAATCTTTCTAAAGCAATACTTTAAAACGGTTGCCCTTTGAATTTTTTCTTCTTCACTACCTTCATTTAGTGGAACTTTTGATACTTCAATAAACCACGAGCAAAATCGATCATAAACAAATTGGTAAATATCTGAGCATGAATCATCAAATCTATAAACTTCAATGGATTCATTCATACTTTTTGAAATTGAGTTTAATTCACTGATAATCCATCTTTCATGATGATGTAACTTATCAGAATTGGGTAGCTTATTATTGGCCAAGCTCAATGAAGGAGCAATAAATCGGAAGGCATTCCAAACTTTATTAATAAAGTTTCTAAATCCAGCAATTCTTTCAGGGTCTAAATTTAAACCTCGGTTATAGCCTGAACCCGCTGCAAGAGTAAATCTAATCGCATCGGCACCATAACTTTCTATCATTTCCATTGGATCAATACCGTTACCTAGAGATTTCGATAACTTTCTACCTTGCTTATCTCTAACAATTGCATGAATGTAGACGTGATGAAATGGAATTTTGTTCAATGTTTTTAATGACATCATCATCATTCTCGCAACCCAGAAGAAAATGATATCAAACCCTGTTATTAAAACAGATGTTGGAAAAAATCTATCAAATCCTTTTTCTTTCATGAGTTCTTCGTTCGGCCAACCAAGAGTGCTCATTGGCCAAAGTCCAGAACTAAACCAAGTATCTAAAACATCAGGATCTTGATAAATATCTTTTGAGTTACACTTCTTACAATTTTTTTCATTTTCTTCACTTGCCCATTGATGATTACATTCATTGCAATAAAAGACAGGTATTTGGTGACCCCAAATTAATTGTCTGGAAATACACCAATTTTTTGGTTCACGTAGCCATGAGAAATATGTATTTTCCCATCCTTTTGGGTAAAATTTTGTAGATTCATCTTCAACTTTTTTAACAGCATCGGCGGCCATTGATTCTACATTTAAAAACCATTGTTTTGATACTAGAGGTTCAATGACTGCTTTAGATCGATCTCCGTGGCCTACCTGATGAATGTGTTCTTTTGTTTCCTTTAGGACACCATTTTCTTCTAATCTTTGAACAATTAATTTACGAGCTTTTTTACAAGTTAATCCTTTCCACTCTAGACCTAAATCATTTAGTGTTCCATCCTTATTTAATATTGTAATAATCGGAAGGTTATGTCTTTTTCCAATATCAAAGTCATTAAAATCATGCCCTGGTGTAACTTTTAAGCAGCCAGTACCTTTTTCCATATCTACATAACTATCGCCAATAACAGGAACTTCTCTTTCACACAATGGAACAATTGCAGTCTTTCCTATTAAGTGTTTGAATCGTTCATCCTTAGGATGAACTGCAATGGCCGTATCTCCAAGCATAGTTTCTGGTCGAGTAGTTGCAATTTCTACTGTTTCGCCAGTTTCTTTGATCTTGTAGAGTAAATGATAAAATGCACCTTTAACTTCTTTGTGTTCTACTTCTGCATCTGAAATTGCAGATTGTAATTCTGGATCCCAGTTTACAATATAGTCCGATTGATAAATAAGGCCTTCATTATACATTTGTACAAAGAATTTTTTAACGGCCTTATTTGGATGATCATCCATAGTGAAAATTGAATAGTCCCAGTCACAACTTGCTCCGAGGGATTCTTGTTGAGTGGCAATTTTTCCACCGTATTCTTCCTTCCAACTCCATATTTTTTTTAAGAAATCTTCTCTAGAAAAATCATGGATAGTTTTACCTTCTTCTTTGTAAACCAATTTTTCCACAACATTTTGTGTAGCTATACCCGCATGATCCATGCCTGGTAGCCAAAGAGTTTCATATCCTTTCATTCTCTTAAATCTTGTTAATGTATCTTGAGTCGTCACATCAAGAGCATGACCCATATGCAAAATACCTGTAACATTCGGAGGAGGCATGATTATACAATATGATTCATTAGCCTTACCCATTTTAGGTTTAAAATATTTTCCATCCTTCCAAATTTGATACCATTTCTTTTCAGCATTTTCTGCTGAGTATGTAGTAGGAAGACTATCCAAGTTACTCATTGTTTCCCTCTATTATAAAAGAATAAACTTCTTCAATTTGATTTAATTTAAATTCTTTTTGTTCTTTTGATTTTAAATTTTTTATTAGTATAGATTTGTTATCTAATTCTTTTTGCCCTATTAAACTTACAAATTTTGCACCAGCTTTTTCAGCATTTGAAAAAACTTTTTTAAATTTCAATGCAGAAAAATTAGTTACTACATTTAAATCTTTTTCTCTAAGGTTTTGAGCAAGCTTTAAGCTCTCATCTAAACAATTTTCATCTTGAAAAGTAATATATAAATCATTTTTAGGTAAACTTAAGTCTGGCAATAAATTGTGAGTTTCTAAAAAATCTTTCAGAGTTACATCTCCTAGGCCAAAACCAACACCTGCTAAAGGTTCTTCGTTAAATATTTTTAACAAGTTTGCGTAGGCTCCACCTCCACAAATTGCTCTTCGATTGTCAGGATGTTTATCAAAAATTTCAAATACAATGCCTGTGTAATAATCTAAGCCTCTAACAATTGCAGGATCATATTTAATATATTCTTCTAAACCTAATATGTTAATTTGATCTATTAATGACTTTAATGATTGAGTATTATCTTTTTGGTTGTTTTTTTCCAGATAAGAAACAGCTTCGCTAAATGATTTTAATTCTAAGTATTCAAAAAATTGTACTTTCTCTTTATCTGTCATTTTTGTTTGTTCATCTAACATTTTACTTACAGCATCTTTTGGAACTTTTTTAGACTTATCAATAATTTTATAAAGTCGATATGAAGTTTCACTGTCAACTTTCAAAATATTTTTAAAAATACAATCAACGATTTCTCTATCATTTATTTGAATTTCAAACATTGAAGAATTAGCACCAAAGCTTTTCAGAAGATTAACTGCAACTTGTAAAATTTCAATTTCTCCCCATCTATCAGATGCACCAAAAATATCGCAATTAAATTGCCAGTGTTCTCTTAGTCTTCCTTTTTGTGGTTTTTCATATCTCATTAAATTTGGAATTGAGAACCATCTAATTGGTTTGCTGACTTCTTTGTGAATATTTGCAACCATTCTTGCAACTGTAGGAGTCATTTCCGGTCTAATGGCAACGAACCTATTTCCTCTGTCTTCAAAAGAATAAATTTGTTCATTAATTAATTCTTCGCCTGATTTTGCTTTGTAAAGTTCCACTTCTTCTAATAGTGGGCCATCATAGGATTCATAACCAAAACTTTCGGCCGTTTTTTTCATCATTTGAAACATATAATCTTGAATTCTTTTTTCTTTGGGGAAGAAATCCCGAGTGCCTTTGTAAGGTTTTTTCGACAGTCCCATAGATCCTCTAAGCTCTTTAAATCATTAAGGAAATTATATAACATAGGGCAATTAGAACGTCTAAGGTCTAATTGCTTATAACTATTCAAAATAATTGAATTTTTTCTTTGAAAGAGTGTATTTCTTCTCTTTTTACTATTGGCCTTGTGTGTTATTCTTTTAATATATATAGATAGGGGAGCGATATGGCAGATACAGATTCATCAAAATATGTATTATTTGAATTGAAATATATTTCTCCAGATGTAGATCTACCTTCAGATTTGTATCTCAAAATTAACGAAAAATTTATCAAATATCGTCATCGAGGAGATTTTCTGGATGCAGATAAATATAATTTATTCTTATCTAAAAATTTAAAAGGAATTTATGTAAGCGTTGAGGATAAGAATGAATTTCAAGCTTGGATTGATGCTCTAAAGAAACAAAATGTAGATGAGTTAACTGAAAAAGTAGGTGAAGAGTATCGTGATCTAGCAGAAAAAAGAGAAGATATTAAAGAAGCAGTATTTGAAGTTTTTGCAGATCAAACATTAAATCAAGAGATCGTTGAGAAATTGCAAGATCAAGTTTCTACATTTTTAGAAGGAATTGTTAAGAAAGAAGTACCTGCGGATGTATTAGCGAAATTAACAAAAATTAATAGATCGATTGCTGATCATTCAACTAACGTTGCAAACTTTGCTGTATTTTTAGGAATGGCACTTGGTCACGCTCATCAATATATAATTGAAAATATTTATTTAGGAGCTATTTTTCATGATTATGGAAAAGCGAAAATTCCTGAACATATTTTAGCAAATACTTCTTCTCCTATGTATGCAGATGCGATTAAGTTTCATCCACTTAAGGCAGGAGAAATCATTAAGGATATGAAAGTCTTGAGTGATCATGTTTTAACTATAGTACAGCAACATCATGAGCAATATGATGGAAATGGTTATCCTAACCAATTAGCTGGAGAGGATATTGATAATTTAGCTCAGGTGGTTTCGCTCGCTAATGTATTTGAAAATATTCTTGAAGAAAATAAAGAATTGTCTTCTAAGGATCAGTACGCCAAGGCCATAAAAGTACTTGAAGAAGATGGTGGGAAACTTTTTGATCCGGCCATTGTTCCAAGAGCAGTTGATGCATTAAAATTAGCGTTTATTGAGACAAAGTAATATTTATCTTTTCCAGTCATTTACTGGCATTGGCAACTCCTTTGGAGGAGTATAATCAGGTCTTTTTTGTGGATAATATGAAGGAAAGCTATCAGGATAATCTTTTGGTTTCCAATCTGAAATCATTTCTGTATTGGTCTTAGATTTATTTTCATCAACTAAGTTCTTTAAAGAACCTAAGCTGTCATTCGTTTCACTTTCTAACTTTTTAATTGTAATGAACTTTGGAGAGTAGTCTTTTTTAGGCATTGATACAACTTTGTTATTTGAAAGAGTATATTGAGCTTTGATAGCTGCTATGCAGTTGTTTATAATTTTTATTCTTATTCCATTAAAGAATAATCGAATTTCTTCAGGGTCAAGATCTTTAATTTTTTCATACCAAGGATAGAGTAAGTATAGTTTGTCTCTGAGGACTGCAAATCTTCCTTTAATATTTTCAGATCTGTTCTTTATTCCTAGTGCCAATGTTTTGAAGTCTGGAGAATTATAAATAGTTTTTAAATCTTTATATACAGAACTTAAAATAAATTGTGTGAAAATATCAGGCTTTGAATTTAAAACTGTTTCAAATCTTTTAAAAATTATTTCTTCATAAAAAATTTTATCCGGAGTCTGGTTCGCTCCAATATCAGCAATTGCTTTATAAATTTCTGACTTCAATATGAAGAATACTTCTTTTCTAGTAAGTAGTGAGCTGTAAAAGTCTAATTGGTTTAAAAATTCTAAGTCTTGTTTATCTAATTTGTCGGTAGGGAACAGATATGAAACTTCTTTAGGAAGCTTTTTATCAAATGTAATTATATATTTAGTTTCATTTGCAAAGCAGTTAAAACTAATTATTAGTATTAAAAATATCTTCACCAAGATTATTCTCACCTCTTATCAAATAATATTTTTCTCTATATGGTATCAAAATTTTTCCATCCATAGTAATTATTTGAGTAACATTTTTTAAAGAACTTTCTATTTTTACCTTTTTAGTTTCAATTTCTATACTTGCTGCTTCTGTTACTGATGTAGGTTTACTGGCCGTCTGTTTTACAAAGTACAATTTGTCCTCATGAAAGCAAGTAATATTACCAAAATCATTTAGTTTTGATTCATAAAGGATTTCTCCTTTTGAGAAATCTTTTATTTGTTTATTGTCATACTTTAATATAGTTGTACCTAGGTTTTTATTAAGTAGAGATTTAGTCATAATGTAGAAATGATTTTTGTTTCTGCAAAACTCAAACTTTTCGGTGAAATCATAGTTTTTATGAAAGATTGAAACTTTTTTTGATACTTTGTCGTAATTTAGTATTCCAAAAACACCATTTTCATTTATGTCAGTAAAGTAAATTGTGTTGCGATCTATCATCATTACTTCTGGAATAAAATATGGGTTTTTACCAGCATTAAGTTTTATATCAAATGTAAGAGAGTCTGATCCAGTATTCATAAATTTGATAATTTTTTTCTTAGGAATGTAAAAAGAGACCCACTTATCTTCAAGGTGAAGTTGTGGCTGTACACCATTTCCAATTAATGTAGTTTTTTCACTTCCGAATTTAAGTAAATAAATTTGTTTATCTTTAGTTATTGAAAAATTTGAATGAAAACTTTCATCGGCGGTTAATACAAGATTTTTCTTATAAATAGAAGAGATAATATTGTATTGAGTATTCTCACTTTTCTTAATTACTTCTGTTACTTTGTAATTTGTTGCAAATAAGAAAGTACCATCATTTCTTTGATAATAAGTATATTTCCCATCATTAGATATAAATCTAATATTTTGAATTGACTGTTTTGTTTCCAATGTTGGTAGCTTTGTCACAGCAAAAGTTAAATTAATCAATATAGCAAACAATATACTAATTTTTAAAATAACCATATAAAGTCCATTGTTTGAGTGGGTGAAATTGTTGATATGTACTTAAAGCTCCAAATATATAATTCCACTTAATAGATCTAGGTGTGTGTACATCATCTATAGCTGTTCTGATTGTTAAAAACTTTCTATCATCTTTAACCTTAACGCCATCAATTATGAAAGGAAGTGGAGTACACTGATTTAAGCTCTTCCTTGGAAAATGTCTTGGAAGTAAATCTTCACTACATCCAATTCCATGAATAATTCCATTCTTTTTTTGTTTTAAGAAAAACTCAGCATCTGTTAGGTTTTTAACTGATCTTTTGTCCAGTTTATAAACAACTTCAAGTACCTTAGACATCGATAAATTTTCTTTTTGAAATGTAGTTGTAAAATATTCAAATTCAGTTGTTCCTTTATACTTGAAAATATCTCTGACTTTATTTTTAAAATAAACTTTCTTATCACAACTTGTTGAATTACATTTTTTTGCATCAAATACAATAAAGCATCCTGTTTTATAGGCCAGTCTTGCAGGATTATATTTTCTTTTTTCAACAATTTTACATGTGATAGGAGATACAGAACCAATTTCTCTTTTTAAAATTTTAGCAACAATTTTTGTTTCAGAAAATTCAGATTTTCCATCAAAGCCGGGGATATATTGATAACAAACATCTTTTGCTTTTATAGAATCCCTGTAGCAAATATTTAAAGGCCAAGCATTACTATCGTTATAATCCATATTCATTTTAGCAAATAGATATTGAGGATTGGCAGCGCAGTTTGAAGTGTTCAAATCTTTATTTTGTTTAGAAAAATGTGAAATAATGCGAAAAATATTTGTGATTCCTGAGTTTTCTATTAGGCCAGGACAATCTTGATAGTCTGTTTTTAACTTTGAGCTAATTAAGTTTTCGGATAGCTCTTCGCAATCAAGTCTAGGAAAAATAGACGGAAATCGGTCTGAACCTAATGATAGACACATTTTACTTTCTTTGCTTAGAATGTTTTGACAGTTTCGAAGGTCTTTTTGTGTTAATACTTTTTTCTTGAGTAATGACTGGCATCTATAACTTAAGTAAAACTTATCTTTTTCACCATTTAATACTTTATTCCAAATATCTTTTGCCAAGTAAGGATTACAAAACTTTTGAGGT
Organism: uncultured Oligoflexia bacterium; assembly: GCA_964015265.1. Lineage (GTDB taxonomy): Bacteria > Bdellovibrionota > Bacteriovoracia > Bacteriovoracales > Bacteriovoracaceae > CAXHCD01. The sequence continues at coordinate 9,395 of CAXHCD010000047.1, forward strand.
TCCCAAATATTTTTACATAAGTTTCTAAGGTATGTTTTATTAAAAAATGAAGATTTTAGATTGTATGATTTAGCTAGTCTTAATAATTCATTTTCATATCGATTACTTGCTTTTCTTATTTTTGAAGCTTTATTTAAGGTTTCAGGAATTCTACACAAATATGGGATATAATTATTTTCACGCCAAGTTTTTGTAATTAATTTACAATCATTTAAACTTTTAGGAGTTTCAAATTTTAATCTGTTTAATGTTGATTCAATATTTTTAACTTCAAATAAAGTAGAGACGTCTTTAAACGATTTACATTGATTTTTATAAACTAAATTTAAAAAATCTTTTTTAGGAATAACGGTATTTATTATTTTTTTATCTTTATTTTCAAATTGAATATAAATATCATTAAAGTTACCGAGGGGAGAAGAAAGTAATTCATTTTCTATTAATGCGTAAAATAAACATGGTTTATTATTAGCAAGTTTAAAATAATTTTGATTTGAGTAAAATAAAATAGCTCTTAAAAATGAAGGATGTAATTTAACTTCTGTGTTCGAGTTAATTTGTCCAAGTATGTCAGGAGTGGATCGAATATCCTTTTTTAATGTTTCAAATTCATTTTTTTGAATTTCAATTAAACTTTCGAGAGAATTGAGTACTCCAATCGTATCAATATTACTGGATTGAGAATAAACAGAATTTATAAAAAGTAGGGGGATTAAACCCCTACTTATTATATTAAAGAATAGATTTTGCCAGTACACTCGCCACATCTTCAACTTCTAACTCTTCAGTTTTTGTTACTTGAGCTTTAGAAGAGTTAAAGTTAATCATACAGTATGAACATGCTGTTGCCAATTTTGGGGCATTAGTATCGGCAATATGATTTAGTCTATTTTTTGCTAAATCTTCACCTTCAGGTAGTTCGTACCACATGTTTCCTCCACCCATTCCACAGCAAAGGGCCTTGTCTTTATTTTTTTCCATTTCATTCACTTTAACACCAGGGACGGAGTCTAAGATCATTCTTGGTGCATTATATTCACCATGATGTCTACCTAGGTAACATGGATCATGAAATGTCATTTCCTGTGAAACTTCTCTTGAAGGTTTTAGTTTATTGTTTTTTATTAAGTCTGCTAATAATTCTGTATGGTGTAATGTTTCAAATTGACCATCATCAAATTTTGCATATTCTTTTCCAATAGTATGCAAGCAGTGAGGACAATGAGTAACAACCTTACCAAAATCGTATTGATTCATATTAGCTATGTTTTCAATGGCAACTTCATAAAATGAATATTCATCACCAAATCTTCTAATCGGATCTCCATTACATTTTTCAGTTTTTCCCATTACCGCAAAATCTACTCCGGCCTTTTTTAGTAATTGAACAGTATCTTGAACCACTTTCTGGTTGGCAGCATCATATGAACCTGCACAACCAACATAATATAAATAATCAACTTTTTTACCTGGTTCTATTACTGGAACGTCAAGGCCGTCTGCCCATTTAAATCTGTCATCTTGTGTAATTCCCCAAGGGTTACCATTAACTCTGATTTTATTAACAGCATCGGCAGCTGCAGGAGGAATATCACCTAAGGTTAAAACTTTATATCTTTTTGCTTCCATGATTAAATTAACGTGTTCAATATTTAATGGACATTCTTCCATACATGCACCACATGTTGTACATGCATCCAATTCATTCGAAGCATAAATAGGGTTTTCCCATAAATCTTTATCCTCACCATTTGCGGCTAAAGCAATATCCCTAGCTTTTGTAATGATTGTTTTTGGATTAAGGTTTTTACCAGCTCCATTGGCCGGACATGATTGCGTACATCTACCACATTCAACACATGCAATAAGATCAAGTTTATTTTTTGCTGTGAGTTCAGATAGTTTTCCAAGTCCAAAAGTTTCAGCTTCTTCATTTTCAAAATCCATAGGAGCTAAAACAGCACCTCTTCTTTTAGGTGTTAAAAGAGCATTTATTGGGGCTGCAAAAACATGAAAGAATTTTGAATGACCAAAACTTGCAACAAATACCATTGTGTTGATCATGTGATATAGCCACATACCTTTATAAATATTTGACCATGTTGAATCACTTAGTCCAAAGCTTTGAAAAATTTTAGCAATACAAAAACCGATTGGCGCCCATGTTGCTTCACCTTCAGGAAAACCGTTTCCTAAAATTCTTGCGCCTTCAATTAGGTAACCAATAACTACTAAACTAACTAACATCGCATACATGAAAAGTTCTTGTTTTGGTTTTGTCGCGCTTAAATAGTCTGGCTTCTTAATATATCTCCTGTAATAGGCAAGAGCTAGGCCAGCTAAAACCATAATACCTGCGATATCAGCTGCAAATGAAACAATTATATAAACGGGTCCTTTGAATATTTTAAATGGAGTATCATAATGAATTGCAACTACATCAGTAGCAATCCACAGTATTAAAAATCCCCAAAAAATGAGTCCATGAAAAATTGCAACGAATTTATCTCTAGGTACTTTGCCTGTTAAAAGTGCGGTTTTAAAAAAAGAGCACCAATTTAACTTTTCAGGTAATAGTGGTTTTAGCCCTTTTCCATTCGTAACAAATTGGTATTTTTTAAAAAGTCCTTGGGCCATTACTCCCAAAGAAATGAATAAGGACGCATACATTAAAATTTTAAAAGAATATGGGATATTCCACATGATTTCCCGAGTGGCATTGATATCCATTTGCTTTCCCCTTTTTGACTTAAAACTGACTAATTAACCTATTAAGAATATCGGATTTTGGGCCATAATAAAATGATTTTACACAATTGACGCAAAGAGAAATGTAAACAAAATTGATATTTTAAAGTATAATGTTGAAATGAATTTTAAAATATTATTGTGCGCAGCAGCTCTATTTGTTTCTTGTACTTCAAATAGACGAATTGGAGATCAAGACCATAGTTTTAATAGAGATGTTAAAAATATTGTTTGGTTTCAAATTGCAGGCTTAAATGAAGAACATCTTTCGATGTTAAAATTCTCATCGCCTAATTCTACTAGTGAATCTATTTTAGAAAAGTTTGTGTGTTTTGGAAAAGTTTGGAATTATAATTTGTATGATTTAAGGCCAACCTCATTCAATGGTTTTAATTCTCAAATTTTAGGTTCTAAAAATATAAAGGGTCAATGCCAAGACTATAAAACACCCGCAATATGGGAAACGACTAAGTTTAGAAACAGTCTTGTTGGAGTTTTAGAAGTAATTGCAGATAATAAAACTCAGAGTATGGAAAATGCTCTAGCATGTTCAAATCAAAGTAATAATTGGAAAAATTTAGCTTTATGGAAAACAGGAAAAGTTAATGGTTCTGGTATAAATTCTTTTCATTATCAAGAACCAAAAAGAGATCTAACTCCTGGGGTATTTTTTGATAAAACTTGTACAAAGAAAGGGTGTTTTTCAAGTTTACTTGAAAATATTAGATTTCTTTACAAAAACTACAAGGATAAGGAGCAAGGGAATAATTTATTTATTGTCAGAGACTTTACTTATGAGGATGCATTAATAAATAAAAATATCGTAAAATCTAAAGAAATTCTCAAAGAATTTGAAAGTGCTATGAAGTTCATCATTCAGGAAAATGCTCAAAACAAAAACTTTTTGTTTGTTGTTAGCTCAAGTTCTGCAAAGGGCCTTGAACTTCCATCACAAGGTAAAAAGTGGGTTGGATACGTTAAACAGGGTAAAAATATTCTATATAGAAGGCCTCAATTACTTTCCCCTGTTTTTGCTTATGGAGCGGGAGCAGAAAACTTTTGTGGAATTTATGACGAAGCATCTGTATTTAATAGAATTTTGATTGATCCAAATGCTAGGCAATTAAAATTAAATTCTGTTTTTTCACTGTTTTAAAATTCCAGGAAAAACTTCATTTTTTAAAATTTCGTAAAAAGTTTGACAGTAATCACATTTGATTTCTAATGAGTTTTTCTGATCAGGAAATAAACTATCAGGTGTTTCGTTGGCCAAACCTTTTAAAACATCTATCATTCTTTCCCTTGAGCATGAGCATTTAAATTCAATTTGCTTGCTTGATAAATATTGCATATTTAAATTTGTAAATTCATCTATTATAGATTTTTCTTCATTTAAAGCTTTTTCCCAAATTTTTTCAATATCTGCTTTTTTTGAATTCCAAAACTCTGAAATATTTAATCTATCTTCTTTAGTTACTTTATTTTGATTCAAATCAGGCAGTTTCATTATAAATACAGACTGGTCTGAACTTGGAGATAGATAAATTCTGCCATCAATTTGATAGGATTCTTTTAAAACTTTGTTCATAATTTCTGAACAGTCAGTTTCTTTTAATTCTAAAATTGAAGTATATGGTCGAGAGTCTTTACCAAAAGTTTTAGAAACTCTAACCTTTCCAGACAGTACTTGGGGAGATTCATTAAAGTTTGTTGGAAGTAAAAGAGTTCTAAACCTACCGCTTTCATTAGCTTCAATCTTAAGCCTAAAGTGAGGGGTTTCACTGTCTATATATATGCCAAAACCTTCCATTGATTTCATAAAAGCTGTAAGTTGCATGACAGATAGGACAATATCTCGATAAAACAAAAAACCTTGACCTGGAGTTCCATGTATTATGGCCAAATCGTGAATAATTTTTTGTCCTTCTAAAAAATGAATTGAGTATCCATGATTGTCATCTAAGAAACTAAATAAGCGACTTTCATTCAGCATTATATGAACCCTTATTTTTAAATATACAGTATTTGATGATATAACCTTATCTTATCGTTTGGTAAAGAGTGGAGATTTTGTGCTGCGATTAGTTACGTATAAAAGTTTAGCAAATGTATTTGAAGAAACTTTTTTCTCTGAGAATTTTGGTTCATTAGAAAACATTGTATTTATTGCACCTGGACCAACTCATGCTGATAATTTTAGACGAAAGTTAATAAAATCTGGGTTAGAAACTAAAAATCAAATTATAACTATTTCAAAATTTTGTACGAATGAGTTAACCGAATTTGGAAATGAAGAGTTATTGAGTTCTAGAAAAAATAAGTCTTCTTTAATGTTTTCCCTGGCCCCTGTTTGGAAAGCAAATATTGATGATAATTTTGAAAATTTCATGAGGGCCTTTGTTCTTTTTACTGAGTTGCGTAGTTATACTGCAGACTTTGACTTATATTGTGAATTCCTGGAATTTTTTGATGAGTCTCAAAAGTATGTATTAATACTTTTTTGGAAAGTATGTGAGAGTCTAGGTTATATAGACGAACATCAAACTTATACGGAACTTTCTAGCTTATATAGACATATTGAGTATGATGGAGAGAGAAACTTTGTTTTTATTGGCTTTCAAAATTTTACAGCTATACAAATAGATTATCTTAAATCTCTATCCATTAGAGATAATATTTCTGTTTTAATTAATGAGTTTGTTTATGAGAAATGCTCGGATTTAGATTGGCCAAAATGGATAGCTGGTTTAGACGATAAAGAGGGGGGGTCTAATAGTTCAGAAAAAAGTTTAATTACAAAATACTCGTTTCCCAAAAATAGATTAAATGAGTACTTAAGAAAAATTAATACTGATTTAAAAATAGGAAATATAGTTTTAGCAACTAAGAATTTAGACTTTCCATCGTCAAAACAAATTCCATTAGACTTTCAAATACCTAAAGTTGAAGCGGATTTATTTTCTGAAATTATGAATCTACATTTTCAACAGTTATATAAATTAATTACTGAAGATTCTATTGAGATCGAAGAATTTTTAGAAATAATAGAAAACAAGATAAAACTCGCTATAGAAAATCAAAACTTTAGAGAAATAAAATTTTTACTTTTATTCAAAAGGAAAGTAAGTGAGTGGAAAGAGTTTTACAGTGAGAATAAATTTTTTAGCAAATTTGAATTGAAACTTTTCAAGTCTATTCTTAGCTTAGACTTCCCAAGATCAGCATATGTGAGTTTATCTAAAGAGAAGAAATTAGATAAATTTTCTACTTTAGAATTTTGTGATCTTATAACTAATGAGGAAGTGTATTTGATTTATGCATCTAATTTAGGGGCTCTAGGGTCTTCAACTAAAACATTTCCAAATGAATTGCAATCGTTATTAGCAAGCGTTGGGCCAATAAAAAATCAACATTTTGATAAAATTTATACGCTTTCTAAATTAATTAGTTTGGGGAAAAACAATAAACTAACTCTCATCTTAGAAGAAGAAACTGAAAATAAAGATATAGTCTGGAATGAACTACTAAGTTTATTTGAAATAGAAAACAAAGAAATAGATTTTTCTTCTGAAAAAGTTATAAAAAATGTTTTAAGTGAACATTGTAAAAAACTACCAATTACAAAGTTATCTGCTACGAGACTTCAAAGCTATTTAGATTGTCCGCAAAAATATTTTTATTCATATGGGATGAAATTAATTGATAGGGTAGATTTAAAGACTAGTTTAAGAGCAGATCAAATTGGAACATTAGAGCATTGGATAATAGAAGAATATTTTAAAAAACATTCGATTTATGAAGAAGACGATTTTATTACTCTATGTAAGATGAAAATTGGTGAATACTTAGGTAAAAATAAAATCAATCTTAATAAAAATGATTTTTCGATACTTTTTAATGAAATTCGAAATTATTGTAAAAATGGCATTGAATTATTATTAGATTTGAAAACAATTTTCGATTTTAATTCTTTAGAATTTGAAAAGAAAATCTTACATAATTCTTTTACAGGCAGTATAGATTGTATTTTGTCTAATGATACTAATTATATGATTATCGACTTTAAGAGAAGTAATGCTTCTATACCTACAAAGAATGAAGTTTTTAATTTTGAAAAAATTCAAATTTGGTTTTATCTAACTAAATTATTAATGAATAAAGAATTATTATCTATTGGTTATTTAAACTTAAGTTCAAAGTCTGACTCTCTTTTTATTAATACAGAAAATGAAACAACGCTAAAGTTAAAAGATCTAGAAATAAAAAATAGTTTTGACTTCAAAGAGTTTAATCAACAGTGTTCAGAGTATTTAAATATTGAAGAGCAAACAATAGAAAAAATGAAAAAAGATGAAACTTTTTTTCCATCTCCACGAATTGAAAAAGTTTGTGAATATTGTGTCGTCAAAAACTTCTGCACCCGAACTACAGAAGGAGAGTTTGTATGTTGAGAACTCCAAATGATGAACAAAAACTAGCAATAGAGCATGATGGTGGGGTTTTATTGAGTGCAGGAGCTGGCTCAGGAAAAACTTTTGTCTTAGTGGAACATATAATCTACCTAATCAAAGAAATAGAAAATAAATATGAGCTATTAGAAGAAAAGCAAAAATATTTTAAAGAGAAAATTTCTAATACTGTTTTAATGACCTTCACTAAAAAAGCAGCAGGTGAATTACAAATAAGATTAAATAATAGAATCAAGCAACAACTAGAATTTGAAAATGATCAAACTTTTTGGAGCTACGTGTCTAATCATATAAGCACGTTGTATATAGGTACAATACATGGATTTTGTCACAAACTAATTAAGGAAGGCCTTGTTCCAGATATAAATAGTGAGATGGAATTAATTTCTGAATCTCAATACAAAATTAAATTGGAACTTTTATTTGATTTGTGGATAAGCAAAGAAAATAAAATTGACTTGAATATCAAGAATTCTTTTTTAATGAATAAAAATTCTATTTTAAGTTCTGTGTTTCAAGTATTTTCAGATCCTAGTTTAAGATCTTCATGGGATGAAAAAAAATTAGAAGAAATTATAAATTTTAATATTGAAGAACACTTTTTAAATATTTTAGATCTATTAGAAATTAAGATTCTTTTCAAACAAAGTTCAATGAATGATTCTATTGAGGATAAATATAAAGAGAAACCATATTATATTTTTGCCGCCAAACTTCTTAGTTTTTTAAAGTCAATTGATTTGAATTCTGAAAATGTATTTGAAACTTTAAACAATTTTCTTATCGAAAATAAAAGTGTTCGAGCTCCACAAAAGAGATTAGGTCTAACAGAGTTAAATAATATATTTGATGAATTTAAGACTCTTAAAGACTTTATAAGTAAAAATCTAGAAAATTATGAAGCTTTTTTTCAGCATAAAGAAGTTGCATTTTTAAATTGGATGAGCGGATATAAATCTTTATACGAATTCATGAAGGATAATTATCTATTAGTTCCAGGAATTCAATTTGGAGATCTAGAGTATTTTATTTTTAAAGCTATTCAAAACAAAGAAGTTGTGAATAAAATCTCACAAAGATATAAGTATTTTATTGTCGACGAGTTCCAAGATACATCATATGTACAATATGAAATTATAAGAGAATTGATTAACAATGATCTTTTGAGACTATTTTGTGTTGGCGATGTGAAGCAGGCCATATACGGTTTTAGAGGGGGAGAGCTTGGTGTTTTTTTAAACTGTCAAAAGCAGATTCCTCAAAATTTAAACTTAAGTAATAATTATCGATCGACTTCAAACGTAATTAAATTTAACAATTCTTTGTTTGAAAACTTATTTCAAAAAAGTTTTTCCTTTGAAGGGGTTGATAATCATAATGTTGTCGCTGATCCACAGTCCGTTCCTGATGTTGAAAAGAGCTCTGAAGGGAGCTTAAATTGTGTGAAAGTAGAAATTAGCAACACTGAAATTAAAAGAATTTATTCAGAAGGTTTTGATGTGATTGAGTCTAAAGTTTTTTGTGATTTGATAGAAGAGCTTATATTTAAAGATCCAAACTCTACTATCGCAGTACTTTATAAAAAATTAAAACCATCCAAAGTATTGCAAAAAGATTTACAAGAAAGAGGAATAGGTTTTACTGCTCAAAACAAAATAAGTATTGGAGAAGATCCAATCATTAGTCTCTTTTTATATATTTTAGAGGGGTTACTTGAAGATCAAAAAGATAACTCTTTTAAGTTAAATAAGCTTGCTGCTATTTTAGAACTTGAGTTCAAAAACTTAGAATATGTTGAGCAAGAATTCAAAAGGGATGTTTTGTTATATGGAGTAAAAGTTTCTTTTGATAAGTTCCTATCAAATTTGTACATCTCTAACTCAAACTTTGAAACTAATTATAATTTAATTAATGAACTAATAAATAATAATGGAAATGACATCGAGAAACTTTATCTCGACCTTAAAAAGCTCTTTCAAAATAAATATTCTATGGATTATAGTTCAAAAGGAAAGGGCAATGTTTTAATCATGACTGCACATGCGTCAAAAGGTTTAGAGTTTGATCATGTATTTATAGGAGGGCTTCATACAAATGGAAAGTCTGTCCCAAATACTTCATATTCAGGGAAATTGCCTGGTAGTTTGAAATGGAAGTCATCATATGAACAGAAATCTCCCTTTACATCTCCTGAATTAATTTTAGAAAATTTACTTACAAAGTATAAAGATTTTGCAGAATCCAAAAGATTATTTTATGTCACTAATACAAGGGCGCAGGAGAGTTTATATTGGTGTGATATAAGCCTTAATGGAAAAGCTATTGTAAGTGATTCTAATAGTTGGATAAATGGAATAAGGTCTTGGTTTTTTGATGTTTGCACAAAAAGTAACTCAATTGATAAGGAAATAAATATCATCAATACTTCTTTAGAAAATTTGAACCAAGAAATAGTTAGTAAATCTTTGTTATTTCATCGTGATAGATTTGGTATCGTTGAAAATGAAAATAAGTCAAATTTATATATTCTTCCAGAGTTATCTGTTACAAGGCTTGCTTTAATTGAAGAATGCCCTCGAAAGTTCTACCTTAAAAATATTTGTAAACTTGATGAAGAACTATCTTTGACAGAAGAAATAAATTTTGAATTGCAAAAAGAAGAAAATCAATTAGAGGATGTTGTTTTAAAATCGAGTGCGTCGAGAGGAACTTTAATTCATGAGCTAATATCTAAAATGATTAAGAAGAATTTTACTGTCCCTTTAAATACTAACGAACACGAAGAAATTTTATTATGGGTAAAAGGACAACTTCAAAAATATTTTGATTTAGATTATGAAATGAGGTCTGAGGAACCCATGAAGTTCGATTTTTTTGGTCAAATGTTATCAGGTACTCCAGATTTATTCTTTTTTAAGGAAGACGATCTTCAAGTGTGGGATTTTAAAACCGGACGGCCAAATGAAATTAAGGACGGCCCATATTGGTTTCAGTTGAAATGTTATGCCTATGCACTAGCAAATATGTACGATATTAGTCCGAGTGCAAAACTCAAACTCGTTTTATGTTTTGTTGATACAAAAGAAGTTTTTTCTAATGAAATGAGTTTAGAGGAAGTATTATCAAGCCTTTGGAATTCTTGTGAAAAACTATCAGATTTAAATAAAATCAATAATGATTATTGCAATTATTGTGATTTTAATCAGGTATGCAATAAGACCTGATTGAATATTTAACTTTGTTAAAATGTAATTGCACATAATCCGGTCCATGTTAAAATAAGTATTGAATATCAATGGAATGATTAAGTGAACTTAGCAGGAAGCGAAGTAATGAATATCAAAAAACGACTTATTTTATCTGGTCTAATTTTCTTTATACTAATTAGCATTAAAAATACATTTGCTGCTGAAAGAGATGTTTATAGTTTTTCTTGGCTAGACCCAGATAAAGAAATTTATGTATTACAAAACAGAAAGTATAGAAAAGTTGATAGATTATACATTCAAGCTGGATATGGTTTTACTACGTCTGGAGCTTTTGTAGACTCTTCAACTATGCAAGCGAAAGCAGGATATTTTTTTCAAGAAGAATGGGGAATACAGTTTAATTATGCAAAGAATAGTGGAAAAGAAAATGATGCTGCAAAATCAGTAAGAAATCCAACAGGTCCTTCAGGTTCGAAACCATTTAGACGGATTGTTGATGATTATCAAGTTGCGATGGTTGTATGGTCACCATTTTATGGAAAGTTAAATACATTTAATACAATTGTTTATTATGACTGGATTTTAGGTCTTGGTTACGGAAAATTAAACGAGACAAACAATAGAGAAGAGTTTGAAGGACTTTTTAGTCCTAACGATATTTCTGAATCTCACTCAGTAATTGCTTGGGAAGTTGCTTTACAATTTTATTTGAATAGAAATTATTATGTAAGACTTGATTTAGATGCTCAACACTATAAAGCGCAAGCTGAAATAGCTAAAGGAACTAACACAGAAGAGGCATGGTACAGTAATTACGATATTAGCTTTGCTTTTGGATATACTTTCTAATATGAAGAAACTATTAATAATATTTTTATTGATTCCCACATTAAGTTTTTCTTCAATAGAAGATATTTCAAAAATTTATGGTGGTAAAAATAAGCAAGCTGTTCTTACTGGAATAATTAGAAAGTTAGTTGAGCATAATTTCTTTTACGCAGCAGTTCCATTTGTTAAAGAGTATTTAACAATATCTTCTTCAAACTCAAAAAATATTGATAGAGAAATAGATGCAATAATGTCTCAGGTTGGTGTTAAACAATTTGAAATATTACCAGAGTCATTTCTCAGAAAGTCTAATGCGCCGACTTTAAAATATGTACTTGCCAAAAAACTATTTAGAAAGCAAAAGTATAAAGAAGTTTTGTTCACTCTAAGTAAGTCAATTCCTTCAAATCACCCAGCTAAACCATTTGCTTTAATGTTAGAGGGAAGTACTTACAGTTTATTGAAAATGTATAATAACTCAATAATGGCATATAAAGAGTGTATAGATGTATCTAATAAGCAAATTAAAAAAGAACGATTTCTAGTTCGTAAAAGACAGTTAGAAGTTAATCGAGATTATTGTGTTATTGGTATTCCTAGATCTCAATTTGCTAATAAAAAATATAGTGGTGCATACTTAACTTATCTTGACCTCCCAAAAGATTCTTTAGTATGGCCAGAGATTTTATTTGAAGAAGCATGGAATAGCTTTTATTTAAAAGATTATAACCGGACGTTAGGTAAATTGGTAACATATAAAGCTCCTGTTTTTGGGCATATATTCAACCCTGAAATTGAAGTTTTGCGAACATTAACTTTTTATGAAATGTGTCTATGGAATGATGTAAAAATATCTGTAAATGAATTTTATAAAAAATATGAATCAAATACAAAATCACTGAGCAAATTCTTAAATAAAATGAAAAAAGATTATAAATATTTTTATTTGCTAGCTAATTCTTACTTGGATGGCAAAAGAAGAGGAAATGATTTAGTAAACTCTCTATTATCTTCAGTAACGAGAGATCCGACTTACAGAGAATTAATGTGGTCTTTCGAACGAGCAAAATTAGAATTATCAACGTTAAAGGAAGTAAGATCAAGGAGGGCGATGGTAATTATCGAGAACTCTTTGAAAGAATCAATGATATTACAACGAAACTTAATTGGCGCATATGTGAGAAAATCAATGTTACTAACATTAGATACTTTAAAAACTTCATTTAAGCATATGAGCTATATAAAGCTAGAAGTTTTAAACAGAAGAAAGGAAGACATATATTACGCAAGAAACACTGATAAAAGAGAACGTGGTGATATAACTTATCTTAAGAGAAATAGTAAACAATATTTTTGGGACTTTAATGGCGAATTTTGGGCCGATGAGTTAGGAGATTATGTTTTTGCATTAAGGTCGGAATGTAGGCAATGATTAAACACATTTTAATATTTTTAATAATATCTATTTTTACATGTTCTCTATACGGAAATGAGAGAAGATCGCAAATAATATCAATTATTGATGAAGAGCTTTCTGAAGTTACAAGGTTATCTAAGCAATCAGGCGGAGATCAACCAAGCCTTTTTTTGAGAATGGCAGAATTATTACTTGAAAAAGCCCGTTTGATTAAAGAAGGTGAGAACATAAAATACCTTTCTATTCCTACTGGGCAGAGAGCAAAAGTCAGAAAGAGTAGTTATTTTAATGAATCAAAAAAATACTTTATAAGAGCTGAGAAAACTGCTTTATTAATTTTAAAGAAATTCCCAAGATATAAAAACATTGCAGATGTTTATTATATTCTAGCATTTAATGCTAAAGAAAATTTGCAAGACAAAAAAGCTGAGAAGTTTTTTAAACTATCGATAAAAAAATCTAGAAAGGGATCTTTAACAAGGCAAAAAGCAACGTTGGCCCTTGCTGAAATTTTTTATAATAGAAAACAATATAGTAAGGCCATACCTCTATATGAAAGGTCGCTTAATAAAAAACTTGATAAATGGTGGACTAAAGATGCATATAATTTAGCTTGGTGCTATTTTCAGACTAAGAAAAGAAGTGCAGCAATTTCAAAAATGCAAGAAGTCTATAGTGAGAGTCGTAATAAGAAATTTATTGATATGTCTTATAGTGTAGAAAGAGATCTTGCTTTATTCTATGTTTCGGCTAATAGAATATCTGATGCAATTAAGTTCTATAAGGATAATGGAAAAAATTTAACAAGAAACTTAATTAAAGTGTCTAAGTTACTTATGGATAGAGGGAAATTCACTTTATCTAGAAATACCTTGAAAGAAGCATTAAATAGAGCTGACTCTGATAGTGACAGAGCTCAAATTCATGAAACGTTATTAGCTCTTCATGATAAATTTGGAAAATATGATGAGCACTTTGTTTCTTCCAAAGAAATGTTTCAGCTTCACAAAAAAAGAGTTTTATCTGAAGGACAAATCGAAATATTAAAATATCAATTAGAAAGAGTTGGCGCAATTCTACAGAAGCAGGCAACTAGTAAAAGGTATAGAACTAGAACAAAATTTAGAAGATCTAGAGGGAATATAGCCGCTGAGTATTTTTCAATGCTTGCGGAAGTGAATAATAAGAAAAGTTTAAATTCAATATTTTTAGCAGCTGAGACAATGTATTCTACTGGTCAGTATAGTAAAGCATTAGAATTATATGATAGAACTCATAAGCAAGCATTAGCACAAAAAAATGAAAAATATGCAAAGCTTGCATTAGAAGGTTTATTAGCTTCTCTTGGTAAAAAAGGTTCTAAAAGTTCTGATAAAGAAAATAAGTACTTAATTTATGCATATAATCTCTACTTAAAAAACTCAAAAGATAAAAGAAAGCGGTTTAAAGTTCATCAAAGATTGTTCTCACTCCTTTATTCAGAAGGAGATATTAAAAAATCTGAAGAAGCTTTAGTAAATTTTCAAAGAGAATTCCCAAAGGCCTATAAGAAACAAGAAGCAATGCTAGCGAGAATTATGGAATACTATCGGAAACGAAAAGACAAAGCTTCTATAGGTGCTTGGGTAAAAAGAATTAATGATGGGAAAATTAGTGTATCAAAGCGTTATGCAAATAAATTGAGAAATTTATTATTGGTAATGCAATTTGAAACAGTTGAAAAAGCTACTTCTAAAGGTGATAAGAAAAGGGCTCTTGTAGGATATGTAAGTATTTACAGAAATACTGAAAGTACTAAAACTGCCAAGAAAAATGCTGCATATAATATTGCAGTACTTTTTTATGAATTAGGTGATTGGGATAAAATGAATAAATGGGCATTAAGGGCCTTAGAACATATGAACTCTAAAGATATTAGAAAGTTTCAGAGTACTTTTTTAAGCTTTGCGGTCGACCTATTTAATAGAGAAAAATTTAATGATGCCATTGAAATGAATCAGAAAGTCTTTCAAAAACTTTGTAATCAAAATTCAAAAAATAAGAGAGTCTTCTTTAATAATATTGGTGTCATTGCACTTGCAAATGGAGATTTAAATACAACGTCTAAAATATTAGAAGATGGTGTCTCCTGTGGGATAAATAGAAAGGATATTGAAAACCTTAGAGTAGATTTAATTTCTCGTTTAGCAGAAGACAAAAGATGGGCAAAGTTAGAGCGAGAAATTTCAACTTTAACTACTGCATCAGAGAAAGGGCGAGTTATTCCTCAATTGTTTGAACTATATAAAGAATATAAAAGATCAGGAAGAGACAAACTTTCAGATAATGTTAGAGATCAAATTATAGAGTTTTATAATTATGCTCAAAGAAGAAATATAAAGTTAGAACTAGAAATATTAGATATTGTTGCTCATTTCTCAGTTTTAAAGCTTGAAGCATTAGAGAATAATTTAATATCTATAAGATTAAGTTTTCCTGAGTCAGCCTTTAATACATTATTAAAAAGCAAGATTTCTGCGCTTGATAGATTAACTGATGAGTCATTACGAATTCTTTCAATCGGATCTGGGGTTGGTATAGTTAGGGCCTATAAGCTTCTTTATGAAAATTATTTGAATACTGCTTCTGAAATTAGAAACTTTGCGCCTGTAGGAAAATCAAAGGAATATATAGATTCATTTCAAAAAAGTATGGTTAATTTAACTGCACCAATTTTGAAAAAAGCTTCAGACTATAAAAGAGAAGCTAGTTTACAAATTAAGAAGAATGAAATTTTATCAAAAGACAATGTGCTGTTCATCGTAGATAAAGATCTCAAGTTTAGATTCGAGTATTGGCCTTTTAAAAAAGGAATTATTATGGACAGAGCAGGTGGTAGATAAATGAAAAAAATAATATTTATAATGATTTTTTTAATTAGTGCGTGCTCAACGAATACAAAGAAAAAAACTGTTGGAGAATTTTCAAATAGTGCTGAGATAGAAAAAGAGTTTAAGAATATAGAAAATAGTGATTTTGCACCGGTTAAGCAAGTTCCTTATAAGTATGACGATGATTTTTTTGCAGGTAAAGTTGATAAAACTGACTCTCTTGTTAAAGAAAGTATTGCGAAAGTTCCTAGTCCTAAGCTTTCAGCTGTAACTAGTAATACTAAGGATAGACTAGGGCAAATAGTTAGTCTGTGCTATCAAAAAAGATTTGATGAATCTAAAAAAATAAGAGAAGCACTTTATTCTAAATTTGTAAAGAATCCAGCTTTTTGGAATCAAACTGGAACATGCTATCTTTTAAAAGGTGATTATAGAAAGGCTATTTTATATTATAATAAAGCAAGAGATTTAAATTCTAAGTTTACTCCACCTCTTAATAATTTAGGGGTTATTTATCAAAATGAAGGACAAGATCAAAAAGCATTTATTGCCTATCAAAAAGCACTTCGTTCTAATTCATTTTCATTAACTCCTCTTTTTAATATAGCTCAACTTTATTTGAAGTATGGATTTGTTGATAAGGCCAAAAGATATTTTAAATCTCTCTATGATAGAAACCCAAAAGATTCAGATGTTTTAAATGCTTTGGGTGTAATTGAATATCTTAGTAAAAATAATAGTGGAGCTCTATCTTATTTTAATTTAATAAATTCTAGAGATAGAAGGCGTGCGGATATTGCTGCGAATTATGCTTTAGCTCTTTATGATTCAGGTAGACCAGATGATGCTAAGGACTATATCGAGTACGCTCAAAGAGGTCTTCCAGATAGATATGTGAATGTAATTAAGCAATATGTGGGGATGCGATAATGAAGGTTATAATTCTGTCTCTTATACACATCTCCGAGCCCACGAGACTAGTG
>CAXHCD010000048.1:0-25413 GCA_964015265.1 uncultured Oligoflexia bacterium
TCTATCGTCGGCAGCGTCAGATGTGTATAAGAGACAGAACTGGAACACTAATTAATTACAAATTAAACTTACACTCTATTCCCATTAAATGGACCAGTAAAATTAACTCTTTTGAAAAAAATAAACAATTTGTGGATGAACAGATCTCAGGTCCCTATAAAAAGTGGCATCACACACATTCTTTTTACCAAGTTAATTCAGGAACTTTAATAAAGGATAAAATTATTTACAAAGTTCCATTTGGTATAATAGGACAGGTTTTTGCTGGGAAATTTATTGCTAAAGATTTGAACAATATATTTAACTTTAGAAGAAAAAGCATAGGAAAACTCTTATGAAGATAAAATCTGATCGTCCCAATATTGCAATAAGTTCCTGTTTACTTGGAGAACCAGTTAGATACAATGGTTTTCACACACAAGATAGATGGATTACATCCATACTTTCCAAACATGTGAACTTAATTCCAATATGTCCTGAAATTGAAATGGGTCTTGGAACACCAAGGGAAGAAATTTACTTAGAGTATTCAAACACAAATAAAAGTGAATTTAAATTAAAAACAAAAAGATCAAATAAAGACTTAACTAATTTGGCCAAATCAACATATTCAAATATTATAAACGATAAAAGATTGGAAAATTTAGATGGATTTATTTTCATGAGAAAATCTCCATCGTGTGGACTCGGTAATGTAAAAAGTATTTCAAACAAGAAAGAAAGTTCTGTCAGACTTGTACAAGGCTTATTTGCCAAAGAAATATCAAACCGATGGCCTCTATTACCTAAGGAAGACAGTGGAAGATTTAAAAATGTTGAATTAAAAGAAAAATTTATTAAGCAAGTTTTTGCACATTTTAGACTTAGAAATATTACTAAAAATGTAGCTTCTATTCAGGACTTTCACAAAAAGTATAAATACATCTTAATGGAGCACTCTCAGAGAGAATTAAAAGCATTAGGAAACTTAGCTGCTAACCATGATCAACTCGAAGATGAGGAGGTTTATGAATTATATCAATCACTTTTTCTAAACACTATTTCTAACCAACCAACGACTGGAAATAGAATTAATACATTTCAACATATTTTTGGATATCTAAAAAGAGAATTAAACACAGCTGATAAACTAAGAGTACTAAATACATTTGATGATTACAAACAAGGCCATTGTAACTATTTAGTTCCTTTAAGAATATTAGACTACTTAATTAGACAGAATAACGTTCAATATTTAATGGATCATTTTTATTTTACCCCGTATCCAAAAGAATTAAATCTGGCCAAGAGCATATGAAACCAAAAGTAAATATTTTCTGGTTTAGAAGAGATTTAAGAGTTCAAGATAACAGAGGTTTATATGAAGCTTTAAGATCAGGCAATCCAGTTCTTCCGATATTTATATTTGATAAAAGTATTTTAACTAAACTTAAAGATAATAAAGACTCACGAGTATCTTTTATCTATGAGTCTATAAAAGAACTAAAAAAAGAATTCAACAAAGCTTCTAGTGATTTAATTGTTTTTTATTCAACACCAGATAAAGTATTCGAGAAATTAACCAAAGATTTTAATATAAATAGTGTTTTTGCAAATGAAGACTATGAACCGAAGTCAATTTTAAGAGACTCAAAAATAAAGAGTTTTCTAAAGAAAAAAAACATAAATTTTAAACTATTCAAAGATCATGTTATTTTTTCAAAAACAGAAGTTGTTAAAAATGATAATCATCCCTACACCGTTTTTACACCTTATAAAAACAAGTGGCTTCAATTACTTTCACCCATAGATTACAAATCACTTCCAAGTGAAAAATTACTAAATGACTCTCTAAAAATAAAAGAAACTAAACTATTAACTCTAAAGGACTTAAACTTCAAAGAGAATATTTCTCCCATTATAAAGAGAACTATTCCCACAAAGATTATTAAAGATTATGACCAAACCAGAGATATACCCTCTCTTAATGGTACCTCTTTATTAGGTATTCATTTAAGGTTTGGAACGATTAGTATTAGAAAATGTGTACAAATTGCATTAAAATTAAATATGGCTTGGTTAAGTGAGCTAATCTGGAGAGATTTTTTTTCTCAGATAATATTTAACTTTCCACATAGCGCGACTTCAGAATTTAAGGAAAAGTACTCCCAAATAAAATGGCTAAATAATAAATCTCATTTCAATAAATGGAAAAAAGGATTAACTGGCTATCCATTAGTAGACGCAGGAATGAGAGAACTTTTATCAACAGGTCATATGCACAATAGAGTGAGAATGGTAACGGCCAGTTTCTTAGTAAAGCACTTATTGATTGATTGGAAATGGGGAGAAAAATATTTTGCTGAAAAACTTTTAGATTATGATCTCGCTTCCAATATTGGGAACTGGCAATGGGTGGCCGGCTCTGGTTGCGACGCTGCTCCATATTTCAGAGTTTTCAATCCAACCAGACAACTTGAGCGTTTTGATCCAAAATATATCTATGTAAAAAAGTGGGTTCCTGAATTTGATACCGAAGATTATCCAAAACCTATAATAGAACACAAATTCGCATCTAAAAGAGCAATCGAAACCTACAAAATCGCCCTAAGCAAATAATTGACTAAAGATCTCAACAAAAGATGACATGAAATATTATTTTATTCCCTAGATACATACAGCTATCATAGATCATTACTCTAAAAAGGATTTTATAATGGTAAAAGTATTTCTAATGATAGTTTCATTTATACTTAGTTCTGGTTTACTTGCTGACTCTCCAAGGCCAGGTAGAATTTTAGTTAAGGTAAAAGAAGGAAAGAGAATTCCCAAATTTAACTTAATGAAATCAGGTAAAAAATTATTTAAAAACTATTATGTTTTATACTCAAACGATATTGTTTCATTAGCAAAAAAATTAAAACAACATCCGAGTGTAGAACAATTAAAAGTTGACTCCAAAAGAAAAAAAATATCAAAACTTCCTCAAGCAAAAAATATCACAAAGGACCTAGGAGGAAGAGAGAATAGTGAAATATTAAATGACCCAGGAGTAAAAAGGCAATGGCACCTCAAAGGTAGAGAAGACAATGGAATGGATATTCTAAAAGCTTATGAGGAACTAGGTCGCAAGCAAGGTAAAGAAATTATTGTTGCTGTAGTTGATACAGGTGTTGATTATAATCATGAAGATCTAAAAAGTATTATGTGGGTAAATGAAAATGAAATTCCTAACAATGGTATTGATGATGACAATAATGGTTATATAGATGATGTTCATGGTATTGATACTTTAGATAGAAATGCTAAAGGTAAGGCCACTGGTGATCCAATGGATACTCATAATCACGGAACTCACGTTTCGGGAATTATAGCAGCAGCACAAAACAATGGTATTGGAGTGGCCGGAGTTGCTTCAAATGTTAAGATAATGGCAATTAGAACAGTTCCAAACTTTGGTGATGAGACAGATATTGATGTAGCAGAGTCATTTCTTTACGCGGCAAAAATGGGTGCAAGAGTTATAAACTGTTCATTTGGTAAGGCCAAAAATGAAGGCGGAATGCTAGTAAGAGATACAATTAATCATATTGGTCAAAAGTACGGTGTTTTAGTTGTTGCATCTGCTGGTAATGAGTCTTCAAATATAGACACAAAATTTAAATATCCTGCTTCTTTTGATAGCCCAAACTTATTAACAGTTGCATCTTCAACTTCAAGGGGAAGACTTTCAGGTTTTTCTAACTACGGAAAAAAGAATGTAGACTTAACAGCACCGGGATCGGGAATCTATTCAACAGTTAGAAGAAATAGATATGCAAGTATGTCTGGCACGTCAATGTCTGGACCAGCTGCAGCAGGTGTTGTTGCTGAAACCTTATCTAGAAATCCTAAATTAAATCCTATTGCTCTTAAAAAACTTATAATGAAATCAGTAGAAGTTTCTGAAGTTTACAAAGGAAAAATGGTTGCACCTGGATTATCTAACCTTAAAAACTCACTAGAAAATTTATAAATATCACAGGGGATCGTGAGATCCCCTTTTTACTTCAAATTGTTCATAAAATTTAAAAATAAAAATCATCGCCATCGCAGAAAACAAATGCCAAATTGTATGTAATTGTATAATTTCTGAATACTCTCCCGAGCATCCAATCCTAAAATGCTTACCTTCTAGAATCATTGAACCATAACCAAACATAAGTAAAGCTACACTAATAAAAAAGGATTTATATTTAATATTAATTTCATTTTTTTTCATCTTTATTTTAAATTCTGTGAACAAAATATAAGAAATGAGAGGTAGAGAATAAATACCTATATGTAATTTAAAAGGATAACTTAGAAACATAACGGCACAATAAATTAAAGAGAAAATATAAGAGATTCTATATGGTGTTTTAAATTCAATACTTTTTAACCTTGTTATATTAAATTGAATTCCAAGAAAAATTAATGCAAATATTCCATAGAAATCAAATACCAATGACAAATAATTAAAACTCATGTGAAAAAACACAGATCCAATAAAGATCATAATTGGCAAGGTATAGAAGTATTTGAGTTTTATATATGAATTTTCTTTTTGTTTTTTGTATGTCCAATAGGCAATTATTAAATACACAAAATTAGAATATGTATCAACTGGATCTACTACCAATGAACACTTCATTTCACCACAAAATGGAAATGGAGGAGGGAGAATGTTAAATAAGTAGTACCATGGACAACTTTCGTTCATGGATGAATTTATAACTTATTAGAAACCTTTTTATCAAGAACATAACCTCTTCCATACACACCTTTTATCTTTAAAGTGGTATTTTTTATTTTCTTTCTGAGGTTACTAACATGTTGATCAACTGATCTAGAATTCATATTTTCAGTACTTTCCCACACTCCTGAAAATAATTCATCTCTGTTGTACACTTCTCCTGGTTTTAAAATCAGTTTCTTTAGGATTTGAAATTCAACAGGAGTTAAATGGCTCCCAACTCTTTCGCCACTAGAGATAATATACATTTTATGAGAAATTAAATCTAACTCAACATCTTCATGTTTAATTAAATCATCTTTCTTAGAATTTAACCTTGCTTTAACTCGAGCAACTAATTCAAGAGGCTCAAAAGGTTTTGTTACATAGTCTTGAGCTCCAGATTGAAAACCTTGAAGCTTGTCTTGCAATTCATCCTTCTGAGTTAATATAATTACTGGAAAATTATTTGTTTTAGTAATTTCTGAACAAAATTGTATTCCTGAGCCATCAGGCAATCTTTCATCAAATATGGCCAAATCAATATCAGGGTTTCGACTAATTTCAGTTTTTGTATTTGAAATGTTTTCAGTCAATACAAGTTTAAACTCTTTACCTAATGTTGTTTTCAAAATTTGATGAATTTCTAAATCATCATCCATTACTAAAATCTTATTCATAAACTACCCCTGAACATATTCTACTTTAAGTTCAGTAATATAATCTTCAATTTTTCTTAAGGTTGATAAAACTTGTTGGGCTTTTCTATCCTTAGCTGCAGACTCCATTTCCTTACCTAATCTACCTAAGTCAGGCACTCCATAAGTTCCTGCATTACCAGCTAATTTATGCGCTATCATTTCAATTTTAGAGTAATTATTTTGCTCTAAGAGCTCATTAATAGCCTCTATTTCCTCTCTTCTGTTATTTATATAGATAGGAAATATTTCTCGATATGATTCTTTAATATGAACAGTCTTAGACAAAGCGCTCCCCCAAGCCTAAAATAAGTAAATTGTATTCTAACTAAATTTTATGTGGCCGTCGAGTGAACAAATCTAAACTTAATCTTAATAATTACATTACCAGAATCGCTCCCACACCTAGTGGTTTTTTACACTTAGGTAATTTATTTAATTTTGCTCTAACATACGCAATTACTAAATCTCTTAATGGAACTGTTAACTTAAGAATTGATAACTTAGATATCAAAAGAGTTAGAAAAGAATATGTGCAAGATATCTTTGCAAAGCTTCAACTACTTGAAGTTTTTCCAGACAATTTAATTCATGATACTGATGAATACCTACAGATAAGTCAGAAAAACCTAAATATGTACAAAGATTATTTAAAAATGATTCCATCAAATTTAATATTTGTTTGTGCCTGTACTCGGTCAGACTTAAAAAAACATTCTCAATACCCGGGAACTTGTATTAATAAAAATCTAAAATATATTCCAAATAAAAACAGTATAAAAACTTTGCCCAACGATGAAAATCGCGAACCAATAGTTTTATGGACTAAAGAAAATGTTCCTTCCTATCAATTGCAAAGTATTGTTGACGATATTGAAGCAGGAACTAATTTAATTATTAGAGGTCAGGATTTAAGGAGCTCTACTTTAGCTCAAAAACACATTGCAAAACTCTTAGGTAATAACTCTTTTGAAAATATTAAATTTATCCATCACAAACTACTAACTAACAATGGTATAAAAATTTCTAAATCCACCTTAGCAAACAACAGTCCACTTAATATTGATAAATTGGAATTTTTTAATAAATTTAGTAGCTTTTTTAACCTTAAGCGCAATCTTAATTCAATGAAAGAGTGTATTTCATATTTTCAAGATTATCCTGAGTTCTTTGAAGCTCATTTAGACTAAATATCTATTCAAACATAACTTAAATCGGTTATTATTTCTCAAATTTCGGGAGACAAGAGTGAGAGTATTTATAATTTCAATTTTATTATCATTAAGTGTTAATGCTGCAACTGACAATATTTGGTATAAAGGAAATATTGAGGATGCCTTCAAGTTAGCAAAAAAGTCAAATACTCCTTTGTTTTTATACTGGGGTGCTGTTTGGTGTCCTCCATGTAATATGATGAAATCAAAAGTATTTAATACTTCAATATTTAAAAATGAACTTAAAAACTTTATTCCTATATATTTAGATGGCGATTCAAAAAGAGCACAAGTTTGGGGAGATAAATTAAAAACATCCGGTTACCCAACCATGATTGTACTAGATTCAAATGCTCAAGAGGTATCGAGATTACCAATCATCCAAGATTCAGTTCAATTTGTAAATCAACTTAAAGAAATAAGAAATAATTTAACAAGTATTAAGGCCCTAAGTGATAAATGTATCCAAAAGAAATGTACTTCAAAAGAATGGACTAGGCTTTCACTTCATTCATGGATGCAAGAAGAATTAATCCCAGAGGAAAAGTTGGAAGGTATTTTTTATGACTTGTATATCCAATCCAGTAAAGCAAAAAACCTTACACAATATAGCTTCCTTCTTTTGTATCTTAATAAAACTAAGAAAAAAGCATACGATCCAATAATCCTAAAAGGAATAAACAACCTTATCTCTGACAAAGTCGCACTATACGAAAACTTAATGAGCCTTTCTTATACGACTGATAAAATAAAAAAATTATTAAATAAAAAACAATTAAAAATTATTAAAAAAGTTCTAAAGGAAGTAAACGCAACCTCTAAAGATTTTTCTGAAAAGCTTGCAATTCTAATGATTGAGTCCAACTTAGAACTTAGAAAAAAGAATGAAATTATCAACGACATAAATATCATAGATAAAAAACTATCGAGTAGTAACTTAACTAAAAATGAAAGACAAAACATAATGAGTGATTTGATTTATTCATATATGGTTAATGATGAACTAAATATAGCAAGAAAAGTCTGTCTTAGAGAGATTGAAAAATCACACTCTCCTTATTACTTTATGAGCTATATGTCATCAATTGAAAAAAAATCAAAGAATATGATGAAGGCCTTAAAATGGTCTCGAAGAGCTTGGCAAGAATCTAAAGGGCCAGCAACTAGAATCCAATGGGGTAGTTCATATTTAAGAAAGGCATTAGAGTTCAAAATTGTTGATTTTAATAAACTACATCTAAATAAAGATTTAACCGTGTACTTAAATGAATCGAAGAAAACGCTCGGACTATTTAATGGAAGAAATGCTCGCTCTTTAAAAAAATTACTAGAAATGGTTAAGAAAAGCGAAGACAAGAGTTTGACAAAATTAGTTTCAAATTTATGTAATAACAGTAGTGAACCAAAAAAGTGTGGTAACTTAAAAAAAGAGATAGGTATTTAATTTCTAGTTGCTATCAACCAGTAACATTTTAGAATATAACTAAGCTTTATTTTTAAGGAATTTATATGATCCCCAATAATTTGTCTTTCTTAATAGTCGACGACTTTGATGCCGTTCAACATATGGTTAAAACTCAACTAACTTCACTTGGATTCAAAGGTCCATTTCATTATGCTTCAAGTGGTAAACAAGCAACTCAAATTATACAAGAAATGATTGAAATGAATAAGCCAATTCAATTTATTATTAGTGATCTAGTCATGCCAAATGGAGATGGCCTAGATCTATTGAAAAAAGTTAGAGAAATTAAAGAGCACAAAAATACTCCGTTTGTAATGCTTACGTCTCAAGATGATAGAGACAGTGTAATGAAAGCACTAGAAGCAGGGGCAAGTAATTACTTAATCAAACCATGGTCTCAACAATCATTAAGTGAAAAAATAGCATATTGTTGGGAAAAGCATTTTGGAACTAAGGCCACAAAATAATGAGTACTCATATTGAGTACAGCTCTAAGGATAAGGCTTTTGCAATATTCTATGCCATTTTAATTTCCTTAATATTTGTTGGACATTACTTTATTGCTAAAGATGTCATGAAAGAAGTTCCTCCTCTAATTTTAGGAGCTGCAAGAGGAATTATTGGTGGGCCATTAATTTTTCTTTTTATACGTACTCCCATAAAAAAACATATAAATAAAAAGTTACTTCTTAATCTAGTAGCAATAGGTTTTTTAGGATTTTTCTTAAATCAAATACTTTTTCTCTATGGCCTTAAAAATACTACCGCTCTAAAAACTTCTCTATTTATAAATGCAATACCTATTATTACTACTTTTTTAGGAATTGTTTTTGCTCAAGAAGAGTTTACTTATAAAAAAGTCATCGGTGTCTCACTTGGTTTTATACTTGTATCAATTTTAGTTTTTCAAAAAGGAGGAGACTTAAGTTCAATAAGTATTAATGGTGATTTATTAATTTTTCTAAGCGTAGTATCACTTTGCCTTTCATTTGTTATCGCTAAAAAAATTATGACAGGAAACATGCCAAATGTTCTTGTTTCAACGGGAATGCTCGTAACAGGCGGAATAATGTTACTTATTCCTAGTATAATGGATACTCCTTTATTCCTTGAATATACTTTTTCAAATTTTAAAAATTTTTCATATATGTTTTATGAAATCGTAATTTCAAGCTCGGTTACTTATTATCTAAATTTTAAGGTTTTACAAGTCCTCGCTCCTTCCCAATCAACGATTTTTATATATATCCAGCCACCATTAACAGCACTATGTGAATTTCTACTATTTTCAATAGTTCCATCCCCTATAATTTTACCTATATTTATTGGAATTCTATTTTCTGGTTACTTAGTTATATCTAAAAATAAAAAAAGGGCCCTAAGGCCCCTTTCAATTGAATAATTTATTTTTTGTGAAACTATTTAATATTTTTTGTTGCGATTATATATGTATTACCGGCACCTCTATAACCTACTACTTCTACTAGATATGGACCAGCTTTTAATTTTTTAACAATCGTTTCTTTATTTTCTGATGTTGCGCTTGTTGCAATTAGATTCATGTTTCTATCATATAATCTTAGATCTAAATCACCTGCAGCATGAATAAATTTAATCGCTATACCTACAGCAGTTAATTTGTCCAATTCAAAATAGAAGTAGTTAGACTCACCACTATTTTTAGTAAAAGTTTTTGGTGAATCAAAAGTTGCTAAATTAAGTGCGCTTGATTTAGTTGTATTACTTGCAATCGGATTCTCTTGAAGGTTTTGATCACCAGGATTTAATGATCCTGAAGCACTTCTTTTTATCATGTTAACGATTTCGTTCATTGGAACACCAAAATTCATTGTCCCTCTACCGTCTCTATCTCCATTACCTCTACCCGCATTATGGATAGCTATAACTCTATTTGTTTTGGCCGAAAATATTGGAGATCCTGAAGATCCACCTAAAGTATCTGCATTATGAGCGATTCTTCCCGCTCCATAATCTTTTACTTTTCCTCTACTATATATTTTTACAGGATCACATCTTCTTATTTTATAATAGTCACAATTTTGTTGAATAATATAAATTCCAGAGTGAACTACTGGTCTAGCTGTAGATAAAGTTACATAACCATATTTTTTTCCAGGAAAACCACTACATTTTAGAAGAGCAAAATCTAGCTCTTTATCATTCATAATAAATTTGTCACATTTATATTTTCTTTGATTTTCTTTAGGTATTCCTTGATAGCGATCAAAGTTAGCAGTAACACCAATAGCATCACTCTTTTTTGTGATACAGTGATGGTTTGTCATTAAAACTGAGTTTGAAATTAGAAAACCAGTACATCTACTTCCAACTGTTGGAATTCTAATGTCAGCAACTGCTTGAGCATTCTGTTTTACTTTTGAACTAGTTGAAGGAGTAACGCTTTTCCAAGTTGGTTTAGCATTTGGTCCACCAATAATAATCCCTGAACTAAAAGAATTTGTTTCAAGGCTCATGCTTTCAAAATTTGTATCATCATTCTTACCACAGGCAATTAATGATAATAATAAGGTAACTACTAATAAATTTTTCACTCTACTCTCTCTTCTCATCAAGGCCTCCCTACCTACACTTAGAGGACTCTGTCCCTCTAAAGTTTAGGAATTATACATTTTTTTTTAAATTTGAATCTTACTTTTGGCCTACAAAAACTGTCAGCTATAATTACAGAAACTTAGTAAGTAGACACAGAGCACAAAGAAATCTATTGAATATATGAATTAGTCAATTTCTATGACTTTTGCTCCTTTTCGATGCGTTAAAATAGTGGGAGGTAAGCATTTTACAATGCACTGCTCTACGGCATTAATTAACTTTTCTTTGTGAAACAATCTTGCATGAACTAGCGAAACTTCTCTTACTGGAGTTTTTCCAGAAAAATCTCTTACATGTTTTTTTTGCGATGTTGGTAAATCTTGAACTGCCATTAAAGGCAAAATAGTGATTCCGTTAGTTGTTAAGGCCATCTTTCTTAATGTTTCAATACTCCCACTTTCAAAATTAATTTTGCTTCCGTCTGTTTTTTGTCTTGAACATAAATTTAAAACTTGATCTCTAAAACAATGACCTTCACGAAGCAACCAAACATCATTAATGTCTATTTCGTTTTCTTTGATTTCACTTTTATTATACAAACTATGATTTGGAGATAAGTAAATTTTAAAAGGCTCGTAATAAAGAACTCTTTCTACTAGAGAGTCATTATGTAATGGAGTAACCAAAAGTCCTACGTCCATTTTATCATTATCTAAGGCTTCAATAATTTGTTCTGTTTCCAATTCAAAAACTTTCAAGTTTAGATTTGGATAAGACTTTGCGAGCTCATTTGCAAAAAGAGGAACAATATAAGGAGATAAAGTAGGAATTACAGCTAATTTCAACTCACCTGAAAACTCATTAATAGATTCGTCAACGACATGATTCAATTTCTTAAATTCAGCTAGTACTATTTTAGCCTGCTTAATAAATGCAATTCCTTCATCAGTAGGAATAATAGGATTTTTAGATCTATCAAAAATTATAATTCCAATCTCATCTTCTAGTTTTTGGATTTGCATACTTAAAGTTGGCTGAGAAACATTACATGCCTTAGAGGCCTTGCCAAAATGTCTAATCTCATTAACCGCTAATATGTATTCTAATTGAGTTATAGTCATAGTTCCTTCAATACTTACAGATACTTAGAGTTCAACAATTCCGCCTAGCTTACTCAAGTATCCCCACAGAATTGCCGATAAGTAGTTAATGATACGACGTCTATTTTTATACATTTCAATCATTTTTACAATGAGTGCTCAATCTCAGAACATAGAGCAATGTTTAAGCAAAGTTCAAAAAATATTTAAGGAAGACCCCACCCACCCAGCAATCAACAAGTTCTTAAATCTTCAAGGTAAGTTAACTTTACATAAATTAGCCTACTCGTTTCTTTTAAGAAATAACTTTGAAAAAACAACTGTAAAAAAAGAAATAGATAAAATCTTAAAAGAGATAAACACTAATGATCCTGAATTTAAAAAAGTTAAAGACCAATTTGAGAAGTATCCTCTTTCAAGAACTTCTTTGGCGGCCATACTTCCTTCTATTCAAAACATTTTAAACGATCAAATTTCATATACTGATCCTGTCATTAAAAAGAAATATTTGATTAACGATAACGATATTAAACTACTTTCAATAATTGCAGAAAAAGAAAATACGAGGAATTTAAAAAGGGCCTCTAATTTTAATACAAATCGATCGAGTAATGATTCAATTATCAACTTTGCGAAAATGATAGACTCTTCTATTAGAAATGCAAAAAATTTAAATAAGGCCAAAACGGCAATAAAAGATCAATTATACAAACTAAATGAAGAATTAGAAATGTTGATCTTATCATTGAATATTGATGAAACATGTATGTTAGACTTTGGATATTGCCGTAATCAAGTTGATATCCCCAAACTGCTAGGAGAAAAGTTATTTAGTGTTATTGATACGTTTGATAATTATGACAAGCATGAAAAGCTTAAATATGGAGACTTCTTTCTTCACACAAGAAAAATAAGAAAAGATATTAATCAAACTTTAGTAGAAAAAGAATTCAAGAATAAAGAATTTAAAAGATTGCCTGCTTCTCAAGAAAAAAGTGAATTAGAAGATTTGAATAAAATTGAAAATAAGTTTTTCAAATCAATGGCCAATAAAGTTCAATCCCATCTTCCATACTTCTTTAGTTCACAAGAAGAAGTACTAAGTGACAAAGACTTATTATTTTCATTATCACAAGCTATCGATCAAGGCAGCTCAATGTTTGAATACAAAGGTAAGTCATATATAATTCCTTACGCATTCAATAGAAAAAGCTGGATAACCAAAGGTAAAAAAGTCGCCAATAAAGGTGATCCAAAATTTGATCAAATACTAAATAAAATCCCTCAATCAGTAATAGATAAATTATATGATATTTACTCCGCTCTTCCAGAACAAGAAAAAAAACGTTCTGTTTCAAATGAGCTAGAGCTCATAACATATTCAAAATTAGGTATAAATAAATCAAAGATAAAAAGTTCATATTTTGTAATTAATGGGCATATATATAATTCAAAAACATTAGAACTATTAGATAGAGTTCCTAATGAAATTACAAAGTTTCCCGTATATGATTTAAATAAAAACTCCGTTCATGGAATAAAAAAATACAAACAACTTAGTCCAAATGAAAGACGAGAACTCTTGCTGGCCTTTGATAGAGGAGAAAAATCTTTTATCAAAGAAACAAAACATGGAAAAAAAGTATTTTATCTCAGCGGTGCTATTTTTAATTCAGACCACAGAGTAAAAGAAAATATGAAAAGACGAGTTTACGACTTAAAAAGAAAGAAAAAAGACAAAAATTTTAAATTAATTGCTACAAAAGCACTTGCTGATGAAAATCCTGTCTTTATTGTAGAAAATAAAGTTTATAACTCTTCAACTTTAAATCAATTATCACATAAAGATATAGAAGATAAAATTTCATTGAACTTAGAAAGGCTTGACCAAGACAGGGCCTCTAAACTCAAAAGTGATCCAAACTTTAAGGCTCATTGGGCCACTGCTGCGATCAATAATAAGACTTCTTTTGAATATAATGGAAAAACTTATTCTACTACATCAGCTCAAGAATCTAATCGACAAGTTAGAACTGTTAACACTAACGACTCAACTTATATTAACTTTGATGATAAACAAAAATTGATAGAGAATTTAAACTCTAGGGATGATTTAAATCTTATAAAAGGGTTTCATAAGAACTTTCGAGATGATAGTAAATGTAATTACTATACTGTAGTTGATAAGCAAAATGCCACTTCAACAGTTTATTCAAATGACGGCGAAGTCCTATTCTCGGCAGAAGTTTTATTAGGAAGAGTTAAAGGTGATCACCGACTAAAAAGACTCACTGGCCCTGGAGAGAACTCAAAATTAAAAACCAATGGCCAAACTAGTGCAGGTACATTTTATCCTCACAAATACCGAGAAGAAGGAATAGATGATGATTACTATCGCATGTTTAACTTCAATCTACTAGCATATTGGGCCGAAGATGGTCATCCAAAACAAGATAGAGAAAACGATAGTGGACTAATTCTAGCAACCCACCAGATCCCTGTTACTTATGGATATCGATATGCCCATTTAGATAATGGAACAATTGAAGATAACTTTATTACAGATGGTTGCCCAAACATGTCAGAAAAAGATATGGATGAATATGAAGCTCGCTTTAAAAATAAAAATTGCCCTACTCATATATTACCTATAGAAGAAGGAAATAGGTTTCAAATTATTAATGAAAAATTAGTATTTACTCCGAAAGATCGAAGTATATGTAAAGGTGGCTATTTTTGTGAGGAAGAAGAAGATTATTTTTATAGCCCTATTCGTAGAAAAGAGAAAAAAGATATTAAACTAGTTGTAAACCCTAATGTTGAGACAAATCAATTTACTAATGACTTCTTAAAAACTCTTGAAGATAAAAAGTTTGAATTAATGAAAAAATTTAATATAGACAACGATGAATATAACGAACTCGCTAAAATGGCCTACGCCATTCTTGGAGTTGAAAGTGGCTTCACTGAAGAAACAAGGTTCGCTATTAAAGAAGGTCGTTTTGCGACATTAGCGGGAGAAAAAGCTGCTCAATTTATGGGACAGACAATTGTAAATTTTGGAAAAATATTTAGTTTAAACAATTGGGGAGAGAGGGCAGCAAATTTATTCACGGGTGACTTCGATGATAATTCAAGATCTCCTATTCAAGTAAAGAATTATGAAACTTATCTAAAAAATAGAAAAGAAGTACCTGATAGTAGTAAAGAAAAGCTTGAAAGGCTCTATCCAGAAATTACTGTAAATAGTTTAAATCAACCTGATCATGCTGCGATTATGGCCATTGCAGTTTTAAAAAGCATAAATGATGAAATGAAGGCCATTAGTAAAAATCATCCTGCAATAAACTCTAAAACAAAGTATAAATATCTCTATTATATTTATAATGGCATGAAAAAAGATGTAAAAAGAGGTATCGCTACACCTGAAAAGAATCAAAAGATCAGAGAGATAATAGACTACATTGAAGATATAGATGTTTACGAAAATCAATAGATAATAACTATCAAATAATAAATTTTATAGATTTATATTATTTTAAATACTATGTCATATTCTCCTTAAGGAAATTGAAACAAAGGAGATAATTATGATTTCAATAAATAGTGTAGACCACATAAACTTAAATGTTCACAACATAGAAGAGTCACTTAGTTTTTATAATAAATTTTTTGATTTAAGTATAAAGGAAGAGGGCCTTAACTCTTATGGCCATCCCTATAAAATCATAGGAAAATCTAATAAATTGCTACTTGTCCTCCATGAAAATAATGGAGATCTCAAAAATAATAGATTCAACCATTTTGGAATTCATGTAAATAACTTTGAGGAGGTTGTAAATGTACTTAACGAGCAAAATATACCGCTCCTTTATGGAGGAATTAATGACTATGGCGAATCAAAATCAGTATACATCGCCGATCCAGATGGAAATGAGATCGAACTATCAAGTAAATTTGGTGGTGGTCTCTAATATAATTTGAGTATATAATTAAGAGTATAAATCCTAGGGGTGCTTCAAAATTGAGGCTGAGATTAGACCCTAATAACTTGATTTGGCCAATACCAACGTAAGGAAGGAATTATGCTCTCACAAATAAACCTATCTTCAGTTATTACTCGACTAGACTGGATAATTTTCACTTTAGTATTATTACTTACATTAAGCTCCGTTTTTTATGGAGAATACTTAAAACGAAAAACTGTTCACTCTGAGAAAGAAACATTTTTAGACTTACTCATAATGGGTAGAAAACTAACTCTTCCCATGTTCATAGGCACATTAGTAGCAACTTGGTATGGTGGAATATTTGGTGTTACTAAAATAGCATTTAATAATGGTATTTATAATTTTATTACCCAAGGATTATTCTGGTATATATCTTACTTAGTCTTTGCTTTTTTTATGGTAGATAAAATCGATAAGTATGAAGCAATCACACTACCTGATCTGATAAAAAAGATGTTTGGTGAAAAATCTTCACTGCTTGCTGGGGTATTTAATTTTTTCAATGTCCTACCTATCGCATATACAATAAGTATTGGATTATTTTCTCAAATGATTTTTGGTGGTCCTTTGTGGTTGAATATGAGCGCAGGGGTTGCATTAGTAATAATGTATTCGTACATCGGAGGAATAAGGGCCGTAATTTTTTCTGACTTAATTCAATTTTTTGTAATGTGTTTCGGTGTCTTAATAGTACTAATAATTTCTATTTATAAATTTGGAGGACTAAGCTTTCTAAAAAGTTCTCTACCTGACTCATATTTTTCCCCTACTGGAACTCAAGGTTTATCGCTAACTTTAGTCTGGGGTTTAATTGCTTTCTCAACTCTTGTTGACCCCAATTTTTATCAAAGATGTTTTGCAGCTAAAGACAAAAAAGTTGCAAAAAAAGGAATTATAATTTCTACATTTATTTGGTTTTGTTTTGATATTTGTACAACATTTGGCGCGATGTATGCGAAATCTGTAATTCCAGATGCAAATCCTAGTGATGCATATTTAACTTACTCAGCTCAATTGTTACCGTCAGGTCTCAGAGGTCTATTTTTGGCCGGCATTCTTGCAACAATCTTATCAACTCTTGATTCTTATCTATTTCTAGCAGGAACAACACTGTCCTATGATTTGGCGCCTAAAAAATTTAAAGGAAAAGTTTGGTTTCACCACTTAGGTATTATATTAGTAGGACTAATTTCATTATTAATGTCATTTATCTTTGAAGGAAACATAAAGGAAGTTTGGAAAACACTAGGAAGTTATTCTGCAGGGTGTTTATTAATACCTGTAGTTCTAGGACACTTATTTCCCAAAAAAATTCGAGATTATCAATTTTGTGCTTCTTGTTTGACTGGTGTAATTGGAATAAGTGTTTGGAGATCGATAGAAAGAAGTGGATTTTGGGCAAATATAGATGATCTCTATATTGGTGTAATTTGCTCAATTCTAGGTCTTTTAATTTCAAGGGTTTTCTATTTAAAATCAGAACCTACGTAAGTCATAATTATTCTTTTAAAAATGACAATTTTCCCTAGATTTCATACTCTATATAGATACATTTAATTAAGGAAAAAAGATGTCTGAAAAGAAAGATAGTAAAAGATACGCTCTAGAGTATCACTCTCAAGGTAGACCAGGAAAAATTGAAATAAAAGCGACGAAGCCAACAATTACAGCAGGTGATCTTTCGCTAGCATATAGTCCAGGTGTGGCTGAACCATGTTTGGAAATTGCCAAAAACCCAGAAGATGCTTATAGGTACACGGCCAAAGGAAATTTAGTTGGAGTTGTATCAAATGGATCAGCTGTCTTAGGATTAGGAAATATTGGGCCATTAGCAGGAAAGCCTGTAATGGAAGGAAAAGGAATTCTATTTAAGAGATTTGCTGATATTGATGTTTTCGACATTGAAGTAAATGAAGAAAGTGTTGAAGGAATGGTTAAAGTTGTTAAATCTTTAGAACCTACATTTGGCGGAATAAATTTAGAAGATATCAAAGCTCCAGAATGTTTTGAAATTGAAAGACAATTAGCTGAAAGTATGAATATCCCTGTATTCCATGATGATCAACATGGTACGGCCATTATAGCTTCAGCTGGTTTTTTAAATGCTTTAGAAGTAACAGGTAAAAAAATTAATGAAGTTAAAGTAGTATTCAGTGGCGCAGGTGCTGCTTCAATTGCTTGCGGAAGATTGTTTTTTTATATGGGAGTAAAACCTGAAAATTTACTTATGACTGATTCTAAAGGTGTCATTTATAAAGGACGTGAATCAGGAATGAATGTTTATAAAGATGAATTTGCAGTTGATACAGAAGCTAGAACATTAGAAGATGCAATGAAAAATGCTGATGTATTTATTGGTTGTTCTGCAAAAGGTGTACTTACAAAAGAAATGGTTAAAACCATGGCCGATAACCCAATTATTTTTGCCATGGCCAACCCTGATCCAGAAATCATGCCGAATGAAGTAGCAGAAGTTAGAGATGACGCCATCATGGCAACTGGTCGATCAGATTTTCCAAATCAAGTTAATAATGTTCTAGGGTTTCCGTTTATATTTAGAGGGGCACTGGATGTTAGAGCAACTTGTATCAATATGGAAATGAAAGTTGCTGCGGTTAAGGCCCTAGCGAATTTAGCAAAAGAAGAAGTTCCAGAAGATGTAAAAATGGCCTATGGGAATAAAGATTTTACTTTCGGTAGAGAGTATTTGATTCCTAAACCATTTGATAAAAGAGTTTTAACTAGAGTTGCTCCGGCCGTAGCAAAAGCAGCAATTGATAGTGGTGTAGCGAGAAAAAATATTGACTGCCTAAATGAATACGTGATTGAACTTCAAGAGAGGCTTGGACAGTCTGCTGAGTTTACTAAGAACCTTAGAGACAGACTTAGCTCTAGTGTTAGGAAGAGTCAAAAGAAAGTAAAAATGGTTTTTGCTGCCGGATCTAATATTAGAATTTTACAAGCTACTCACATGATGCAAGCAGACTCTAGAATTGAACCGATACTTTTAGGTGATAAAGAGAAAATTCATCGTAAAATTGATGAACTAGGACTAAACTCTTTAAAAGAACTAGAAATTATTACGCCTGAAACAGATCCACGATTTAAAGAATATGTTGCTCAATATTATCAAGATAGACAAAGAAAAGGTGTTAGTTATTCATACGCCAAAGAATTAATGGGACAAGAAAATTATTTTGGTTCAATGATGGTAAAAATGGGTGAAGCTGAAACATTAATTGCTGGCCCAACTCAAACCTACCCTGAATGCTTTGGACCCTTAATGGAAGTTATTGGTACAAAAGACAAGCATAAAGCATCTGGTATCTATATTTTAGTATTTGAAAATAGAGTGTTATTTTTAGCAGACTGTACTGCCCAAATACGACCAACTTCAGAAGATCTAAGTGAAATTGCAAAATCTAGTTCTGATCTTTTTAAAAAGTTAATGAATAGAGAGCCACATATTTCATTTTTAAGTTTTTCAAGCTTTGGATCAAATAAAGATCCTGAAGCACTAAAGGTAAAAAAGGCCGTTAGTATCACTAGAGAAAGATATCCTGAATTAAATGTTGAGGGAGAGATTCAAGCGGATGTTGCGGTAAATACTAATGTATTAAACCAACTTTATGGTTTTAATGAACTAAAAGGCCCAACTGATATTTTAATCTTTCCAGATTTAAATTCAGCTAATATTTCTTATAAACTTTTAGGGCAACTTAGTGAATGTACAGCTATTGGCCCAATTTTAAACCCAATGAGCAAAGCAGTTAATATCATTCAAAGAACAGCAAGCGTTGCTGAAATAGTTTCGATGTGTAATTTAACAGCACTTTTATCAAGAGAGGCATAGATGGATAAAAAAATTATATCAACAGAGAAAGCTCCTGCAGCTGTTGGAACATACTCTCAAGGAGTTTGTTTAAATGGAGTTTATTACTTTTCAGGTCAAATCGGTCTAGAGCCGACAACAATGAAAATGGCCCAAGGGTTAGAAGCTGAATTAGATCAAATTTTAAAAAACATTGATGGTTTACTTGAGTCGCAAGATCTTAAAAGAGAAAATATTGTGAAAACTTCAATTTTTTTAACTGACCTTGGACAATTTGATAAAGTTAATAAAGCCTATGAGCAATATTTTACTCAACCTTATCCTGCAAGAAGTTGTATTGAAGTACCTGCACTACCTAAAGGTGCACAAATTGAAATTGAAGTTATAGCGGCAAAATAATGTTCGAAAAAAAGTATATATTTGAAACAAAAAGCACAAGATTTAGACGTTACTTAATGAACGCTATCTTTTTATTTTTTGTTTCTTTTATACTTTATACTATTTGTTGTTTTGTTCTAATCTTGTTTGCCGAGAGTGAATCAACAGAAGCACAAAAAGCTCTTTATAATAAAGCTCCACATTCTATAGTCGTATATACTGGACAAAAAGGACGAATACCTTTTGCCCTTAAAAAAGCTAAAGAATATAATCAAGACAATGTTTTTATTACTGGAGTTCATTCAGTAAACTCTGTTAATAGTATTGTCCAAAAAAGTGTACCTAAAGAAATAGAAGAAGAAATTGATGACAATCAAATGCAAATTGATTACCTGGCCAGAAATACTGTAGAAAACACTATTTCAACATTAAGGTATTTAAGAAAGACACCTGGATTGAAAAGAATTTTAATTATCTCTCATGACTACCATATTATGAGAATAAAACTAATTATGAATAAGTTAAACGTAGATCCATCATATGAGTTTTATTATATTGGAATTTCTACAAATTATTTAAAGGCAAATAATATTCAAATCTTATACAAAGAAGTCTTCAAGTTTTTTAGAACTATGGGATTTCTACTCTTTTGGAATTAACCTATTCTCATTACAGGAAAATAAATATCTTTTTAATATGTAATTATTATACTTTGTTAAAATAAAAATGTACCTTTATTAAAACTACTTTCATATTTAAAGAAAGTATGGTTTAAATATCTATTGTAGGTTTAATTTTAATGGAGATTTCTATGTGTAAATTGATATTTTTATTTATTTTTCCAATACTTCTTTGGGCGAGCGAAGCGAAAGAAAATATCATTAATGGAAATTTAGAAATCACAAAAAATCAAGAGATTAAACGAAATAATATTATAGAGTTTCAATTGGGCACAAATGACTATACTGGAAACAGAGGAAAATTATTCAAATCCCAACAACCTAGTTATGGATTATCTTACAAGAGGGAGTTTAATCAAACTTACAGAGTAGGAATAAATGGCCGTTTTAGTAGGAGTGATACTTTTATTGATGCACCAACCGAGGGGAGACTTTCAGCTCTCGGATTCATAGACCAGAGTAGCTTCGAAATTTATACCGCTCTAGAATATAGGATATTTAAGCTGGAAAATATGGAGGCTTTTATTGGCCTTGACTTAGGGTATTTGATAGAAAAAATTTCTTATACAGACCAACCTGGGCTTTCAGATGATTCAAGTGGGGGGCCCCTAACAGGCCTTAGGTTAAATCTGGAGTATGCTTTAACTGAAAAATATTTTATGGGCCTAACAGGAAGATATGCAATTAATTTTTTAGATAATAAAAATACGAATTTTTTTGATCCAATTGTTTCAGATTTAAGTGGTCAATCAATTTCAATTTCTTTGAACTTTGGTTTGAAAATTTAGCAATAATTTATTTCTGTTTATTTAAAAATGTCACTTTATCTCGTTAAAAAATAAACTTATATCGATCATAAATGCCTAATTTCTGGTAAAAAAATCAATAACTTAGCTGTATATTTTACCATCTTTAAGGAAAAACTCTAGTTATATGTTAAACAATATCTAATTTATGAAGATTTTATCCTTAATCGTACTTATTCTTTCCCTTAATTGTTATGGAGAAATTCATAAAGGTCTATACTTCTATAATGTAACAAGTGGAAAAT
The DNA here is from genome assembly GCA_964015265.1 of uncultured Oligoflexia bacterium. Taxonomy (GTDB): domain Bacteria; phylum Bdellovibrionota; class Bacteriovoracia; order Bacteriovoracales; family Bacteriovoracaceae; genus CAXHCD01. The sequence goes on from CAXHCD010000048.1 coordinate 21,735, forward strand.
TAAAGAACCTTTATGATAATAAAATTATGTATTGTATTCCTGCTCAGGATTATTTTTATAAATCTTCTACATTTAGATGTCTTACCGCTGACTTTGAAAAGTATAGATTTGAACAAACAGAAAAAGAAATATTTTTATTTCATAAAAAGAAAAAAGTTTCTCACTTTGCAAGAATACTTAAAGATAAAAATAGAATACCTTACAAAGTTGATGATCTTGCAAATGGCCACTTATATGAATTAGATATTTTAGATGATCAATATCGGGTGTCTCATAAATTTAAAAAAAGATTACTTTGGACATATGATAAAACGTTTAGCTTATCAAATTTGATCCCATTTAGAATCAATCAAATTCTAGAGCTTAGACTTTACAAAAATGAAAAGAAAATAGAAAGAAAAAGAATTCGAATCTATGGTGAAGACTAAACTCTAGTAACAGAAATAACTTCTTCAATCGACTCAATAGTACTTATCGTTTTTAAAAGTTCAGAATAATCCTTCACTTCAATTTCAAAAATAAAACTACCTTTTCTATCCGGAAGTGATTTTGCAAGAGCAGATCTAATATTAATATTTATATTATTAATACTTTTTGAAATTTGAGAAAGAATTCCTGCTTTATCGTGAGTGATTACTCTAATATTTACAGGGTGAGAGAAATCAAATTCTTTATTCCACTCTACGTCTATTGTTCTTCCTAAATCACCTTCGTTAACTCTATTACAACTTGTTGTATGGACAGTTATTCCTCGACCTCTCGTTATATAACCGGTAATTGGGTCTCCAGGGATTGGATTACAACATCTTCCCATTCTAACAACTAAATCATCCATCCCATCAACAATAATGGCATTTTCTTTATTTGATTTTTTTCTAATATTTTTAGTTAATTTTTGAGAATAACTATCAATCTCTTCTTTTTTATCATCTTTTTCAATTTTATCTTTAAGACTTGGTATTAGTTCTAATATTGTTTTTGGAGAATATTTACCCGAACCAATATGAATAAACATTTCATCTTCATCTCGAAGATTTAACTTTCTTATAACTTGGTCAATTTCATTGCCTTTTAAATAAGTTTTTAAATTCGCTTCGTATAACTTAAAAGACTTATCAAGAAGTTCTTGTCCCAGTTCTCTATGACGTTCTCTTTCAACTTTTAAAAGCCATTGTCTAATCTTTGTTTTCGCTCGAGAAGACTTACAAATATTTAACCAATCCTTAGATGGTGTTTGACTTTTACTAGTTAAAATTTCAATTGTATCCCCAGATTTTAGTTTATATCGAAGTGGAACCATTTTCCCATTTACTTTAGCACCTACACAGTGATTTCCAACTTCAGTATGTATTGCATAAGCAAAGTCTAATGGAGTAGCACCAAACCTTAACTCTCTTACATCTCCATTGGGAGTAAAACAAAATACTCCTCCTACATCGAGATCATTTTTAACAACATCCATAAACTCAGAGTTATTCTCAACACTATGATTAAATTCCAATAATTCTTGAACCCAATCAAATGTTTGGTTACCACCAGCAATACCTTCCTTATATTTCCAGTGGGCAGCAACCCCTGTTTCAGCAACGTGATCCATTTCATAGGTACGAATTTGAATTTCTATTCTTTCTGCCTTCGGCCCAATAACAGTAGTATGAAGAGATTGATAATTATTTACCTTTGGAATTGCTATATAATCTTTAAATCTTCCTGGTACAGGTTTATATGACGAGTGAATTATCCCTAGGGCCTTATAGCATTCAGTTATATTATTTACTAATAATCTAAAAGCTAAAACATCTTGAATTTGATCAAAATCAACGCCCCTAGCATTCATTTTTTTATAAATAGAATAAAAATGCTTAGATCTACCTTTAACTTCAGCTTTAACACTGTATTCAGATAGTCGATCTTTTATTTCTTCAACGACATCTTTAATGTAAGTATCTCTTTCAGATTTTTTCATTGCTATTTTTTCTGCCAATCTATAATAAATATCTGGCTTCATAAATCTCAAACAAAGATCTTCTAACTCTCCTTTTACAGAGTTGATACCTAACCGGCTGGCAAGTGGAACATAAATATCTAGGGTTTCATTTGCAATTTTTCTTTGCTTCTCATCAGAAACATATTGAAGAGTTCTCATGTTGTGCATTCTATCAGCTAGCTTAACAATAATTACTCTAATATCTTTGGCCATTGAAACGACAAGTTTTCTAAAATTTTCAGCTTGAGATTCTTCTTTAGTTTTAAAATTAATTTTTGAAATTTTAGTAAGACCTATAACAATATTTGCAATATTTAATGAAAATTCTTTTTCAATTTCTTCAGCTGTAATATCACAATCTTCAATTGTATCATGTAATAAACCAGCAATTATACTATCCATGTCCATTCTTAATTTAACAAGTGTGCCTGCTACGTTAAGAGGATGAATAATATACTCTTCACCCGAGCTTCTCATCTGACCCGAGTGAGCTTTCTCTGCAAAGCTATATGCCTTTCTTAACAATTTAAAATCTGCATCTGGATAATAAGTCTTAATTCGACGAGCAATTTCATCTATATTTAGATCTCTTTCATGTGAAAAATCAAGTCTGTGCATGTCTTAAGCTAGTATACCTTTAATAACTGTTTTTAACTCTTCGTAAGCTCGTTCAATATCATCATTAATAATTAAAAAATCAAAATCGTTTTTACGTTCCATTTCTCTTCGGGCCGTTTCCAATCTTATATTAATAATTTCTTGTGATTCAGTTGCCCTATTTTTTAATCTTTTTTGTAATTCTTCAAATGAAGGAGGCGCTACAAATATAGCATTTACTTTACTTGGGAAGGCTTTTTTGAATGAATCAATTCCCTGAACATCTAATTCAAATAATAAATCAACTCCGTCATTCATTCTGCTTTCAACAAATTTTTTTGAAGTTCCATAATAATTACCATGAACTTTTGCCCATTCTAATAGCTCATTATCTTCAATCATTTTTTCAAATACATCATTTGAAACAAAAAAATAATTCTCCCCATCTGCTTCACCTTCTCTAATTGGACGAGTAGTAAATGAGATTGATTCTTCAAGACTTGGAAACTCATTTTTAATTCTTTTAATTAGAGTAGATTTCCCCGTCCCTGAAGGGGCAGCAATGATTATTAAATTTCCACTTTTGTTACTCAATATTTAACCCTTGCTCTCTAATTTTTTCTAATTGTACTTTCATTTGTACTACACATTCTGAAATTTCAGCTTTAGAAGATTTAGAGCCTATTGTATTAGTCTCTCTATTTAACTCTTGAATTAAAAAATCTAACTGTCGTCCTACTTCTTCTTCACTAGTTAATAATGACTCTAATTTTTCTAAATGTGTTTTGATTCTATTTATTTCTTCATGGACATCTAGCTTTTCTAAATAATAAATAACTTCTTGAAGCATTCGTCCTTCATCAATATTTAAATCCTTCGAAAAAGACTCAGCTCTTTTAATTAGTTTTGCCTCAACATCTTCTTTATATGAACTAGCTAAGTTTTCTATTTTACTAAAATATTCTTCATATTTTTTTTTATGTCCAAGCAGAATTTTATTGAGTTTACTTCCTTCAACTTTTCTCGATTCTTTTAAGTTATCAAGAGCCTGTCTCTTATACACATCTGACGCTGCCGACGATAGAGCTCGTGTGG
>CAXHCD010000049.1:0-25277 GCA_964015265.1 uncultured Oligoflexia bacterium
TCGTGGGCTCGGAGATGTGTATAAGAGACAGGTCTCTTATCTACAAATAAGATAATTTTTTGACCAACCTTTAACTTTTTCCAAGATTTAATATTTCTATTAGCTTTAACTGTTTGTCTAATCATCTTGGATTTTGAATTGAGCTTAGTTCCTCTTTTTACAAATTTTTTAAAAATTGTAATAATGTTGTCTTTCAGCCTAACGGTATATTTAAATTTGTAAAAAGGTGACGCTGAATAAACAGTATTGGATATAAACAAAATACACAAAAATACTGATACAAGTATAAATCTCATTAAAAAACCTTAGCTATTTAATATCCATTTATTTAATTTTAATAGGTTGTGCTTTATTTAACATTAAGAGGAAAATTTGATCAGTTTAGATTTGTTTTCTATCAGGGCCATAGATCCATTTATGTTGTTGACCAATCACTCTGAAAAAGGCTCCACTTTTCATATTCCAATCAAATACTTGAGAGAAACGTTCCTGAGGAAAAGCTTCATTTAAATTATATGAAGGTGTTAAGCACCAAGGATTATCAGAAATATTTTCAACTTTATTTTTTAGATCCATGTATGTATTTAACACAAAATCAAAATCATGAGAGTTTTCTATAACAGCTTTAATTTGGAACTTATTATTGAATTGTTCATACATTTTTTGAACTAGAGCTAAATTTGTTTTAACTCCCGTTGATGGAGTTTTTATATCAAAGCTTATAAAATCAATTGAATCAAAAACTTCATTTTCAATTCTTGTCCCAGCAGCCTCAAGATTAATGAAGTAACCTTTGCTTTTTAATTTCTTTACTAAAAGTTTTAATGAAGGAATATGCTTAGGGTGAAGTGGATCACCACCTGTTATAGAAACACGTTTAATATCCCCTCGGCCACCCAAATTAGAAACTTCTTCAACAATTTCATCAACAGTATTCACAAATGCATTGTCTGTCTCACTAAAGTCCCATGTATCTTTTGAATCACAGTTCAGACAACCAATTGCACAGCCTTGGAAACGTACAAAAATTTGAGGGGTACCAATATGTATCCCCTCACCCTCAGTAGCTAAATATATCGAGTTTATTAAAGTCTTCATAAAACTAAGTGAGATTTACCTTTTGACAACTTATCTAACAAGTAATTTTTTAAACATAGTGTTAATTTTACCAAATAACGCCCCGCCCCCCGTCGAAATGATGGCCATTTCTTATAAGAATAGGCATATTTGTTAGAAATGAGTGAGTTTATTAATAATACTTTCAATGCAATTATCAGTGATTTAAAAGATCAAAAGAGGGCCTTTCAAATTTTTGAAGAACATCATTACCTTGAAATAAAATCTGCCTTTGATGAAGCAATAACAAATAAAAATAAAGAATTACTTAGAAAAGTTTTATGTTTATGTGAGTTTTCCTCTAATTTTCATAAAATATTTGAAGAAATTTTTATTTCAGGAATTGAAGAAGAAACAAATAGCGAGTTTAAAATCTTATATTTAGGAATAGTTTTAAATCAGATTATTCCTCACTACCAAAGAAATGGAGAGAAGTTACCTAAAACCTTTTTAGATGAACTTGTGAAACTAATTAATGATGAAAACCTAGAAGTTATAGAATGGTCACTACGTGTTATAGAATCAACTTCTAGACAAAGTTTTGCAATCAAAGAGGAAATTATTAAAGCGCGTCCTGGACTTTTTAGAAGATTTTCAAAGCATGGTAAAAATATCAATGAATTGATAAACCTTATTGAAAGTTATTGGCCAAAACTGTAATCCCCAAAGTAATTATCTTCGAATCTAGTATTAACTTCTTGAATTCATTACCTGACAACGAAGATCAGATGTTATTTTTTGTTAGTAATCATGTTATTTCAAATTGGGCTCAACTTCTGTATCTTCTTATCCAATAAAAAAACTTTTTTAAATGAATAAGAAAGGAATTCTTATCCATTTAATTACTGCTTACACAAACACTTAACAAGCGGGAGACAATTCTTATGGAAAGAGAAAACAATTATTTAAACAAAAAACAAGTTGAAACTCTTAAAGATTGCCTACTTTCAGAAAAAGAAAAAATCTTAAACAAGCAAACTGCGGACGATTCATTTTGTCTTGATAAAAATGAACTTAGTGATGTCGTCGACGAAGCCAGTGTTAACATTCAAACTTCTCAAGCGCTACGTTTTAGAAATAGAGAAGTATTTTACCTTAAAAAAATCAACAAAGCTCTTGATCTCATTACCAATGGAACATATGGATTATGTGATGATTGCGGAGAAGAAATTGGCTATGAAAGACTTATGGCCAGACTTACTGCCGAATTATGCATTAACTGCAAGGAAGAGAGGGAGTCTGAAGAAAATAATAATTTTTTTCAAAAGAGATCAAAGTCGCTCGGAAAGACACTCCAGGAAATAGGAAGAAAAGTATAAAACGGATTTTAAAACTCGCCCAGTAGGTGAAACTCTCCTACTGGGTGCTGAAATGCGTTTTCATCTAGGTCACCAATTATCTCAGTCAATTTTTCTTTATCGATTTCATTAATTTTAAATTTAAAGTATTCACCATAAACATTTTCATACTCAACATTTTCGATTTCTTGTTCAATTTTTATAAGCGTGGATTCATCTTTTACTTTACCAATAAACTCTCCTTCCACACGACCATGACAAAAAACTTCATGATCTTCTTTCATCATTGGCCCGCTAGACATTAGCTCCCATGAGCTTCCTTCATATTGAAACCACTCGCAGATATTATTTTTAGAGATTACAAGTCTGAGCCCAGAAGCTGAACAATGTACAGAAGCAGTTTGATTTTCAAACTCACTTTGATTTAGAATCACATTCTTATTATTTACAAAATCTACTAGCTTAAATTGACCATCTAAGCTTTGAACCCAGCAATTGCCATACTCAAGCTCATTGACAGTGATTTCAGCTGCCATTATGTTTAAAGTAATAAATGATAAAAAAAGTAAAATTTTCATTGTATATAATTAATCGGTTTTAAACCTGACTACTTTAATTAAAAGAAATTTAATCATGAAAGAAAGTGAAAACTTAATATTTCAAATAGTTTACCGCTTCTATGAAAGGGCGACATCAGACATAATTATAGGTCATCACTTTAGACATATTCCCGACTTTAACACTCACCTACCTAGAATTTCTGCTTTTTGGGAAATTCAATTGTATGGAAAAACTAATCGAAATTTGTCTGAAGGCTTTAATTTGATAAATATTCATAAACCACTTCAAATAAAAAAAGCTCAAGTACGAAGATGGATTATAATATTTAAAGAAGTATTAGAAGAGTTTGATCAAAAACTAGAAAAAAAAATAAAAGTACAGTGGATAGAAAAGTTAAATAATTTTGAGAAAATGTTTTTAGAGTCCAATCTATTTTAATTACTTACTGGCCTTTTTTGCATTAAATGCTTGTTTAACAAAGCTCTCTAGAACAGGCTCGCCCCTTACATCATCCAAAAGCCAATTTCTCGTATAGTACTGATCTAATTTAAGGGCCTCGTTACGGGCATTCTCTTCAGTATCAAACTCAACCAAAATAATTTCTACAAGACGAACTTTAGCAGTGACTCCACTTAAGCAACCTTTTCCATAATCACTACATTTAATTCCAGAATTGATGTCTTTAGGTAAAATAAGTTCTAGAGTTGGTTCAACTTTTGTTCCCATTTTATACATTTGAGTTTTATCGTATTTTAATTCTTTAGTACAAGCTGAAACTAAAACTAAAAAAATTAAAATAAAAAAGCTAAGCTTCATTTTTTCCTTTTATAGCGAGGAGTTCTTTTTACTTTCTTTTTTCTATTATATGCAGCTTTTGGATTTTTACTAGAGTCTGATGCATTTGCTTTAGTTTTTTTCTTATTTAGTGGTGCTTGTTTTTTAAAAGGAATTGACTTTAATTTCAGAGCACTCTGTCTTCTTATTAGATCATTGATCTTTTGAACAAGTAATTGATCTTTCCCACTTACAAAATTGTATACTTGTCCATGAATTCCATTTCTTCCAGTTCTACCACATCTATGGATGTAATATTCACTATTTTTTGGAATATCATAATTAACCACCCAAGATAAGGCAGCTACATCTATGCCTCTGGCCATAATGTCAGTTGAAATCAATATTTTTTTAGTAGTACTAAATTCTTTCTGGGCCTTTCTTCTAGCTTCGGCCGTCAGATCGCCATGGATTAAAATAAATCGAGAGGGATCATTTAATCTTTCAAATAATAATTGTGCTCTTGTTTTTGAATTCAAAAAGACAATTCCTTTCCCTTTTAAATGAGAATCTAGCAATTTTTTTAAAGCTTCATCTTTTTCAGTAAAAGATAAGAAGACATTAAATGTATCTACTTTTTGACTTATCTGATCCTTACCAACAAATATTTTGTTTATTTTTGATTCCACAAGACTTTCTAATAAGGCTACATCTGATGCCGTACCAGTTGCAGAAGTATAAATAATATTATTTGGATTAAGGTTAACTAACTTCTTAAAGGACTCTAAAAAATCCCCCTGAACGAGCTGGTCAAATTCATCTAAAACATATGAGCTAATGTTATATTCATGGAACCCTTTAAGCGCCATTAATTTATTTAAGACACCTGGAACTGTAACGAGAATGTCACAACTATCAAATTTCTTTAAATCGCTAAAGTTTTTATATTTATCGAGGTTTCGAACCCTTAATTTAATATGATATGAAAGAGTTTTTGCTACGTTAAAGACTTGTTTTGCAAGCTCTCTAGTAGGAGCAAGGATAATTGCTTTTGAGCTATTTTCTTCTCCCTCTTCTTTTTTGATTCTTGAAAATAATGGAATAAGATAACCAAGAGTTTTTCCAGATCCAGTAGGGGCCATTACTAGCCATTGTCCATCTTTATCGACTTTGCCTACAACTTGCTTTTGTAGAGTATTTAGCGATTTAAAATTATTTTCTTTAAGAAAGTTTTCAATTGTTTGATTCATAAATTTGGGCCCTTTTTTAGGGCCCAAACTATCATAAGCTTGCAAATTTTAGAAGAAGAACCTCAAATTCACATTATGGATGGTTGAAACTTTTACATTATTATCAACTGTAGAACTCATTGGGGCCTTTAAAGAATAATCTAATTGCATTACCCATAGTTTAAACTGCGGCGCAATAGTAATATGCTCTTTGTCTACCTGTGCTCTCAAAGAAGTAACAATTCTATCTCCTAAAAAGCCAAGGGAAGCTTTAAATCCGCCATAAACACCTTGGTCAAAGTCATATCCACTTCTTTTATGGATACCTGCATAAGGAACAAATTTTACTACTCCAAAGTTGTATTCACCTTCTCCTTGAAGTCTTAAAAGAGGCTTATTTCCATAAACTAACTCACCTGCTTCATCTTCATTATCACTCAAAGTGAATACTTTTAATTCCTCAGCTCCACCCCAAACTTTCCAATTTCTAAATTTTTGACCATAAATTAGGTCTAGGGCCAGGGAGGTCTGAACTGCAAATTTCTTATCAAGATCAACAAATTCACCATCTTTTGAAATTGAATATTGAGATAAACGCACTAATCTATCGCCTCTAACCATGGCATATGCATTTAGTTTTCCAAAAAATCCATGTTTCTTATTATAAAAATTGTTAAACATCCCCGCTTTTGCTTGGGCCTTACCAAGAGCAAAAATGTTTGGGATATCTTCGTCTGGATAAAAGTATTTATTTAAATATTCTGTAGGACATGCAGGAGTATTTAAAGGAAGACCTAATGAAGTACATGCTACTGATACCATATCATTACCAGCGACAAATGAACCTGCTTGCTCTAATTCTAAAATTTTATTTTTAACAACTTGTGGAATTTCGTTTCCTACTAATTCTAAAATATTTGAAAAATCAACTTTGTCTTTTCTTATTCCTAAAATAAATCCAACATCACCTATTGCCCTGATGTTTGGCCTTAATTTTGTATTTCCGACCATAAAACTAGGAAGAGGAAACCCTAACTTAAAATTAACTCTTACGTTTTGTTCAGTATTTTCATATTTTCTTAAAAAAGTTGTTGCTGCTGCAATTTTATCACTTTCTGAACCTGGAGTGTCAGCAGCTTTCTCTGCGTCATCAATGACATCAGTTATGTCAGCGTTAAGAGATGCTCCAACTTCAAAAACAAAATCATGACCAATAGGTCTAAATAACTCATCAGTTGCTAACTTGTCTTGTACAGTTTTAAATCGTCCAACGACATCATAAGATAATACATTTAGTGAGACCGAAAAGGTCAAAAAGATTAGAAGAATTTTCATTTATAACTCTCTTTTAAATTTGGTTTGATAAATTAATGATATCAAATAATTAATTACAGAAAATAGACAAAAAATTCCCATTAAAAAATAAAGTTTACTTGAAGATTTTAGTATTTCTGAGAGAATATTAAATATAAATAATGAGTAAATATTCGATTGAAATACATTTAGAGAATCAAGCTCCTCAAAGGTATCCTTTTGAGAAGTCATTTATTATTGGTTCTAGTAGTCAAGCCGATTACACTATACTTGATGCTGACTATTCTCCAAAGCAATTAATAATCAGAGATAAGAATAATATGTTAACTGTAAATAATCTCTCTGATAAAACGAAAGCTTCATTAGAAGGTCAGGAACTTGTCACTGGAAAGATGTATTTTATAGATTTAGGTGACAAAATTACTCTTGGAGACATGGAAATTTATATTAAAGAGTTTGTCTCTACTGATGATGATCCTACTTATTCAGCGTTAGCTATTTCTGAAGAAGGTGACAGAATAGACTTAGGAGCTGGAGGCGCATCATCATTTGCTGAAAAGACGATGGCATCAATTAAGTATGGAATCTCAAAAATTTCTAAAAAGAACTCTAAAAAGAGAATTGATTTACCAAAAACAAAAAATAAAACTTCCGTATTAGACAAGTTAACTACAGTATTTTCTTTTAAAAAGAATGCTAAAAACCATGAAGAAGACGGGCCCAAAATACATAGTAAAATGCCTCGAAAAGATTTCAATGAACCCACTCAAGTTCGTAAAATAAATAGCATACTCAAAAATAAGAAAGTTATGAAGAAAAAGAGAAAAAATAAAGGAGTAAGTAGACCTAGCATCTATGACCCTCCAGGTTTCTTCATTAGATTTTTTAACTTCATTTTTGTTCTCTATATAGCATATGTTGTTAGATATAATTTTGAAAATATACCATTTGAAAAATTAAATATTGTTTCAGATCTTCTTACCTCAAACTTAACAAGCTTATCCCCCCTTCTAATTAAACAACTCCCTGAGTTTAAAACTCATATAAACGAAGCTCTAACAATATTAAAAGATTACTCATTTGTACTGAATTTCATATTATTTGCTATCCTTATAGACATAGCTCTTCAATTTATATTAGGAACACCAATTGGTTATATCATTTGCGGTTATTCAAATAAAAATAATTTTATTGTTTCAAGAATTAAATCAATAGTTTTAAATATAATAAGAGTAATCACTTTACCTTTATTTTTTATTTTTGACTTACCAGCGATTATTAAGTCGAGAACATTAAAAGAGGTAATATCTGGTACAACTTATTATTCAAAATCAAATAAACTCAAAATACTAGGCCCTATTTTAATAATGCCTTTTTTATTAGTCGCTATAACCTTTATTCCAACTTTCACTGAAATTGATGTTCCTAAAGAAAACTTTTCTGATAGGATGCCGCAACCAAAACTTAGACTCAGAGAAAGCGATATGCTAATTGAAGGTCCTATGCCATTTAACTCAAATTCGCATATTAAAACAAAAATCGCTAATGTTTATAATATCCTTCCATTTTTAAATAAAGACGGGCCACTGGAATCAATTCTAATTGAAAATAAAACTAAGAATACATATATCGTCGTTAATAAAATTTCTAATATAAAAGTTTTCAATACTATTTCTAAAAATAAAAATTTGTTTCCTCTGTTTAAGCAGTTTTTTCCAAATTTATCAAAAAACTTAAACTCTATGGATTATTCCAAAGAGGTAAATGAAGATTTATTCAAATTATTAAATATTTGTCTTAACTTAAATTTTTCACAAATACATGAATATATCCTTAACTTTGGGCCACATTTAAAATTTAGTGAAAATATACTAAAAGATCTTCTAAATGAGGGAATGAGAACAAAAAGAACTGTGAGCATTCCTAAACTACTTACAAAAATTAGTAAAGTTAGACTTTATAAAGGTAAAACAAATTTTTTATCAGTGGAGTTTATTAGACGTAGTAAGATCGTGAGAAGGTATTTCTCACTTGATAACAAATCACCAAGTTATGAAATATATTACGACAACAATTCAAAAAACTTAACAAAGATGTTTGAAGAGCACTTTCTCCTAAATTTTACCTCTAAAAAAGTTAACAAAGTTGATATTGGAGATGAATTTAAAGATACTTTATTTAGAATAGATCAACTTTCTCAAAATCCAAATAATCCAGAACTTTCAAATTATATTAGAAATATAAGATCTCAATATTCAGCACTCACTGGTTCAAACAATAAAAAATTAAGTGAACTGGCCGCTTATCAGCTTAAGTTATTACCTACTCTATAAATATTAATACATTTCACATCATTACTTGCGATAATCATATTTTAAGCGTATTCATATGCCATGAGTAAAATCCAAGACTTAGTAAAAGAACACTTCAAATTTAAAGTTGTTCATGTTGACAAGAATAGTGGTGCTAGGGCCGGTGAGATTATCACTCCACATGGAGTAATACCTACACCTGTTTTCATGCCAGTAGGAACACATGGTGCAATTAAGGCACTTCAACCTAAGGCCCTTGAAGATATGGATACTAAGATTATCCTATCAAACACGTATCATTTACACTTATCTCCAGGTTCTGACTTAATTAAAAAAGCCGGTGGACTACATAAGTATATGGGATGGAATAGACCTATCTTAACTGATTCAGGTGGGTTTCAAGTATTTTCATTACAAAAGAAAAGTATTAAGGAGGAAGGTGCTGAATTTAAAGACACTAAAGGTAAATCAGTCTTACTATCACCAGAGTCCTCAATTGAAATACAACAAAATTTAGGCTCCGATATTATGATGGCCTTTGATGAATGTATTCCATATCCAGCAACTAAAGATTATACAAAAACATCAATAGATAGAACTCATAGATGGCTCGATAGATGTATTGAGTCTTGGAACAATCCTAAGCAAGCACTTTTTGGGATTATCCAAGGATCAACATATGATGAATATCGATCAAAATGTGTAGATGAAGTTTGTTCTAGAGATCTACCTGGTTATGCTATTGGTGGAGTATCAGTTGGTGAAGGTCCTGAATTAATGGAAAAAATTGTATCTTATACCGCTCCATTAATGCCTAAGGATAAACCTAGGTATGTCATGGGAGTAGGAAATCCTGAAGACCTTTTAATGATTTGGGAACATGGAATTGATATGAGTGACTGTATCATTCCTACAAAATTTGCTAGAGGCGGTACTCTTTTCACCAATAGAGGAAAGATTAGAATTCGCCATAAGAACTATAGGCGAGATTTCTACCCTGTTGAACCAAACTGTAATTGTTATACATGTACAAATTTTACTAGATCTTATGTAAAACACCTTTTTGACTCAAATGAAATTTTAGGTGCGATTTTGACTACAACTCATAATATTGCATTTTATAAAATGATGGCCGAAAATGCGCGAAAGGCAATTTTAGAAGATCGTTTTCTAGAGTTTAAGCATGATTTTTTAAAGAAATATGAAAAATAATGTTTAAAATTTAAACAGCTTTTAACTCTTTTTCAAAATATCTTTATATTTCAATTTGTACCCTATAATTAAAATGTTTTTTGAAAGGGTAAAAATATGAACTATATTACACTACTAATGTTATTGGTTAGCTTTCCATCATTTGGAGATTGGGAACTAGAAACTAACTATTCTCCAGGACAAGAAATAGTTGAAACACATTCTGAGTACAAAGATTGGTATTATTTAGAAGATAATTCGAGAGCAAAACATTTCTATAATAATATTATTTTTGAAACTGATAAAGAAATTCGCGATCAAAACATTCAACTCGCATCACAAGTTCTAGATTTCGAAGAGGCCATTGCAATTGCAAGTAACTTCGGAAAGATAATGGCCGCAAATTATGACAATGAAAGAACTGACTTAGGAAGTTCTAAATCAAAAGGTGTCGTTGACTTTGATGAAATAGTAGCGGCCATAAATAATCCAAACTTAGATGCAGGTGTTTGCCGAGATATACATTATGCTATGGGTGAATTTTTAGGGAAGATGGGAGTAAAATGCTATAATATCAGTTTTGCAATGAACTCTGATCTTCATACAACTCTGGCCTGTATAGACTCTCAAAATCCTGAAAGAATAATAAAATTCAATTATGGAATAGTAACTGTAAACGATAAGAACACTGGTAGCTTTAAATTCACACAGAATACAAATCAACCAGCTACAGGAATTAATTATAAAATAAACGACCAAAATGGAAAGGCGATTGCTGATATAAAAACTCCATTAGGAGAAGTTTTATCATTCGTTACAGATCAAGACCCTAAATGGGTAGATCCGACAAAATCTCATCATGACGTAAAAATAATTAGAGCAATCTATAGTTTTGAATCTGGTGTTAGGGCCGGACTTTATAAAGGAAGAACATCCACAAATGAAGATGTCCAAGGTCTTTTTGTATCACATACTTTCAATCTTAATACGACCATAGGCATACTTAGAGCAGATATTGCAACAAGTATAATGGAATATTATAGTCAAGGTGAATTTGTTGGTACTGACGGTAGATTAATTTATGGTCGATCCTTGCTAAGTTTTGAATCAGAAGACTTAATAAGTAATGATAATTTTGAACTAAGGTTACATACAGATCTTAACACTGAATTTGCACTTATTTATAATAAAGATAGTTCCGGGAAATCTGGAAATACTGTTGATGGCCTCGCCCAATACAGTGTAGGGTTTGATGGAAAAATCACAGCATCAAAAGATTTTATTCCTTATATGAGTTATAGATCAAATGGTACTCTAGGCCTAGATGATGTTAGAAACATAGATACGCTTGGGCTACATGAAACTTATCAACTTTATACTGTAGGAGCTGATTATAAAATCACAAAAGATTATAGAGGTAATTCGAGCTTTTCAGTTATTGATCGAGAGGGATTTAGATCACAAAGTTTAATGAAGCAAAAATTTTATGAATCCAACTCTTTAGGAAGTGATTCGGCCCTTTATGTTAAATACTTTGAATCCATATCTAAAACGATACCTTCAGAAGGCTATGATTTCACACCAAGTAACGAATTTGCCATTGGTGGAAACTCATCATTTAATATTTCAATTGACTCAGAACTAAAATATGACTTTGGGATTAAAGTAAATAATTATGATACAGATGGCGCTATATATTTTAATATAAAGTACAAGCACAAGTAGATATATTCAAATTATCTACTTGTGTTAGATTAATTATTGTTTCTCAATCGCTAGCGATAATAATTGAGTTAACTTTTTAAGATCTTCCAATTTAATATTGTGAAACAATCCAATTCTAAATTGGTTTTTTCCCAACTTCCTATAGGCATCTATGTTATATACTGCCCCTTGCGCACTAAGCACATTTAATAATTCAGATACAGGATATTTATCATCAACATTAATTGTGGCCACAGCATTCGAACGAAATTTCTGTTCTTGAACATATGGTTCTAAATATTCTTTACTTTCGGCCCATTCATATAAGTGATTAGCTTTCTCCCATGATTCATTTTTTATTTTCTCATAACCAATTAAATTCATACTTTTAATTTGTTGATCAAGAAAAAATAAAGTGGCAAGAGCAGGTGTATTATAAGTTTGATTTTTTAGTCCATTATCAACAGCAGTCTTCCAACTCATAATATCTGGAATATATCTACTTTTATCATCAGCAATTTTTAATACTCTATCAATCGCCTTCGGGGACATTATTGCAATCCAAAGCCCACCATCTGACGCAAAAACTTTTTGAGGAGAGAAGTAATAACAATCAACTTGAGATAAATCACATGGAACTTGTCCCCCACCGCTTGTTGCATCTACTGCCAAAATTGTTTTATCATCAACCTCTGGAAATTCAGGAACAATAACTCCAGTTGAAGTTTCATTTAAAGTTGTACAAATTACATCTGAACCTTCATTATTGTGAGCAATTATACCTTGTCCAAAATCGACTGAATGTTCAATGGCCTTAATCCACGGAATTTTGTTATGGGCCTTAAACCATTTCCCGGAAAACTCTCCACAAGTAAAATGAGAAGATTGCTTTTCAACCATTCCAAGGCCAATCATATCAAACAGCAAAGTCGCCCCACCATTACCCAAGAGAACTTGGTAATCGTCAGGAGTGTCAAAGTATGATTTTAATCCATCTTGAATGGATTTAACTACGTTTTTGACAGCAGGTTTTCTATGACTTGTTCCCATGTATTCATGACCAGTTTGCTCAAGTCTTTTTAAGAACTCAACAGGCACTAATGAAGGACCTGCTCCAAATCTTGGATCAGAAGGCTTAAGCTCTTTTGGTACTTTAAAATTTTCAAACATTATGAACCCTTTATTTATATTTGTTTTTATTTTGCCAAAGTATTGGAAGGCCGTGATAATTATAGGCTAATTTAGTACAAGTGGTCTAAAAAATAATTGACCCTAACGAATAAATAATGAAAAAGATTTTTGTTTTAATATTATTGTCAATGATTGTTCTTCCAAGTGGATATGCGCAGAAAAGCACCAATAAAAAAGGTGTAGCTAAATTTAAAAAGCAAAATAATAAATCCAAGAAAAAAACAAAATTAAGGGCCAAAGTAAAAAAACAATTCAAACCTAGAAATGACTTTGCTTTTGGAATTGGCAATCTATCTCAATTTATAAATAAAATTCAAGATGACGATAGCGGAGGGAAAAGATTCCTTGATATAGAGCCTGTCTTCTTGTTTTATGATAATTATTTCTTCAAAGAAAAATTTATTATAAGTACTGATCTTGGTTTCACAATTCCAAAATCTGGTAGAGATGAAAATATTAGAAGGTTTACTTTTTATACCAATTTGCTTCTAGGATATCCGCTATATTTTCAAAAACACCAAAAACTTATTTTAAAAGGCGGTCTAGGACTATATTTTACCAAGTTGAGCGCAGATGGAGGAAGTCAATCTCTAGGCAATGGTACTGACACCATTGATTTTCCTCTCCCTAATGGTTCTTCAACTTCGCAAAACCTGGTAACAGTTCTTGGTACAGAATATTACTTTGGAAGGGATTTCTCTTTAAGGTTCGATACACTAACCTATAATTTAGGTGATTCTGAGGCCAGGGCCTTTAGCTTATTTCTATCAGCAAATTATCATTTCAAGGTGAAAAAATGGTTCAAATTTTAATTAGTCTTATTTTTCTATATTCAACTAATTCAAATGCTTTTACTCTTAGTACTACTAATGCCGCGGCCTTTGAGACTGAAGAAATAATTGTAAATGTTGGAAATCAATCATGTAATAATATCGGTGTGACTAATGATGAAATTTTAGATATGGCAAAACAGGCCATTGAAGACTATTGGAATAGGGCCCCAACAAGTAACTTAAAATTAAAAATAGGAAATGTAGTTGAAACAAGTTCAGACTTTTATACACAACCAATTTGCCAAGCTTCAACTAATTGTACTCCAACGACTGCTTTAATAGTCAGCAGTGGAATTACTATTTCGTGCAATAATAATTCAACAGATTTTTCTGATTCAAGAATTTTGGCAGTCACTGTTCCAAATAATTTAGATGGAAAGAAAATACAAGGAGCACTTTTATTAATAAACGATAGAAGTGGATCTCAGTTTGCAAATAAAACGAGAGATGAAATGACAGCTGTTATAGCTCACGAAATTGGTCATGCTATTGGCCTTGGTCACTCACCTGTTAATGATTCATTAATGTATTTTCAAACAGTTCCGCAAAGAAGATCATTAGGTGAAGATGATATAGATGGAGCCGCTTACTTATATCCGCAAGATCAACCTTTTGGTTGTGGAACTGTTATTGACGTAGCAAATAAGAATTCAAAAAATGGGACTGGTCAAAACATTTTATTCTTTTGTTTATCGTGGTTATTAGCATCTAGCTTTATAAAAATAAGCCTAAAAGTTAAAAAAAATACTTAAAGATAATTTAATAGGCCAAACCCAGTACCTCTAGATTGGCATATCGTTTCATAATCTTTTAAATATGATTTCTCTTCACTTGTTAAGTCTTCAACTTTAATTAACTCAGGGAAAAAACCAATATATACAATTGGAATCAGTCTTAATTTTTCATTTACTTCTTCAACTTTTACAATATTTTCTAGTCTAACTCCGCCTTTTCCAGGTAAATAGATACCAGGTTCAATCGAACCTATTCTATTTTTTTGTAAAATAATTGTAGATCTTGGCGTTATAGAGTATCCACCTTCATGAACATTTATTCCAACACCATGACCTGTACCATGAGCATAATCATACCCTTTAGCTTTAATTGGCCTTCTTATAATTTCATCTATTTCTTTTCCTGAAATGCCTTTAGGAAAATCATTGATAAATGCACTTATTAAAGATTTTAATGTTAAAGTGTAAATTTCTTTTTGCCAGTCCTTTGCTTGACCTTTTATTACAACTCTCGTTGTATCAGTTGCAAAGCCAGTTTCATACAAAGCTCCAGAATCTAATAAAATCAACTCACTGTCTTTTAATTTTACCTCTTCACTTGGACTAGAAAAGTGAATAATACTTGAGTTAGACCCAATTGAAGATATTGTATTAAAACTTAAACTAAGGGCCCCTGCTTTTTCATAATTTTTATTAACGAGATTAAAAAAGTCTTTTTCTGTGAAGTTTTCATCTTTTTCAAGAACTTCACATAGGGAATTAAAAATTATTTTGTCAGATTTAAAAAACGCTCTTTCAATACATTCTATTTCCTGTTGGTTTTTATTGGCCTGAAAATTTGTAAGACCGTCATGATGAATGACTTTTTTTTCATTTGAAAAATTTGAATAATCAAGAGCACTAACTTCATCTTCATTTATATATAATTCATCACTTATTAACTTAGATACTAGTAATTTCGAGTCAGTTGCTTCACTTTCAATAAACTCTAAATCAGTTCTATTTAAAACATTTTGTTCAACCAGCTCTAAGTTTGGAACTAATAAAATTGCTTTACCATTTTGATATAACATCTTTGCTTTAAATGTTGCTTGAAAAGGTAATTGAAATCCCCGAAGACCTGTGGCCCATGCAATTGAATCTAGTTTACTTGTGAAAAAAGCTTTATCATTGAATTCTTTAATTTCTTTAGTACATCCTTCAACATTTCTTATTTTTGATTTTGAATTGTATGAGCTAAAATCAATATCAATTGAAGATGAATCAATAAATTCAATAACACTAAATTTATTTATTGAGTCTATATCCGTTTTTAAACTTCTATTTCCAAAGGCACCAATCTTCTTATAACCAAGCATCTGAATTTTACTTAATAAGTCTTCAAAAGGTAAAATACTGTGATTACATTTTACAACTTCTACCAATTTATCATCAATTTCTAAGTCTGCTTGTTCATGGTATCTTCCATCTACAAATAATAAAACCCTTCCAGACTTAGGCACTAAAATTTCAGCAACTGATCCTGTAAAACCAGTAAAATAATATCTATAACATTCCTCACGAGGGACATACTCATTTAAAAATTCATCATAACTTGATACATAAAATGCATCTAAATTTTGTGCATTCATAATCTTTTTTAATTTTAAAATGTTTTGTTCTATTTCATTTAAACTTAAACTGAAACTCATATTTGCTCCGTGTCATTTCTTGATTCTACTATAACTGATATGAATCATATTTTATAGACTCTAAAATATAAACTTCATCTAAAAACTAGAAATTTAACTGGAAATAACGTAAAACTAATTCATGCAAAGAAATGACGAGCCGGTATATTACGGCGACTATCTAGAATTAGACAAAATTCTCAATGCGCAACAATTAAAAAGTGCAGAGTATGGAAAAAAGGCCCATGATGAAACATTATTCATCATTGTTCATCAAGTCTATGAGCTCTGGTTTAAACAAATACTTCATGAACTAAACTCTATATTATCAATTTTTTCTCAAGAGAAAGTTGAAGAAAGAGAAATGGGAACAATTAATCAGAGACTCGGTAGAATCATTGAGATTCAACGAGTTTTACAAGAGCAATTTTCTGTTATTGAGACTATGACTCCTCTCGATTTTTTAGATTTTAGAGACTATTTAGTGCCTGCTTCAGGCTTTCAAAGCATTCAGTTTAGATCTATTGAAATAAAACTTGGCCTACGGATGAATCAGAGGGTTCAATTTGATCAAAGTAGTTTTATAAACAGACTATCTGAAGATGATAAAAAATACTTGCTAGCAGTTGAAGGCTCACCTTCTCTTTTAGATTTTCTTGAAAAATGGTTGGAGAGACTTCCTTTTTTAGAGTTTGGTGAATTTAAATTTTGGAAGTTATACAAAGAAGCAGTTGAAAGTATGCTTATCACAGATAGAGAAATAGTGAACAACAGAACTCAATTAACAGATGGTGAAAAACAAAAACAGCTAATTGAACTAGATGTAACAGAACAAAGTTTTAATTCTATTTTAGATGAAGGTTTATTTGCAGAATTAAAAGAAAGCAATGTAGTTAAATTATCGCAAAAAGCATTCCTATCTGCTTTATTTATCTCACTTTATCGTGATGAACCTGCTTTAAATGCTCCTTATAAATTAATCCAAAATCTAATCGATATTGATGAAAACTTTACCAATTGGAGACATCGTCATGCTCTACTTGCCCATAGAATGCTAGGGACAAAAATTGGCACAGGAGGTTCAAGTGGTCACGAATATCTTAAGAGCACTACATCTAATAATAGAATATTTTTAGATTTTTTTAACTTATCGACTTTTTTAATTCCAAGATCTTCTTTACCAGAATTACCTAAAAAGGTTAGAGAGAAATTAAATTTTTCATTTTAACTGCAACTTAGTTAAAGCATTAAAAACTTTTGTGAAAGTGCCTCCTCTAAATTTATTTTTATTGGCAGCAACATAGTTCTTAAGATCCCAATTAGGATTGTCTAAAATATATTGAGCAAAATGAATTGTAATACATAATATAGCAGCATAAGGCTTTACCCTTGTACCATTTATTCCATCGGGAAAACCATTTCCATCCGGTAATTCGTGATGTTGAGCAATAATAATATCAGCTTCTGGTGGAGCATGGTGATCATTTTTTGCTAAATTGGCAGCAATAGAAGCGTGGTTTAATACTAATTCTTTTTCAGCTAAATCTAAATCTAAGACCTCAAGCTCTACCTTATAAAAGATCTTTGCTAAGTCAGTTCTTTTCATTAAACATATGTCGTGAAGATAAATTACATAAATTAATTTTTCTAATGAAGCATCACTATCCCATCCTAATACTTTTGCTAAAGAACTAGATATATTTAAACATAATTTAATTCTATTTTGATAATACCTATCTTCATCTCTAGAAACATTCATTTTTTTCAAAAGTTTAGCAATGTCTCTATTTTTTTTCATATGCTTTAAAGTTTTATCCATTTTTGCATGAACTTTTTGAACTATCGTCTTCTCCATTTTGAATGGCCCCTCTTCAATATTGGGAGTTAGACCTTCGTTCTCAACTTCTTCAATACTAGCACTTTCTTGTTCTATTTCTTCTTGGAGCTCATAATTAGCATCTATTGCATTTCCTTGTGAGATTTCTTCAGAATGTTCATTAATGACTTTTAATATCCACAAATATGTTGGTTTTTTAATATAAAGGCATACGACGCCCTTTTTTTGATATTTCTTTACATCGTCATTTGTAATTTTATCACCACTTTTATAAAGCTTGATATAACGAAGAGATTTTAATTGAATAAACATATCAAAAGAAATTGATTCAAAAATTGATAAAGTATCAAATTTAATTTCTGTAAACTCTTTTGGTTCTACTGTCTGATCAATTTCATAAAACTCTTTTACAAATTCTTGTGCTTCTTTAAGATACTCACTTCTTTTATATACATCATCAGTAATATCGCTTTCGATTAAATCGTTTGAAATACCTATTATATTTGCATTTAAAAAATTCTCTCGTAAAAGTGAATTAACTTTTTGTGTTTCACTAAT
Source organism: uncultured Oligoflexia bacterium (assembly GCA_964015265.1). Taxonomy (GTDB): domain Bacteria; phylum Bdellovibrionota; class Bacteriovoracia; order Bacteriovoracales; family Bacteriovoracaceae; genus CAXHCD01. The sequence goes on from CAXHCD010000049.1 coordinate 18,323, forward strand.
CGATTGCTCTACTTCAAACACAATTAAAGTGAACTGGTCTTTTTTTTCTTGGGGCATATTTTGAAGATCAAAAAAATTATCTCTTTCAACAACCTGAAAATTAAACTCTGACTGAAATATAAATGTAAGTGACTTCCTATAAACTAGGTTTGAATCAATCAGTAATATTGAGCATCTGTCATCGTGTTTCATAATAATTTTAAATACTTATCGTTAACTTTTTAAAATCATTGAGGTTAAAAAAAATTAGGCCTAGAAAAAAGTGAAATATTTTTCTAAAGTTTTTCTCTAACATGCCGAAATAAGGTTTAGATTCTAAAATACTTATTGAGAGTTATATGAAATTAGGAATAAAAATTGTCGTGTTTATACTAACTGTTTTTCTGATTAAAATTTCAGTTGCAGATCAAATGCGTGACAATAAAAATAATAAAAAGTCTGCCTCAATTAAAGTTTCTATTTAACTAATCTTTTAAAATGCTCCCCTCTTTCTTTATAATTATTGTATTGATCAAAGGATGGATATGCTGGCGAATAAAGAACGTCACCTTCAAATGTTGAAAAATTTATATCATCTAAACTATTATATACCTCATGGTCAAAATCAATTTCTTCACTTAATAACTTTGCACTCTCACCTATGAGAATTAATCTTTTAACCTTCGATCGCAAAAAATTAATGTGTAAACTTATTGAATCCCCTCTTCCTCTCAACTTACCACCCATAATTAAATTTACAGGTTTATCAAAACTTTCTAACGCTTTTATAGTTGAATCAATATTTGTACTTTTCGCATCATTATAAAAGCCTTCGGATACGTATTCTAGGCGATGTTCGACTCCTTTAAAACTTTGAATAAATTTATTCATAAAATCTACTGAAAGAGAATTTGTAAATTTAGTTGCGAGTGCATAGACATATGAAAAATTGATTTTATTATGCTCGCCTCTAAGCTTCATTCTTGAGTAATCTAAATTATTATTAACATCTAAATTTTGAATTTTAAAATCACATCTATCAAAAATATGTGATTTAGCTTTTGCATAGTCATCTAGACTTTTATATCTTTCACCGTGATGAAAGCTAATATTTAAAATAGCTGCGGCCAAGCTTTTAAAAGTAAATAACGACTCTAATTGAAATGAAGACAACTCAAGAACGATACAATCATATTTTTTTTTATCTAAAAGAATATCGCAAAATGGACGGCCAATATTCCCACCTACGAATGGAACATATCCAATCTCTTCTAACAACTTCCCTAACATTGTAACACAAGTGGTTTTTCCATTTGTTCCTGTAATAGAAAAAATTGGTAAATTCGTGTTTTGGAAGGCCAATTCAATTTCATTAGTAATTTTGTCATTATAGTTTTTTAAAATATCTATATTTTTATCTATTCCTGGAGATAGAAAAATAACGTCGCAAGATTGAAGTATATCTTTAGCACTATCTTGTTTAATAAGTTTTGGAAAAGAAACATCATTTCCTACAACAGTATAGTCTACATTGTTGAAGTCTAAATATTTCATTAAGGAAATATTTGAAATACCTGTCCCAAACACAACAATTTTTTTAGATTTTAAATCTTTTAATTTTAATAGCATATAAACTTATGATATATCTTGTGCCATGAGTAATAAAGATCATTTTTTAAAAATCGTTAATTTTTTAAGGCCTTATGAAGGGATTTGGAATAATGAAATTATCAATTTTTACCCAAACTCTTTAGACAACTACAAAGATGAGTGGTTAGAAGATTTAAAATCATTAAGCGATAAGCAATTATGGCAAGTTGATTCTGCCAGTGACTTTAATTTATTAAATTCTGATCTAAATAAAATATTCAAAGAGATTTGGAAGTTATCAGAACTCCCAAAAGCTAAATATAAAATACCAAATATACCATTAAAGAATTTTCACAAAGTTAAAGCAAAAAAGCGCCATGAAATCTTACAAATTCTTGGTTTACTTAAAAATGATAACAATTTATCAGAATTTGAAACGATAGTAGATATAGGTGGAGGCGTAGGTCATTTAGCTAGAAAATTGAGTATGAATCTTAACAAAAAGACATATTCGATTGATAGAGACTCTAGCTTCCAAAGTATTGGGAAAGAAAAAAACAAAGATAACTCATTATTAAGTTTTATAAACCATAATTTTTCGGAAATAGCTAATCCAAATAATGTCTTCAATGATCGTGCATTCAGTATCGGTCTACATACATGTGGCCCTCTAGCTAACATACATCTAAAAAATTCTATAAAATATAATGTTGCTGGAATGTTAAATTTTGGATGTTGCTATATGAAGCTTCATGAAAAAAATGATATAAATATTTCAAATTATGCGATTAGAAATGGATTAAACTTTCATCCACATACATTAAGCTTAGCAACTCGATCACACTCTACATTTTCCTTTGAAGACTTTTTATTTAAAAAAAGAGTAAAATACTACCGTTTTGGACTACATTTATTACTTTATCATTTACTAGGTACTAAAGAGTTTTGTGCTGTTGGAGATGGAACAACTGAGCTTTATAATGGATCATTTTCTAATTATGTATTGGATAAATTAGACACCCTTAAAATTTCACACACTTTAAATGAAAATCAAATTGAAAGTTTTTACAATGAAATATCTGAAAGTGGATTACTTGAAAAATGCTTACTAGCTAATATTATTAGATGGAAGTTTGGAAGATTAATTGAGCACTATATATTATTTGATCGAGCAATATTCTTGGAAGAAAATGGAAAAGAGCCTAGAATTATGGAACTATTCGATGAAAATATCTCTCCAAGAAATATCTGTATTCTCTATTAATTTTGCCTTTAACTAGCTCGAACACCTGTCAATAAATTAAACACTTCTTAAAAAATCAACTATCTATAAGTGACTAATAATAAAACAAATATGTAGCAAATACATTGGCCTCCAAGTTGCAGCCCATGAGGTGATATTATTTTTGACAATATTTAATAAAAACGAAAACGTTAATGAGGACTACTTATGAATCCTAGGAATTTCTTCTTATTTTTAATTATTTTTATTTCAATGAACACTCAGGCAAAAGATTATAATGACTGGGTTGAAAACTCTGGTGGTAAAACTTTTAAAGGTGCCTGTATTAGAATTTTAACGGACCTTTATACTGCAAAAACTTATAGTACAAATATGGATGATAATTTGAAAAAAATTGTCAACGTAGAAGATGATTATACGATCAATAAAAGATTAGAAAGAATTCGTGAAACAATCAACTATGAAGATCCAGTACTATTACAAAAACAAGCAGAGTATGAAACTTTACTTTCAAGAGGAAAAGATCAAGCAACAAAGTCAAAAGAAAGAGAAATTAAATCTCAAATCAAAGATAAAAAGAAGGAAATATCTAAGTTAGCAAAACAACTTAAAAAAGAAGGAAAAGATACTAATCAATCAACTGAATTTAAAGCTCTTGAAAATGAGCTAGATGAATTAAATAAAGAGTTCATGTCGGCCACAGAGATGGTAAGGTTAAGACAAGTAGAAAAGAATATTGAATCTGCTAAAGCTAAGCTAGCTAAAATTCAACAAAAAGATGGCCCTAAAATTAAAAAGATGGTTTCTCAAGTTACTAAAATGGAACAAAAGTTAAGTGAGGATAAAAGCAAAAGACCTTCTACTTTGAAGCAACTAACTGATAAATTAATGTTCTGGAAGAAAACAGAAGAACCTAAGACACTTAGTGAAGAAGAGATAGCTAAAATTAATGAGAGTATCGCTGAAAAGAGAAAGAAAATAGCTGAAGGTAGAGCTGTTGTTCAAGCTCTGGAAGAACAAATTAAAGACCTTGAATCTGAATTAACACCTTTAAATAAAGATCAATTAAGTGCTCTTGTCGATATAGAGCTTGAAAAACAAGTACAGGCCCAAGTTTATAACAGAAATTTATCTACACCTGCCTTAATTAAAAGATATGGAAAAATTGCCAAGAAAGTTAGATGGCAGCTTTGGATGAGTACTCCACACCATAATAGAAATATTGAAATTCTTACTCAATTAGAAAGAGGAGCTACTAATCCAGTAGAAATATATGGAAAAGATAGTTATAAGGGTTGGTCAAATGCAAGAACTTGGTTAGAAGAAATACCAGACGAAAAATTTGAATTTTCAGTAGAATTATTAACAGAACTTAATAGAAGATCTGCGATAAATGATATTGGAAAATTTTCTAAAATCTTACAAAAATTATATCCAAATAGACAAGAAATGTGGTGGAAAGCAGCTGGAGCTTTAAGAAACGCTAAAGGAAGACTTGGTGGTCTTGTTGATAGAGTTAGAGGTACTAGTGAACTTGTAAAAGAGAGTACATACCAAACATATATGAAAAATGAATATTTAGGAGTTAATGCTGCTGGTGAACAAGTTGGATTCATTGAAACTCCATTTTATCCAACTGTATTTCATAGACTGATTGGAAAAGAAGTTGAAGTGCCAGAAGGTTATAGATATGGATTCATCAATTATCCAAAAGGTGCAAGAGTAGAAGAACTTTTAAATAAATTAATGAATTTTGCTAATGAAGAAATGGCAAAAACTGATATTGCTCATGCAAAAGTTATGTCGGGAGAATTAGAAGATTATCCTGAAGATGTACTTGACCCGATTGAACTGTGGGCCCACATTCAGTATAAATTAATATCAATTCACCCTTATTATGATGTTAACGGTAGAACAACAAAATTATTAGCTGACAGAATTTTGCAAAAGTATGATGTTAGTCCTCCACACTTTTTAGAAAATGATTTTGATATAAATTACCCACTCGAAAGAAGTAACGCTGATCTAAAGATTTCAAGTTATGTTGATAAAGTAAGAGAAGCTGTACTTAGAGGTGTTAATAATTATGAACAAGCTCTTAAAGACCATGAAAATGCTAAATGGCTAAAAGAAGCTCCTCACGCATATAAAATAAATAAAAAAGATACTCCAGTATCAAGAATTTGGATGTCTGCTGAAGTTCCTGAAGATTTAAAACCAATAAGAGATAAGTATTTACAGCAAGGTGATGAGTTATTACCAGAAACTGCTGAAAAAGAATTTATAATTGGTGGTACACCATTTGTAATGATGAGAGATGGTTTCTTTGTTAATCCAAGAGGTATTAGACATGTGTACAGAGAAGATACAAATTCTATGGTTCCAATTTCTCAAAAGGCATATGATCTTTATACAAATGCCGGCGCAGAAGCTAATGGAATAGAGTTAGAATTAGTAAGAGGGATTTCTCCTGATCATCTAGAACTATATATAGATAACCTTAGATTTGTTCAAAAATATGTAAATAAGGAAGTAGATGCTTCTGAAGTTAAAAAAGTTGAATATGATGTAATAGCAGATGCTGAAAATAATAATAAAATCTACTTACATGATTTTCAAAGAGATATGGTTTCTAAGGCCACTAAAATTAATATCGACCTTAATGATAAGAGTCTATCTAAGGAAGAGCTTAATGAAAGAGCATTAAGAGTTCTACATAGAGTTAGAGGTGGTGTAACAAACTTTGAAAGATTTCACATCAAAGGTTTTGACCTTGAAAAGGCCGAAGTACTTGCTCAATATGTTTGGGTAGATTTTCAATACAAAGAATATTTAAAATTTGCCAAAGAAAGTGGTGATAAGGCATTACAAGATGAAGTTTGGGAAGCGAGAAAGACATTGCACCAAGCAGGTCAAATATTAATCGATGACTTTTACAAAAAAACTGAAAAACTAAAAGGTCCTAAAGGTGAAATTATTAGAGATTCTAAAATCTATAAACTTACTAAAGAGTACTTTGAAGTAACTAACCTATCTAAACCTTGGTGGAAAGTTAGACTAGGCGCTTTATTTGGAAAAGATAACTACACTCCATTATTTAGAGCTGATTATAAATGGGCACCAGCAATAGGGTTCATTGATGAAATGACTTATAAGAATATGATTAAATCAATGAAAGCATTTGGGTTTAGTGCTGAAGATTTTATAAAAGAGTTACACCACGCAATTACTGAAATGAAGGTTGAACACCTTGCTCTAACAGGAACTAGAAGTAGAGGTGAAAGACATTTAAAACGAGTTACATTAGAAGATGTTTTTGAATACAGACCTGAACTAAAAGAAAAAATGTCTCCATTAAAAAGATTTTTTATGGGTAAAACTGCTCAATATGAATTTGACTACTTTATTGCAAATATAAATGAACTTTTAGAATCAGAGTTTTCTGTTAAAGGTGCTCAACAAGAATTTGAAAGTATATTTGTTAATATGATTCACCATATGATTGATAAGCGTGCTGTTAAAAAAGGTGCGAGTTATTCAACTTCTCCAAGGCTATATATCAAAAAAGGTGAAGGACAAGAAGAGCTTCCTTTCGTTAATGATTCATTTATGCTTCCAGCAAGATTACATATTGTAATGGTTCACGATTCTCTTCTGGTAAGAAACATCTACAATACTTACTTAAATCAAAATGAGTTTGTAAGTGCATTAAAAAGAGCAAAAGGAAAAATTAATGGATTCCTTGACGCAACTGCTCATGTATTTACATTAAGATTTGGTGCGGCGGTAGATGATTTAAGATCAATTGTTAAATTTAAGAAAACTTTTACAGCTAAAACTCTATTAAAAGAGCCAACTTTTGAAACTCCTGGGTTAGGAGTTCTTAAGAAAATCTTTTTTGCTTCGCCTGTAAGAGCTTGGAGAGATTTTAAAATCTCAATTATCAATAAGTTCAAGAAAGAAGGTAAACCACTTGATTATCCTGAAGATAGTATTACAAAAGAATCTTTTGATTCAGCTACTGAGTACATGGAAGAGAATTTTAAAATCTCTAATCCGAGAAAAAGAGAAATGGATGAAAATAGACAACCTATTCCACATCCAGAGATTGATGACGATCCAAACGTTTACAGAGACTAAATA
>CAXHCD010000050.1:0-25088 GCA_964015265.1 uncultured Oligoflexia bacterium
TAATAAAACAATTATTGAGAGGCTATCATGAAGATTTTAATGCTCTTATTTTTTATTCTAGGTTTATTAACTTCCCAAAATTTATTTGCTCAATTTGCTAAAAGAAAAGTTGGAGAAACCTATTCTGAAGCTAAGTTCAGGTCATTTGGCAAAAATTATAAAAAGAAAAATTTAAAAACAAGTGCTGAAAATACAAAAGTTGAATTAGCAAATATAGATTTTAAATCAGTTCCTAATTATGAAACTTTAGAAAATATAAATAAACTATACTTGAAACTTAGAGATATGAAACCAATGAAAGACCCTGAGTTTGAAAAAAAGTCGAGAAGATTATCGTGGATGTATCCAGATGATGGCTGTTTTGCAAGAGCAGCTTTAATGGTCAAATCTTTTGAAAAGTGGAAATTACCACTGCCGAAAAAACTATTTATTTTTGGAAATTTAAAAGTACAAACAGATTTTAATCCTCGCGGAGAAGTAAGATGGTGGTATCACGTTGTTCCAACTGTTAGAGCAGGAAAAGATGTTTATGTAATTGATCCATCTATTGAGAATACTAGGCCATTAACAATTAAAGAGTGGACTTTAAGACAAGTGCCAGAGATAAAAAATGCAAGGTTTTCACTATGTCATTCACTGGCCTATTCTCCAAGCTCAAAGTGTCTTACTAAACCTAGTACTAATCCAAATGATAGAGCGATAAAAGATCAAATTACATATTTAAAACTAGAAAGAAAGAGATTGAAAAGTTTAGATTTTAATGTGGATGATTTATTAGGAGAACAGCCTCCTTGGAAATAGGTTAGAATGAATTACTTTGAAGATGAAACTTTTATAAAAGATGAATTTAAAGAGTTTGATAAATGTGAGAATTCTGAATTTATTGGTTGTGAGTTTGAGTCAATTGATTTTAGTAATACAAGTTTCAAAAATTCAAAATTAATAGAATGCCAATTCAAAAATTGTAATTTGAGTAATATAATTTGTTCTGGATTAAGCTTCAGAGACGTATCTTTTTCCAATTCTAAAATGGTTGGAGTTAATTTTTCTGTTTGCACTAGTTGGTTTGAATTAAGTTTTATTGACTCAGTTTTAGATTATTCAGTATTTCAAGATATCGATGGGACGAATTCTTCATTTAAAAAGTGCAGCCTAAAAGAAGTGGACTTTTCATCTTCTAATTTAAAAAATTCAAACTTTGAAGAAGCTAATTTAATAGGAGCAAATTTTACAAACTCAGATATGAGTGGAGCTAATTTTATAGGTGCAATAAACTACTTTATTGACCCTCAATTTGTTAAAATTAAAAAGGCCAAATTTTCTCTACCTGAGGCCCTAAGTTTATTGAAGTCCTTTGAAATTGAAATCCATTAATTTAAATTTAAACCCAATTTATCTTTAGAGTTATATTTATTGTTCCACCCTATACTTTTAACAAATTTATTTACTGTATCAATATTTATTACAAGAGAATTATCTTTAGTTATTATTTCAAAATGTAATTTTAAGAAATTAAATAATTGCAAACAGGATTGTTCACTCATCTTAAAGCTAATTCCTCTATAAATGCTATCTTGTGTTAATATAAGTCTACTATACTCACTTTTATAAAAAGAGTTAAAGCTACACAAAAGTTTAAGAACTTTTCCATTAGATTGTTCTACTGGCATATTTAAAGTAAATACATCTAAAGAGTCCCAAGAGATAGAACTAATTAAAACTTTTGCATTTTGGTTTTTCGATTTCCTTTCATTTAACGTAAATTCTGTTGAGTAAACAGATAAACTAATAGATAAAAAAACAATTAAAAGATATTTCATGACCACTCCTTTTCTTGGTTTTATCGAGATGTTTTTAATGAGTCTATTAAGATTGAAGGAATTTACGATTAAATTTCTCTAAGTATACATGCATGACCTTTTGTTAAGTTTCTGTTAGACTTAATTACTAAATAAAGTAGAATTTTGAATAATGGTTTTATTTAAGTATTATCTTCCAATCACTTATAAGGTCTAATTATGTCCGTTAAAAAAAAAGGTGCTGAGCTTCAAAAAATTCAAAATTTAATTGATAATGCTCATGAACTTTTAGAATTTGAACTCTTAGAAACAGTCAATTATGAAGAAAAGGAATATCCAATTTGGTCTATGAGTATAGGGTCAAAAAGGGATAATGTTCCTGTTTTTGGATTATTTGGTGGGGTACATGGACTTGAAAGAGTTGGCTCTCAAGTAATCTTATCTTGGTTTAGATCTCTTAATGAAAGATTGCACTGGGATGTAGAACTTCAAAAATCTTTTGAAAATATTCGAATAGTTTCAATTCCTATAGTTAATCCTTATGGGGTTTATCATTTGAAAAGGTCAAATGGTAATGGAGTTGATCTTATGAGAAATTCGCCAGTGGAAGCGAAAGGCACTACTATGCCACTAGTAGGTGGGCATAGAATTAGTCGTTACATTCCTTGGTATAGAGGTCGGGCCGGAAGCGATATGGAGATTGAATCACAAGTTTTGATTAAGTATTGCAAGGATCAATTTTTTAATTCTCCATTTGCAATGACAATAGATTTTCATTCAGGTTTTGGCCTTAAAGATAGGCTATGGTATCCGTTTGCTAAATCAAATGAAGAATTTCCCAAGATTTCATATATTAAGAATATGGAAAAATTATTTAATAACTCACTTCCATATCATATTTATACAATAGAACCTCAGTCTAATCATTACACGACCCATGGAGATTTATGGGATTATATTTATGAAGAGTTTGAGTCACAAAAATCTTCTAATACTTTCATACCTTGGACATTAGAGATGGGCTCATGGATTTGGTTGAAGAAAAATCCTTGGCAAATATTTTCTTCTCAAGGGTTATTTAATCCAATGAAAAGGCATCGCTATGAGAGAACCATGAGAAGACATTATGCTTTAATTGATTACTTTAGTGCCTTATCTAGCAATTATAAATCCTGGGTAATTTAAAGAGTAAGTACTTGAAATTAAATGATGTTTGCATATTTGTGCAAGTATTAGGCTTGAAACGTTTGCATTAAAATGCAATTATAGTTTCATGAAATGTTGTAAACCGAATTTAAATATTCTTAATAAAATGTTCAAGGCGCTAGGTGACTCAAATCGTATGGCCATCTTCGAACACCTTTGCAATTGCTGTCGATCCGGAAGATATCAATGTAATGTGAAAGAAGTCTCAACATGTTGCGATGTTGATTTATCAGTAGTGTCTCGTCATTTATCTCAACTAAAAAAAGCTCAGATCTTAAAATCTAGTAAAAATGGAAAAGAAGTATTCTACTCCATAAATGCTAAAGAGCTAGCTCAAGAGTTGAGAAACTTGGCAGATTATATTGAAAATTTTTGTAAGGAGAATTAAATGAGTGAAGAAAAAAATAAGTGTTCTTGTTCATGTTGTTGTAATTGTTCGAAAGAAAATATTGCACAATTTTTAAAACATATGGCAGAATTCTTTGAAAAGTTAAAGTAAAACAGGCGAGGCCTTAGGGCCTCGTTCTTTTAGGAGAGTTTATGAAGTTTAATATGTTTTTATTAATGATATTTTTTAGTACTAGTGTTTTTGCAAAAAATGAAATTACCTGGTTAGGTCAGTCTGCATTATGGATAAAAACTTCTGAAGGAAAGCAGATTATAATTGATCCTTTCATTATGAATAATCCAAAAACACCAAAAAAGTTTAAGGATAAAAACCTTTATAAAAACATTGATTTAGTTTTAATAACTCACGGACATGGTGATCACTTAGGTGATTATAGTGAAATACTTTCAAATTCTAAAAATGCGAAAATTTCAATGAATGCTGATATGGGAAATGTGATGATTGGCAGAAAAATGATCGACCAAAAAAAATATTTTCCGCTTAACAAATCTGGAGAGTTAAATCCCTTTGGCGATAAATTGAAAGTTATTATGGTAAGAGCTGAGCATAGTTCATCAATTAGTCACAATAATGAAGTTGTTTATGGTGGAGAACCTGTTGGGTATATAATTGAGTTTAGTAATGGAAAGAAAATTTACCATGCAGGTGATACAGGTGTATTTGGAGATATGAAGATGATTGGATCATATTATAAACCAGATATTGCTTTTGTACCGATTGGTGGAAACTATACAATGGGACCAAAAGAAGCGGCCTATGCGATAGATGAATTAATAAAGCCTAAGCAAGTGATTCCATTTCATTATGGTACTTTTCCAATAATAAATAAAACTCCAGCAGAGTTTAAAAGCTTTTTAAAAAATAAAAAAAGAATAAAAGTTATTAAGCCAGGTGATACAATAAAAATATAAGTTAAGTGATTGATTTTACAGAGGTGAAATCTAATTAAGAAGCTAAATTAATTAGGCTAAAAAGACGAATAGTTTATGTGAAAAAACTAATTTTTAGCCTATGCCTCTTTTTTACATTAAGTATAATCCTATTTACTTGGTCTAGTATTATTTTTGAAAGAACAGCGGACGTAATAACTTTTTCAAATCATCAAAGAAAACTTTTAAAATCTAATGTGCAAGTTCAAAAAGCTTTAGTTGCTCTTTTTCTAGGATTGAATACTCAAGAAGAAAAATTTATCACACAATCAGAATTAATTATTGAAGACGAAATTGTTAAGTCAAAAGATCAGAAAACAATTAGTGAACTTAAATCTCTTCATGAAAATATAAAAAACATAGAAAAGAAGTTTCAGAATAAAAATCCAATTCATAAAAAAGATGTTTTAACTGTTGGTATCAAAGCCGATAAAATAAGTAATAATTTATTTACTGAATCTGCCATAGTATGGCGAGATCACTTAAGTGTATTTGATGATTTAATTAGAAATTATGAAAGTATAAATAGTGCGATGAAATTATTTCAGGCATTATGTATTTTATATTTTGCATACTTACTTTTTTCTTTGTACAAAAGACGAGTTTCAGAAATTGAAAAAGAAAAAGTTGAGAAGCTTCATGGCCTTATGTTTTCCTCTCTTAGTGAATCCGTCATTATGTGTGATCAGAACGGTGATATTACGGCATGTAATTATTCTTGCTCAATGTTATTAGGAATGGATACACGCCTTATAATAGGAAAAAATATCTCACAAATTTTTAAATCATCAATAGTTGTTGAGCCTTCTATCAGGAAAAAGTACTCAGTTAAAGGGTTGGATGATTTAATTAAAAGTGCAAAGAGCCTTAATGCTTTAAAAATTCAAACAATTGTTGATGGTAATAAAAAGTGGCTGTCTGTGAACTCTCAACCAGTTGCCAAAGAAGGTGACGGAAATTCATTCTCTGTAATACTTTCGTTTATAGATATTTCTAGCGTAATTGAAAAAGAAAAAACTATTGAAAAGCAAAAAGCACAATTAGTAGAATCAGCTAAAATGCAATCAATTGGAGAAATTGCAGGTGGAATTGCTCATGAAATTAATAATCCATTAACTATAATTTCTATTACTAGTGAAAGGTTATCTCAAACAGTAAAAAGAGATGATTTTGTAGAAAAAGAAACAGTAACTAAGGCCATGGATAAAGTCGTAAGAACTGTCAATCGAATGAGTAAAATTGTTAGAAGTTTACTGAGTTTATCTAGAGGAGGAGATCTTGATTATCAGAAAATAGATACAAAAAGTTTACTTGATATATCTATAGATTTTTGTCTTCCTTACTTAGAAAAAAATGAAATTGAATTAAGACTAGATAATTTTGTAGATGATATTGAATTAGAGTGTCATCCCACTCAGATATCCCAAGTCCTTTTGAATTTAATTAAAAACTCTATTGATAGTATTTCAGATCTCGATGAGAAGTGGATTGAGTTAAGAGCTACTAAGATTGATAACAGTATTAGATTCGATGTTATTGATAGCGGAACGGGACTAAGTGAAGAAGATAAAGAAAAAATAATGCAGCCATTTTTTACAACGAAACCAATTGGAAAAGGCACAGGATTAGGACTAAGTATCTCAAAAACAATTATAGAGTCTCACCAAGGAACACTTGATATAGATTTAACTAATAAGAACACAAACTTTTATTTTATTCTTCCAATAATAAATAAAACTGAAAGCTCTAATGATGATAATTTTATGGAGGCGGCATAACTTCAATGGAAATTGAAGACCAGTTTGCTGCGATTGACAAAATACTTTCAATAGAAAAAATTTGAGATTCATTTAAATTTGCTGTTTGAATTACTAACCCAGTAGCATCTGGATTAGATCCACTTTGTATTTCTAGATTTTCTGATAACGAAATACTGGTATGAGTATTAACTTTTGAATAAGATAGAGCACTAATTAATAGAGTGTTATTAGTACTTGTTGATACTTCATACTCAATATTTTTACTATTTATTCCAGGAGTATTGCAAGTGGCATTAATACCTTCTCCAAGAGGATTAACAGTACTTAGAACATTTAATGGAAGTGTCGCATCAACATTTGAAATTCTTAAAAGACTAATTTGGGCAGCATCAGTAACTTGACTTAGGTTTGCTGATACAGTACCAACTGTAGGATTACCTTGAGCATACCAAATTTCAAGTGTTGTTTCTTGTAGGTTAGAACACTGAACTTCGACTAAATTCCAAGTGAGTCCCATTCCATTAATAGATAAAACACTCGTATTTGAATTAGAGGCCGAAATAAATGCTAAGTATAAATGATTCACCTGAGCCGATAAACTTGTAGAAGTGGAAATTGTGCTGGAATTAATAACTGCATTTGATGCCAGTTCTTCAATTATAGGGAAGTTAGCAAGATCAACTACCCTTATATATGCAATTGCTGAGTATTCAAATTTTCCATTTGTTATTGTATATGAAAATGAATCTGTTCCCGTAAAGTTTGTAGGAGGAGTATAGGTTAACGTTCCATCTTGATTATTGACAACGCTTCCTAGCTCAGAGCTTAATTTATCGCTATTTAAGAAATCAAAATCTTCATTGTTGATATTAGTATCGTTGATTAAAAGTTTATTAGAAATATTAATATTTAGGGCAGTATTTAATTGAGCTTCAAGATTATCATCTACAGCTCTAAGGGGGTTTTCTATTGTACTCATTTTTTCTTCAATTATCGCATCTGATTTAGTTTGAGCTTTTGGACTTCGATTTTTTTGAGACTCATTTTTCGTAATCCCTTTTATATCAGATTCAGAGGAAGTTTGTCCCTTATCTTCTTGTAGATCCTTTGTATTGTCCTTATTGTTTGTTTTTTGATTTGTTGATTTTTTTGAAACGGAGGTAGTCCTATTAGATGTTTTAGATTTATTTTTACCTATTATATTATTAATTCCTGCTATCGTTTTGTTGACTTGTTTATTTTGTGCAATCTCTAAAATGGGATCATCTTTAATAAAAATAATTGGAGAGTCAATTTTAGAGAAACTTCTTAATATTTGTTTTTCGGATAAAGAATCTATGTTGTAGTATTGAAAAATTCCGCGTGGAAAGTTTTTGGAAGAACTTCTATTTTCAATAAAATCGTTATTGATACTCTTTTCAACTTTAATATAATTCTTCAAGTCTTCTAAATTATGAATGTTTTCACGATCAAAGATTTTTGCGTGAACCAAACCACAAATTAAAAGTATCTGAAAGGTCGCTATAAATCTCATTCGCTCTCCCAATTACTATTTTATTATTAAATGTAAAAAAGACATAATTTTGTGAAGTTTTCTAAACCAATTTGTAAGTGCTTTAATTTTTATGATTTAATTTAGATGGAAAAGATTCAAATACTTAAAATCACATATCGAAATTAAAGACATTTCTAAAGAGAAACTTAATGCCCCAATAATATGGCACTTCCCTAAGATTTAAGTACCTTGAAAGAGGTCGAAATATTGTGAATTTTGTTGAATTGTAGAAATGGATGTAATCTTATTTCATGTCTGAAGCAAAGAAATGGGTATTATATTTAGAAGATGAAATAGAGTTGGCCGAAGAAGTCATTATAGAACTTGAATATAATGGTTTTCATGTCGTTCATTGTGCGAGTTATAGAGAGTCTGTTTTAAAGGCCAATATGCAAAAATTTGATATTATAATTGCCGACATACATTTGGAAAAAGGAACCGGTGACAAAGTTATTCAGGTTATTAAAAATAACCCTCATCATATGAATTTTCGTACTCCTGTGATGATTTTAAGTTCAAATATAACTAAGAATATCATTTCAAATGTTGGTAAGGATTTAGTGGCAGCAAAGGTTAAGCCTTATTCAATTTCAGAACTTGTTGGCAGTGTAAAAACAATTGTTTTTACAGCGAGAGAAATGAAAGCATCATAAAATAAAATCTATTTTGTATTCTTTAAGTCCTTTAGGTGTATCAACTTCAAAAATATCCCCTTTCGTTAAACCTATACACTCATTACTTATGGGAGCACTTCTTGAAATTACATTAATTTGAGTCTCTTTATATTTAATATTTAGTCCTTTATTCAACGGAGATATAAAATATAATTTGGAGTTTAAAGAAATTAAGGCACCAATATTGACTTCATAATTGATCTTAAAAGACTCCAATTTAAAGCTTTTTAAAATCTTAAAATCTATCTCTAATTCTTTTAATCTTTTTAATTGAGCACCGGCCAAATAACTGGCCTCTATTCTTCTAGTGTCATATTTACTTTCTTGTTTTGTATCTGAGTCCGTAGCATCCTTCTTAGAGTCATTGGCAATCTTTTCAACTTGTTTGTATTCAGATTCCAATTGATTCAGGATTAATTGGAAAATCTTCTCTTTATCTTGAAAAGTAAGCATTTTATTTTAACTTAACCTTCAAATAATCATCATAAGTTGTGTACTTATCTTCAATGATTTTTACATCAATATCTATAATTCTATTTGCTACTGTTTGTATGAATTCATGGTCGTGTGAAGTAAAAATGATATTTCCTTTAAAGTTTATTAATCCCTCGTTGACTGCCGTAATACTTTCTAAATCTAAGTGATCAGTTGGGCCATCGATTAATAAAACGTTAGCTCCTGAAAGCATCATTTTTGAAAACATACAACGAACTTTTTCACCGCCAGAAAGAACATTTGTTTTCTTCAAGGCTTCTTCTCCTGAAAACAACATCTTTCCTAAAAAACCTCTTACAAATTCTTCATCTTTGTTTTCAGAATACTGTCTCAACCAATCAACAAGATTATATTTTCCATCCATAAAATGAGATGAGTTATCCTTAGGAAAGTATGATTTAGTAATAGTCACACCCCATTCATAAGTTCCAGAGTCTGGCTCCATTTCTCCACTTAAAATTTTAAATAGAGTAGTTTTCGCTACGTCGTTATCGCCAAGAATGACAATTTTGTCTTCTTTGTTAATTGAAAAAGAAATATTATCTAGAATTTTCTCACCTTCAATTGTTTTTGAAATTCCGTCTACTCTCAATACTTCCTTTCCAGCTTCTCTTTTAGGTGCAAAGTGCACATATGGATACTTTCTTGTTGAAGGAGGAAGATCATTTAATTGAAGCTTTTCTAGTTGTTTTTGTCTTGATGTTGCTTGCGATGACTTTGAAGCATTGGCACTAAATCTTTGTATGAAGGCCTTAAGTTCTTTGGCCTTTTCTTCATTCTTTTTATTTTGATCAGCTCTAAGCTTAAGCGCTAATTCACTAGACTTTCTCCAGAAATCATAATTACCAGCATAAATTTTAATTTTACCAAAATCAATATCAGCTATATGACTACAAACTTTATTTAAAAAGTGTCTATCGTGTGAAACGACTATTACAGTTTGTTCAAAGTTTAATAAAAAATCTTCAAGCCACTGAATGGCCTTAATATCTAAATGGTTGGTAGGTTCATCTAAAAGTAAAACCTCTGGTTGTCCAATTAATGCTTGAGCAAGTAGTACCTTAACTTTTTCAGGGCCAGTTAAATCTTTCATTAACTTTTCATTATATGTGGCCGGAATTCCTAGTCCTGCTAATAAAATACCAGCTTCTGATTCTGCTTCCCATCCATTTAATTCTGCAAATTCTGCCTCTAACTCAGCTGCTCTTAATCCATCTTCATCATTGAAGTCAGGCTTCATATAAATGGCATCTTTTTCGGCCATAATTTTATAAAGCTTCTCGTTTCCCATAAGGACTGTATTTAAAACGCTATGTTCATCATAAGCGAAG
Organism: uncultured Oligoflexia bacterium; assembly: GCA_964015265.1. Classification (GTDB taxonomy): domain Bacteria; phylum Bdellovibrionota; class Bacteriovoracia; order Bacteriovoracales; family Bacteriovoracaceae; genus CAXHCD01. The sequence continues at coordinate 10,159 of CAXHCD010000050.1, forward strand.
TGATCCTGTTTAAGAATTGAAAGTCTTGATCCTGGTGTAATATTCACTTGTCCAGTTTGTGCATCAATTTCACCTGAGAGGATTTTTATAAAAGTAGATTTACCTGCTCCATTGGCCCCAATTAGTCCGTAACAATTTCCTGGAGTAAATTTAATATTTACTTCATCAAAAAGTTTTTTGCTGCCAAATGCTAAGCTGACGTTAGACGTAGAAATCATATATTTTCCTCTTTAGTTGTTTTATGTGCGCAATGTAGTCTAAAATATGCTATGAGTCAATTAAAGCCCAAGAAATCTAAGTAAATTAAAGCGACTTTTTTGTTCTTTATTTTTTTGAACGTTAGTTTTTAAGAAAGTAATTCGACCTTTTTGAACATATGTACGTATTATTCGTGACTTAATTTGTGGGTGCTTAATTTTGAAATCAAAATGTACTGTGTCATCTATAGCATCAGTCATGATAGATCCTTTGAAAACAAAATATGCTCTATTGTCAATTATTTGAAGAGGCTCTTGTTCAGTATGCCTGAATAAGTATCGACTTAGTGAAATTGATTCATCTTTAGAGTCAAGTGCAACAATTTCTAGATCATCCTCTAAATCTTCTAAACCTTTTGGTAGATCAACAATTACATGAAGATCAAATCCTCGAATAGATTCATGAATTTCTTCATTAGAATCTACATTTTGAGTTTCTACATAATTAATTAAATTTAAAAAAGGCCTATGTTCACATTCTTCAAACTTTATGCAGGAGCTAGGTACAAATACAATTCCAGGTGCATTTGGAAGCATTTTTAAGTGTGCACCATGAGCATAAGATTCGCTAGCAAAGTTTATTGGTTCGGCGAGCGCGATTTCAATATTATGAGGACTGTAAGATTTATTTTGAGTTTGAGCGTAGTTAAAGTTTATTTTCATACTTGGGACATTAACTACCATATCGCCTTCATAAAATTGAGCAAACTTTGAATCAGCTAATATTTTAGGAAGTGGAACCGCCCCAATTATATTTAGCATTTGAATGTCATTTTTTAAGAAATGTTTGAAATCGTCTGACTCTTCTGATGTCAGGTAATCAATCATGTTCATATAAAATGAGCTACCGTATTTCATGTAGTGTAATTGTTTTTTTCCAAATGGAGAGACAATATTATCTTCAACACCAAGACTATAAAAAACTGTTTTTCCCATTAAGGCATAGTCAGATCCCCAGAACGGTGTAGACATACTGATATATCTATTAAGTCTTAATAAATTAGACTTATGAAATCCTTTTTGTTTTTTGAAGCTATTGAGCATCCAGTTTAGCCCTACAAGTCCACCTTGAGAATGCATTACAAGATTAATATCTTTTGGTTTAGTTTGTTTTGTGTTTGAGATTAATTTATCTAATTTTTTGGCAAAATCTAATGTTGTTTTTTTACTATTTCTAGTTTCATAACTAAATTCAATGGCCTTGGAACAAGGATACTTAGCTTCGATTGATTCCTTCATTTTCCAAAAAGATCGTTGTGATCCTCCAATTCCATGGATTAGAATAAATGTTTCATTAAGCTGACAGTCTTTCGGAGTGCTTGAATTTGCACTTATATTGAATCCAAATATACTTAATATTATTAAAGTGATCGATTTTAACAAAATATCTCCTATCTCTTTTAATTTTAGTACTTTTGAAAAAAGTTATGAGAGAAATTGAAAATTTAATAGTATTGTTAACTTTTTGTTCAATAAAAAGCTTTATAATTTCAATACTTTATCAATTATACGATAGGGGAGAATAGGATCGACAAAACAGTGATCGGGAATTTGATCTTTAATTTTATTGTGATAGTCAGGAAGTTTAGACCAATGAATTCCAAACTTCATATGATGGGCAGTATGGTAACCTAAGTTTCCGCTTAATAAATTAAAGCTTTTAGAATTAGTTATATTTCTACTGGCCTCTAATTCATTATTTGTGTCAAGGCCACTGTGATGTGGATAGGTCGCATCTGCTGTTAAGTATAATCCTGTGATCATGGGAAGTATGAAAACAAATAGGGCCGGCAGAGGTCGATAATAAAAAAGAAGGCCAACTATTCCAAAAGTGAGAATTGCCATAAATAGAAAGGACTTCAGAATTTTCGGGTGTTTTAATCCCACTATAAAACATCGATAATAACTTGTTAATGTGACTTCAAGTCCATATCGAATTCGATTCATTGTTTTGCCATTTTTTTTCATCCATCTGGATTCATCTTTAGATTGATTTAAATAGTTTAAGTGATGGCCATAATTGTGGTGAAGTACCCAAGCGTAACCTGTAATTCCAGTTTGTAACCCAAAAATTATCTCTAATAATCGATTCGAAATAGGATTTTTAAAAGTGAAGTAATGTTGATGGTGGTGATTCCATGAACAAACATTTCCTTTAGGAAAAGTCATGAGTATAAACCATGAAGCTAAAAACCAAATATTATCTACGTTAAAATATACAATTAAATCTGCTAATAAAATTATGAAAAAAATAGTGACTGGAATTTTATCTTCAGAATGTTTGAATATACTCATAGAGGGAACTCTTTAACTGCATTAATAATCGCTTTTAGGGTGTTATTATTAACATTTGTTCTGTGATAGGCAATAGTAATATTGTGTTCACCTAGACCAAATTTAGGAATATTTGGTAAATCAATAACTTCTAATTGATTCTTATTTAAGTATTTCTTAGCAACTTGTTCAGGTAATAGTCCAATTCCAATTCCATCAATAGCTAAGTCTTTAACTGTTTCAAGAGATGTAACATTGAAAATTTTCTTTTGATCAAGATGATATTCTTCTAATAATTTTTGGGTGACTTCACTCATTTGTATAATTGGAGCTGATTCAAATTCAAATATGCGATTGCTTTTTTTCTTGGCCTGATAAAATTTAAAATGATCGGTTTTTAATACTTCTGTAATGATGTTTTTATTATATTTTTGTTCAACCGCTAAAATGAGATCTAACTCTCTATTAATCAATTTTTCATTTAGCTTTGCACTTCTTGCTGTTTCAATTTCAATTTTTAAATTTGGATGATTTGGTAGAAACTGTTTTAAAAATTGAGGCCAAAAATAACTAGCGATTGAATCATAAGTTCCAACACGAATATGACCGGCCATTGAGTCGTCTAGATTTTCCAATTTGTTTTCTAAGTCGATGATGTCAGAGAAGAGTTTATTGCAAAACTCTAATAATTGATCTCCATGTTTAGTAAGTGTCACACCTCGGGAATGTCTTATAAATAATGGATGACCAATGGCCTGCTCAAGAGACTTTATTGATTTAGAAAGAGAAGGTTGTGCTAAATGAACAAGAGAAGCAGCTTTTTTTAAAGACCCAACCTTTGCAACCTCTTGAAAATATGTAAGTTTCTCTAAGTTTTCTTTTATATTCATATAGCTTAAAGCTATATCTAAATTAGAAAAAAGTCAATTTATCTATATCACGAATTGCATTATATTCAGACTTGTTAGTAGGAGTGAAAATGTTAATCGAGCATCGTAATCAAAATTTTAATAAAGAGTCTTCAATTGCAATAAGTAATGATTTGAAATCCGTATTTGCACTTAGAAGAACTGTTAGAGATTTATCTGATAAGAAAGTACCAATAGAAGTTGTTATAAATGCAATAAATATTGCTCGACTTGCTCCTAGTGGTGCAAACAAGCAACCATGGAGTTTTAGTCTTATTTCAAATCAAGAAATTAAAAATTCAATTCGTGAAATTGCTGAAAATAATGAAAGAATTTTTTATCACGAAAATGGGAATGAGAATTGGAAAAAAGAATTATCTCATTTACATACTGATGATCAAAAAGAGTTTATCACTAGTGCTCCATATTTAATTGCCGCTTTTTATTCCAATGTTAATAGATCTGAAGATGGCGTTAAAACTGATGTTAATTACTATGCTAAAGAATCTGTAGGAATTGCTACAGGTATGTTGATTTCAGCTCTTCATATGAGTGGACTAAGTGTTCTTACTTATACACCTTCTAAAATGCAGTTTCTTCCAAAGTTATTAAATAGACCAAAGGATGAAAAACTTTTTATCTTACTTGGAGTTGGATTGCCTAAGGATGATGCAAAGGTTCCCCAAATAAGTAAAAAATCAATTGATGATATTTTAACAATGTATAAATAAGGAGATTTTATGAAATTGATTATTTTTTTAGTAAGTATTTTTTCTTTTTCTGTATTTTCAGAAGAGGCCCCAAATCATTATGCTAATTATAAGGTAACGTTCAAAGGTGCTTTTAATAAGCAAAGACATGATTCTAAAATGTTCCCAGAGGATCCTCACTTTTCTCCACTCGTAGTTATAAATCACAATGCAAGATATTCACTTGCACAAGTGGGACTTTTATCAACAACTGGAGTTAAAAATGTTGCTGAAGTTGGAAATAGTAAAGTTTTAATTGAAGAATTGAAAAAAGGACAAAGATATAAGAGTGTAAAAAATTATAAAGTGACAAAAGGAATTGATGGGGAAGGAGTTGTAAGTACAGAAATTAAAGTTTCTTATCGGTATCCATTTATCTCTGCAATTTCAATGATAGCTCCAAGTCCAGATTGGTTTGTAGCATTAAATAATTTCTCAGTGATAAAGGAAAATAAGTTTTTGAATAAAGTAATGATTCCTTTATATGCTTACGATGCTGGAACAGATAAAGGGCGCTATTTTACTTCTGCTAATGAAGCTAATTCTGTCCCTGTTCCTATTCATCCATTGATAAATGTCTCAGGAGCACCTATTATGAAATATTTTGGAGTTTTAATAATAGAAAAAATTTAATTATTGTAAGGTGATATTATCCATATGAGGAGTTAACGACTCGTCTAAGGTTTCATATATCACCTTATATTGAAAATACTTTTTACTAGTAGGGAATATACTTAAATCAAACTCAGGAGAGTAATGAGTATAATTATCTATATCAGAAAAGAAGGTACTTGCTGTAGAGTCAGGCCCCATAAAAATTGAATCTGAACAATCTGAAGAGTTGCAAAACTTAACTTGATACTTAACTTTGACTGCACCTCTCTTATAGAGGGCCATCATATCATCTTCAGATAAAACTCTAGACCAAATATTTACTTCATCTAACAATCCTTCTAATCTTCTCCCTGTTGGTGTGGCTCCATGACTCCCAAGAAATAAATCCTGTCCTGAAGTTCCAATCAACCCTGTTTGAGAGACGTTGCCAACTTCTTTGCCATTTAAATATACTCTTATCCTCGATCCATCATAAGTACAACCTACGTGATGCCACTTTCCTAGCGTTAATTTTCCTCCTGAGTCTAAAGTTACAGTTACTCCCCCTGCGTTTCTTATTCTGCAACTAACTCCATTTTTGTCAGATATTCTCAATGCGTAATCATCATTAGTTGTGGAATTTCCCTTGGAGATAATTCTACTGTCATTTGCTTGAGCGTTTCCAGTAAGCTTTACCCAAGCACTTAATGTTATATTTGAAGTTATTTCCAAAGAAGCATCATTAGGAACTTGGATATAATCATCAACACCATCAAATTCAATTGCATTACCTATAATACCAGTTTGAATTTTGTTTACACTAACTGAGTCGTTATAGGTTCCGTTATTATTATTTAAACTAATTTTATCAGTGACAATTGAAGTATCTTGTATATTGGTGTGTTCAAATGGCCAATAGGAAACAAGTGAAGTTGAATCAATAGTACTTCCTGTAAATTCAGAAGATTCATTTCCTGAAGTAGGGATTGGTTTTAAATAAGGTGATTTTTGATTGGGTACAAATTTATCAAAGCTACCAGAGGATTCAATGATGGCAGAAACCATATTAACTTCCGTATTTGTCTGATACCAAGTACCTTGTTTGTCATGTATCTCTTGAATTTCTGTTAGTGATAATGTTCTTGAAAAAATTGAAACCTCATCAATTTTTCCATCAAAATATCTATTGTCTGTTCCACATCTTTTTCCAATATGTAAATTACTAACGGCATCTGAGGCTATACTTCCTGTTTGGGCAACTTCAGTTATTAATTTTCCGTCTTGATAAAGCCTTACGTTTGAACCATCGTAAGTTCCGACAACATGAGTCCATTTGTTTTCAATTTTTGCGCCACCACCGGCGATAACATAAGAACTTCCATTATAAATTCTAAAGTTAAGTGCACTATTATCATCTAGGGCCAAAATGAAAGGATTTATTGTCCAATCGGTAGGTCCTAAACATACAATCCCTCTGTCTTGAGAGTAAGATCCGGAATTTGGATATATCCAGGCTGAGACAGTAATATTAGTTCCAGCGATATTAATATTGGGATCATTTGGAACTGAAACATAGTCTCCACTGCCATCAAGATTTAAAGCATTATTTAAAATTGAGTTATTGGTTAGTTTTTCTACACCTGTATCATCAGCAATTAAAGTACCGGCGATAGAGTTAATACTATCTGTGAGAGTGTCAGAGTTCATTGCACTTGATTCTGAAAACTTCCAGTGGGCAACTAAATTGCTTGTATCAGCAAAGTCAGCTAGATCAATAGATGTTCTAGGCACTTGTTGCATTACTAAATCAGAGTTTGAGAACTCGATTCCACTTAGTGAAGAATTATTTATGACAGTTTCAAAACTAGAGTTTGAAGAGAGCGCTTTCGCACTATTGACTCCACCAGATTTAAACCTCTTAATACTTAATTTTGCTCCACAGGAGCATAATACTGTTAAAGTCAACATTATTAAGTATTTGTGTACATTCATAATATAAACATTCTACCACTAATTTCCTTTGTATCGGTTATTTATGGGCTTTTCATAACTTAAGTATTAATATTATTTAGGAACAGTTTTTAAGTAGCAATTTTTATTGGCAACGAAATTAAGGTTAATGGAAAAAGTATTTATAATTATTCAGATTTTCTCAAAATCTATTTTTAAATATGGACTCATATATGCGCTTCCTTATTACTTATTTTTGAAGTTCTCTCCTTATCCTCTTCCTTACCTAAATATATTTGTGATCTTGTTATTGACGTTTAGTCAGTATGTTTTTTTCAGTAAAAAAGAGTATAGAAAAAAAATTACTAAGGATGTAATTGAAAAATTAACTCTTGAAAATAATGGTAAGCAACCGGCCCAAAAAATTATAAATGAAAGACTTAATCTAATAAATGAAATTAGGTATGTTGCCTTGTTTTTTATTGCTTTAATTCTTTTATCATTATCTGAGTTAATGTAACCCTAGAGGAGTTCTCCTCCAGGGCAACTTGTTACCAAAAGTATGATAAGCTAAATTGATAATAGTCATCTTCTTTAAATGTATTTAAATTTTCTCCGGGGGATGGAGAAGAGATAATATTTATTTCAGATTCCCATTTCCAATTATTATTAATTCTTCTTGAAGCTTCTAACCTAAAGCTTGAAACTTCAATGTCATGATTATTAATGAATACTCCTGCTAGTAATTCTGAAGATTGCTCATCGTTTAGTGCAAGTCTAGATCCCACAAATGTATGGTCATAAAATGTAGCACTAGAGCTTTTTCCTCTCTCATCGTAAACCCATTCACTGAGAACACCAATATCAATTCCTGATTGTTGAATATTTGAAAATGTATATTCAAATCCAGTTACTGTTGAAATATATGAAGTGGCAAGTTGTGAGTCTTTTCTAATGAATTCAGATTTTACTATTAAACTTTTATATATGTATTGTCCATCAAGGCTAATTTGCTCCATTTGAGTGTACATTGGCAGAAGTTTTTGTTGATTATTCAAAACGAAGCTTGGATCTCTATTCGTTCCTTTAAAATAACTGATTCCCCATTCAAAGTCGCCCAAGTAATGAGACCATCTTGCAGCAAAGTCAATGTGCTTTTCTTTATTATCATCTGTGTAAAGAGCATCTTCTTTGGTTTCTATTTTTACTGGGCCACGAAATCGTCCTTTCTCTGAAGAAAATGTTCTCTCTCTAAAATAAGGAAGTAAAAAACCTTGAAATAAACCAATGTCTGTTTGATAAGTAGTTCTTAGCATTGGCTGTCCAAGCTTATCTTCAGTGTCAGGATTTTCAATTAGATCAGTTTGATTAATGATATCTACAAGGTGAACACTTTCAGTAACACCCCAAAATATTTTCTTTAGACCTAAAGTAACTTCAAAGTTGTTAAAGGCACCTAAAAAATAGGCCTCACGGATGTCAAAGTGACTTCTTTCATTATCTAAACTATCCAACCTCATAAAAGGAGAGAATTTAAATATCTTTCGATCATTGTCCCAAACATAATTAAACTCTGGTGCCAGCGAAATTGAACTTTGTGTTTTCTCTGTATTGAGATACTTTCCTTCATTTGGAAAGTATCTCGTTTCAAGAGCTGTTTCACCATTAAATTCAAAGGTCTGTGCAAATGCATTTATAGATATAAAGTATAATGTAAGAAGTCTTAAAAAATTCATATTATCGACCAACTCTTTTTAATGCATTTTTATTAAAATCTTTTTCACTTATATTTTGATTAAATTGATAGTCTGACCATGATAAAAGTGTCGTTTTTCCATTCTGGTGATTTTGCATAAACATTTCATCAGGTCTCCACTTTCCATTTTTATACTTCTTATAGCCATTATATGTAAGTGTTTTTAGTAGATCACCCTTTCTATCATAGAATTCTATTTTATAAATTCGCCACTCTTTACTATCGGCCCATACTACTTGTTTTGTATAGCCTGAATTACTGTCCACAGGATATCTTTCAAAAACTACTCCATCAAATCCATTCACTTTTTCGTCTTTTATAAATTTATATGTATACTTTTCTACTTCTTGTGAAGAAATATCCTCATAAGCAAATTCACTTCCCATAAATGGGCCAGACTTGTTATTAGAAGAAATCCTTTTTACTCTCTTAAGAGAGGATAAATAAAGCCATTGATCATCAGGTTGTATTGCATGTGAGAAACTTAAAAATGCACTTCCTTTCAGGTCTCTAGGAGTACTAAATACAGTTAACGATTTATCTCCATCATTAGCAACCTCTAATGTCTTGACTTTCATTTGCCTTGTGGACTTTTGACCATGTTTATTTGAGAGTGTCATTTTAATATTTGCAATTTGATTTACAAAACCTTCATTTGTTTTATCAATTTGATTTGCAATCCATAATCCTTTGTCGTTACTAGCATTTACTTGAGAACTTAACCCTCCAGCTATTAACATTATTACCAAGCTTGTTAAGACATTATTTATTTTCATTTTCTCTCCAATGTTATTATTAGCTACTTTTTTCTCGTCAAATAAACTTAAAAGGGCCGGTAGAAAGAGGAAGTCTACAACTAGGGCCAGTGTAATCGTAAGTGCCGAAAGAGCACCCAGTATCCAATTAACTTTAAAAGGTGAGAGCATTAAAACGGCAAAACCAATTGCTAAAATTATACTTGTGATTACTAAAGCTCCTCCAACATTTGAAAAAGAATACTCAATAGCTTCAGATGAGCTTAAGTTTAATTCATTTTTTGCTTTTACGTATTTCGCTAAAAAGTGAACTGTATCATCTACAACAATTCCAATTGTAACTGAACTTACAATAGCAATTGCAAAACCAGCTTCTCCAACAAAGAGTGACCATAATCCATAAGCTAAGATAGTCGGAATCATATTAGGTATAAGTGAAATTAAACCATATTTGATACTTTTCATTGAAATAATTAGAATTAAAGTAATCAAACTAAAGGCAACTAGGGTTCCCCAGGCCATGGCCTTAACATTTCTTTCTGAAATATGTGAAAACATAATAGTTGGAGAGCTTGCTTTTGTATGTAAATGGGCCGGGAAATTATCTTGAACCCATTTTTCATACTTATGATTTAAATCCAAAAATCTTTTGGTTTTCATATCTTCAAACGTTACAACAACTCTAGTTGAAGATTTATCAACATCAATTTGATTATTAATATCTAATCCATATGGAAGACTCATCTCGTATAAAAGTAAGTATTGAGCGGCCATCTCTCTGGTATCTGGAAGCTTATAGTATTCCTGACTATCACCATGCATACTTTTGTTAATTCTTTTAAATGTATCCGTGATTGTCGAAACGTGAACAACTTCTTTTTGTGCTTTTAAATAATCAGAAAACCTTTCAATTCTATTTAAATATTCAGGGTTTGAAATTCCACCTGATTCTTGTGAAATAAAATCAAAGTTCGATTGATATAAACCTGTTAAATTTTTTAAAACATAATCACTATCAGTTCTAAACTTAACTGATTTATCAAAGTATTTAACGAACTGATCGTTTAATTCGATTTTTGGAACTTGGATAGCTAAAAAAGTAGTTAAGAAAAGAGTTACATAAATAATTGCTTTTTTATTACTATGTACCCATGAACTAAAACGAATTTGCCATTTTTTTTCATTATTTTCTTCAAGCTTTTTCGCCTTAATAGGAAGAAGCAAAGTTAAAGCAGGAAGAAGTGTTACCGAATAAATAAAGGCAGCTATAACTCCGACCGCTGTGATATTTCCTAGGTCGTGAAATGGGGGAGTATCACTAAAGTTCAAAGATAAAAAACCAATCGCTGTTGTAAAACTTGTTAGGAAGACGGGTTTAAAATTAGATTTTAAAGACTCTATAATTGCATCTTTTTTATCTAACCCTCTACTTAAACTTAGTAATACTCCTTTTAGAATGTGTATGGAGTCAGCAATTGCGAGAGTAACAATAACTGTAGGTGCAATTGAAGATGGTGGAGTTATAGGTATGCCAATATAACCAGCTGATCCCATTGCTGTTACAACTGATAAAATAATTACACATAAGGTTGCAAAGACAGCTGAAAAAGATCTAAGCATTAGAAACATTATTCCTAAAATTAATGCATACATAATAGGAGTTAATGTGGTCATATCTTTTATACCAGCTTCATTAAAGGCGTTATTTAACATTGCAACACCTGATAGTCGAAATTCTAAGTCAGGATTTTTTGCTTGAAACTCTGAAACTAATTCTCTAACAAATTTAGCAACCTCTGGATTTTCTTTTGGAGATTTTCCAGGAAGCGCTATTGTTATATTGATAGCTGTCGTTTTTGAATCAGAACTAATCAATCTGTTTTTAAGCAAAGGCTCATTTAAAGCAGTTGTTTCAATGTATTTTAAATCCTGCATTGATAAACTTTCAGGATTTAGTACTAAGTCTTCCACCACTAGGTCATCTTCATTTGCTTTTGTGTGCTGGAAATTTGTAATTGAATCAACTCTTGTAGAGTATGGTGTTTTCCAAGATCTCTTTGTTAAATCTTTTACTACACTTAATATTTTAGGAGTAAAGACATTACCTGTTTTGTGATTAATTGCAATTAGAACACTGTCATCTTTTGAATAAACATTTTGAATTCTTTCAAATGCCAAAAGTTGAGGATTATCTTTACCGAAGAAATATCGATAATCACTGCTCATTTTTAAGTTCCCTGCTCCAACCGCAACTCCAAAGGCCATAAGAAAGCTTAGAATTGTTGTAAGAATAGGGCGTTTAGTAGCAAAGTTTGCGACTTGGTTTCCAATTCCTTTTTTGTTATTCATTTTTTCTCCGTTTGTTTACTTGCATGTATGTAAGTTACTTACTTGCAGGTATGTAAGTTGTCTAGTAAAAAAAAATTATTTTAGGGTTTCTGCCCAATCTAGTAAGAGGCCACTCATTAAGCTTTTTGCCTCATCTACGTCGGACATGAATTGACCAGTAGTCATAACTCCCGCCATGATTACATGTACTCGTGCCACTTCTCTTTTTATATCTATGTTTTTTCTAATCTGCTTGTTCGATATTGCGGTTTTCAATAAATCTTCAAATAAATCACCAAGTTGATGAAATACTGAACAATTCATATTTTTCAAATTTTCAGGAAGGTCTGGCTCTCTAGCTATTTGATTACAAACACAAAGTGCAGTTGAGTTCATGGCCTTCGCTTTTTGCCAGAAGTACTCTTCAAGAGCACCAATCACTTTAAAAAAATCACCGCTATAAATTTTTGTAACTTCAGCAAGTTCTTCAAATTGAGATTGACCATATTTATGAATTGCTTCTAAGGCGAGAGATTCTTTATTTTTAAAATGATAATGAAGATTTGCTCTAGTTGTATTTAGCTCTTTTGCAATTTCAGTGAAGCTAAGGTTGTGATAACCCCCGGCCTTTAATTGTAATTCTGCTAAATTTAAGATTTCATCTCTCATGCTCTTATAATACTTACATATATGTAAGTATCAATAGTTTTTGTGAGAATTATTAAATAGTCCCTGATTTCAAGCATTTATTAGTAACTACTTTTTACAATAACTTAATTCAGCGTCTGCAAATATTAGGTCTAACGAATCATTTATGAGATCTAAGTCTTTATGATACGAACGAGCTCCCATAATTCCACGTACTAAATCTTTAGGTTCTTCTTTTTGATAGCAGTTAATAGATACTCTTTTGATATGATCGCCCCTTTTGTATTCAGACCATTTTAAAAAATTATCAACATTATAAGGGATTCTCATTTTAAGACTTTGAAAACTGAACCTTTCGTAAAGTTTACTTAATACTTCTTTTCCAATTTTATCGCAGACGTCTTCGTCACCTTTGGCCTTGGCTTCATTTATTTTTTGTTGAAGGGCCTTGTTATAACAATCAATGAATTGATATCCATTCATTGAATGTACATTAAATGAAATAATTAATATCGTTAAACTTAAAAGTGTTCTCATAAATAATCCTTCGTTAATACCTGTATAACATGGTGAGTTATCGTTTTTTAGAGTTTAATTTTAAGTGTGTAAAAGATTCTGGGATTTTGGATAAAGTGATCTAGTTTCATTTTGACCGGGGCCAATGTGACTTTTGCGATTCTAAGTTACTAAAAATTAGTTTGAAAAAATGGCATTAACTTTGCTCGGTGTTTGAACAAGTTTCAAATGCAAGGGAGGGAGCGATGAAACAATTACTATCAGCAATGATGGTTTTATTTGTATTGGTTGGTTGTGAAACAACTTATGTAGGTGAAACTGTTATTAATCAAAAGATCAAAGTAAATAACAAGAAACAGGAAAAGAAAAAAAGAGGAGGTTTACTAGGTCGTATTGGTTTTAAGAAAAAAGTATGGGTTGATACCCAAACAACAATTAATCAAGGAAGTTATCATGGAAAAGTAGAAATTGATGATAAAAAAATTAAGATGAAACTAGAAGGAGCAGGCATACCTTCATTAGTTTTTTTAATGAATAAAAGAATTGCAAAAAAATTAGAACAAAATCATTTTGTTTTACCTTCACATTTAACGGGACAAAGTTTTGAAATGGAAGGAAAAAAAGACACAGAATATGACAGATCATTAAGTCAAACTGAAATTCAACACTGTACAATTAGAAAAGTAAGGACTGTTTGTAAAAAAGTATGTGAACAAATTGTAATTAACAGTCCTGAAAGTCATTCAGATCATGACCTGGGTAATAATGGAGATGGAAAAGGAAAAAAGAAAGGAAAGAAAAAAGGAGATAAAAAAGGAAAAAAGAAAGGTCCTAAAACCAAAGTCGTATGTAAAAATGTTTGTACAGAGCATGTTAAGTATATCGATGGGGCCAAGAAAGTTGATTTTCATTACTTAACAACGACTAATCACTTAAATGTAAGCTTCGTTCAAGAAGGGGCAATTTTAGGAGAATTCAGTGGTAGTAATAGTTCAACTTCAAAAATAATAGATTTCACGGGTAAATGTAGAAGGAGATGGTAATAATATAGGGGGCTTAGGCCCCCTTTCTTTTGCCTTATTTTTGTACAGCTTTGTAAATTCAACATGATTAAATCTCAAAATTTCTTATTGAGGTAAACTAGTTTGGATTTATGAAAAAAATTATTTTAACTTTATTTATTCTATTAAGTAGCACTTTAAGTTTTGCTACTGAAAAATATCACTACGTATTTCCACGGCCATATGAAGTAGAAGCAAAACTTGGAAAAATTGCAAAATATGTTCATGTTGTCGGAGAAACAGTTTGGCAATTTCCTAAAGTTTATTTTTTCTATACCTTAAGTGGGGAACCAATTTCTACTTTTTTATTTGCTGTATATGAGTTTGGTAAGACGCCAGGAATGGTACTTGCTCAAAGTTTTGCAGACTTAAATTTACGGTATCAATTCAAACAAAGAAAACTTCTAAATCAGTTATCAAAAATTAAAGGAATAACTGATATAAGAATGGTAACAACGAAGAAATTAAAATATGAAGGATTTATTGCAAGTGAACAAAACAATAAAGGTCTCATTTTTATTGAAACTGACCATCCATTAAATACTGAAGAACTTTCTAAGTTATCAATTGAGAATATGGGAGGGCCAATAGAAATAACTGATTTAGAAAAAAGTAAAATTAAACTAAATGTAGCTATTAATGGGCAACAATATGGAATGGATTATTTTCCTTCTTTAAAAGATATATTTTCAAAACCTGAGATACCAGAAAATGTTTTAGCTTCTTGGCAAGAAGAAATTGATAAGGCTGTAGAAGAAAAGAAATTATATAAAAAGCAAAACGAAGGAAAAATGAAAGCTTTTTTAACTGGACTAGTTGAAAGACATGAAGAGTTAGAGATAGTTGCAAGTTTAGAAATACCAAATCAAACTCCTAGAAGATTAGGGGCCATAGCCAGTGGTAATAATGCAATCAATATTGTTAAAGAAACCTTTATTGAAAAACTAATAAAAAAGATCAAACGAAGTAAAAAAGCTTCATCAAAGAAAGTTCCATTAACTTCTACCAAAATCATTAGAGGCAATGATAGTGGTGAAGGTAATTGTGCGTCTAAATTAATTAAGTTTATTAGAATGGAAACTATAAGAGTCAGGTAAAATTTTTTATAAAATAATTTTTTATTATGATATAATT
>CAXHCD010000051.1:0-24777 GCA_964015265.1 uncultured Oligoflexia bacterium
AACCTAATATTTATGAAATAAGCTTAGAAGTCGTTGATGAATTAGGTAATATGGGCTCTTTTTCAAGAGTTATAAATGTTAGTGGAGACGCCTCACTATTTGATTTAAAGCTTAATTGCAGCCCCGAAGAAGATAATTATTTAGAGTATCGATGTGATCTAGCTTTTTTAGATGAGTTAAAGTCAGTAATATCTTTAAATCTAGACTGGGGAGATGGAAATAGCTCCTCCATTGCAATTTCAAACCAAACTTATCAACAAAGCTCACTTTATCACACATATGCTGATGGTTTACCTGAACTAGAAGTCGTGGCTACATTAGCTAGGCAAAACTCAGATACTCTACAAAGATCTCAAACTCTTTTTGAAGGAAACGCACCAATTGACCCCGTTGCAGTACTTAATTGCTCCTTTGATGTGAATATCCTAAATTGTGACGGATCTCAATCTGTTGCCGGTCCATCTCAATATATTGTTAATTATTGGTTTAATATTGGAGGTGATGGGATATCTCCAAATATAAGTGTTGAGTATCCTATGGGAAGTAGTGAGTCAGTTTATGTTCAATTATGGGTTGTAGATAACCAAGGAAGAGTTGGCTATGCTGAAGGCTACTTTACTCAAGATATAACTAAACCCATCGCAAACTTTGATTGTACAGCTTTAGGGGCTGAGCTTAACTGCAGTGATAGTTCAATTAATTCAAATGGAGTAATCACAAATAGATTATGGTTTGTAAATGGGCAGCTAGCTTCAGAAGGTGTTGATAAAACAAGCTTTAGTTTCACAGCAAATTATCCAGCTGAATATTATATAAGTCTAGTCGTAGTTAATAGTCTTGATCAAAGTGATGATTTAACAAAATCTTATTTTTTAAATGTTCCAGTTTATCCAGTGGCTGATTTTAGCTGTAATGTGGTTGAAAACACTATTAATTGTGACGGATCAAGTTCATCAACTCCATACGGAGAAATTACAAGCTATAGGTGGCTTGTTAATGGAAATGAACACTCAACAGCATCAAGTATGAGTTATACCCATGAAAGTGGTGGCTCAGTTTCTATTGGCCTTGAAGTAGCTAATAACTTTAATTTTTATAATTCTAAGTATGAGGCATTTGATATTATTGTTAATCAAGCTCCAATTGTTTCATTTAGTTGTAGTGATGGAATTATTCAAAAGATTAATTGTATTAATGAGTCAGTTGATCCTGAGGGTGGTATTCTAACTTATATATGGGAAGTTGAAGGAAACTCATATACAAGTGAGAACTTAGATATTGATACAATATCTTCCGGTAGTATTGAAGTTAAGCTTACTGCCAATGATGGAATTGATTCATCAAGTTTAGTTCAGCAAGTAAGCGTTCTTTCAAATTCAATTCCTCAAATTAATTTAGTTTGTAATTCAAATGGGCCTTTTAAAATTTCATGTAACTCAAATGCTGTGGACTCAGATGAAGGACAAGAATTAACACATAAATGGTATTTAAACGATCAACTAGTTTCTTCTGCTCAGAACTTAGAAACTGAATATTCTAATTCTTTAAGCGTTAATGTTAAAGTAGATGTTAGTGATGGTATTGATGCTGTTTCAAGTAATGTAAGTATTGAATTAGCTAGACCTGAAATAACACTTTCTCCTTCATGTTATCAGACAGACAACTTTATAGTTAAATGCTCATATCAATTACCTGATTCATTGAGTGAAGTTATCGACAATAGTGTCTGGTTAATAGATTCTAATGAAATAGGATCTTCAAGTGAAATAACATATAACGTTGGAGAAGCAAGAACTCTTAGTATAGAGTTAAGAGCTAGTTTTTATTCAGGTGAATTAAACTCAAGTGATTTAATAACTTTTGTCGTTGAAGAAAAAGAATTAAGTGAATATCCTTCAAGTGGCATATTACAACTTACTAACGATTTGAGCTATCCAATAAATATTAATGATGAGAAAAATATTAGCATCTCAGGGGCCTTTTTTAGTTTAGAAGAAAATAGTATAGGCATTAACTTTAATGGAAATAGCCTAGAGCTTTCAGACTTTGAGATTAGTACTTCTGAGTTGAAAATTTTAAAAAGCTCGATAGAAGGAAAAAATGAAATTGAGGTTTTTGGAGTAGATGATAGTGGCAAAAGACTAAGTGCTTATTTTGAATTTATTGCTGGAAGCAAGTCAATAGATTTAGAAATCGATTCCTCTGGACCTATAAATTTAACTGTTTTTTATCTAGAAGATAAAAATATAACTTATCAATATCAAATTGAATCAAATCAAACTTTAAATAATCTTCCAGATAAAGATCTTGTATTTGTTTCTGAGAGTGCAGAAGGGTTTAAAGTTTATCGAATCAATCAGGGACAACAACTATTATTAAATATTGATTTTTCAGATATAGCTTTAGATGAAATTACTGAAAATATAAGCTTTGATACTGGCCTATCGGGATGGAAATTGGTTAATGGAAGCTCTGAAATTGTAACAAAACAAAGTGATCTCGTTGGTTTTGTTGGAGAGGGAGAAAATAGTATAAACTTAGCTCCAAATATAAATGGAGAAGTTCATTTAAGATCTAAAGTTATAATTAGTGAAGATTTAGAAGGTTTAACTCTTCCTGTAAATTTAAATTCATCAAATGAAGACGCCTTTGTAATACTTTCAATAAAAAATATAACTAGTGGGCAAAAAGAATTAATTCTAGATAGGTCAATAGATTTGGGAAGTTTAAAATTTAATAATGATTTATTTAGTTATTTAGGAATTGATGTTAAACAAAATGATGAATTAATTGTAGATATTTATAGTTATTTTGGATCTAATTCTGAATCGACAGTTTTTAATGAGTTAATAAAATACGTATTACCTAGTTCCCTATATGCTCAATCAGAAAAGCAAAATAGGTTGACACTCTCATCAATTGGAAGATTAAGGACTCTAAGTAATGTTTATCTTTTAGATAATCAAGGTTGGGATATTGGAAAACAATTATCTACGATGGTTACAGGAAAATTTCCAGCTAATTATTCACAATTTTCTGTAAATGATGAGAGTAAAAAAGTTTATAAAGTAAAACTTTCAGGAGTGAGTTATAAAGACTCTTTAAAAGAACTTAGAATTTGTCCAAATAATTTTGATGATATTTTGAAATGTACAAAATTTGAAAGTTTTAGTAATGAGTTTGAATTTCCTGATAACTCAATAGGATCAAGTAACTTTTTTAATATATTTTTACTTATCAAAAATCCAATTACTCGAGAAATAATTGCTGGTGCAAAAGTGGTAACAACAGAAAAACAATCAAACTTTATCGGTATAGTTAATTTAAGCGAAGTAGATGAAAGTGTTTCTCAAGTTTCTGAAGTTAGTTCTAAGAGATATGGATCGAGAAAAAATGGAGGAAGTCAGGGAAGTTTAGGTTTAGAAGATGGAAGTGATGAATGGATAGCTTCTTCACATGTTAGCTTATTTAAATCTTTAATGAGTCATGAGTTTCAATTTGTAAAAGGTGATGATCTAAAAAATATTAGAATAGATGATGCCTCACCAACAGGAGTTAATTCTTTAAAGGGTCTTGGTCATAGTGGTCAAAAATATGGAAAAACTGCTGATTTTAGATATGCCCTTAAAAATGAAAGTTATTCTGGTGAGTGGTTACAAAAGAATGGTGATTTACCGAGTTCGAGAATAAAAGGTTTAAATGAAGCTAAGGCATTAATAAGTCTTCTAAATAATGAAAATTATGGAGATAAAATTTCAAGGATAATCACAGCCTTTAATGAAAATTTAGATAGTGATAATTATTTTTACAGAGAGTTAATTCATACTTGTCTAGATAATGGAAGGTATCCATTATATTCATATAATAAGAAAGGGGAAAATCTAATAAGAAATTATGTTAACCACTCTAATCATTTTGATTTAAAATTTGAAGATTTTAGTATTGATGGAGAACAATTAATACATAATCCAGGAAGAATTGATATATCAAATGTATTAATTGAGCTTTTTCCTAATAGTTCCGTACCTGAGTTGGAAGACACTTTTAAAGTTATTATTCCAAATCATGTTGATGGCATAGAATATAAACTTTTTTATAAGAGAGTTTATTTTGATAGGCCACTTGTAAGAATAGAGTTATCTGAAGGTGTTTTTGAGTATAAAAATGATTTTGAATATATTTCACAGTGGACTCAATTTTCATCAGGATCAGAAAGTGAGATGTTTAGTATTAGCGATTTTTCTATAAGTTCAGATAATCAAGCAGTGTTTACAATTAAATTTAATACTGCTGGTGGATTGGATTCAATTATTAGAGAGGCTTACTCTAAGTTTAAGGATTTAGAAATTGAGCCAACTTTTGACCCTGATGGGCCCAATATAGAAGTTTCAGAGAATACTCTTTTTAGCAAGTATATTAAAAATTATTTAAGTCATAAGATTAAAGTATTAGCACTTCAGAAAAAAGATAGCGAGGGAAAGGTCGTTAATAGATGTGGAAGTTTTGTATCAAATCAAATGGCAGAGTTTAAATCGCCTGCCCCTAGTCAAATTAGTGTAGTTGGAGAGCAAACTGTAACAATTCCTGAAGGTGGAGATAATTTTACAACAAAGAGATATTATATTACCGGTACTGATTATTTTGGAAACTCAATAAGTGCTTTCGAAGCAAAGTTTCAAGATGTCTATTTTTCTTCAGAAATTGATACAACAAATACTTCAAGTATAACTTTCACTGCAAGTGATATGTATGGAAGTTTTACTACCAGCGAAACAAATGGTGCCACTCAGGATATTACGATAGCAGGGTGTTATGGAGAAAATTGTTGTCCAAGTGTAAAAGCTTATTGTAAAGCCGAGGGAAGCTCACAAGGAGTTTGTAATGATCCTCCTCCTGAAGGGATGCAGTTTCTAAATAGTTGTTCAAATACTTTATATGCGTCAATTTCCACGGCATCTTCAGCTACATGTGCAAATGATGGGACACGTTGTAATGGGAAGATGGAGTGTTCATTAGGTACAGTTTTCTCATCTCCTGCTGTAGGTAAGTTATTTTCACAATACTGCTCAGGCTTATCATCTGGGGATAGTTGTGAAGTAAGCTATGGAGGGATTTGTAGATATAGACAAGTAGATGGTACAATATTAAATGTTGAAGCTAGCTGTTCATGTAGCTATAGCGTTCCTTAAGAAAGGTGAGTTTATGAAAAAAACATTATATTTAATTTTTTGTTTATTAATTTCAAAAGAGATTTTTTGTAATGATATTAAGATAGAGGGAAAAAGACCAGATTTAAAGTCAATGCATGTCTTATTTATTTTATCTCCTAGGCATAATTCAGATCATATATATAAAATACATGAATTTGCATCAAAAGATTCGAAGGTTCTTTTTGAAATAAAAAACAAAGATGAAGGGGAATATATAAAAGGATGTTTCTTTTCAAAATATTCAGGAGCTTCAAGAGTAATTTCAAGTAGAGAAAAGAGTGGTGATTTTTATAAAGTTTATTACAAAAAAGAGAAAACTTGGGGTTGGCTGCATAAGGATAATTTTAGTTATATTGGGCATATAGAAAATTATATATGTTCAAAGGAATATGAATCATTTCAATCACCTAAAGAATTAGTTTTATTTGATAAACTTAATGGAAATAAGATAGACCTAAAAGAAAGAAAATATCAAAGAAAAGCAAATATTGGTATTTATGAATTCTATAAGGCCAGTTGTCTTGGGGGGAAGTGGGTAAAGGATAGACTTTGGCTTCATTTCGAAATAGTTACTTATGATTCAGCAGAGGACTGGAAAGAAGATTTAAGTACAGCAAAAACAGTTAAAGTATGGTTTAGCCCTTTTAATGATGATGGTACATCTGCAACATTTATGTATTAATTAAATTTATGAAAAAAATATTATATTTAATTTTTTGTTTATTAATTTCAAAAGAGGTTTTTTGTAATGAAATTAAAATAGAAGGTAAGAGACCAACAAAGTCTAATCATGCTATTTATCTTTTTCATGCAAAACCAGATATGAATCATTTGTTTAAATTATATGAGTTTCCAGATAAATCATCTAAGGTTATTGAGGAGCTTAAAAATAAAAGTCGTTATTTGACAGTAGATAGATCATTTTCTTCTAAATACTCAGGAGCTTCAAGAGTAATTTCAAGTAGAGAAAAGAGTGGTGATTTTTATAAAGTTTACTATAAACCTAAAGAAATTTGGGGATGGATGCATAAGGATGATTTTGTTGATGTTGGATATATAGAAAACTCTATTTGTTCAAAGTCATATTATGATAAATCATTTCAAGTTACAAAAAACTTCAAAGATCTAAGGTCTGGTCCTGAAGGAGAAAAAATAGATCAATCAATGAGGCAATATATAAATCCAACGACTCACTCTAAAACGTCAGAATTAATTAATGCAAAGTGCTTGGGTGGTAAATGGATAAAAGACAGATTATGGCTAAACTTTGAAATAGATACATACCTTTTAGATGGAAGTGGAAATGAGATTGAAAGTTCAAAAAAGACTGAAAAAGTATGGCTTAGTCCTTTTTCTAAAGATGGAATTTCTTTAACTCATGAGTTTTAATGAATAAAAAGAAACTTGCCCAATACCAGAATCTCTAAGAGCGTTTAGGTCATTTCCAAATTTTACTTTGTGAATGTCAAAACGCTCCATTAACTCCAAAGTCATCTATCATCCCATGAGATTTGGTTATCTTACATCAAGAATGGTTTTTCGGAAATTATGTAAATGTCGCACTCGGTAAAATTTAGATACTCAAGTATATGAGGAACCATATGATATAATAGGTTAGAGGTTATTATGAAGTTTTTAATTTTTTTAATTCTTATGATGTTTTCTAAAGTCTCAATTTGTGAGTTAATTGCCCCTGAACCTTATGTTCCAGTTTATAAATATGAGTCCTTAAATGGAAAGTATGCTTTTTTGAGAGAAAAAAGAGACTTTGATGGATATGAAGGGATAGGTGTTTATAAAATAATTAAATCAAAAGATGATAAAGTTAAATATGAGCTACTTTGGAAGTTTACAGACTTTGAGAAAAGACTGAATAAAACCTATTCTAGATATTCTAAAATTATGTTTTATCTATCGAATAATGGTGAAAAATTAGTAATTCTTAATACAAATAAAATAGATGATTTTTTTCGCTTTTATGAAAATAATAAACAAGTTGGCAAAATATCTTTTAGAGAATTTGTCGAGCCAGGTAAGTGTAATGTTCCAAGATATAACAAAAAATACTTTAAACAGATTAATGATGGTAAAGTTGAAATATTGCTTTATAACTGTGATCAAAAAGTTATAATAGATATAAAAAATGGCAAAGTTGATGAAAACATTAAAGTTGATCTTTGTAAAAAAAATCCTTCAGTTTGTATTAGAAATTTTTAAATTATGTTAGTTATTCTAGCGCGCCTTCTGTTTTATTTATTATTTATATCACAATCTATGTTCTCATATGGTGAGTCGATTTTTCCAGAACCGTATGTTCCAGTTTATAAATATGAGTCCCTAAATGGAAAGTATGCTTTTTTAAGAGAAAAAAGAGATTTTGATGGATATGAAGGGATTGGTGTTTATAAAATAATTAAATCAAAAGATGACAAAGCTAAATATGAGCTAGTTTGGAAGTTTACAGACTTTGAAAAAAGATTGAATAAAGAGAAAAAATATATAGGATTTAGGCATATAATGTTTTTTGTATCAAATAATGGAAGTTATTTAACAATATTAAATGGAAATGAAAAACTTAAATATTTCTTAGTTTTAGAGAACGATTCTATAATTAAATCTCTTAAAGCAGATGATATTTTTAAAAAAAGGAAATGTTATATCGATACATATTATTCAAGGAGTTATAAAGTTGTAAAAGAAGGAATTGTGTCTTTAGAAGTTATTTGTCCCACTAAAGAAATGAAGTTAAATGTGAACCTTATCTCAGGAAAAATTTTAAGTGTTCATGAAAAAGAAGTTCCTAGAGGGATTTAGGTATTTAAAATCATAACTTTTCATTTTTAAGTAGTATAAGTTTAGCCACCACCAACAACACCGGAATCTCTTAGAGCGTTTAAGTCATTTTCAAATTTAACTTTTGTAAATGGAGCTGTGCGTATTTTATTTTGAAACTGAAGAAGAATCTGAATAGAGTATATCCTCAAAAAAAGCTCCATATTGATTACTAGGATGCTTTAATAAGATTTCTAATATCCAAATATTTTCTTTTGGAGAAATATTTATCTCTCCAAGTTTTCCTTTAAAATGTATGGCGTGAGGAAAATCACCAATTCGATGTCCATTCATAGATGTATTGAGTTCAAACCCAAGTTCAGACGCAATTCTTGTAGCGTAATTATAGAGCTCTTCTCCCGATGACTTTTCCTTAATCCAATGTGATCTTGTTTTTTGAAAAACTTCTTCACAAGATTGGATAGCATTATCAAATAAATCGGATTCACCAATGCAAAAAGTTTTTCCGAAATCTCCTTCATGGCCAAAAAAGACTGGGCCAATATCGATAAAAAAAATATCATTTTCTTGAAGCGTAATTGATAAATCTGATTTTTCTCGAAAACTCTTTATTGTATTTTTACCAATTCTAAACTTATTAGGATGCCACTTTTTCTCACTGCCAAGTTTTTCTAACGTTTGGTCAATTAAAAGATGCCCATCATTTTCATTCATGCCAATTTCTACTTTGGAGGCAACTTCATGTACTGCCCTGATTGTATAATCTCTGGCCTTTAAAAAAAGGTCTAGTGAAAAGTGGGGTCCTAATTCTTGCATAAATCTATAATATGTTAATTTGAATACTTTGGGAAGTTTCGTAAAAGTATTGTAAAAGCACGGCCCCATTTCTTGTTCCAAATATGGATACTGAGTAAGATTAATTATCTTAATGATCTTAGGAGGATCTGTGATAATAATCGTCTTTTTTATTCTACATTGGTACTTGAGTGTATTTTTCCAAAGTTTTTTTCTTCACCGTTATGCTGCTCACGGAATGTATAAATTATCACCATTTACTGAAAAGTTAATGTATATATTCACCTATATCGCTCAGGGAAGTTCATATTTATCTCCTAGAGCATACGCAATATTACACAAGGCACATCATAGTTACTCGGACACTAGCTTAGATCCCCATTCTCCTGTCCATGCTAAAAACCCTTTTGATATGATGCTAAAAACAGCGCTCGTCTATGATAAAGTTTTAAAAGGTGAGCACCAGTTTAATAAACAATTTAAGGCCGATTTACACGAAGATTGGGCCAGCTTCGATAAAATTGCTGGTTCGTGGTATTCAAGATTGTTTATAGGAACCTTATACACATTGTTTTATATCTTCTTTGCTCCAAGTGCCTGGTATTTCTTATTATTACCAATACATTATTTAATGGGTCCTCTTCACGGGTTAATCGTTAATTGGTGCGGACATAAGTATGGATATAGAAATTATAAAAGTGTAGATGATTCTAAAAATACCTTGGCCATTGATTTTTTAATGGTAGGTGAGTTGTTTCAAAACAATCATCATCAAGAACCTAATAATATTAATTTTGCTAGAAAATGGTGGGAAGTTGATCCTACATATTTAGTATATAAGTTTGCTTGCATATTAAATCCATTTACTAGTTCAAAAACTAGCTCTAAAAATAAGTTAACTGAAATTAGCACAGACTCTTTAGAGCCAATATCTCAAAAGATATAATACAGATCCATAAAATGCTTCAAGGCCAAAAGATGATAGTTTTTTCTTTTGGCCAATGAGTTTAGATTGATTAAGGTCTTGAAGAAATCGCTTTCGAAGCTCTTGTTTCGAGCTTTTTTCTTCTAAAACAATATCTATTTCCCAGTCATGCTTTTGAGTTCTCGAATTAAGATTACTTGAACCTATCATCTTCCAATCATCAATAATGAGAAGTTTCGCGTGCAAAATTCTTGGGAGAAATTCATAAATTTCTATTTCATGTCTAATTAACTTTTTATAGGAAAGGTAATTTATAAATGGGAAGAAATTATAATCAGATTTTTGAGGAACAATTATTTTAATATCTATATTTCTTTTTTTTGCCTTAATGAGTGCATTTAAAAACCTTCTATCGGGAACAAAGTAAGGATTCATTATCCAAACTTTTTCCTCGGCCTGATTAATTTTACTTATTAAATCATTAAAATATTTTTTCCTAAGAGATCGATGGTGATTAATTCTAATATAGGGATTAAACTTAACTAACTTAGATTTTTTAATATATTTATTTGTATACAACCAAGCGTCCCAAAAACCATCAACTATGGTTTTAACTTCCTTATTGGTAGTCATTACTCCAATTTCATGCCAATCTTGCCCATGCTTCATTGTTGTTTGACGAGTATCAATATTTATACTGCCTAAAAAAGCAACTTTGTCATCAATGATAAATGTCTTCTTATGCGTTCTATGATTTATCTTAAATAAATTTTTAAATGATAACTCAACCCAAGGTCTTGGGTTAAAAACAGATATATTACCACCATTTTGAATAAAGTATTTTTTCCAAAATAAAATGGGAGGGCTCATTGGAGATAATCCATCGACAATGATGAATACTTTAATATTTTTTTTTAATAGCTCAATTAGTTTTTTGAATACTTTTTTACCCAATGTTTTATCATCAAAATAATGGGCCTCTATAAAAACTGAGATTTTTGCTTTATCTAGCTCTTGAAAAAGTCTTTCATAAAATGAGTCAGCACTATGAAAAAGTACTTCTTTTGGGTGATCCATGATCATAAAATAGTGCATAAATAAAGCTAATGGAACGCTTTATTTTACTTCTAAAGATAACTCAACAAAGTCCTCACAAAATCCTAACGTTTAATAATGCATTTTACGTGATTGAATTAGATTATAATTTTACGGAGAAACGTATGTTGATACGTAATGAGAAAAGTTCTAACGATTCTATCACTGACTCTCTATTTTTCCTAGAGAAGTTAACAAATATCAGTTCTCAAACTAAAGATGAAAAAGGCGTTATTGAAGTCTTTAAACATGTTTCTTCTAGGTTGGTTGATCTGGGATTTAATATTCAATTTCTAAAATCTAGTATCAATGGGAAAGCACCTCTTTTATATGCACTAAAGCCTGGAAAAATTGATAAGAAGATAACGTTTATTTGTCATGCTGACACAGTTACTAATATAGATAGAACCCCATTTAAACGTGATATAAAAAATAATAAAATTTTTGGTGCCGGTGTTGCTGATAATAAAGGCGGAATTATTACGGGCCTAAAAGCTATTGAGAGCTTTCTACAATCTGAAGATAATCATTATCACACTCTTGCTTTTGTGGTTTCACCAAATGAAGAGATTGGTTCCCCTGGACATCATAATACATTGTCATCAATTGGAGTTACTTCTGATTACCTTATAGGTTTAGAGCCTGCACTATATGATGGTTCAATTATTCACTCTCGAAGTGGAAATAGATGGTACAACGTTAATGTACAGGGAATTGCCGCTCACTCTGGTCGATTTGGAGAGCCTCATATAAATGCTGCTCATGATTTAGCAATAAAAATTTCAAAATTTAGTCAACTTGCAAACGAACAATGTGGAACGAGATTAAATATAGGTTCATTCAATGGTGGAAATGGCTCATATAATACAGTTTGTTCAAGTGCTAGCGCTAAACTTGATTTACGTTTTAAGTGTTTTTCTCTAAGAGATAAATTACATAATCAAATTGTTGAGATCATTTCAAACTCGGATCAAAAATGTCCGTATACTGATCAAAAAAGTAAAACGTTTTTTTCTATTGAAGATGATTGTCCTCCTCTTCCATTTGATAATAAAAACTTAGAATCAATAAATCAGTTAAAAAAAATAATAGAAGTTGAAGAAAAAAGGAAAGTCCTTTCAAATCACTCAGGTGGGGCCGCTGATATAAACTATCTTTCGTTTCCTCACAATATCGGAGTAGACGGAATGGGACCAGTTGGAAGTGGAATGCACACAACAAAAGAGTACATTTTAGAATCTTCAATATTTACTCGCGCGCAAAGTATTAAAAATTTTTTACAAGTTCTGAATAAGAAGGGGGATTAATATGTATGGAAATATATTAGACTTAAATAGAGAAATTGATTGGGTTAGAGGATGGGACATTCGCTTATCTCCTAGATTTATTTATTATACTCCTTATCTAGATTTTGAAATTGAAACAGGAAATTATATTTTAAAAGTTGCTAAAACAATTGATGAGTTATTAGATGTATTTGAATTGAGACATGAAAACTTTTTGTCAGGTACAAAAAGTGAGCATCCAGATAGTTTTGATGTAGATGAGTATGATCATATTTGCGACCACATTATAATCATTGATAAAAATTCTGAAAAAATAATTGGAACTTATAGAGTGATCTCTTCACATATATCATCGAATTTTTATTCACAAAGTGAATTTAATCTTGATGAATTTTTAGATCTCAAAGGAAGTAAATTAGAGCTTGGAAGAGCATGTATTGATGTCCATCATCGAAATGGAAGAGTTATTGATCTTTTATGGAAAGGAATTGGGCGCTACTGTACGATAACTAAAACAAAATATTTATTTGGCTGCTCTAGTGTGAAAAATATTGATGATGGTGTTGCTTGGCAAATGAGTGAGTACTTTATAGAAAACAATGACTCATTAAAAGACATAAATATTTCAGTGTTAGAAAAATTTAAAACGCCAAACTTTCCTGTAATCGAGAATTCATTTAATAATCGACTGATACCTTCACTTCTTAGAAGTTATATGATGGCCGGAGCTAAAGTTTGCTTAGAACCAGCAAAAGATAAAGATTTTGAATGTTATGATTTTCTAACAGTTTTAAACTTAGATGATTTATCGAGATTGTTTAAGAAGAAGTATTTTTAGATGGTAGTAATTAAGTCCATTTTATTTTTGATTACTGTAATTTGTTATTTTATCAATACAGCACCTTTATATCCATTCTTGTTTGTATTTCCACATCAAACTAGAATGTTGTTAAATTATATTTTATCACTCTATACAAATTTCACTTTATTTTTCTTGAATATAAAAATTTATGCAAATGATTCAGTTGAAAAAATTGGAAGAGGAAAACTTATAGTCGCTAATCATTTATCTTATTTAGATATTTTGATTTTTGCGTCCATGTTTAGATCATCATTTGTAACATCAGTTGAAATTAAAAATACTCCATTTCTTGGCCAGTTATGTCAGTTAGCAGGATGCTTATTTGTAGAAAGAAGAAGCAGGAAAAATCTTCTTTCAGAAATATCTGAGATAACGAATAGCTTGCTTGCCGGCAATAATGTCGTTGTTTTCCCCGAAGCAACGAGTACTAACGGTGAGCAAGTTCTTCGTTTTAAAAGACCATTATTTAGAGCGGCAAGGGAAGCTAATACTTCAGTAATTCCAATAACAATTAACTATCATAGTCTTGAAAATGAAGTTGTTTCAAAAGAAAATCGAGACTTAGTTTTTTGGTATGGTGATATGACTTTTTTAGATCATCTTTTGAAATTTTTTAAAGTGAAAGAAACGAGAGTAAATTTAATAAAAGGCCAAGAACTTAGTTTTGAAGAAAACGATGATGAAAGCACTATCGCTCAAAAATCTTTTGAACTTGTTAGATCTAAATATAGACCAGTAGTAAGTTAAATTTCTTGAGCTAGTTGATCTAAAAATTTTTGCATAAACTTAACTCGCTCAGAGGCCATTTCTCTTCCAATACTTGTATTCATTAATTCAGGAAGCTTTAATAGTTTTGTATAAAAATGATCTAATGAATATTTCTTGTCATCATAGGCCCTGTCCTTGGCCCAAGGATCATTTTCATTATAGTATTTAGCTTTCATTTTTGTTCCACAAGTGCTCACTCTTAAAATCCCGATCGCACCTATAGCGTCCAACTTATCTGAGTCTTGTAAAATTTTAGATTCAAGCGAAGAAGGTGAAAGTCCCTTTGAAAAACTGTGTTCAATGATAATTTGGTGAATCTTTAAACATTTCTCATCTGTATAATCAAATTGCTTTAAAATTGTTTTTGCCTTATTTGCAGCTAGCTCACTAGCTTTTGATCTATTAGGACTATTTTTTGGAACATTAACTATATCGTGTAATATTGCCGCTGGTAGAAGTAAATCTAGATTGGCCTTTAATTCTTTGCCTATAACTTCACAGGTTCTTAGAACCCTTCTTACATGAGACATATCATGACTAGGGTCATCATTTTCATAATAGGGTATAACAAATTCTAAGAGTTTTTCTAATTTATCCATTTTTTTACCTTATATTCTAATTAATTTCAGACATAACATAACTGAATTGATAGGGTGATGCCATAAGATTGGATCATATTAACAAGGAAAT
Organism: uncultured Oligoflexia bacterium; assembly: GCA_964015265.1. Classification (GTDB taxonomy): domain Bacteria; phylum Bdellovibrionota; class Bacteriovoracia; order Bacteriovoracales; family Bacteriovoracaceae; genus CAXHCD01. The sequence goes on from CAXHCD010000051.1 coordinate 14,425, forward strand.
CAAATGAAAATTGCTGACAAGCATGTAGTTGAATTTAATTATACTTTAACAGACAACGATGGGAACGTAATTGATACTTCCGAAGGAAGAGGACCACTTCCATATATTCATGGAATGAAAAATATTGTTCCAGGACTTGAAAAAGAACTTACTGGTAAAAATGTTGGTGACAAACTTAAAGTAAAAGTTACTCCTGCTGAAGGTTACGGTGAAAGAAATGATCAAATGGTACAGGCCGTTCCAAGAGATCAGTTTGGAGATGTAGATAAAGTTGAAATTGGAATGAACTTTCAAGTTCAAGATCAAAATGGTCAAGGGCTTATCGTTACAGTTGTTGAGCTAAGAGATGACGAAGTAGTTTTAGATGGTAATCATCCTTTAGCTGGAGTTGATTTAAACTTTGATGTTGAAATTATGAGCATTAGAGAAGCAACTGAGCAAGAGTTAAGTCATGGACATATTCATGAGGCTGGAGAATCTTGCGGAGACCATTAGGAAGATAATCTAAGCGCCCTACTTAAGGGCGCTTAAAGTTTTATAATCTATTAGGTATTACCTTTAAACTCATTTTAGCTTTTTTACGATCTTTACCTTCAAATGTTTCCATACTCGCTTCTTCTCCAATTAAAGAAATAATTTTCGGTGAAGCAATTACTTTTTTTTCATTTTTATGATTGAATTCAACAACTTTGAAATCAATCAAAACTTGATCCTTAGTCTTTTTCGTTTCATCTACTAGTATCCCAGGAATTCTTTCAGTAACTTTAATTTCTATTACTTTTTTAGAATTTGGAATAGGGATTACACTTGTTTCATCTAAATAGGTTTCGATAACTTTTTTAAATCTAATTTTTTTACCATTTTCATGGTTTTTAAAATCTATATTTAATGAAATACCTGCTAGGCATGAAAGTGATAAAATTGATGATAATAACAGAGTAAATAACTTCATATAAACATCCTTGTTGCAAAAGTTTTTCTATTTTTGAGGCTATTAGGATAATATCATGTTGTCTACTTAAATAAGTTTCATTGTGAGATTTTATGAGCAATTTTATATTTCAAAAAATTTTTGATGCTAATAGTTTCTTAGTGAATCCGAGTAAAAAGCTCGGTCTTCTCGGGTTATTGAATATATTACAAGATTCAGCAGTTGAGCACGCTGAAGAATTAGGCTTTGGCCTTGAAAAAATGATCGAGCGCCAAACTTTTTGGGTACTGGCCAGGCAAATTCTAAAAATGAATGAGTGGCCTAAGTGGAGGGACAAAATTGAGATTCATACATGGACTAGACCAATTGATGGAATGTATGCAAACAGAGATTTTGAAATATATAGTAATGGAGCAAAAAAGGGGAGCGCCTGTTTTAGTTTTATGGTGGTTGATGGAAAAACTAGAAGGGCCGTTAAGCCTCAGTTTTCTGACCGAGAATTGAGTGCTAGGAAAGATTTTAATTTGGACTTTGTACCTTCTAAACTAAAGCATGAATTTAATCATGAAAAAATTAAAGAATTTGAAGTTAGAAATAGTGATCTTGATTTAAATTTGCATGTTAATAATATCAAATATGCTCAATGGATTTTAGACGCAATTCCTTTTGAAATGCACTCAAAGTATTTTTTAAAAGAATATGAAATAAACTTTTTAAAAGAAACTCTTTTAGGAGACAAAGTAAAATTGTTCGATGGCCGACCTATAGATCAAAGTCATTATTTTCAAGGTAGAAGAGCTAAAGATGATCAACCTGTTTTTACTGCAAGACTAGAAGTTGAATCATGAACGCACAGTTTTTCAAATGTATTATCAACTAAATCTAACTTATAGTAATTTGGCATTACTTCAAGTTGATTCATAAAATTAGTCAAACGATTTGGGATGCCTTTCATTATAAGAGCATCAAGAATTACTTTTGTTGAAACGAGAGAATGACCGGCCAAACAAATAGAACCAAATATTGGTACATCTCCAACGTCTAACTCTTTTTTAAAATCTTCAAAGTTTTTACCACTCATATATTTTGAAAGATCAGTTCCATATTTTTCTATTAAAAATTCAGAAGTAGGACTTTTCCAATTTTCTTCTTTTTCAAAAAAATCTTCTATTGTGAAATCAGATCCATGAAATTTATATAAGTGAACGGCCATTCCAACGATATAGCCACTATAGATAGGTATGTTCAATTTATTTGCAGCTCTATGTAAATGAACATGAACCTCAGTTGGAAAAACATCAATCTCATCTACAATAATGTCGCAACCATTTACAAAGTCACTAGCATTTTCTTTGGTTATCCCTTCGTCCCACATTTTAATATTTATATCATCACCAATATTTATTAATTGATCCCACATTGCTTGTGCTTTAGTTTGTCCAACAGTATTTTTAAAAGCAATTATTTGTCTGTTTATATTTGATGATTCAATAATATCTGGGTCTGCAATTCTAATTTCTCCGACACCAAGTCTAGCTAGGGCATTTACAACATTACTTCCCATACCGCCTAGACCAGCAACTCCAACAGTTAATTTGTTTATTTGTAGCTGTCCTTCTTCTCCTCCAACCCAAAAGTGATTTCGTTTAGTTCTTGTTAAATAGTTGTTTTTATTAAATTGACCTTTTCTCTCTTTATACGCCACTACAGATCTCCATCTTGGTTTAATTATATTCAATTCTATATATTCTTGATTAATGGATCTAGTGTGGGTAATATCCGCCCATGACTAGAGTATTCTATTTTCATGGTGGCCCTGGTGGCAACTCAACTTTTGAAAGGGCCTTATTTGAAAAGCTTTTGGGTCCAAATGTCTATTGTTGGAATGAACCGTCTCTAAAAAGAGGGGCAAAGCTAGATGAATTAAACTATGAAAACTGGCTTCAAAGTTCTCTAAATTTTTTCAAAAAAAATAAATCAGATAAAAATATTTTGATCGGTCATTCTTTTGGAGTGTTTGCTTGTCATCATATCGCGCTAAACGATGATTCTATAGATAAAATTATTTTATCAGCTCCCGCTTCAGATAGAAAAAGTAGTGAAAGAAATATTTTTAATTTTTGTGCAGAAGACTTTTTAAATAATAATGACATTGAAAAGGCCAACAAACTAAAAGATTACCTAAGTGATAAAGAATTAAATTATGATAATTCTCTGTTACCTGCTTATCAAATCGCTCTATCAAATGAAAAATTATTTAATAGATACTTTTATGATCCAAATCATCTTCAACAATTTTTTTCTACACAAGTAGGAGAGTTTGAATACGATGTGGATGCATTATTCAATGTGCGAAAAACTTGGGAAGTAGCCTCTAGTAAAAAGAATATCGCTCAGTCAAAATGTATTGTTGTATTTGGTGAAAATGATCCAATTGTAACAAAAGAAAATGAACTAAAATCATTAAGAAGTATGTTTTCTAATTTAGAAGTAAAATCATTTGAAAAATGTTCTCATCATCCTCATATTGAACATTCAGAAAAGTTTTTATCATTAATTAATTAATTAAATTTCTCGAAAAAATTTAATGTATTCATGAAGGTGTGTAGCCTTTGTAAGAAAGCCATTTGCTTTAAGTTTTAAAGCCTGCTCTTTATCTTTTTTTAAATCTGATGAAGTAATCATTATTATTATGGGTACATTTACGAATTCAGGTCTTCTTCGAATTTCTTCTAAAATATCAAATCCATTTTTATTTGGCATATTTATATCTAAAAGGACAAGTGCGGGCATAGGTGTTTCATTTTTTTGAACTTTTTCAAGAAGTTTGTGTAACTCAGTTCCACTATTTAAACAAATGAGTGGGTTAGTCCTTTTGGATTTCTCATAAGATTTTTTAATGATAACAAGTTCAGCTGGATCGTCATCTACTACAACGATTGGCCCACTGTTTAGTCGTAAAGGCTGTATATTTTCAAAATTTAACTCAAAACTTTCCATTTTGGTACACTTTCTTATTTGAATAATTTTTAGTTTAATCCTAACATTAATTCTAACTTTAAAAATAGTAAAGAGGAAAGTATGAAAATTTCTAGACGAATATATAGTATTGCATTAATTCCGCTGTTCTTATTTTTCCTCGGTGTTTTGTTGAGCGGAAAGGTCGTTTTTGATTCTAATAGTGTCGTAAAAGATTATTTTGAAAAAGTATCTAAGAGACAAGATCTCTTGTATGAAATATTTGAGTCTTTTGGTTATGGTGGAGGAATTCATTCATTTAAAAATTATGTTTTAAGACATGATCATAAATATAAAGAGATAGCTAATTCCAAATTATTAAATACATTAAGCTTATTGGAAAAGTATGAAAATATTCCTGATCTTTCTCAAACAGAGAGAGAATCAATTCCAATTATAAAAAGAACTGTTCAAGAGTACTTAAGTAAATTAGAAATTGCTGAAAAATTAATTTTAGAAAAAGAAGAAATTATCCTAATTGATAAGGAAGTAAAAGTTGATGATGATCCAGCATTAAAAGCGATTAATGAAATTCAATTATTTTTTAGAACATTTAAAGCAGATAGTTTTAAAGAAGTAGAAAGCAAAAGTGTGAAAGCAATTTATGTTATTTCAATCATGATGCTTCTTTCATTTTTGTTATCAATTGTATTAAGTTCAAGAATTTCCAACAAAATTTTAACTTCAATAAGAAATCTTGTTCATATATCAACTATGATTAGCAATGATAATATACATAGTGTCTCTGAGAAGGATATACATGAGATTGAAGAGACAGAGTTAAAAAAGTTAGGTACAACTTTATATCAGACAGCAAATATTTTAAATACGACAATATCAGATTTAAAATCATCTAATGAGAAATTATCAAACTTTGCTTATGCTGCTTCTCATGATCTTCAGCAGCCTGCAAAAAAAATATCTATGTATGTCGATCTTCTTGATATGGAAATGGAAGATATAAGCTCTGAATGTAAAAGCTATTTAGTAGAAATTAAGAGTTCTTCGTTAAGAATGATTAGTTTAATCAAAGGAATTTTAAGTTATTCAAAACTAGGTTCTGAAGGGGTTGAGTTTGAGAGTTTAAATACTAATGAAATGATTCAAAAAGTTTTAAATTTACTTGAAGTTGATCTTCTAAAAATTGATGTAAATTTGAAAATTGATAAATTTCCTAACGTTTATGGAAATCAACCCTTATTAGTTAGCTTGTTTCAAAATATTATTTCAAACTCTATAAAATATAGAAATCCAGATACAGTCTTAGAAATTCAAATTTTGAAAGCGCAAGAAAATGAAGGATCTTTTAGAGTTACAATAATAGATAATGGAAAAGGCTTTGATTCTACTTATTTAGCAACAGCTTTAAGGCCATTTGGTAGACTTAATGAAGATAGAGGTATATCAGGAATTGGACTAGGCCTTTCTATGTCAAAAAAAATTCTAGAGTTGCATAAATCTCAAATTGAAATTGAAAGTACTGAAGGAAAAGGCACTAAAGTTTCATTTATATTGAGAAAAATATAGTGAATTTAATAGGTTATAACTGTCAAAAAGTTAATTAATACATAAAAAAGTTTCATATTCAGACAATGAGTTTCAGTTTTTTACTAGAATAAGTAGGTAAAACTATTAACTGGATTTTCATTTTGAATAAAATTACTTTTTCCTTAATATTTACCTTAATTTCTTCTAATACGATGGCCTTTGAAAAGGCATCTTTTTTTAAGGCTCCTGTCTTTTTCACTCCAGCAGAATCTCTTCAAATTAGTTATAAAGACGATTTATCTTTGGATGAAAAAGGTAATCCCATTAAAAAGTTTTTAATTTCAAACTCTAATAGTGATGCATATTTTAGGCTTAATAGTTCTCTTAGAACTCGAAATATTTTAGTTTCTTGTGATGGAAAATCAAAAGGTAAGTTCAAATTAATAAAAGGGAAAAAATATAATATTAAAATGGCAAAGGATATAAATGAATGTAAATTAATTTTATCTAAAAATAAAGGGATTAAACTTATAAAAGATGAAGTGTCATTTCCCTTTTTAAAGAGTTTAAATTCTAAGAAAGAAAACTGTACCTATATTAATAAGGATGTTGAAGGTATAGATAATGTTTTTCTATCAAATAAATATTTTCAAATGAGCTGTGCTAATGCAGTGAGTGAAGAGATTTCAGTTTTAAATGATTCTAAGGATGCATTACTTGTTAAAATTGAATCTCTATTAGGAACTAAATTATCAGATGCGTTTATAGATAATCAAAATCCATATGCAGAGTTAGATTTTTCAAAAGCTCCTAAATTAGATGCTATCTTTGTATCTACATTACTTTATAGACATGATTTTACAGGAGTTGTTTTAGGACGACTTTTAAAGTTTCATGCAAAACGTGGAACATTGGTTAATATCATTGGTACAGGTTATATGCATAATGAAAAAGATAAAAGTCTTTTAAATGAATTAGTTAAGTTTAGTGATAATATTAGAGTTCAAGAATATAAATATCATGAATCAAATTTATTAAAAAAAGCAAAGGTTCTAACAAATTACTTAAGAGACATGCATGTGAAAATGTTCGTAACGTTATCAAAAACTAACCCTAATAATAATGTGATAATTATGGGGGGAAGAAATGTACATGATGGATTTGTTTTTTCGGAAAAAACAGATTTTTCAAAGTATCCAAAATTAAATCAAACCGATCCAGAGGCTCCTTACGCATATTGGAAAGATTTAGAAATTAAGGTTGTATCTAGAGATTTAGCGCTGAGTGTTTACTCTCATTTGTTAAAATTTTGGAACAGAGAAATCTCGACTCAAAAAACAGCAGATATTAGATCAAATAAAAAAGAAACACCTCAAAATTTAATCTTTTCTGATAAGGAAGCAATGGTAAGACATTTTATTTCTCTTCCATTTAATGATGAAATGGCCTTAGAAAAACTTTATATTGAAATGATAGATAATGCTCAACATAAGATTAGGCTTTCAAGCCCATACTTAAGACCAACTGAGGGCATATTTAAGGCCCTCGAAAGAGCGATAAACCGTAACAAAAATATGGATATTGTAATACAGACAAGGATTAACTTAGAAGGTGATACAGCAGCATGGTTATATGAAGAAACTAATAAAGGTGCGATTAATAAATTATTTGATAAAGTTAAAATATATGAATGGACTCAAAATTCAATTTTGCATACTAAACTTCTAACTATTGATGATGATTTTGTTTTTATAGGATCTGTAAATTTAAGTCAGAGAAGTTTTATTCAAGATATAGAAAGTGGTTTTCTAGTAAAGAGTAAGAGCTTTTCAGAAGCAATGAATCAGCTTTTTGACAGTTATAATGACAGATCAAAACTAATAGAGAGTGAGCAAAAAAGACGATTTTTTGGTAGAGTTATATCTGACATTTTGAAAAAGCAATTTTAATTTCACATCAAACTTTTTTAACAAACTCTGATTTTAAATTCATTGCTCCAAGGCCATCAATTTTACAAGCGATATCGTGTCCATCAGGACTATCAGGTCTTAATCGTATATTTTTAACTTTTGTCCCGACCTTTACAGAGTTTGATGATCCTTTAATCTTCAAATCTTTTATCACAGTAACGGAGTCACCATCTTTTAAAATATTTCCATTAGAGTCTTTTATTTCTGTCTGGGGTCCTTTAATTTCTTCATTTGGGTTCCATTCATTTTGGCAATCTGGACATATCCAAAGATCTCCATCTTGATAGGGGTATTCATAAGTACATTTAGGACAATTAATTTGCGAATCTTCCAATTTTATTCCTCTTTAAATTTAATATTTAGCATTTTGTAATTTTAGTACGTTACCGTCTAAGTCTTCGAAGATAAGCATGTGACCCCATTCTTCATCCATTTCACCTAGTATTTTTGCACCTGCTTTTTCTAAAATTCTTTTATCTTCAGTAACATTATCACTTTTTAAAGTAAGAGTCCCTCCGGTATGACTTCCATGAGAATCTCTTGGGGTCTTAGGTACTTCATTTCCTTGCGTCCAATGAAGTCCAATCATAACACCTTTACAATCCATACTTGTCCAATGTTCTGATTCATAACTAATATTCATATTTAAAACTTCTTTGTAAAATTTAACAGCTCTGCTCATATCTGTTACGTTATAGTAAAAATCGTGAATACCTTTAATCATATCATATCCTTTATTATCTTTTCTAATTAGGAAATTCTTTGAATTCTTTTATATCTTTGAATTTAGTTTCCCATTTTTTTCTTCTAGATGTAAATATCAGTGCATCAGGTTTGATCTCTAAATCATTTTCAATGCATCCAATTGGTATCATAGTTAAATTTTGTGAATTAAGAATTGTTGGTAAACTTGATCCACAATTAGAGCAAAAACTTTTTATATGTCTAGAGTCTTTTAAATTATAGGTCTTAATTAAATCTTCACCGCTTAACCAGTAAAAGTTTAAATTTTGTAAAAATAAGTTCGCTGCAAATGAACTCCCTGTGTCCTTTTTACAATAGTTACAGTAACAAATATAAAAACGATTAATCTTATCATTTGTTGAAAATTTAACCTTTCTACAATTACATGAACCTTGAATTGTTTCCATATTATACAAACCCTCTACGTAAATATTAAGTATTGATTGCAGTAATTAATCAAGATGATAAATTTCCATAATATTATTTAGAATTGCCTCAAAATCTATATTTAGGTCAATTAACTTTCCCGTATGAATATCAAATACCCATCCATAGACTTTTAGTCCTCTATCTCTATATGCTTTTTGAACGACGGCAGTTTTAATTGCGTTAATACATTGTTCTTGAACATTGAGTTCTACAAGTCTCTTATATCTTTTATCTTCATCTGTTATAGAATTTAACTCTTTTTTATGAAGTCGATAAACATCTCGAATATTACGTAGCCAAGGGTTAAGGATTCCAAGATCTTTGCTTTCCAGTGCAGCTTTAATTCCACCGCATCCGTAATGTCCACATACAATAATAGATTTAACTTCTAGTTGAGAGACCGCGTAATTAATAACACTCATGACGTTTAAGTCAATACTGGTAACCATGTTTGCGATATTTCTATGAACAAAAATATCTCCAGGTCCTGCTCCCATTAATTCTTCAGCTGTTACTCGACTATCTGAGCATCCAATATAAAGAACATTTGGGTTTTGACCCTGGCCCATTTTATGAAAATAATCTTTATCTTCAGATAATTTTTCTTTTATCCAGCTTTCGTTATTTTCTAAGATTTTTTTTATGTCCATGAGTATATTCCAGTCTTAATTTTTTCTTTATAGATAATACAACTGGAGGCAGAAAACTGTAAATACCGTTTCTCAATAACAATTTTTACAAAGCCCTACTAGCTCAACAGAATGATTGGTTAATTGAAAGCCTACTTTCTCGGCCATTGATTTTAAGATTTTTCCTAGTTCGCAGGCCGTAAGGCACTGTATTTTTTGACATTTAGAGCACGAGATATGATGGTGATGATGACCTTTTTTTATCATTTCAAAACTTTGGAAATCTCCAGACCCGGGGATAGAGTGAATTATTGATGCCTCTTCTAGCTTTTTAAGATTTCTATAAATCGAAGATTCATTCACCGATGCTAGTGATTTTTTCTTTTTGAAGTCATTTATATTTAATGGTTTATTTGTTCCCAGGAATATCTCTAAAATTATTTTTCTGGCTTCTGTAACACTTAATCCATTATCTTTTAATATTTTTTCAATTTTATTAGACATTATAAACTTCCTTTAAATTCTTTATCTTTAAATTTGTCATTAATAAAAATATCAACAATAAAACAATTTGAGTAGGGACTGTGCTTAAACGCTCAAAGGAAATAGAAGCACTTAGACCTCCAACTGAAGAAATAACTGATAAAATTGAAACAAGCTTTAATGAACAGCTAAAACTTTTACTATTTCTTCCAATTAATACTGCCGGAAAGATCATAGCACTTACAGAATATAGAAAACCAAGTCCATACAATGAACAGACAAACACAGAGGCAAATAAGAGTTCTTCAATAATACTGAAGTTATTATCTTTCAAAACAGATACTTCGAATGTCTTTTTTAACAGTTTTTTATTAAAGTAAGTATAAAGAATAATGAAGGTTGCAAAGCTGGCAATGAGGAAAAATGTTGACTTTTTAGATAGTGATACTATGTCACCAAAAAAACCAATCGACATATGTCCTTCAAGGCCTGGAAAAATTGAAATTATTAAATAACTTAGTGCTAGAAGTGATAAGTAAATTACAATAAAGAATGTTTCATCTTTTTTCCTCGTTTTTGTTATTGATAAAAATAAAAATTTTATAAAAATAAAAAATAATAAAGAAACAGCAATTATTAGTACGTCACTATTTTCAAATAT
>CAXHCD010000052.1:0-24598 GCA_964015265.1 uncultured Oligoflexia bacterium
CTCTATCGTCGGCAGCGTCAGATGTGTATAAGAGACAGATACAGACTTGCTTTAAAGATTTTTCACAAAGAAAAAGAAAGAGCTATTCTATCAGGAAAACTTCCAAAAGAAGATATTAAAAATTTAGATTTATTAGCTAGTGCTGTTGAATTTGGAATTGTATCTAAAGAAGAAATCAAAATAATTCTAGAAACAGAAGGTTTTTTAAGGCCAGAAATTAGTATTTGGAAAAAAATTGGAAAATTATTTAGTGCACTTGGAAAAGTTGCAATAATCACAAGCCCAGCGACACAAGGTTATGGATTAATAGCTGTGTGGCTGTGGGAAGAATTGGAAAATAAAGATGTTAAGACTGATACTACTACTCATTTATTTTAATTCTTTCCAGTTGCTGGCAGCAGAAAGAATTGAATTGGTTGTTGAAAACCAAAATGGAATTTATTCGGAAAAAGTAGAGGTAACTCTTCAAGATCTAGATTCTCCTACTTTATACTCCAATAATACTCTAGGTATTTACTACAAAGATTCACCTGTTGAGAAAAATATTAAAACTGATAATTTGATAAAAAAGAAAGCTGCAAACTTATATTATCACTTACATAAATCGCAACATTTCTTTAAAGAGTTTGTTCAAGCACCAATATTTAGAAAGCTAAAAATAAATGCTAATATATTGCTCGATGATGATGTTGAAGATCCTATTCTATTTAATACAGTAAATTCAACTTTGGCCGAGGATCCAAATACTATTATAATAAATTTTTACCCAGGAAAAATTCTCGATCAAAATGAAATTGCAAGTAACTATATTGATCAAAATACTGAATATATAGAGTCGCTTGAAAATATCGGCGAATCTCTCATTAGAGAAGCATTTTTAAGAGCTGAAAGTATTAAGACAACTGATTACCTACTCTATGTATTAGATATAGCATGGCTATTCGGTAAAACAAAAATTTTACCTGCCCTTAATAATACTTATTACAAAATTGCTCATGGAAAATTTTATGCCGATACGGCAATGGTGCCAGAAATTATCTATCAAGAAATGTCAAAAATTGCTTTGAGTAGTATTGATGATTTTGAGAACAGGCAAGATGAGTTTAAGGGAATAATTGAATATTTCACTGCCAAGATAATTAATAGACCTGTTTTAGGTAAAGATGTTGGTTCCAATACACAAGGAACATTTAAATTTGATGGGACTAAAAAATTTAAATACCATCAAGCAATTGAATATAATAAATACATCAAGGATCAATTTATCTTTGGATTTTTATGGAAACTAGATCAAAATCTTAATGATAGAAACTCTATAAAAATGCTCTATAAATCTTTTAAATCTTTACCAGTTAATTTTTCAATACATGATCTTCTTATGACATTGAGAAGAACTTTTAGAAATGAAATTGACGATAATAAATTAAGACGAATTTATGAAATGAAATTGATTCAAACTGCATTAAGTGTTGGACTTTAATGTTATTTAGGCCTAAAAAGAACTATGAATATTAATGAGTTACTTAAATTTGATCCCAAAAATCAAGATACTACTGTAGTAGTAGGAATGTCAGGTGGTGTAGATTCGTCTGTAAGTGCTCTAATTTTAAAAAAACAAGGCTATAATGTTATTGGCCTTTTCATGAAAAACTGGGAAGAAAGTGATGAAAATGGAGTTTGTCAGGCATCAAAAGAATATAAGGATGTCATATCTGTTTGTGAAAAAATAGACATTCCGTACTATAGTGTTGAGTTTGTAAAAGAATATCAAGAAAATGTGTTTTCTCATTTTGTTGAAGAATATAAAAATGGTTTTACTCCAAATCCTGATATACTTTGTAATAAAGAAATTAAATTTAAAGTCTTTTTTGATAAAGCGATGGAGCTTGGGGCAGACTATTTGGCCACTGGTCATTATTGTCAAGTTAACAATACTGAGGGAACTTATTCTTTAGCAAAAGGAATCGATCCAAATAAAGATCAATCTTATTTTTTACATGCTATTAATGGTTCTGTACTAGAAAAAGTACTTTTTCCTATTGGTGGAATTGAAAAGAAAATAGTGCGTGAAATAGCTCATTTATACGATCTTTCTACAAAATCAAAAAAGGACTCAACTGGAATTTGTTTTATTGGTGAAAGAAATTTTAGAAATTTCTTATCAAATTATATTCACACTAAACCTGGTAATTTCATGAAATTAAATGGAGAAGTTGTTGGAAAGCATTTAGGACAAGCTTATTATACAATTGGACAACGAAAAGGTTTAGGTCTAGGTGGTCCTGGTAGCCCGTGGTTTGTAGTGGCCAAAGATATGGAGTCAAATACCGTATTTGTTGAACGTGGAGAAGAACATCCTGCCCTTTATGCTTCTACTTTAACAGCAAATGAAATTACATGGATAAATGAACCTGTACAAACACCTTTTAAATGTAAGGCAAAGATAAGATACCGACAAAGTGATCAGGAATGCCTAATTGAAAGAATTGAAAATGGAAAAGCATATATAAGCTTTCCTAAAGCTCAAAGGGCGATCACTCCAAGACAATCAATTGTATTTTATAAAGATGATATTTGCTTAGGCGGGGCCATGATTATTAAAGCTGGCCCCAGTCTATTTGACTCGCAAAGAACTAGCGAGGAGCTCCACAAGTAGTAACTTTTTCTCTTAATTTATCCGCAAGTTTTCTCGGTCTCATTTTAGGGTTCTCTTTTTTCATAAGTGCTAATAATTCTCTAGCAATATTCATTTCATCATCACTCATTCCAAGCTCTTTAAACCCTTTCATCGTATCGTAATAAGCTTCATCATCAACTGCTTTTAAAATATCATTTTTAGAAACTAAATTTTTGCTGATAGGTGTATAATTATCTACTAAACCTAACTCATTCTTTTTCGCTGTAGTTAAAACAAAATCAGAAGAATTCGACCCTTTAAGATAAGATGCGAAAGCTTTATCGACCTTTTTTGGACCACCCTTTCCAATATTTACGATATCGTTTAATCTATCTACATTTATGCTGTTTCCACTTTGTAGTTCTCTTCTAAAGGCCTTCTGGGCACTTTGAGGTAAATTATCATATTCATAAAGTGATGTTTTTAATTTTGTACTTAACTCAGGGTTATTTTTATTTGCAGTTATTAAATCTGCTATTTTTTGAGCTACTCTTGCTCTATCTTCTGGTTCCATTTTTAACATTATTTTTAATGCTTTCCCTGTTAAATTTTCATTACCTAAAGCATCTGAAACCGTTTTATAAGTTTTATTATTAAATTTAGCAGCAAAATTGTCTTTCTTGCGCCTAATTTGAGCTGCAATTCTCTTACCTCTATTAGATAATCCGATAGTCTCTAAAGAGTTTAAAACCTTATTGGCCGTATTAGCTCCTATAGTTTGATTATCAATTGCCTTTTTAAGTGCACCAACAACTTCATCGGGGTTAAAATTATCACCTCTTGATAAAATTCTTGTCACAGCTGGAGTTAATTCTTGACCTAAATCCCCTATAGATCCTACAAAATCATTGAAAGCCTGTTTTTTAGCTGGATCTTTTAATCGTGTTGCATATTTAACAATTTTCTTTTTAACTTCATCTGCTTTTGCTTTAGGCATTTTATCTAATGTCTTATAAAGAGATTCAACTTTACTAGAACCATTACTAGAAGCATTTCTTATTACTGTTTCAAGAGCATCATCAACTGATCCTCCACCACTTATACTTTCACCATTTTTTGCGACAACAGATTTAGCATCGGCTGCTTTTTTAGCAAGTTTTGTATCTCTTGGATTTAATTTACCTATCGAAGTAATAATTTTATCAGCTGTTTTTTTATCAATTTTTCCATCAGCAGCTGACTTTTGAACTGCTCTTAATAAAGATTCAGGAACTGAATATTTACCATCCATTACAGCGGCAACAAATTCGTCTCTCGCTCTAACGTCTAATTTATCAAAATCTTCTAAAACTTTTAAAAATTTCTTAATTTCATTTGGAGAATTTTGCTTAGATTCCTTTAATCTAACAAACATAGTCCCCATGAAATTTCTAACTTCACTTACACTTTTTCCACGAAGCCCCTTCTCCATTGCTTTATAGAACTTCATATTATTATTATAATCTAGTGGAATGTTTCTAAAAACTATGTCCTCGTGAAGAGGTGTTGCCGTTCTAGAAGAAGCAGGCTTCAACAAAACAGATTCTACATTTTCTCTTTCATAAGTTCTTTTTAACTTATTAGCTGATTTTACAGCAACTACTCCAGCAGTAACATCAACACCAAATGCAACACCATTAATCCAAGTATCTAAAAGCCTCGTTTTATATTCATTTCTAGCTTCAATTGCTTCAATTGCATTTTTAAAATCATCTTTTTTACTAGTCATATATGAATTAAGTTTTTGGTCTAATAGGTTATTCCATCTCTTTAAATTACTTGCAGAAACCAATAAGTCACCACCACCTAATCCAACAGCAGCGGAACTAGCTGCTTTAGTTAAATTAGTTCCGAATCTTTTCGCAGCAATTGATTTTAATCCTTTAGAAAGTAAAAAACCTGTTCCCATACCACCTAGAGCAGCTAAGTTCGCAACCATCATACCTTGTTCCACGGCGTAGTTGAAATTAGTATCAGCCTCAATTTTTCTTTTTACAGTATTAATAGAGTCACAAATTGCTCCTCCATATTGGGGGTTTCTTGCGACGGCCTTACCAGCAGCATTTGGATAAGTTCTATATAACATTTCTAAATTTGTAGGACTCGATTTCTTAGCTGATAAAAGCTGAGCTAACATTTCTGCTCCTTGCTTCTTGAAATCTTCAACTGCCTTATCTACATCAGATTTTGAGACAGATTTATGCTCTTTTATTTTTAATTTTCTTACTGTTTTACCATTCTCTACAACATCTACTATATCATTTTGACTATCCATAACTCTTTCATCATTTGATCGAATTTGAGTTTCATCCTTTTTTTGAAAATATCTCCCAAGTAATAATGAGGCATCACCGTTTCTTTTATCTAATGCCGCATTATAATAATCTCTTACATAGCCTTCAAAACTTTGCTTTGTATCAGTATCAGCAAAATCAATTGAGTCCATTAATTTAATTTTTTTGTCAAAGATTTTTCCCTCAATAACTTTTGCATTTCTTGCAAACTTTTGTAGTGAGTTATTTAATGGTGATTCTTTTGAAAAAACTCCATTAATTGCTTTTAACATATCACTTTTTTTACTTCGTTTTACTCCAGACTTTTTTGCTTGAGCTAACTTACTTGAAATCTTACTTTGTACTTTTGATCTGCTATCGCCACACCCATCACCTAATTTCCAAACAGGGCCACCACTACAAATTACATCGGTAATATCTTTTGCACTTGGTTCTTTTTCATCTCCACTATAGCTATAAAATTTTTCAACATAACTATCAATTAATTCATCTAATGATTCATCCCAGACCGCATTATAACTTTCAGCATAGTTAAGATTTTCAAAGGTATTATTTACGAGCTTATTAATTTGCACCTTTTCATCTTTAGAAAGTGGTGTTGCATTTACATTTCCATGGCAATCTGGAGTAACGATATAAACATTTTTGAATTCTTCTAAAATTAAATCATCAAACTGAGAGTTTGTAGCACCCGGTTGAACACAATTAGCGAAAGTATTAACGGCCTTTAATTTTTCAATTGAGTCGTTTGCATCATTTTTAAATTTATCTTTTTGACCTTTTGCTGAGCTTAAATACTCTTCAGCACAATCAATAAAACTATCTGTATACCCTTTATCTTCACTTAAAGAGACAATAGAAACCGATTTCAAAATTTCTTTCGCATCTTGAAATTTACAATCACCACCCATAAATTGGCCAGCATGTGCAGAAAATGAAATTAAAAAAGAACTAATAAATAATAATTTTCTCATATCTCAAACCTTAATTTTAAAGACTTCTCTTTTCTCTATTCGGGAAAAAGATTGGAAACCTTTACCAAAGAGAATCATCATTTAAGTCGACTTTTTTACTTTTTTTCTCCCTAATTTCATACATTTGGCATTCCTGACCACTCTGCTCTTTAACTATTTGTGATGGAAATCTATGGGACTTGAAGTTATAGGCCTTACAACCTCTAGGTACCTGAGGATCAAAAGTTGAATAAAAGTACTTACATTTCATACACTTAGGTGATTGCTGCGCACTCATTTGCCCCCCTTAACCTATTATAAATTATAAAAATAAAATCCATTTTATGAAAGTGATCAATTTTTTTACACCCCCTGTACATAGTTTATGAGTAATCTTTTCTTAAAACCTATTAACAAGTTCAATTAATTTTTATTTTTGCTATGATTTTCTAGATTGTATTTGCGGAGGAAAATTGAACGAAACGAATGAAAATATGCTGGATAATATAGTAAAGTTTCCAAACAACAACTTAACGAAGATAGATGATCCTCTAGAGGACCTATTGACGGAGTTTGATCATATTCTTGATGATGATCCTAGACTTGAGTTAGAGTTAGAACTTGAAAATGAAAAATTGAGTGATATTGAACTTCTTTTAAATAAAGCTCATGATCTGTCTTTTGAGTCACTCGAGCAAGATAACTCAAAAGACAAAATCGATTATTTAACTGAGCAACTGGAAACACTCAAAGAGGTTAACAAGAGACTCAAATTCTATTTAGAAGAAATAGATATTTATTTACCTTAAAAGTCCAAAGAACTTTGCTAAATGGGCAGCAGTACAAACACCTTCATCCAAAATATATGGGATGGCAGAACCACACCCTTTATCAGAGTTAATTGACTGACCATGGGCCATAGACTCTACAATATTTAATTCAACTTTATCTGAAAAAGTGTATTTCGTAAGTTTCTTTTTAACTTTTTTAACACCATCTTTTTTTGTTAAACCATGAATACTTAACCACTGTTCTGCACTTTCTATAGCTAATTTCGGAGCTACAACAGTATCATTTGAACCGTGCCAAATACTAACTCTTGGATATGGGCCTTTGTACCCTTTACTTAGGGACTTAACTACTTTTGCCCATTCTTCAGGAGTTCTATCCGCTCCCTTCATACATGATAATCCCGAAAGAATATCTCTAGCACACCCAACAGGAATTCCAGCAACAATACCACCTGCACTAAAAACGTCTGGATATGATGCCAAAAGAGCTGAAGTCATAGCACCACCAGCTGATAAACCAGTTACAAAGATTTTATTTTTTTCAGTAGCATAATTTTTAACAACATATTCAACCATAGAAATAATAGATTTTGCTTCTCCATTATTTCTCGTAATATCTCCAGGTTGATACCAGTTAAAACAAGTATTAAAATTATTTGAAAATCTTTGTTCTGCTAAGATTAATCTGAATTTAAATTTTTCTGCAAGTGCAACCCAGCCTGTTTCATCATCATAATCATTTGCACTTTGTGTACAACCATGTAGTAACACAACAACAGGAGCCTTAATTTCTTTTTTTACTGAACTGTAGATATACATATCTAGAGCACCTGGATTATCTCCAAAAGAAGATACTGCTTTTAAACTCTGTGCTTGAATAGAAAAACAAAATATTGCTGATAAGATCACTAAAAATTTCTTCATACTTAGTCCTTTGTGAAGCGAATAAATTAATTTTGCAAAATCTATCGTTGTTCCTGTCAAAATGAAAGGAACAATTTAAAAGTCATTAAATTATTACAATTGAAGTATATTTATAATATACCAAAGCAATCTTAGTTCACTATTTAGGAACTCTATTTGGGCCATAATTTATCAATGAAACTCCCCTTACTATGTCCGGCAATAAATCTAATAGTTTTAACTTCATCTGCCATTGTTAAAACTTCCCTATTTGATCTGCCTAAAAACTCTAATTCCAACTCTTCTATGGCCTTTTTTAAGTCTTTAATTGAACTTGAAGTCAGTCTCATCATTCTAATGGAAAAACTCATATTATTATTCTGACGAATGTCACCACTCAATTTATCTGCCACCAAGTCATCAACTAATCCATGTGTCCATTCTGTATAAACTTTTTTAGTAAGCGGGCCTTTTCCAACCCAGTTTTTAACTTTTAATTTTGGAATTTTAATTTTTTCATTTGGCCCCAATTCAATTAAGTTGAATTCATCCAGTTTTTTTAAGTATCCAAAATTTTCACTTTCAGAAAGTCCAAAATAACTTTGAATTTCTTCAATACTTTGTCTTTCTGCAACTAACTTCCAAAAGTAATAAAAATACTTCATATTTTTAGCAAAAAAATCTTCAATCTCTGGAGTAAACTTTTCATCGATTACTAAAACTCTTTGTGATTCGTGAATAACATCAGCGAGGCTAACATCTAAAACATTGCAAATTTGGCTTAGTTTAGAAAAAGAACAATCCTTACCAGTAAAAACTTTCTTTATACCAGACTCAGACATTCCAATCTTTAGACCAAGATCTTTATAAGTTAGTTTCTTGTTCTTACAAATACTCTTAATAGTTCCAATCACTCTTTTAAATTCAAATGTTGACTCATCGCTCATCACAATTCCTCTACTTAACTTAGTTTGACAGACCCTATATCAGGTACTTTAAAGAAAGTATATAGACGAAAATAGGGCAAAGGTATAGCAATTATATAAACAAATTTTTGCGAGAACACATAACCCCCTAATAAAAGGAGAACCCTAATGAAAAAATTATTAATCCTAGCTCTAGCTATTCCAACACTTTCTTTTGCATCAGCTGATAAAGTATTAGGAACTTATACACTTGTTAAAAGTACACATAAGAGCTGTCCTGAAACTGTTGCTCTAGTTAAGAATCAAAAAAAATGTTTAATGATTTCACTTAACAAAACAACAGTATCTGCTGTTTGTAACTTAAATAAGTCTCCAAAGATTTCAACAAAAACTGTTAAAGATGCTCACGGAAGATCAACAATTGAAGTTACAACAACTGCGGCCACAGATGTACTAGGTAGAGTTGCTATCGTTAAAGATGTTAAAAAAACAAATGCATTTGGTGTAACAGTAAAATCTGTAACTACAAAATCAACATTTGATAAAAAAGAAAAGGCGCTAGTTTATGATACAAGAAAAACTATTCTTGAGCCTTTAAGAATGCCAATGGTTAAAGCAAGAAGATGTGTATATAAAGCACTATAATCTCTCTGTTTCTTCAGAATTGCGCCTGATTTTATCGGGCGCATTTTTTTAAATAAACTTTATTTTTTAGCTCTTTGACCGATTAGTGTCTGGTCTATGGGATATACAAAAGAAACTTTTCACCAATTATTAAAGATGGCCGTGCAAAACGAAGTCAGTGACATTCACTTAAGAACTGGTGAGTCCCCTTATTTCAGAATTAAAGGTAAACTTAAAAGAATTAAGAGTGACCCTATTTCTGTTCAAGATATGCAAGTCTTTTGCAAAACTCTAATAAATGATGACGATGCTGTTAAAAATATGACCACACTTAAAGAGTATGATTGCTCTTATCAATATGGAAAAATATGTAGAGTTAGAGTTAACTTTCTAAGGTTTCAGGAAAAGGCAGCTCTTATTTTAAGAGTAATCACAATGAATATTCCAACGCTTAAGCAATTAGGGCTTCCAAAAGCTGTAAAAAAAATAACTAATGCAAAAAGAGGATTAGTCATGGTTACCGGGGTTACTGGTTCTGGTAAATCATCTACACTGGCCGCAATTTTAGAAGAAATTAATTCAACAAGAGAAGAACATATTCTCACTATAGAAGACCCTGTGGAGTTTTTATTTTCTTCTAAAAAATGTCGTATTACTCAAAGAGAAATTGGATCTGATACAGAAAACTTTAAGGACGCTCTTAGAGGAGCTCTAAGACAAGATCCAGACATTATTGTAATTGGTGAGCTAAGAGACGCTGAGACTATTCAAATAGCAATGAAGGCCGCAGAAACAGGTCACTTAGTATTTGGTACAGTTCACACTACAAATGCACTAACAACTATTAATAGAGTTGTTTCAATGTTTCCACCTGAAGAACAAGATAATGTAAAACAAAGGTTATCAGACTGTTTGCAAGCGACTATTAGTCAAAGACTTCTTCCGAAAAAAGATGGATCAGGTAGAATCGTCGCTCAAGAAATTATGGTAAATACAGTTGGAACAAAAGATTGTATTACAGGAAAAGAACCGTTAAGTAATATCTATATTACAATAGAAAAAGCGAAAAAAGATGAAGTGATGCAATCATTTGATCAGCATTTAACTGATCTATATTTAGATGAAAAAATAAGCTTTGAAACTGCTATGGACGCTGCTAGCTCACCATCAAACTTCCAAAGAAATTTGCAATTTGGAAAAGAACAAAATGAAGAAGGTGAATCTTCAGAAACTGAAGGTGGCAATTCAAATGGACCAAAAGATCACTTAACCGCCACCAGCATAGAATTAGAATTAGATTTTGCTAAAAAAGATGCTTCTTAAATAACTTCATTCCCCTCAATAATTGCTTGCCCCATATAATAAGTTTCATCATTCTCCCAATCATACTTACTGATACAACTAGCAATATTTTCACGAACTATAACTAATGATGATAACTCACTTCGAACTTTACGGACTTGAGAACTTAATTCCTCATTACAATTGGCCTTTGTATAACCATAAACCGTTATTTCTTTACCAACAACTCTACCAGATTTTTTAATACTACTGATTTCTATCGATGTACCGTTAGCAAAAACTAATACTGGAAAGATGAATAAAAAAGTTAAAAATAATTTCATGTTATTGCCTCCATTTTTCCCATAATATAATAATCTCAAACTTAATTTAAAAAAATTGAACATATTTCTTAGTTGAATAAATTATTACCATGGTTCAAAAATGAGCCAACATAGAAAATCTCTCAACGATTGGAAAATTTTGTTAATCTGGGTGATACCAAATGAGAATTTGGTAAAAAAATTGATTCAGAAAAATAGATCCCTACCTTATACAAACAAGATGTCCAATAACATTATAATAAGCAATGTTTTCATTGCTTATAAAAGAAAACCTACCTTCTTTATCTGCCTTGTATGTGGCAATTTCCCACCAACCAGAAAAATTACCCCTTTGAGGATGATTTCCCTTTGAGGCACTTTTTGAATAACCTTCTCGAATACAAACTTCATTTCTAGTTTTTTTATCGTGAGCAAAATAAATTTTTTGATACCCTCCGCCTAAAACAAATGATGTCTCATAATGAGGATTCTTGAAAATCACACTATTACCATTATCAATTTTAAAATCATAATCAAGTTGCAAGTCAGAACTTTCACTAGCAAAAAGAGAGATATTAAATAATATCGCTAATATAAAAAATAATGTTTTCATAATGCTCCGTTCAATCTATTCACCCAACTAAATTTAAGTGAATGTTATTGCACTTATGATTGCATCAAACTGATATTTTTACACATAATAAGTAAATAATATAAAGGTGTTATAAATCCAACACTAATATTATTAGCGTTATAATCAGATTCTTTAGAAAATGATATTTCTTTCATTCACTTTAGTTTAACTCAACTTTAAAACTATAAAAACAATATACACTTACAAGATAAATTTTTCGTATCATATTAGAGTACAGAAAAATTAAAAAGTATTTCACATTTATTTCTTTAACAATATAATCAAAATCATTAATAAACTTTCAACAAAAAAGAGAGAATTATTAAAATAGTAATAATGAGCTTTATTATGATTTTGTGTTTTATGTTTCTCATATCAATGACGACAGCTATAACCAATTTTTAATTTAAAAGAGAGAGGAGCACCTCTCCCTTTTATTTTAATTCAAATAAGGAGATCCCCAATTTGGATAATCTGGTGCCTGGGCCTCAATTAAAATTTTGAATTCTAACTTTTTCCTTGCCATCTTAATTGCATTATCAGCAATTGCTAAGTCTGAAGAAAAAATCATTGATTCGTCAACTCTAAGATTAAATTCTTCACTTTCACAATTATTATCAGTATATGCATGTTGATTTTTATTACTCTCAAAATCAAATGAAAGAATAAAACTAGATAAACTCGCATTCAAATTAGACTCTTTGTTAGCATAACGAGTTTGTGTACATTTTGTAATACTTTGCTTTCCTAAGAACTCAACAGTAGTTACCTTTAAAAATGTTTGATCAAGCATAACTTTATACGACCTAATTTCTTCAATATCTAATTTTGTAATTAAATCGTATGCTTTGGCAGTTAATACTTTAGCATAAAAAAGTTCAGTCTCTTTTTTTGATACAAATTTCAATAATTTCTTTTTAAGCTTTCTATAAGACTTTTCAACTTTATTAGGAAAACGAGACACATCTTTTTGATTTGTAGTCACAAAAGTAGTCATATCTATACTTCTACCAAAATTTCCTGAAAAAAGACCAAATAAAAAACTAAAACTAAATCCATCGCTATCTGTTTGAGTAACAACTTCCTTTTTATACTCTTGCAAAAAGTTATTTGTAGCTCTCACCACTTCTGAAAAACCATTTTTCGCTACTATCTTATTTGCATTAGTAATTGCCACAAGAATAGCGTGATCGATTTTATTAGACTCTTCAAGCTCATTAATTTGGACTAAAACATCTTTGTATTTCCTATGTTTAATTTTTGTATAACCACTTAATGGCAATATTCCTAAAAATAAAATAATAATTATATTTTTCATTTTTTTACTCCTAATTGAATTTATTCGCACATTTAACTTGAGCATCATTTTTATCGTCACTGTATTCAATCTTAATTGCTAAAGAATAACATTCACCATGAGATTTTGTTTTTCTATAATATTTATTAAAACATCTTTTTTGTGCACTATTGCGATCATCAGAATATCTAATGGAACTAGCATGAGACATACACGCTAAACCAACTGCTTTTTTTTCTGGTCCGCTAGACTTTGAACCTTTACCACCAAGCAATTGAGTTTTCCTCTCACTCTTAAGCTTTAGGAACTTTTCTTCCGTTATCTCTAATTCATTATTATTAATAAGAAATAATTTTAACTCGCGGTTAAATAGATAAGTATGGTCTTCATTTGCAACATCTTCATCAAAAACAGTAATTCGTGTACCATTTTTGCCTTCAACAACCATTGGGATTAATGATGCTTTAACTAAATCATTTACAATTTTATTTTTATCTTCTTGTAATAATCCCCCCATCTGTGATAATTGTTTTTGAAATGCTTTGATATAAAGAAGTGTTGTACGTTTTGAAAGATTCATAATATCTAAAAACAAGCCTGCTCTATAATTAGAAATAGTTCTTATAACATCTTCTGCTTGAGTACGACTTAAATCATCTATAGAAGAAGCTGCCGAAGGAAAGGTAGTAGCAACAAAAAACTTCTCTCTTAGTCTTGCTTTCGGGTCAATACCAGTTTGAACTCTCACAAGATCTAATGTTTGCTTAGCTAGTTTTAATGCTTCACCAAAATCTTCATCATCAAGTAGAGTTTCAATTGTCTGAAAATTCGATGTCATTTTTAAATTTAATTCTTCTAGAGCTTCCTTTGACTGGTTTTTTTCTATTGGATTAACCTTTATTAAATCATCATCTTCACCTTTTTTCTTACCCCAAAACCATGCATGGGCCGAAATACTATTGAGCGACAAAAATACAATGCAAAAACGAATAATAACTCTCTTAAAATTTTTCATACATTCTCCCCGTTTAATTTATGTAAGTTGAGTAGCATAAATATTTTTGAGCAATAAAAGAACTTCATGAAATAGCGATCTAAGTGTTTATAGATTGATAAACAGGGATTTTTTACAAAAAATAGCAAAATTCACATGTTTTCAAAGTGTCAACTACTCATACACATTGAATTCACTTCATCTAAAACATGAAATTCTGTAAAAAAATATATTGATGCTAAAATGAGATAGAGAATTAAAAAGCAATTACATATTATGTCAGTCTTTTTTGCACTCAATAATTTTTTTCTCATTCTAGTATTTGAACATTTGTTTCTTTCACTACGAAACTTCTTCTAAAATAACCATCAGATGTCTTTATTCGCTGTGCTTTGACCATAAACTTTATAATTTTATCATCATAATTATAATTTAAAAATCCTACTCTCATATAGTCTTTCATAAATTGCTCACAATTTTCATCTGAATCCTCAGATTCTTCAAAATAAATATAAATAAAACTACTTCTATTTTTAGATTTACCATAACCTTCAAGTCTCATATTTGATAATCCAAATGTTAAATATGTCATGTTTATAGAATCATCAGTTCGACACCCCCAACCTTCGTATTCAAAATTTTCGGAATAAAAATTAAAAGTGTGATTCTCTCCAAAATCAAGAGAGTCAATAACACTATAGGATTCTAAATTTACCTTTTTACCAAATTTAGAAACAACTTGATAATCCTTGACCTTATAATATCTTAACATTTCATCTTGAATTCTCGACGCTCTAAGAATTACAGAATTTCCTGATGAATATTTATATTTATTTTTAAACTCTATACACGAAGAATCTTCTTTATCGTCAAAGTACAAATAAACAAAGCTACTAAATTTCCCTAAAGAAGCATCCTCTTGTGCATCTTGCTTAGCAAATGAGAAGGTAATATAATAATTATCATACTCACTTGAATATCTACATCCCCACTCACTTTCATACTCATACTTTTCTGAAGTCAAATCCAAAGTTACTTCCTGAAGTTCCGAAGGCATAATTGACCTCTTGTAATCGCTAGCTGAAAAAACACATAAAGAATATTTAGGTATTAATGGTAAATTTTATAAGGAATGTTAGTATTCTAATCAAATTTATATTTTCAACATTCGTATCACGCTCATGTTTTGACCCCCTGCAATTTTTCAGCACTCCGTGCTGCATACAAATCAAATCTTAGATCTGTTTCTCGAATCAATTTTTAATTCTCACAAGGAATAACGAGTGAGAGCGAAGGAGCTTATATAAAAATAAGTGACTGAGCTTGAATCGAAGTTATGACGTAGTGAGAATTAAAAAGTGATCGAGAAATGGTGCCCAGGACTGCTGTCGCGATCCGGACTTGCCACTGGCAACTCCTCCCGCTCCAGTGAACAACATTCAAGTCCAAACTTTAACAATATTTTTTCCTCTAGTTTTCCTATTTCACAAGAAAAGCTGAGTGAAAATGAGAGAGTTTATCTCAAAATAAATGACCGAATTTGAATCGAAAGCTTGACGTAGTGAAATAGAAAAATAGAGAGAAAAAATGGTGCCCAGGACTGGACTTGAACCAGCACGGCTCGCGCCACACGCCCCTCAAGCGTGCGTGTCTACCATTCCACCACCTGGGCATTTAAAAAGGTGAATTATAATTTTTATGTGTAAGTATTTGAAATGGCAAGGGTTTTTATAAAAAATTGCAATAAGTGGTTGAAATAAGGAGTCTTTAAAATCGTAAGATGTTTGTGCAGGTAAGTAAAAATTTTTGAAATTGTGATTTTGGGTTTGTAATTTGAGATAATGGGCCCATGAGATTATTTATTATTATAAGTTTATTTTTCGGATTTAGTTTTAATTTATTGGCCGCTGATGACCACTTTCATATTAATTTGGCCTATTACGCTCAATACAAGAAAGAATCAAAAAATTTTTATAAACAGGTTTTAGAAGATACTGTTTCTTCAGTTCATGGAAGATTAAATGGAAAAAATTATGGAATTAATAAGAGAGATAAAATTGCTCTTGGTGACGTTGGTTCTCATAGACTAGGTCATTTAGAAATTTTAAAAAATGGAAATGTTGAGATGGGAGAATTAGAAGAAACGACTAGGTTTAAAACAGTTACCTTAAAAAATAATAGTGGTTTTGAAATTAATTATAAAGAAATCAAAAATTCTATGAGACCTGAAATGCAAGCAATATTAGAAAGATATGGTATTAGTAAGGAAGAGGTTGCAAAGGCTTCAAAGAAGGGAAATGTGGTACTTTCAGTGTCTGATATGAGATGTAGATATAGAGATAATGAAACTATATCTTGTTATTATAACGGGTATGTAAGTTACAATAAGTAAAATTAAGATGAACTTGCTTCAGAATCTTTATCTTTATATAAAAAAGCTCTTTTTCTAATTTTATCTATTTTTGATTGAACTGATTCTTTTTTAAATTGATGCTTTTCTTTATTTGAATGAAAAGATTGAAACATCTTTTCTAGAGCATCTGCAATTGCTTTACCTAGTAAAGGTGGGACAGCATTTCCAATTTGTTTCCATTGAGAAGAAATTGGCCCTTTAAAAATAAAATCATTTGGAAAACTTTGAATTTTAGCGCCTTCTCTTTGAGTAAGATATCTATTTTCAGTTGGATGAAAATAGCTATGCCGATGAGTCATAATTGTCGGGCCAGGCTTACTTCTGTCTAATCGCTGATATTTAGTTTGTCTAAATCTATTTTCACGTATTTCTTTCCAATTAACTCCAAGCTTTAAACTAGGAGTTAAATAGGCTTTTTCGTCTCTTTCGTAGCGAATTCCTTTACCTTCTGGAATTCTTTTTAATCTCTTAAGATCAATTTTGGATTTAACTTGGGCCAATTCAATATCGTGATTATGAAATTTTCCACTTTTATCGTGTAGATCCTTAAAAGCATCCCCAATTGTCACAGCATTTCTAAATGTTTTGGCCATAATTACATCATGTGTTTTTTTAGGATATAGAATTTGATTATTAATTCTTGAACCAATTAAAATAGTTCTTCTTCTTTTTTCAGGAACACCATAATTGTGAGCAGATAAAACTTGGGCATCCATATTATAGCCAAGTTTAGAAAATTCTTTGAAAATAGCTTTTAGAGTTTTTTCATTTTTCTTTGCTAATAAACCAGTTACATTTTCAACAACTACAAATAAAGGTTTTGTAATTTTAACGATTCTTACAAATTCTTTAAAAAGAGTATTTCTCGAGTCTTTAGGATTCCCCGTACCAACAGTAGAAAAGCCTTGGCATGGAGGTCCTCCTACAACTACGTGGATCTCTTGATCATCAATTAATTCTTTTAACATTTTAGTGGTAAGTTTAGTAACATCTCCACAATATGAGTTTGCATATTTATGATTGGCCGAAAATGTTTCTATGGCGTGCTTATTAGCGTCAATGCCTAATAAACACTTGTGCCCATTCATTTCTAAACCACAAGAAAGTCCACCTGCACCACAAAATACATCAATAAAATTAAAAGATATTTTTTTACTCATAGTATTATTATCTTTTTAACCTATTAAATCTGTCAATCTAATTGAATGAGATAATTTAACTAACTTTTTTTTCTAAATGTTCTATGTCTAATGTAATTTCTTTTTTTGACTTTTGATTTTCTTCAATTTCAACATCAATGTTTATTTGATCTGATGCCCTAGTATTGTGTAATTGATAATTAGACGCTTCTTCAATAACTGGACCTTTAGAACTATCCCAATAAATAATTTTTGTGAGATATTCAGACCAAGGATGCGCATCATCAGTAAAGAGAAATACTTTAGAGCTACTTATTTTAATATGATTACAAATTGTTTGAATTACTTTTAACTGTAAATTTTTTAAATTATCTTCAGGATTATCTAATATTAAAAATGGAGACTTTCTTAACAAAGATATAGAAAATAATAATCTTTGTTTTTCTTCAGTTGTCGCATTTTCTGGATGTTTATCAAGATCACCAATACCTGAAATAAAAAAATCAAGCATATCATTATTTTGATTTTTTATAATTTTTTCGATATCTATTTCACTTTCTTCACCTAAATGCTTGGGAAGTCCTTGTAGAACTAAATTTTCTTTTAAAGTTAACGTGGAAATAAGTTCAGAGTCTTTAGAGAAATAAGAAAAATCAAATGGATGAGATATATTAAAATGCTTAAAGATTTTAAACATAATATTAATTCTTCCTTTACCAATACAAAATTGATCAAGTCCTCTAATCAGAATTAACTCACCCTTAGATGATTTTAATACATTTTCCATATGTAATTAATCGGTATTAAAAATTATTAAGTTTAGTTAACCTGACTTTTTACCTTAAGTATTAAAGCGTAGATATATTAAAGACTTCACTATAAAATACTCTTATGGGTGAAGTTAAAAACAAGACTGTTTTAATCGGAATGACAGGTAGACTAGATTCTACTATTGCTGCATACCTTCTCAAAAAACAAGGCTATAATTGTATTGGCATTCATATTGTATTTTTTGATGAAGCGATTAATGAAAATGCCAAAAGTTACTTCTACGAAAATGATTATTTCTATGGTGAATGTTATAAGAAAAACTTAGATAATATAAAATCCGTTTGCGAATCCTTAGAAATTCCATTTTATGCCATAAATGCTTGCTCAGAATATAAAGCAAGAGTTTTAGACTATGTAGTTGAGAGAAGACTACAAGGAAGAACTTTTTCTCCATGTATTTTTTGTAATGAAGTTAAAATTGATGTTTTAATATCTAAGATGGAAAAGCTTAAGGCCGATTATGTAGCAACTGGACATTATGCAAGAATTCAAGAAGACAGAAAACATAGTGACTTTAATTTAATGGCCGCTAACGATATAAAATTTGATCAATCGTATTTTTTATCTACCCTATCGCAAAAACATTTAAAGAACTTACTTTTACCATTATCTGAAATAAAAAAAGAAGAAGTGCAAACTATTGCGAAAAAACTAGGAATTAATTTTGGAACAGAAAGAGAAATAAAAAGCCAAATGTGCTTTATGAGAAGTAAAGGCTTAATTAAATACGTTGAAGATAACTCTCCTAAAGAGATGAGGAAGCCTGGCACATTTATAAAATTTAGAGAAGATAGCACTGTTGGAGATCATGAAGGAATTCATCATTTCTATCTTGGACAAGATAGACTTAGTAATATGGGACCAATCCAAATTGACCCTAACTATAAAGTTATTCAGATTGATAGAGCAACTGGACAAGTATATATTTCAATGGATTACAAAATCAGCTATACCCACCTCTATTTAACAAATTGTCATACAATCTCATTTCTCGATAAATCTGCTCCGATTAAAATATTTGCCCAATTAAAAATGGATGCACCAAGAATTCCATGTATTTTACAGTTTAAAAATAATAATACTGCAATTATAAAGTTTAATTCCGAATTATCTGATGAATTAATACTTGGAAGATACATTCCCTTGTTCACTAAAAAAGATGCCGGAGGTAAAGTACTTGGAGGTGGTTTTTTAGATAGGTTTGGTGACTTAAGTACGGCCGATCCATATAGACTTTATATGCCTGATCTCTCAGATGATGAGTTAGCATTAGATGAAAATCAAGATTTAATGAATAATTATGAAATCCCTGACTTAAAATTCTAGGAAATATAAATGAAATTTTTAATATTAATTTTGCTACCTCTAAACTCGCATGCATTTTCATTAAATAAAAGTGAAATATCTCCTAAAAACGCTACAGTTTTAAAAAGAGTCATTGAAAAAATAAAAAAAGATGACTTAATAGAAGAGTTAAGATCTTTTGTTCAATGTTGTGGCTCCAACCGATTAGTTGGAAGTCAGTCACATAAAAAGGCCGTTGATTACCTAAAAAAGACAATAGAGTCATATGATAAAAATAAAAAAGGAGTCCTTCAACTTCATCAATTTAAACCAGATTCAAAATTTGCAATAGATTTGTATCAAAAAGATTTTGATACTCAAATTAAAAATAAATACTCTGCAACAGATCCACTATATAAAACATGGAATGGATTTACTCAGGATATGGTTAATGCAATTTCAAAACGAAAAGATACTTTAGGAACAAATATTATTTGGGAAAAAACAGGAACTGAAAATCCAGATGAATATATTATTGTTGGTGCTCACTTTGATACAATTGCTCACGACAAAAATAGTAAAAGATTAAAAGAAAAAGAAGATATGCCAGGAGCAGATGATAATGGATCTGCAGTATCAATACTATTATCTATGATAAAAATAATTGAATCTATGGAAATAAAAAGGTCCATTAGGTTTGTTTTATTCGATTATGAAGAGTTAGGATTTCTAGGCTCGAAAGCTTATGTTGATAAATATCATAGTGGAAATAACGAAAAGATAATTGGAATGGTAAATTTGGAAATGCTAGGCCATGATTCAAAACGAACAGATAAAAACAAAAGACTAGGAAATATGAAGGCCTATATAAGGACCCCAAATCATGCTCAATATAAAGATGATTCTAATTTAGCAAAAATTATAATGAATATTCCTAATCGCAAAATAAATACAATCAATTTTGAATTAACTCCAAATGGATTTAATTCAAGTGACCATATTAATTTTTGGGATAAAGGAATAGCAGCTATTACTTTTACGCAAAATTGGGAAGAAGATTTGAACCCTAGGTATCACACTAAAAATGATTTTGTTGAAACAATAAATAAGAAGACTCTCTATAATGCCTATAGATATATTGCCTTAGGTGTAATTTCATATGTGTTAAAATTAGAAAGATAAAAAAAAAGCCCGATTTCTCGGGCCATATTTTTAGTAAGCATAATTTGCTTTAATTAGCGACATTTGCTTGTCTTTATTTGTACTCTTATTTGTTTTATTTGAAGGAAGCAAGATTAGCAAGTCTTCGTCTCCCTCACCTTTCTCTAACTCAATTACTCTTTGGGCCATTGAATCAATACTGAATTGATCAAGACCTTTATAAGATTGTGCTTGAGAATCAGGAGAGATTTTCATCCATCCATCTAACTTATCAGTTAAGTAGTCATCACCTTCAACAGTTGTTGCTAATGTACTTAATAATCCGATTTTTACTTGAAGTTGATTTAATTCGTTTAATCCAAGTTTCTCTAATGATGCTCTAACAATTGCAATACTAGAGTGATTATAAGCAGTCATTTCTAGAACATCTAAAACTGCAGGTACATAATTTGGAGATCTTACTTCTTTAGTTTTTGAATCTTCTTCAAACTTAGATCTAATTTCTCTTGCCTTATTTGCATCAAGTAATACAGATACAAATTTCATACCTAGAGCATCAACACCTTCTAAATTATAGGCCAAAATACCTGCTAATTCTTGATCTGCGACTTGATCATTATTCGTGTCTAGCTGAACAGAAAGCTCACATGATTGCCAAATATTTAGAGGTCTATATGTTTTCACACCAACTTCTAAAACTTGTTTACCTTCAATTTCAACAATTCTATACCCAGCGGCCTTTAAATCACAATCTGTAGACCTTGTTATGTCATTGATATCATTTTTAACTTTCATTTTATCAATACCAAGAAGATTGAAAAGTTCAATTTTTCCTTCATTAGCAGACTTGTTTTGAAGTTTTAGTTCTACTAATGCATTATCATCATCTTCTTTAGAAGTGGCATGAATAATTTTGTCTGTTACAACTACATTTGATTGTTTAGAAACAACAGCTAATACTGGAGACCTTAAAACTAATTTACCAGCTTGATCTTTAAGTAATAAGTGTCCATCCAATTCAACATTTGACTCTTTAAGTGAAGTTATATCAACTAAATAATTAATTCTAACTTCTTTTGACTCACCAGCTTTTAACTGAATTGATTTCGTTGTCTTTAAAGAAATCATACCTTTAGATGAATCAGTATTTAATAATGAAGGCCTTAAAATTAATGGAGAAGTAGAAATATTTTTAACTAAAACTTTGGTTGTTAATACTTTCTTAGTTTGAACATCTATTTCACCTAATGACTGTGTCGCTGGAATCATCAAAGCTTTTGCTTCAATAGCTCTTTTTACATCAACTCGTCCAGAACCTTGCATTGCAATTGGATACATTTTTCCTTTCGCATCACTCATATTTACTGTCGTTCCAAGAACTACAGATTTTAATTCAGTTGTACTTAACTTTGGAAACTTTTGTTTTAGAAGTGCCATAACACCTGCCATATGTGGGCCAGACATTGATGTACCACTTAACTTAACAGCTTCAGCACCTTTTCCCATTGCTGCTGAAATAATATTAAATCCAGGTGCTGAAATTTCAGGTTTGATTAATGAGTCACCTGATCTTGGTCCTCTTGATGAAAAGTCAGTTAAAGTATCAACTATATTTAACTTTTTAACTTTTTTATCACTTTTCATATTTAAAGTTACAACTTTACCCTCTTTAAGAGCTTTTTTAATTGCATTACCACTTGCAAGTGAAATCATCATGGCAGGAATATCAATATTTTTATCTCCACCCATAACGAAAGCATCACCTGCTTGATTATTTGCGACAATCGCTCCAAGTGCACCTGCTTTCTTTACTACTTCTAATTTAGTAACAAATGGAACAGATCCTCTATCAATTAAAGCAATCTTACCTTTAACTTTTTCACTTAACTCTTTAGATAATTCTTTATCAGCTATTCCAACAGGAACAACGACTTCATTTAAATCTCCTTCAATAGTTGAAATCTTTTTAGAGATGGCCGCCTCGACAGCTTCCATTACAGACTCTTGATCACCAAGCATCGTTGAAATCGCAGTCGCCATAATATTGTGATCCATATAATCAATAGAAGCGGCCACTGAAATAGCCTCTGAAGATGTACTAGGAGATCCTACGATATATGAATTGTGTCCAGAGTTACCTGCTGATGCAACCATTACAGTTCCACCATTAACTAAGTTTTTAACAGCTTCTGAGTACATTTGGTGAGGAGCTCCATAGCCTCCACCTAATGAAAGATTAACTACATCTAATTGATCATCAAGGTTTAAATCTTTATTAGGATCAGCAGCGTATTCTAAAGCAGCAATTATAACGTTATCATCTGTTGATCCATTGGCACCAAAAACTTTAATGGCATGCATTTTCGCTTCGAATGCAACACCATTATATGTGTTTGTTCCATCACCTAGCCCAGCAACAGAACCAGCAACGTGAGTACCGTGACCACCTTCATCCATAGGATTTGAATCTGGTTTTGGAATAAGTTTTGAAAAGTCTCCACTAGCAGCATTGTATTCAGTGCCAACTAAATCAATCCCACCAACAATTTTATCATTCGGGAAAAAATCAT
Source organism: uncultured Oligoflexia bacterium (assembly GCA_964015265.1). Lineage (GTDB taxonomy): Bacteria > Bdellovibrionota > Bacteriovoracia > Bacteriovoracales > Bacteriovoracaceae > CAXHCD01. The sequence goes on from CAXHCD010000052.1 coordinate 23,075, forward strand.
TTTCTTTTGTAGGATCAACACTTTTATAATCTTCGACTTTACCAGTACCACCCATCATAGAGTGAGTGTAGTCAATACCAGTATCAATGATACCAACAGTAAGACCTTTACCAGTTATATTACTTTCATAAGCAGCATTACCATTAATAAATGTAACTGAGTTTTTCTTAGCAAGATCAACCGCTTCTTCCATAACTTCACTATTAACCTTAAAATCAGGTCTAGCGAATTTAGAAGTTCTTTCTACACCTTGTACAGCTTGAAGAGCTTCGATTTCTTTTTGCTTTTCAACAGGTGCTAAGATAGCAAGTCCATTTAAAACTAATCTATATTTAAAAAGAATTTTTATATCTTTAGAAATTTCAGATAATTTTTTTGTAACTTCTTCTTGTTCAGCTTTTAATGCTTTAACTGAATTTGCATCTAAAACTGTGAGTCCATCTTCAGTCTTTTTTGCAGTTGCTAAAAGAGCTGGAGACTTCAATTTTAAAATTGCACTAAATTGATCTCTATTAATTGGTCTATTAGAGATAATATCGGAATCTATTGCAGTTCCCTTTTGAGCAATCAACGTTTCTTGCTTACCGCAAGACATAACTAAGACTAATGGTATTAAAAATACTAATTTCATGGACTTCTCCCTTCCAGATATAACCTGACGCATACTACCGGCCTGTCTTATGAAGTCAAAACTTGATTTGTTTTGCATATGGCCATTACTATTCAATGTATGAAAATGTAAGAAAGATTACTTTGAAGAAGACTAAATTGGTCTTGTTTTGCCCCAGTTTCGGGAATTAAATGCATTTTATTGAGCAATTTACCTTTAATGACGCTTGGTGAAATGAATTCATTGGTTTGACTCTTACCTGTAAAATACAATGATTAAGTTGAATTTCAAATGAAGCTAAGTTCTCTTGAAGTGGAAGTAGCGTGAAGTTATTTAATTGGTCGATTAAATGATTGGCCTTTGTAACTTTCACATCTTTAAAAAAACTTTTTTCATCTTTATCTTTTACGTGAAAACACATAACTTGAATCATTTCTTCGTTTGCTAGGCCAATAAGACGTGACAAGCATGAAGCAAACTTTTGAGAATCTTCATTAATCATTATATTAAAGTATTCATAAATAAATTTTATAATTTCATGATAATATCTAAAAAGTATTTCCCTTGCTTCAATTGGTAATTTTCCAGGTAAATGAGGCAGACCTTTTTGTGACCATCTTTCATCAAAACTACCTCTAAATTCTAAATCGGCCCAATTATGTAATTCTTCACAACAAGTTTGGAATTTATCTTCTATAAAAAGATTTAACTCCTCTTGTTTAATATGTGCATTCTCAAGACATCCAAAATATTTACTTAAAAAACTTTTTACACCACCGCTTTTAGTATTTACGAATGAACCATATTTACCAAGTTTAAGGCTTAATGGAATTTTTTGATTATCAAAGCTAGTTAAAAGGATATCCGCTGTCTCTTATACACATCTGACGCTGCCGACGATAGAGCTCGTGGGG
>CAXHCD010000053.1:0-24597 GCA_964015265.1 uncultured Oligoflexia bacterium
CACCACGAGCTCTATCGTCGGCAGCGTCAGATGTGTATAAGAGACAGATTAGAATCAATCTTTAAATCATAATTTCTTTCAAAAACTTTATAAATTTCTTCATAAGCTTTTTTTGCTTCTTTATCAATTAATGTTAGTTCATATTTTGAAAGATCTTTTTTTTCAAACTTTTGATTTGAAGTTTTTAGAAGTGTTTTAATTGCTAATACTCTGTCCCATGAATTGTATCTTTCCAGAGCATCATTTAAATAATATTTTTTCCCTCTGAATTCTGCCTTTCGATAAGCTCTCCAAAGCTTTTGATCAACTTCTTCCTGTGGAAAAAACTTTTCATTAAGCGATGATCCATCTCTCTTCCAATTAAGTGTATAAACATTTTTAAACTCACCATTATCTAATTTAGAAGCAATTAAATTTCTCCACTTAGTAAGTATATCTTGTTTAATAATGTCTTGTTGTCTCTCTATATAGTCTTTATAAAAGTCTCGTTCAAAGTAAAACTTAACTCCTACTCCTAGTACAAGAAATATAAATCCCAATAAAAAAAGAGAAGGCCCTATCTTTTTCATAGTATTATTTTACATAAGTTTGTCATAAGTATGTCATCAATTTTAAAACAAATGGCCCGTCGCGCAATTGCCCAATAAGTTTCTTCATGTACTATAAGTTATGGGAAAAATTACTTTTATTACTATAACTTTTTTATTTGGTTGCATTTTACCTATGCAAGGGGCAATCAATACAAGATTGGCCACTTATGTACAACACCCATTATGGTCTTCATTTATATCATTTAGTGTAGGTGTCACTACACTTTCATCACTACTTTTTATATTAAGAATTCCTGCTCCTGCATTTTCACAATTATCTCAAATTCCTTGGTATCTTTGGTTGGGTGGTGTTCTTGGAAGTATTTTTATAACATCAGTAATTTATATTGTTCCCCATATAGGCATAGCTAATTTTTTAGCAGCTGCTATAGCCGGACAATTAATTGGAAGTATAGTAATAGACCACTTTGGAATTTTAAATTTACCTGTTCAGCCTTTGGGTATTCAAAGAGTTATTGGCGCACTCTTTTTACTAATTGGTGTATATATAATACAAAAATCATAAAAGATCTCTGATCCAGCTTTTTAACTCTGGTAAATAAGCACCAATTCCAAAGCTAACTTCTCTCCAACTTTCCATTTTATAAAAAGTATTTTTTACTGGAGATTCGTTAAGGTTAAAATTAGAAAAATCTAGTCTAAAATAATACCTATCAGTTAAGAAAGCGTAATACCCCAGGTTTACTCGACTCACGATTCCTGTTTGTGAAGCATTATTTGTAAAGTTATCCTTTATCACTGAATGATTTGGACCAATCCCTATATCTAATTCAAAGGCTCCAAAAGGTGTATGAGTTACTAATCCTAAATTATACAAAGCATAGAAATTTGCTATAGAAACCTGATAATCGATTCCTTGAACCCTTAACGAATTCTTCCACGCCGTCCCTGAAAAAATTGGATAAAAACTAAATGAAAAATCCCATGGCCTATAAAATTGAGGATGATCTATAGATTCTAAACCAATTAGGGTAGCTACCTTAGGTAATGAATCCGGATGATAATCTCCTGTTAAGTCAATTTGTGTAGATGAGTCAGAAGGAGCAAAAAAACTAACATCTGGTTTTGCTGTTCCACTTAATTTAAAAGCATTTGGTAGTAAATTAATTGCTGATTTTAAAGTTTTTGTAAAACCAGTCTCTCTTATTTCATTTGAAGTTACTTTTATAGTTTCGCATTGAGTACATTCCAATTCTTCAAAACTAAATGCACTATATAATCGTGGTTCTAAATAAATTGCATTTTCTTTTTGTACTACTTTTGAAAAAATAAACTTAGTAATACTCAAATCGAAAAAGAGCTCTTTTAAATTGTGGTTATATTTTCTTAATGATTTTATATTATCAACATTTCTATGATCAATTCCCTTAAATAACATTTCTTCCTTTGAACTTTTTAAGTCAATTACATTTTCAAACTTTTGAGAAATATATGATCTTGCCTTATCTGAAAGTTTTTCATCCCCAACAAAAATTGGAAAAATTAAAATATTTTCTTTTTTTATTATTTTACTTTTTTCTTTTGAATTATCTATAAATAGATCTTGGTCACAGTTATAGGCCCTACCCGAATAAAAATCCAAAGTGATGAAACCACCACTCAAAATAGTCCCAACAGGAAATAATGGAGCCAAAATTAAATTTGGTAGAACGGATTCTTGCCAATTTACTTTACAACGAAACCCTTGTTCTCTAACTTCATCATTTTCCAAAAATTTCAATGATTTTTTTCTATCTGGATTTACTTTAATATAAAGTGGAGTTTCTCCTAATAAGATTCCCCCTTTATTATAGATTTTAGCACCATGAACACTTGAGTCTACAAACATCAAACTCTGACTTCGTTTCATTGAAGCGCAGCTCGTTAATAACAATAGTAAGATTATTTTAACCATCACAGATATTATAGTTCCGACTAATATGATCCATTATTAAGTGTAAATTATTTCCACCTTAATTTATCATACTTTCAAATTTAATATATAAGTAATGAAAAATATTGGTAAAATAATACTTTCACTATTTTTAGGAAGTGCATTAATTCTTGTTCTTAGAATGAGTTATGTGCAATACAAAGTTAAATCAAGAAAGTCTGAAGCAGTAGTTTCTTTAACTTCAATATATACCGCCCAGAAATTATTTTTTGAAAACTCAAATACATACGCTTCTTGTATTAAAGATATGGGATACGATCCTTCATTCATGGCCGAAACCAGATACTATGCGGTTGGCTTCCACATGAACTTCTTTGCTCAAAATAAAGTTGCTAGAAATAAGGGCGTTAAATGTAGTGATGGTAAAAATGGTCAAAGTTTTTTCAGTGCTGGTAAAAGTTTAGCTGGTAAACCATTAACAAGACCTCTTATTTCAAAAATTGCGCCTCGAGGAAAATCATATTTAGCTACGGCCTTCACTCAACTCCCTCATGCTGTTGTAAAAAATGGTCACGGACAAAATGATGCAATTGCAAATGAGGTAAAAGACCAAGAATTTGGATTAGATGTTTGGGCCATATCAAACAAAAAAGAAGTTATTCATATAGAAACAACGAACAAAGAACTCTACGAAGAAATTAAAGATATTCTTAAATCTATTCAATAATCAGGAATCCACTAAGTTTAAAAAAACGAATTTGCACTCTGTTTTGTTAAAACCTTTGTTTTTTTAAGGATTTACCCTTGAACATTCAAATTTTATAAGTAACAATTTTTGTTTAAATAAATAAGATTGATAAAGGAGTCTTCTGTGAAAGAAATAAACAATACACCGATGCCAAAGAGTGGAAGGCTTAAAAACAAAAATATGGCAAACACTGTATTATTAGACTCAGATAAATCTCTAAAAAAGATAGAAAACTCAAATTTAACAAAATCTACTTTTAAGAATTCAGATCTTTCAACAATAGAAATAAAAGATTCTAATTTTATAAATGCTGATCTCTCTAAATGTAGAATTAGAGCAGCAAAAATTAGTTTTAGTAACTTAGAAAAAATTAATTTCGAGTTTAGTGACCTTTCTCATAACTCTTTTGAAAGAATTAACCTTACAAAAGCAAATTTAACATGCACAAACTTACAATATACTTCTATTAAAGAGTCTTTATTAAAATCATCTGATTTTAGATGGGCAAACTTAAGAAATGTAATCTTTGAAAATTGTAATTTAGAAAATGCCAATTTCGAAAATGCTTCTTTAGATATGTGTAAACTCGTTAACTGTAATCTAAAAGGCGCTACATTTAATATGAATACAAATCTTCCTTTTTCAAAAGAATTTGCAAAATCTAAAGGAATGAAAGAAATAAGAATTATTCACTAAGAATCACACTTCCAAAGTGTCCAGGTTCTTTTATTAAAACTTTTATATTTCCAAACAAAGCGAGGATATTTACTTACTAGTAAGTCGCAGTTTTCATGAGGAAGTTTTTCAATATCTTCAAGTTTAGGAAGTAAAACAAAACCTCCACCGTCTAAACTTTCATTCTTAATTAATTCAAATTTTTCCGGTAAAAAGTATTTCATCGGTAAACTATAGGTCGCAGCTCCTTTGTCCAAAGTAACAACCCTATTTACCTTATTTTCATATATATAACTGTACAATGACATATTTGAAGTTTGTGGCTTTAAGCAAATAATAAAGAGAATCACAATGTTTAAGCACCAAACAAATTTATTTTTTAAAAGTTCAATTTTATAATCAAGTACCATTGGTATCATAAAGAAAATAGGCATCAAAAACCTAAACTCTTTATGTGGAATCAACATATGGATTATCAAGTAAGATAAAGCTATAAAACCAACAGGAGAACTTTTAAAACTTTTTAAATCTTTAAAAAACATATATGAGAAAATTATCGAAAGTGGAAAAACACCTTTAATTAAAATCATTTTTAGATAATCCCACCATGGAGTCACCCCAAAACCAGCAGATTTGCCCAAGACTATATTCTGATAAAGATGATTATATGTTGAAAAAAACAATTCACCTGTTGCAAGAAAATTAAAAAAAATCTCCAAACTACTTACAAAAATAAATGATAAAGAAATAGCGAAGAAGTTTTTAAGTGTTAGCCTTTTAATTAAAATAAGCCATATTCCATAAAGACCAAGAATAATTATTGCTTGGTATTTGATTAAAAAAGCTAGCCCAAATAAAGTACCACTTAATATGAACCTCTTTAATTCACTATGATTACTTTTGATTAATTGAAACAAAGCAATAGCAGAGATAACACTAAAAAGAACATCAGAAGCTGTTCTGGCCCCTAACAAAGGAAGGAACCAAAGAAGGTAATAATACTTCTTATTGTGAGATTCTACTTCTGAAGTAACTTGCCTTAAATAAATAATTACAATTGATGCCGTTAATAATTTAAACAGACTAACCAGCTTGAAGGGGCCTAAAAAGAAAAATAATTTGCTTATAATAAAATAAATATAAGTTTGAAACCAAGGTCTCATTTTTAAAGAAAACTCCCAAGTTAACTCCGCAAGTGTAGCGGAAGACTCTAAAAATCTAAGAGGTTCAATTATTTGAAAATGTTCATCGGGATGAAGAAAACCAACTGAAAATATTATAGCTATTAAATATGGCAACTCATAAAAAAATGGAAACTCAGATGTTTTCAAAATTTTATTTTTAATATTATCGATCATATATGAAATTATACCTTTCAATATGTTAGGGTTGTCAAAACAGAGCTCTAAACATATTATCCCAACATGGAATTTAAATATATTGCTTTCTCATTAATTGGAATACTAGCTTTTCTCTTTATCTTTGCTCCTAAGTTCAGAAAAACTGAAAAGGAAATTGGTCAATTAGAAGCTAAATATGTAGATGCCTTAAGAACATATCAAAAATCTAAAAATGAGAATGACTTAGATAATTTAAAAACTCTTGGTAATAGATTAGGTACACTGCTAAAGAAAAAGCAAAATGAAATTGATGATATGATAACAAGAGATTTATCTTAAGTTATTGTCCAAACTCAATATCCCACCAAGTCATAATATCGTTACAAACCCCTTGATTTATTGAACCACAAAGGTTTCCTCCAGGATGAGACTTCCCATTATAATTACCTAAAGGCATTAATACCATTTCATTATTAGTAGCACTTCCACCCAAATAAGGTAACTCGGTTGATAACGATGAGTAATGTACTTCATAGTTTACAACATGACAGCCAGAACAGCTTTGCACCATTTGTGGCCGAATTGTTTGTTCATAAAAATTTCGTCCATCTTGCTTAGGTAAATATGAAAACATTTCCACAGGCCCATCCAATAAATAATCTTGTCCATTAAAGCTTCCATACAAGTATAACTCATGCCTAGTTCCATCTCTATATTGATCAGGAATGTCTATTTCAAAACCATGTCCGCTATTTGTACTTAAATTTGCACTAGCTGTTCCAATTAAGTTTCCAGTATTAATTTGACCATTAACAAAGACCTTAATCGCAATTGCTGAATTCAAATCAGCAAGGTTTCTAGCGATCCCATATATTTTACCGTTTTTACCAATTGTTTGAATTTCACCACTTAAACTTGAACCTGAATCCATTTCTCCTGAAAACTCTTGTTCCCACCACTCTAAAACCTTATTACAGACTTCAACATCATTTCCAATACACCTATTACCACCTTGGTGTGATGTGATATTTTGAATTTTTAGATAAAGGCCATTAGCTAACTTAGCACTTCCTTCACCTAACATTGATTTCATGGAGCTATAATTAAAAATACTTAAGGGCCCTTGTATTGGAGGGTTAAATCTAGGGTCTGCATGACAGACAGCACACTTCTGTTCAAAAAGTGGAATAATTGTTTCATTAAAATATAATTGCCCACTAAGCGAGTCTAAGTTTTGATTACCATCGTTAACATTATTCTGATCATTAGTTGTTTGCTGAGGATTCTCATTACTTAAATTAGTTTGATTCTTGCTTGTTAAATTCTTTTTACTATTAACTTTTGGTTGCATTACACAATTGTTGTAACCAAAAAGTAGGCCACCTAATAGCGAAAACAATAGAATATATTTGACCCAATTAATTTTCATTTCTTACTCAGTTTCTTACAGTAATTTTAATAACTTATCGGAAATTGTATAATTGAGTTTAGCTTAAACCTTATTTCAGGTAGTTAATTGTAATACCAATAGTCAAGTAATTCAGGTGGGGCCAAAAGAAACCTAACAATTCAGATTTCTCATAGTAAAATTTTCCAACCAATATAAATCTGATTAAAAAAGTCGTTCGAAAATCCAATATTTCGTGCTAAAGCTATCAGAAAAAAGCTTAGTAAATATTTAATTTTACTTATTAATAATATGGAGTCTCTAATGAAATCAATAGTACTAATTCTACTTACTCTAATGAGTTTTGGATGTATGAAAGAAGAAAAACTAGGTTCAGCAAACAACCCTATCAAACTTTATTTCACACCTTCAGTTGACGGAAATGTAATTGCCACTAATTCAGATATTTTTTTAAAGTTTTTAGAAAAAGAAACTGGATTGTATTTTAAAACAGCAATTCCAACTAACTACATTGCAGTAGTTGAAGCTTTTGGATCAAACAGAGCAGACATTGGAGTTATGAATTCTTTTGGTTATTTAATGGCCAACGATAAGTATGGTGCAGAAGCTAAACTTAGAGTTATAAGATATGGTCACGATTATTATCAAGGTCAAATTATTACAAGAACAGATAGTGGAATTGAAAATTTAAAAGACCTTAATGGAAAAAGTTTTGCATTTACTGATGCTTCATCTACTTCAGGATATATGTTTCCAATGAAAATGTTAAAAGATAATGAAGTAAAACTAGGAAATACTACAAATGCTATGAAGCATGACAGTGTTGTAACGATGGTTTACCAAAAGCAAGTTGATGCTGGAGCTACTTTTTATTCTGCTCCTTCTAAAGAAGGAAAGATTAGAGATGCTAGAGCTAGAGTTAAAACTCAATTTCCAGATGTTGAAGAAAAAGTAAAAATTCTTGCAATCACAGAAAAAATTCCAAATGACCCATTTGTATTTAGAAAAGACCTTCCTAAAGAAATCACTACTAAGTTTATTGCAGCAGTAATGAAGTTTATTGCGACTTCTGAAGGTAAAGATGTGTTTGAAAATATATATAGTGTGGATGGATTAGTAACAACAACAGACAAAGACTATGATGGTTTAAGAGATATGATTAAGGCCATCAATATTGATTTAAATAACGTTTTAAAATAACAAAGAGAATTTAATGTTAGAAATTAGTGATTTAACAAAAATTTATGACAATGGAACTAGAGCACTTAAGGGTGTTAACTTTGAAGTAAAAAAAGGTGAGTTCCTAGTAATTATTGGTTTAAGTGGTTCTGGAAAATCTACTTTATTAAGATGTATAAACAGACTTCATGATCCAACATCTGGAAAAATCAAATTTGATGGAACTGAAATTACAGAACTGAGAGGTTCTAATTTGAGAGCAGTAAGATCAAGAATTGGAATGATTTTTCAACACTTTAACTTAGTTCCAAGAAAAACTGTTTTAACAAATGTTCTAACAGGAAACCTTTCAAAGGTTGGAATTCTTAAGTCTGTATTTGGACTTTGGACTGATGAAGAAAAAGAAAAAGCTCAAAAATACATTAATATCGTTGGGTTATCTGGAAAAGAAAACACTAGAGCAGATAATTTATCTGGTGGGCAGCAACAAAGGGTTGCGATTGCAAGAACTCTTATGCAAAACCCACAAATCTTATTAGCAGATGAGCCTGTAGCTTCTCTTGACCCTGCAACGTCTCATAGTGTTATGGATTACTTAAAGAAAGTTAATGAAGAGCTAGGTGTAACAGTAATTTGTAACTTACACTTCTTATCCTTAGTCAGACAGTATGCTTCAAGAGTTATTGCTCTTAAGGATGGCGAACTAATGTATGAAGGTTCTCCAGCTGATATAGATGAAGAATGGTTTAAGAGAATTTACGGTGAACAAGCTAAAGAAGTAACAATCAATTAATTTGGAGAATATAAAAATGGCAACTGAAAATATGGCCAAAGAATTACCACAATCAAACACAGCAAACTTTGGAAAGTTTACTAAAGCTTTTCTTTTAGATGGGGCTTTATGGTCTTATGCTTGTTTATTATCTTATAAAATAGTTTATCAAAAGATATTTCTAGGAATTAGATATCCAGACTTTACTTGGGATCAACCTGTATATTCTTTAGGGCTTGGCTTTGCGATTGCTCTTCCTCTACTTTTTCTAAGAAATTTTTCAATTGGAAAAATGGTTTGGGGGCTTGATACAAAAGCAGACAATAAAGGATTTCATAAATACCCATATGGTATCTTAACTATAATTCTAATCGCTATCACTTTTGTTGGCGGACTATTCATTTCACAAGTATCTGTTAGAGAATTTTTCTCAGAAAGTGGAATGGCCGGTGCAAAAAGAATTTTCCTTGCTCTTTTAAATCCTAATTTTGGAATTATTGAACAAGCTCTATTTTCAGCAATCGAAACTATTTATATGGCATTTATTGCTACAGCTGTTGCACTACCAATAGCTTTTTTAACTAGCTTTGCTGCTGCTAGAAACTTAACGAATTCTTCTTCATTATTTAGAGCAGTTTATAATATCACTAGATTCATTCTAAATATTACAAGATCGATTGAACCATTAGTTTGGGCAATTATCTTTTCAGTATGGGTTGGAATAGGGCCATTTGCAGGGATGTTAGCTCTATGTCTTCACTCTGTTTCATCTCTTGCTAAATTATATTCTGAACAAATTGAAAATATTGATGATGGACCGATTGAAGCAATTACAGCTACAGGAGCTCACCCAATTCAAGTAATCTGGTATGGTGTTGTTCCTCAGATTGTTTTACCTTTCTTATCATTTACAATTTATAGATGGGATATAAACGTTAGAATGGCAACGGTTATTGGTATCGTTGGCGGTGGTGGTATTGGAAACATGCTTATTCAATATCAGCAGCTAGCGAAGTGGAATGAAGTTGGTTTACTTGTAATCATCATTGCTGCCATTGTATGGATAATGGATTACACTTCAGCAAAAATCAGAGAAGCAATAAAATAGAGCGCACCTAAAGCGCTCTATTCTTTTTAATGAAGAATAAAATTTTAACAACATTAGCATATTTTCTTGCTAGATTACTTGGCGCAACTTACAAGTTTAAGTATATAAACTCTGAATATATTGAAGAGGCAAAAAAAAACTCTCAAACTAATTCTTATATTTTTGCACTTTGGCACCAAGGACTCATTTCAGCACTCTTCTCACATTCACATCCTCCTCACCTAATAATAGTTAGCTCTTCAAAAGATGGAGATATCATAACTCACACAATTGAAAAATTAGGACATGCAACAGCAAGAGGGAGTTCCACAAGAGGTGGAGGAAGTGCCTTGTTCAAAATGATCAAGCTCATCAAAAGAAAAAGTTATCCATGTGCAATTACCATTGATGGCCCCAAAGGCCCGAAGTACAAATGTAAGCCAGGAATAATAGAATTATCAAATGTAACTAAAACACCAATCGTTCCACTTGGATTTAAATACAGTCGATATTGGGAGTTCAATAGCTGGGACAAATTTAAACTTCCAAAACCTTTTTCAGAAATTCAAGTTATATATGGTAAGCCGTTAAGCTTTTTTGAGAGAAAAGATTTTGATCAATGTTGTATTGAAGTAGAAAATAATATGCTAAAGGGTGATGATGGAAAACATTAGAAAAAAATTGCAAGAAGAGCTAACAGTCGCAAAGTGGGAAATTCTTAGACCACATTTTAACAATAACGCTTTAATTCTAGTAAAACCTGAAGCTGATATAATTGACGTTGCGATTGATATTGCTAACGATAATGTTGATAACATTAAAGAAATGTTAATTAATGAACATATTGTTAAGATTGATGGTACAATTAAAGAAGAATGGGAAAAGACTGATTCAAATGATATTTTTCACTTTTTAATCGTTCAACCCTTCGTTTTAATAAAAAGATTTAATGGTTAGAGAGGAAATGATGAAGTTTTTGTTATTATTAATTTTAGTTTCATGCCAAGGTGTTCCTCCACAACACTTAGGAGTTAAAAATAATCAATTTCAACCATGCCCCGATAAACCAAATTGTGTATCAAGTTTTTCAAAGCAGGGTGAAAAATCCTATATAGAACCTATTAAAATTATTTCTAATGTTGAAAGAGCAAAAGAAAAAATCACAAAAATTCTTCAAAAGAATAAATCAGTTACGATTAGGAAAATCGAAAACAATTATATCTGGGCAGAATATGAAAGTGCTATTTTTAGATTTGTAGATGATATGGAATTCTTAATTTCTGAAAAGGATGCTTTAATTCATTTAAAGTCGGCATCTAGAAAAGGATACTCTGACTTAGGTAAAAATAAAGAACACATTGAAGAGATAAGGTTTAAATTTTATCAAAATGATTTTTAAGAAGCTTTTGGTAAAATAATGGTAAAACATGTTTTACCTTTTTCTGAATGATATACAATTGTCCCATAATTTTCTTCAATAAGGTTTTTAGCAATGCTAAGACCCATCCCCAACCCTTCACCTAAGCGTCGAGTACTAAAAAAGGGGTCAAAAATCTTTTGTTCAATTTCAGTATCAATTCCTTTTCCATTATCAATTACTAAAATTTGAACATGGTCATCTTTTTCTTCTATATTGAAAGAGATTTCTCCATTATTAATTTCAGAAACAGCAGCAATTGAATTTCTAACTAAATTGAATAAAACTTGTGAAATCTGTCCAGGGTTAACATAAATAATAATATCATTTTCAATTAGATCAGGAACTTTTAACTCTATTGAAAACTTATCTAACTCAGATCTTGCAAGACTGATTGTCGTATCTATAATTTTTTTAAGAGAAACTTTATCCTTAATCTGATTAGATTGCTCAGAAGCAAAATATCTAAGGTTTTTAACAACACCTGAAACTCTATCAACTGTTTTTGAAATTGATTCAAGGCCAGTTTTCAGATTATTAATATCTAACTTTTCATTTTGAATTTGCGATAAAAATAGCTGAATTCTCCCAGAGATAATTGCCATCGGATTATTTATTTCGTGAGCTACTGATGATGCCATTTCTACAAGTGTATTCAATCTCGCCATTTCAATTTTTTGGTGTTTTTCACCTTCATACTTTTTTTTATATTCTGAAACAATTAGCTGAGACTCAATTCTGGCCCATCCAATCGTAAAATCAATTGGTTTAGCAATAAAATCATTTGCCCCTAGTTTTAATGCTTCCGCAATATCGTGAGGTTCATTTTTAGCTGTTACCATAATGATTGGCATATCAAATCGACTTACATCTTTTCTCACTTCATTTAAAATATCTATTCCTGAAATAACTGGCATCATGATATCTAAAAAAGCAATATCATACTTTTCTGTTAAAATTTTTCTAAGACCTTCTTCAGGGTCTATATAACATTCACAACTAACACCATGTTTTTCAAGTAAGCCTGACAAAACTTTAATGTTAATCTCATTATCATCAATAATAATTGCTTTTATTTTTGAATGATCGAGCTGGATTTCTTCTTCAAAATCCAAACTTTGTTTTAATGCTATCGACATATTCCTCTTTTAACTAATTTATTTAATGTTAAAATTAGACTTATATGCAAACTTTTCGGATTTTATGGACAAAAATATTATAGGTAAAAAATTATTAATTATTAGCTTTATTCTACTTGGTTTAAGTGCATCTAAACCTTCGTATTCATTGAGTTTTGGTCCTGTAAATATTGGAGAATCGAGAATACCAATTGAGCTAAAAGATTTTAAGTTAAGGCTTAAAAAATTTAAAAAACATAGAATTAAAGTCAAGTTTATAAAAGAGTCTGTTCAATGGGTAAGGACTGAGGCCAATCTATTAACTCCGAGAGCACGAGTAGCATTTTCTCTTCCTTCAAATAAGTTTTATCTAAACTATAATGGACAATCTATAATCTTAGAAAAGCGAAAAAATAAATATTACTCAGAAATCTATATTCCACTATTTAATCCTGGAAAAATCACAGTTTATAAAGAAAATGAAAAGTATTCTGAAGTAGTAGTAAGGTCTAATTTCAAAGATCAAAAAAACAAACCCAATAAAATGATTGATTATAGTTGCTCTAGATACAATTTGAATATTTCGGGATTAGAGGATGATTATATCTCAATCGGATGTCACTTAGAAAAGGTTGGAAAGTTTGGGCATGAAAAACCGAGGTTAGAATTAACCTGGTCTACAACAAACTATCGTTTACCAAATATGAGCGAACCTCCATATAAAATTATACTTTCTACAAGTTCTAAATTCTCTACTCAACTCATTGATGATGAAGGTAATAAAAGACTAATAACAATTGAAGCTACTTTACCTAAGCGACTAAAACGGGTCAAAACAGCCCTAGGATTTGGCCCTTACTTATTTAGAAGTGTAGAAAGAGAAAAAGGACTTCATTGGGATATAGCACCTGCTTTTATGATTTATGGTAAAGTTGATATTCGCAAAAAAACTTCCTTTCGATTTTTTGATGCTGTAGTTTATAATAAGTCAGTCTTCAATAATTTCGGGCTTTATTTTGCTTATGAAGTCGCAAATGCACTAGATAAAAGATTTGAATTAATTCCTCTCTTAGGTCTGCAAACTCTAACTTTTAAGTTTGAGAATGGAGATCCTTCTCGAACTGAAATTATTTACCCTCAAGGTTTTGAAGCTGTTTGGAAACATGCATTCAATAAGAAAAATTATACTTTTGTCTACGGAATGTTTGTAGACCCTTCTTCAAAAGTTGATTATAAAAACTTATGGGTAAGATATGGAAAAGGATATTTCTGGGAGTTAAACTATATAGATTGGAGAAAAAATGGAAAACTCGCTTCTATGTGGGGACTTTCAGTTGGTATTCCATTCATGTCTTTTTTCTAAATTTTTTCAACTTCTGTTAAATATGTATTCTTCTCATCGATATAACTTAAATAATGATTCCCATATTTTTCAATTTCTTCTAAGCTTAAATTTCTTTTAACCTTGGCCGGATTTCCAAGAATCATTGAATTCTCTGGATACTTTTTACCAGGAGGAACAACACTTCCAGCGGCCACGACACAGTTTTTACCAATCTCTGCTCCATCTAAAATAATAGCCCCCATACCAATCAAAGAGTTGTCACCAATTTTACAGGCATGTAAAACAACGTTATGCCCTATCGTTACATTATTTCCAATAACTAGACTAAATGCCTCTGTTACATGAAGCATTGATAAGTCTTGAACGTTTACATTATTTCCTATTTTTATTTCATTAATGTCTGCTCTTGCCACAACATTAAACCAAATATTAGATTCATCTCCAATTGTAATTGAACCAACTAAATCTGCTGATTCTGCTAAAAAACAATTTTTACCAATTTGAGGTAATTTTCCTTTATACTTATATATAGGCATAGGTATTCCATGAAAAAGTTATTAATTATTATTTTAATATTTTGCTCTTCTAAAATCTATAGCTTTGAAAGAGTAAACTGCAAAGAAGCTTCAAATTCTAATTATACAATTGAAGATGTGGAAATAAATATACAAAAAACATCTAAAAGTTGCAGCTTCCAAATAAAATCAGATAGAAGAGTATTTAATATTTATTCAAATGGTAAAATTTCGATAGAACAAAATGGTCTTTTAAAAACATTTTATTTATTTCCAAAAGTATCAGAAATATTTTTTCAAATACCCCCTTCTAAAAACTTTGTACTTTTTAATCTAACAAATGGAAGTAATTTAATTTTAACCTCAAAAGGAAAACTAGAAGGTATAGGTGGAGTAAACTGGCAGATAAAAGATGATAAGATTGAAATATTAAATAATAGAAAAGGTTTATTAGTTTCTGATAAAAACTATCGTGCTGCGGATAAAAAGATTGACCCTGAGAGTTTTAAAGTTATCACAGATTCCAAAGATAATTTTTGTGAAGTTAAAAATCAATTTCTTCATCGAGTAGAAAATGGAGTTATTAGCAGTAAAAATATCAAGTTTGAAAACTATAAATCAAAAGTGGAAACGAGAAAAGGTTTATACGAAAATCTTCATACCTTTCTTGAACGTGTATGTAATAAGACTAGAAATAGGAATTTAATTCTTTCTACTTTGTCCAACTAAGCTTTGATAAATAAGTTGAAACATCTTTTAAATCTTGGTCTGAAAGTCTTCTAAGATAAGGATTCATAACTTTATTTACTCTCTTACCAGATTTCATGTTTCTTAATTGATCATATAGATACCAATCGTGTTGACCAGATATTTTTG
This sequence comes from uncultured Oligoflexia bacterium, assembly GCA_964015265.1. Taxonomy (GTDB): domain Bacteria; phylum Bdellovibrionota; class Bacteriovoracia; order Bacteriovoracales; family Bacteriovoracaceae; genus CAXHCD01. The sequence goes on from CAXHCD010000053.1 coordinate 14,965, forward strand.
GTGCATTTTGGGATTTTTTACCAAGGCCAGTTTTTCCATGACAAGTAACACATTTACCAGTCTTAGTATAAACTTGATGTCCATTTTTTAACTCAGGAGTATCTAAAACAAGAGTAGGCTTTTTCACTTCCTTTTCTTCTTCGACTACTTCAACTTTTGGAGCATTTAATTCTTCTATCTCTTTTGTTTTCTTAGAAAATTTTTCTTTTTCACTGCTATAAACAAACTTGTCATTACTTACAGGTAGAGACTGATAATGATTCAGCGAAAGTACCGCAATAAGTCCTGTAGCAAATATTAGGAAAACAACTAGTCTAGTCATACAATCTCCGTAACTAATATTAAAAAATAATTCCTGAGTTTCGACCTATCATATTGTATTTGTGTGAAATTGAAAACTGCATTTTTTCATTTTGAATATTACTCGTAGCTTTTAATTTGTTCTATCAATTCATCCTCACTCGCAACAAATGATATGAAATTTTTATCACTTGCTCGAATAAATCCTTCTTCAATAGCATGCTCAAAATGCGCCCAAAGCCCTTTATAAAAGCCATTTACATCTACAAGCCAAGTGTGCTTTTGATGCAATTTTAATTGGGCCCAGGTAATGATTTCACACATTTCATCTAATGTTCCCATTCCACCTGGCAACGAAACAAAATAATCTGAAAGCTCATACATTTTTTCTTTTCTTTCATGCATAGAGTCAACAGAAATAAATTCAGTCAACCCTTTGTGGGAGACTTCCCAATCTATCAAATGTGAAGGCATTACCCCAATCACCTTTCCACCATTTTCTAATGCGGCGTCTGCGATTGCTCCCATAACACCTATTGAGGCACCACCATAAACCAGTTCAAATCCATTTTGAGCAATTAATTTTCCCAATTTTTTTGCTGACTCTAAATAAATTGGACTTTTTCCTGAACTAGATCCACAAAACACACAAATTCTTTTCATATCTCACCATTAACTAATTGTTCTAAATATTTATCACTTAGATTCTCAAGGTCTTTACCAATTAAAAAGAAATACTCTTGATTACCTGTCTTGCCTTTTATTTTACAAGGGCCTGCTTTGTTAACTGAAAAGCCTAACCCAGATATATTATTTTTCAATAATACAAGAGACTCATATACTTTATGTAAATCTTTTACAATTCCATTTTTACCAATATTTTCTTTTCCCACTTCAAATTGAGGCTTTACTAAACAAAGAACAATTCCCTTTTGCGAAATAAGTGAACAAATTTTTGCAATAACTAAATTCAATGAAATAAAAGATAAATCTACAACAGCAATATCACAAATATCATCGAGTTTATCTAACTCTCTAATATTTTGTCCCTCTAAATTAATGACTCTCGAATCTTGTTTAAGAGAGTTATCTAATTGATTTAAACCTACATCTATTGCATAAACTTTTCTTGCCCCTTTAAGTAATGCAAACTCTGTAAAGCCACCTGTAGACGCCCCTACATCAGCGACAATTTTGTTTTTGAAATCAATATCAAAATCTTCGCAAGCTCCTTCAATTTTATAAATTCCTCTACCAACATAAACTTCTGAAGTATCTACCTCTAATGTGTGCTCACTAATCATTTGAGAAGCTTTTTTTACATACGAATTCTGATATTTTACTTTTTTATTTTGAATTAATGATTTTGCTTTATTTCTAGAATCTACAAATCCTAATTCAACTAATAGGATATCGGCCCTTTTTGATGACATTACTCAATTACGGGTTTTAAAGTAAGTTCAAAAACCTGATCTGACTTTGAACTAAAATTTATCGTAGAAGGTGTTTTACTATTAATTTTAATACCACTTTTTTCAAAACTACTAATTTCATTTCCTTTTAAATCTTTCGCCATTCCTTGGACTTTTAAAAGCATGCTAGGCCCATAAACTTCTTTCATAGGTTCTATTGTAGTTTTAATATCAATATTAATTCCATTTTTCATTCTCAGTTGAATAGTATTGTTGTTAATAAGCTCTTCTTTTGAGTGAAGTTCATTTATCAATACAAGTCCTTTATCAATTCCCTTTTTGTATACAATACTTACGTTGAGCCAAAGAGATGCAAAAACTATTTTAGGAAATAAGAAAGATATAAAAATGTACTTGTTCATATAAACATCATAATATTTTTTTCAGAATGAATAAACGACAATATAAACTCTTATTCCTATTTTTATGCTACGTGGCATTGATTTTTTATCTCTCACTTAGAAAAACAACTCCAGGTGAGCAACTTTTCGCTCATTTTGATAAAGTATCTCACTTTTTTGCTTATGCATTCATGTCCTTTCTTCTTCATCTTGTGCTTGAAAAAAAGTATGCCATAAGAAATTTTGCAATTTGTTTTTTTATTGGAAGTTTTATTGAGTATCTTCAATCATTAACTGGATATAGATATTGTGAGGTAAATGATTTAATAGCAAATACACTTGGTGCTATTTTTGGAATAGTTTTATTTAAATTTCCATTTTTCCAGAAAAAACTAAACTAACATCACCGCATAAATAAGCTTTATTATTTTCAAATAAAATTTCAAGTTTGCCACCTTTTACACTCAATTCAACTGAGTCAGTGATTTCTTCACTAATTGCAACAGCTAGTGCACCTGTTCCACAGGCAAGAGTTTCAGCTTCAACGCCTTTTTCAAATGTTCGAAGAATAACTTTTTTATCTTTTACTGAGTAAAAATTTACATTGGCACCATGTTCATTAAACACAGAGTGATTTCTTATTTCTTTTCCTATTTGATTAACATCTAAGTTTGAAATATCTTCCACTTGAAAACATGCGTGCTCACAACCAGTATTAATATAAAATGATTTTAAAAAATTATATTTTTTTCTTATCTCAGTTAGATCATATTTATCACTGTCTTTTATTACGCTCATTTCTAACTTAACTCTTTCTTGATTTACATTTGCTAAGTAAACATCGTTATTAACATTGAATCTTACTATTTCTTTTTTAAGCTTATTAGAAGCAAAATGGGCCATGGCCCTTCCGCCATTTCCACACATACCGGCATCGCTACCATCTGCATTATAATAAATCATTTCAAAGTCGTATTTATTACTATTCTTATAAACTAATAGTCCGTCAGATCCGATACCAAATTTTCTATGACATAGTTTGCTAATTACTTCGGTGGAGAGGTTAATTTTTGAGTTACTAAAATCTAATAACACAAAATCGTTTCCTGTTGCGCAGTATTTGTAAAAATCAATTAACAAGTTTCTTTTCCATTGGTTTAAGTTGTGACAAAGAATAAATAAACATTAATAAAAATAAGTTTTCACCGTCTCCGAAAGTATATTGAAATTGTCCTGAAACAAAAAAAGCAATGACAATTGGAAAAGCTAAATAACCGAGAATATCTTCTCTCTTATATGTTTCAATTAACCAAAAAAGATGAAAGGCAATTAAAGCAAATAATCCAAGAATACCTTTACTCGCGAGATCCTCAAAGAAATTATTGTGGGCATGTCCACCAAACTGAGGAAATTCAATATTATATTTTTGTTTTAAATCTTTAGTTTGAGGTTCAAAATTTCTATGACCTTTTCCTAAAATTGGATTTTCCTTAAAAGCATAAATCGCTGTTTTAAATTGTGAAATTCTCACAGCATTAGAGTTTAAACGTGATTCATTAAAAAAAGTATTTTTAACTTTTGGAATAAATAAAAAGCTTCCAAAGCTTAAAACTATTATTGAAGTAACAGCAATTAAAAATTTCTTTTTATATTGTTTTAAGAAGAAAAAAGGAATCGCAGCTAAAAAGCCCAGCCACGCACCTCGTGACAAGGACCAGAATAGGCCAATAACACTAGTTATGAGGGCCAAATAAAATAAGATATTATTAAAGTGCTTTCTTATATTTTTTAATTGGAAAAGCATTCCCATTAAAAGAACTGCCACAAATTGAATCCCATAACCATAAGTCATATACATGCCATACATTCCACATGCTCGGCTTTCATGACAAGCGGCCTTCATTCTCAAAGGATGAAAGTCAAAAATGACTGCATAAAACCCTGATAAATTTGCAACAATCAAAGATATAAAAAATAAATTTAAAAGTAAGCGTACTCTTTTTTCATTCAGAAAGTTTTGTCTTACTAATTCAAAACAAGGAATAGCTAGAACTGCTAATAAATAATATTTTAATTTGATAATATTTTTTATGGGTCTTTCTATTTCACCCCAATTTGCTAAAACCGAAAAAATACCTATGAGAACAATCGCCGTTAATACTTTGGAGCTTTTTGATTTAAAACCTTCAGGAATCCACGTATTATCAACCCACGCTAAATATAAAAACGAAATAAGAATGAGGATATGACCAAGAGCAGAAACACTAAATGAAGTAAATATGAAAAGGCTCCACACACACATGGCCACATAAACTTTCCAATAAATTCTATTCAAATGAGTTTCCAAAGGCCCTTACTCCAATTACTGATGCTTCATATAAGTCTAAATGTGTGTAATCAAATTGCCAATTTCATAATCTTTAGTTATAAAATGATTTCGAATTATTATTATATTCGGATTTAACCAATTAGGGGACATTAGCTCAGTTGGTTAGAGCCCCCGGCTCATAACCGGGTGGTCCGGTGTTCGAATCACCGATGTCCCACCATTAAAACCACTAGATGTGTTTTTGACTAAGTGGTTAAAAAAGCTCCTTTCGGAGCTTTTTTTTTGCTTATTATTCGGTATTTTAAATCTCCTCATCTTTCTCTAATATCTCATAAAGCTCTTTAATTTTTTCTCTCCATGTTTCTTGAAGCTTCAATTTTTGAAATTTAGATTTTCTTTTTAAATCTGCTGCCAGTTTTTCCTCTAACTCTAAAATTTGATCTAAAATATCTTCTGATTGAGTAACCTTTTTACTTTTTTGCTCTTTGATAGATTTTTCTGGTTCATTTTCAGACAATAAATCCTCATAGAATTCATTTGGATCATTAATCTCAAGCAATCTTCCATCTTTAATTAAAAAGTAGCGGTCCGCAACCTCTTCAATAAAGTATCGATCATGACCTGTAATAAGAGCTGTTATTGAACTATCTTTCAATGATTGAATAAGCTCGCTCCTACCATCAAGATCAATATGGTTTGTTGGTTCATCTAAAACTAAAAAGTTTGGCCTTTGTAAATTTAAAGCACAAAAAATGACTCTAGACTTTTCACCTCCACTTAAGGTTTCAATTAAGACATTATGGCGATCATAAGAAAATCCTGCATGAATCAAAGCGTTTTTTGCCTGATCATCAGAACAATTTGAAATTCGAATAACTTCCTTAGAAATACTCATCAAAGGATTTAAAACTTCTTGCTCTTGATCATATAAACCAAATTTAAGATTAGGGGCAAAACTAAATTTTTTAGAATGTAAGCCTGCATCGAGATTTTTAATCAAAGTCTTTATAAAAGTTGATTTCCCAAGTCCATTTCCACCTAAAAGAGCAATCTTTTCACCCGAATTAATATAGAAGCTTTCAACTTCAAACAATAGGTTTGAATTGTCTTTTTCTAAATTTTGTCCGTAAAAAATTGAAGTATTATGAAATTGAACAGCAACTTTTGAATGAATTTCATCAAAAGAAAGATCAAGTCTATAAGGATTACCTCGACTAACAAAAGTTTTTTCATCTTCTAGTTTATCAGCTCGCTTAACCATACTTTTTGCTTTTTTTGATAAATCTTCATTATCAAATGTTCTGCCCCATTCGGCCAAGCGCTTAGCAGACTTTCTAATTCGTTCAATTTCTTTTTCTTCAGTTTCAAGCTTCTTTTTGGAAATTTCATCAATCTTTTCTAGTTCATTCAAAGCATTCTCATAACTTAAGTTAAAAGTATAAGAAGATTTATCCCTAAGTATAATAGTTTTATTACTCACATTATTTAGAAACGTTTTATCGTGAGATACTATAACGACTGAAAAATTCGCTTTGTTCTTAATATAATCTTCTATAAAAAGAAGAGATTTGAGATCCAAATGGTTAGTTGGCTCATCCATAAAAACTAAGTCAGGTTGATTAATGATGGCCCTTGCAAACATTAAGCGATTCTGTCCTCCACCACTTAAATTTTTAACGAGATTATTAAACTCTGATCTTTTAAAAAAAAGATCCTCAAGTAGTTTTTCAGCTTCATACTCTCTAAAGCTAGCTTCCTCTTTTGGAAATTTTTCAACAAGTGCTGATAAGACAGTTAAACCTTCTAAGTCTGGATTTAAAAACTGTTCAACTGTTTCAAAACGCAGTCCGCTTTTTAGAGACCTCTCCCCTGTAAATTCATGGATCTTTCCATTGAGTATATTTAAAAGCGTTGATTTCCCAGACCCATTGTGTCCAGCGATTACAACTCTCTCTCTTGAATTGATTGAAAAATCAATTCTCTCAAGAATAGGTTCTAAGTTATATTTAAAACTGATATTATTTAACGAAATAAGACAGCTCATTTCTTTTCTCCTTTTACGTATACAACGTAATTTCAATACCAACTATCCAAGTTGGAACTGATTCTTTAAATTTTAGTTAAGAATTTCTTGTAAATTGCTTCTAACAGCTAAAGAAAGAGAATGAGCTCGATATGTGAGGGAGATTAACAAAACAATCAACACTACTTCCCAAAGCTTCTAAAAGACCATTAGGAATACTTTTAAAGTTAAAAGCATATACTGTTTCGATGAATGTTCCTTGACTAGGATTTTTCATATTATTCTCCAGCCTGCAAAATATTACTTCATTGTGCTATTGTCAATGGCCCGTGTAAAAATCTATAGAACAAAAAAATTATTTGGAGTTTGGAATTTCAGAAACAAAATTCTTAATTTCATCTCGTACTCTTCTATATACGTTTAAAACTTCTTCATTATCAATCATTTCTTGAGTTAATCGAGGAGGGTCATCAAAACCAGCATGAATTATATTTGCACCTGGGATAATAGGACAATTTTCATGAGCATCTGAACAAACCGTATATACAATATCAAAATTTATTCCATCAAATTCATCTAATGTATTTGATTCATGAGCAGAAATATCAATCCCTACTTCACTCATAACTTTTACTGCCTTTTCATTTAGGCCATGCTTTTTAGTCCCTGCAGAATAAAAAGAAAATTGATCATTTAATAATGCTTTTCCCCAGCCTTCGGCCATTTGAGAGCGACAAGAATTACCCGTACAAAGAAATAATATTTTTTTCAAGTCTAAGCCTTTTTCCAAATTATGCTGTCATAGATATAATGAGTGAAGTTAATAGTCAAAGTGCCAACTAATGATATTGGAATTGCATACTTGAAAACAAAAAATTCTCCTAACTCAATTAGTCCAAACACTATAAAAGAAACAAAGGCGACATAAGTATAGTACTTATAAAACTTCTTAAAGTTGCTTCCAATATTTTGATGCGGCCAAGTAAATATCAGGTACTGAATATTGTGATATATAGTCAAAGATAACCAACCATAAATAAAGTTAGAATTATAAATATATGCAAAATAATACAATAATGCATTTGAAGAAAAATATAAAAAATAAACTTTATTAAAATTACTATTTTTTAATTTATAAAATTCACCACATCCCCATATAAAAAGTATAATTCCAAATGCGATTTTTAAATTTACAGAATTTAATAGTGCAAATGTTGGAAAATATAAATAGTAACCAAATAAATCAATTGCACCAAATGAAAACAAATGCGTTATAGCTATAATTGGAATCAAATGTAATAGAGTTTTTTGAAAATAATAATCAATGGGAGATTTTTTATTTGGTAAATAGGAAATGGTGATTCCATAATTTTGTCTCATATAATGAAACCATTGAGCAAAGAAATATATATTGAACAAAATGACAGTCCCCAAATTAAGAGAAACAAGAGACAAAATAAAAAATAAACCTAACATTATAAGCATACAATTTTTTTTTGATATTTTATCAAACACTCCCTTTTTAAAAAAAGTTGAAACTGCATGTGGATGAGATAAAACCCAAACGTCAATTAAAAGTATATAAGGAAATAAGTGATTAAATTCTTTTGTCAAACTTACAAATAAAACTATAAATAACCAAGGTGCTAATATATTTAAATATATCACCCTATTCAGATAACTCATAGGGAACATGCAGTTTAGTTAACCTTGTAGAACCATTTATTCCAGGATATGGAACTGTGTATCTCTGATACTGTAACATACAAACGGGACAATCCTGTGGCCTATATGGAGAAGGTGGATATGGTCTAAAATAGTATGGTGTTGGGCCATACAAACTATGAAATGGCATATTTGGATAAAGATACACTGGATTTCCACCCCATGGAACTCCATAATAGTTTTTATTTGCCATACAAAGAGTTCCACAACCTCCCGGTACATACATTAAAGCAAATATTTTTTGCCCAAAATACCCAGTACAACCTAATAAAAATGCGAATAATAATAACTTCCTAAATTTATTTATAATAAACGAGAAGGCCAACACTAAATAAACAGACATTTGTGAAATCATACCTGTTTCTACATTTGCAAATAAAGATGGAAATATCATTTATCCCCCTTTTTCATGTTAATTTTACAATAAATTCTTTTGTTTTAAAATCAACGGTTAAAAAATCCTCATTTGTTAAACCTTCCCAATACTTTCTATCCATATTACCAACGATTGGAATATTACTTTCTATAGCTGCTAGGAAAGCGTGTCCTAAAATCTCGTTATTAGGTGTTAAAATTAATTTTTTATCTTTCTGATTATAAATGTATTCTGGAGTCAGCTTATCAACTTTAACTGCAATATCCTTGAGTTTTCCTCTCAATTGTTTGTTCTTACCTAGAAAATATAACTTAGAGCTTGTTGTCTTAAACATTGCAGGTAATTCAGTTGAATTTTCATATTTTCTGATCAAATTTGCCATCTGAAGATGTTTAAAAATTCCTTGAGAAGGCCATTTATGTTTGTTCAATAGAATATGATTCAAAAAATCAACAAGATCTTGATCTGTACCACTTTTTTTTCTGACCACACAATATAAATAAAAATAATGAAAAATATACTCCCAATTTTTAAATGAATTACTAATATCTTTTAAATCTAATTTTAAATTATTCCTAAATTTTTTCGCATCTCTTTCAGTTTTCAATAAGCTTAGAAACGATTTTTTCTTGGAAAATCTTTCCTTTGATTTCACGAGTTTTACAATAAAGTCATCTGTAAATATGTTCTTAAGCACCTTGCTAGATACCGGAATGATCTGGAAAATCTTCATTTCCTGATCATTAATCCCTGCTTCTATAACCACATCTTCTGATCGCCCAAACTCAAGCCATAAATTATAAAAAGGTTCGAAAATTTTAAAGTACTCAACTTTATTTGAGATGAAGTTTTGAGTTATAGAAAAAAAAGATACTTTATTTGTATTTTCATTATTAACCTGAACAAAACATAAATCATCTTTAAAATAAATAGTTAAATGATCTAAATAATAAAACTGTTCTTCTAAATAAATTTCTTCTAAATTTTCTTGTTGTAAAACTTCTAAATAGTGTTTTTTAAACCTGTCTCTTATACACATCTGACGCTGCCGACGATAGAGCTCGTGT
>CAXHCD010000054.1:0-24322 GCA_964015265.1 uncultured Oligoflexia bacterium
TTCTAAAAGAGTGTTTGTTGAAAGGGCCCAATCTAAATCAATTTCTTTAATCAGTATTTTATTTTCATAATTCATATAGGTGAAATTTTCAATATTAGGTTTAAAAATTGAGTCAGAATTTGAAATCAATAGAGAGATAAATAAATTTCTCAATAATATTTCTAACGTTTGTTCTGGACTGAGTTGTTTTAAATTTTTAGATGTTGATTTTTGAACTAAATAAGAAAGAGACTTTTTCTTGTTATATTCTAAGACTATAAGTTGATATGCAACAGTAGGGATGTTAAAATTAGATAGTGTCTCAGATACAATTACAGGGGTTAGAAAATCAATATTATGATAAATATGTTTCTGATCATAAATAGGTTTGATTTTAACTTCATTACTGTTGTCCAGAAAAAATTTTTTCTGATATGGAATTTTTATTTTAAAAGCTGGAATTAATTTCTTATCAGATTTATACAAAGAGTTATAAGAAGTTTTTAGAATTGAAAGAGTGATATCTGATAGAGGAGTGTTATTAAATAAAATAGTAGTTACTTTTTTGTTATTACTTAAGCCAGTAAGAATATTATTTTTTAATTTAATAGTTGAAACTTCACAACTAGCTTCAGTTGCAAATAAACAAAAGATGAATAAAAATAAGATCAAAGTTCGTTCCATAGTTTATATTTAAGCTCTGTAATGTTTTTCTTTAAATTGAAAATGTTTTCAAGAAAATGTTTTTTTATTTCTTCTTTACTTTTAAATAATTCAGTTTTTTCACTATTTATCAACTCAATTTCATTTATCATTTCATTTGAAATAGATTCTAGAATATTAAAGTCAAATTTTTCTAAGAGAATATTTTGATAAATCTTCAAGAATTTAGAATATGTTTGTTTGTCTTTTGCAATAAAACTATCAATATGGGAAAGTCCACTAAATATTAGACTTCTTCTCTGTTTGTCGTTAAGAGCATAGATATTGTCATTTGGAGAATCTGAAAATATTTCTTCAAAGTCTACACCATAAAAATTTTGAGCATATAATGTATTAGAAAAAGGATTTCTCGTTAAGACAAAAAATATTTCATCAGAATAATCACCATTCATTAAGATACTGTTAATTGATAAGAGAGTGGAATATTCATTAAAATTAATAAGTCTATTTAATTGCATGAAGGAATTAACAGAGTTGAGTTCTTTTATGTAAGAATTAATTTCATCTGCATTGATAGATTTATTTTGATAAACAATATTAAATTTCTTAGGGCCTAGAGGTCTTATGATTGCCAACGCATTTTTGTGTCGCTCTCTTATTTTCTTTAAAGGCACTTCAGTGAGAAGCATGAATTTACCTTTTTCAGAGTTGTTGATTTGGAGTGTTATGTAGTTCATTTTGTAGGGAGAGAGTTTGTGAAAATCTAAAAACTTATGAGCGAATAAATAATTGGTATAGTAATCATCTTCGGCCATACCTAATAAGTTGAACCTTTTAAGTGTTTTGTTATATTCATTGATTATTCTAATATTAAAAGATTTTCTTTTGGTGTTTTCACTGTCACTATCACCATGGGATTTATATTTCATTTTTTTCTTTTGTCCATCTATTAATATTAGTCCATGGCCTTCTCTATCGATTCTTCCTGATCTGGGACTATAGAATGTTTCTTTATCACCTTCTGGTATATGAATACTAATTGTTGAAAGTCTTTTAGGTGAGTTACAACTAATAAAACAAAATAAGATAATTAATATTTGAATCCTATAGTTCATTAAAATCCTTTGTGTCAAAATTGGGATTTATATTGATAGAACTATTTTTGTGATACATCTTTTTATATTTTTTAAACCATGAGGTTTGTGGTGCTTTTGTTTTGAGAATATGTTTAAATTCTCCACCAAAATCTAGAAGTGTTTCAAGTTTGTATTTTTTTGACTCTGGAATGTGCTGAATAAGAAAATTGTACACTGTTTTTTTAAAGGCACTATCATTTTTGCAAGAATCTAGAAGAATGCAATCACGAATAGAGAAAAAATCTAATAACGAAAACTTAATAGAACTATCTAAATTATATAAATATGAATGTGCATCATTTGATGAAGAAATTACTCCTCTTTTATTAGAGAATATATCACTGATTGAGTATAGTTTTGACTTATAGAGATCGAAAAGTCTATTCGATAAAGTATTTGAAAAACTATTCTTAATCGAAATAATTGTGGATGAATTTATTGCATCATAGAATTGCTGGTCTGAAGTAGGACCTGAAAATATATTTTTTTTAAACAACCCAATTGAATTGTCTAGATTTATATGATCTTGCAATGAATCTATTCTATTATTTTCAAGAACTATTAAGCTACTTGTTACTTGCAATCCCTCAGGGCCTTCCTTAATGATCTTTATGCTATTGTCTGGCTGGATAATTGAATTATTTATTCCAACTATAGAGTTGGAAACTCTTATTATTTCGTGACCATTATTGCTTTGTATTTCAGAGTTATTAATAATGCCTTGAGAAGACTCAATCTTTATTGCGTTGGAGTAATTAATATTTCCAAATTTAATACTATTAAATATAAAATTTGTATTTTTTAATGTTATTGCGCTTCCTGTTTTCTTCTTTAAAGAATCGCTATTTTGGTTTTCAGCATGAGAAATACCTAAAATTTCAAGATGATTAAAGTTTAACTGTGGACTTTTTAACGATGAGATTTTTTGCTTATTATGTTGGATTTTATTTTTTAAATCATTAATGCTGGAGCCGTTTATATCAATTTTAGTCTGTAGACTACCACTTGCTATTATTCCTTTCCAAGATTTATGAATTGGCCCAAAAATTACAGGGTCATCGACTTTTCCTTCTACTATAAGTGTTCCATTAATAATTAAACGAGAATTTTCAGAGAATAAAAATTTTACTCCACTGGAAAGTATAACAGTTTTGTTTTCTTTAATAGTTAGATTATCTTCAATTCTATAAATTGATTTTTTAATGCTTATAGGGTTTTGATTACTATTAAGAACTTTAAATATTTGATTACTAATTATATCTCCTGAGCTTGAAGAAACTTCAGAAATATTAGGCTTAATTAGAATATTTGTAATATCAGAGTTTTTGTATTGTTCAAAAAATAAAACAATTCCAGTTAGGATTATAAAAATTATAGCAAATGCACTGGCTCTTTTTTTATTCATTATAAATATTTAATTTTCCACCTGCTGGTAACTTAGCTTGTAGATCATTAAAGTTTAATTCTTTTTCACCATTATATTCAATATTGATAAATATTTGATTATTTGATTGAGTAATTGATTTTGTCTTAAAATCTTTACTGTCACTTGTACTGAATAAACCCTCTATTACAGAATCTACACTTTTAGTATCAGCACCAAATTCAATAAGTAGACGCGAAATATTCTTCCCTCCTCCGAACGATAACTTAGAAGAAAAGTGTTTTAGCAAAATAGAAATTATAATTAATGCGAGATTTAAAATTAAAACAAACTTGAAATTTTTAGTGGAGGCCAATAATGAACTTGCAATTAGAACTAATAAAAATCCAATGTCTACTGGATTTTTTACTGGTGTTCTGAATCTAACAATCGAAAGAGATCCCAATAACCCTAAAGATAAGGGAATTGAAAATTGTAGAGTCATAAATATTGAAGACGTTGCTAATGCTATAGTAGGGAAAGATATAAAAATATCGCTCAGGTTAGTTAGTTTTTTGTCAGTAAAAAAGATGTATGTCATCATTATTAAAACTGATGATATAGTTGTGATGAGTAATACACCTATAAAATTATTCATAATGAAGTTTTCATTAGTACCCATCTGATGAAAGAAGTCCATAGACTGCATTTTTATTCCTTGATAATTGATTGTGTTTTAATAATTGTATCGCATACACTGATTTAGAAAAAGAGTTTGCATAGTCGATATCAAATTTTTTTAAAGTATTTAGTGCAATAATTTTATTGCTACACTTAGCTTCAATTACAAATTTATTCAATTCATTTGAAAAAATTGGTTGCGGAAGTCTAGTTTTGTCAAAATAAGTAATTTTCAAGTCGGAATCTATATTTACCCTACAATTTAATACGGGATCAATAAATCTTCTTCGTTTGTAACTCACTCCTATAATTGCTTGAAGGTTTTTATATATGAATGGTCTGTTTTGTATAATTTCATTTATATTCAAATCAACTTTTGATCTAGATTTTGCTCTTTTCTCTCCAAAACGCTCCTTTGATTCCCAAAATATCTCAGAGTTATCATACCATCTTAGTCGGAATTTCTTTTTATAAAACTCAGATTCAATTTTTTGTTCAATAAACTCATCTAAATCATTTGTAAAATATAGAGAATGAACATTATTACAAGGGTAATCGCTTTGAGAAATTAAGGAGTACTCTGCTAATGAAGAAATGTGACGAAACCGATCTTCATCATCTGTCCAAAACTTTAGTTCATATTCCATTAAAAACCTCAATTGCGTATTGTTAAATTATATCACGTCCTTTGAGTAAGAGATGATATTTATTTTTATTGTTAAAAATAGAATTCTAGGCTAATTTAACTTAATATTAAGCTCGCGTGGCTCAGGGGTAGAGCACTCCCTTGGTAAGGGAGAGGTCACGAGTTCAAATCTCGTCGTGAGCTCCATTTTTTTGACTAAAATATAGATCAAACTCTGCTTTTGAAGTATTTTTAAATAATTCATTACGAATAAAATCAAGTTTTTGATTAAACTGTGTAAATTCAGTAACCTTATCTAAGTTTTGAGAATTCATAAATTGAATTGCATCTTTTAAACATCTAATAATTGTTGGACAAGATTCATTGGAAATATATTCTAAATATTTGTTTGTAATAATTTTTTTTGCATTTGATGGAATGTTCAATAAAGACATCGGAGAAGGATCTTCCACTAAAGTAATTTCAATTTTATCTTTATAGTTGTTCTCAAATAACTCGACCTTTACGAAATCCAGAAAATCTAATACATGCAAAGAGTTATAAATACTTAGTGTAAATGCAAGTGATATTTTAGCTTCTGGAAGAGAACTGCTAACTTGCTTAAAATTTTCAACAAAAGTATCCCAGTTTAACCCCTTCCTTATGTATTCACCTTGTTTTCCATATCCATCGATTGAAATATTTAAAAACAACTTTTTAATCTGTGACCACTTTTCCAATATTGATCGATTTTTATAGAATAATGTACTTAAGTTTGTATTATAGCTCAAACTTAAATTTGGATTTAATTCAATTATATCAGTTAATAAATTAAAATGGTCTTCTTCTAGTAGAGGTTCTCCTCCCGAAATATAAATATGATGTAGCTGATTAAGTATTGGTTTAATTTCAGATGAGAGAGGTTTATTCTTTGGGGTACTAGATATTTTTTTTAAAACGGAATTTGGGTTTAAAAACTTGGCATCACTAAACCATGATGTACTTGTAGAGGGTTTACATGTTCTACATGAAAAATTGCAAGTGTTAGAAAATCTAATACCAAGGCTTCTTAATAAATTCGATTCTTCGAAACTTTCAGCATATAAAGGTTTTGCAGTATCCCAGCTTTCGTTATGTATTTCTCTCCAAGATTTCATCTTATTATTCTCATAATGAGAGCAAGACTCACAATGAATTGAACGTAATTTAGAGTTAAGGTTTCTAAATTCTTCTACTTTTTTACTCTTCCATAATTCAACTAAACTACTTTCATGTAAGCTCCCAATAACAACCTGTGTATTTGTATGACAGCAAAATGTAACGTCTCCATTTGTTTGAACTTCTAAGTGAATATGTGGCATTATACAAAAACGATTCATTGTGATTAATCTTTTGCCTTTTTAAAAATTCCTAGCATTTCTTGAAATTGGATGATGAATTGTTGGGTAGTTCTAATAGATAAAACTCTTTTTAGAAGATAGTTCCATCGGAAATAGAATTTTTTTACAGCTAAATTTCGCAATTGGATTAGTTCATTTGCAGAAATATCACATACACTTACGACATTTGATTTTCCTAGACTATCATAGTGATGAATATTTTTAGTATTTAGTTTTTGTTTCGCTAATTCTCTTATGTTTGTTCCAGCTAGAGGTGCAGCAATATTAAAAGAAGCATAATCAATGGGAATAGATCGAGAATAGTTTATTGTATCTAAGATCTCTTGTTTTGATTGACCTGGTAAGCCAAAAATAAAATCTGCACAAACTTTTATATTTAAATTTCTACATTGAGAGAGTAATTTTTCAAGATGACCTTCTTTACAATGCCGCTTGAAGTTTTTTAAGAAAGATAAGTCTTTTGATTCGATGCCTATTATTATCGTATGACAACCTGACTTTTTCATTAAATTTAATAGTTCTTCATCATATTGATTCGGGTGGAAATAACAGGACCAATTAAATTTTAAATTATTTGAAATTATCTTATTTAACAAATTGAAAATTAAATCTTTTGGAAGTCCAAATGAGCGATCTCCAATATATATTTCATTAATTTTTAATTCTTTAACAATATAATTAATCTCGTCATAAATTTCATCTTCACTTCGAACAAAGTTTGGAAACTGAGACATTATGCAATATTCACAACTATAGGGGCATCCCCATGAAATAAAAACGGTAGTATATTTAAATGACTTAGAAAATGGCCATCTATATGCTGAATTTAAAAAGTGTTCATGCCTTGGAATTCCAATTGAAAATTTCTCAAGAGTTTTTGATGGAGTATTATTATATGTACTTACTGTGTTTAACTTTTTGAATGAAAATGTATATGGGCTAGCAATTAACCCATTACAAAAGGGAGCGACCTTTTTAGATGTATGTGCATCAAAAAAAGCATCTCCAAACAAATATATATTATCTGAATTAATTAATTCATTTAAACTTTGTAAAGTTTGAAAGTCATCATCCCAGGAGGAATCGGCAAGTGCCATGACAACAATATCTGGTACATTTGACTGTAGTCGTGAAATCAAACTTTCAGAATTGATATCTTCTGCTATGCAATCAATAAAACTAAAGTTCCATTCTTTTGGAACTTTGGCAGATAATAATAGAAAGTCGTAAGGTTGTAGAAAATAGTTTCCTTTTGATTCAGTTGCGCAATCAAAGTTTCTCATTAACTTTCGTTTATTCTTCAGTGGAGGATTGATGAAAACAACGTTTTTACTCATTATATAAAGTGTAGATGCAAAGTTGTGAAAATCAAATGTAATTATTTTAATAAAGGATAAATATAAGCTTTAAATTTATTTTGTGGAAAATCTTGATCATTTAAACCTATTGAAGGCCTCTCATTTGGCAAATAAAATGATTTAAAAACTCTATCCCAAAAAGTAAAAAGAAAACCGAAGTTCTGTCCTTTAGGTAGTATATTATTAATTGAGTGATGCCATCTATGATTATGTGGTGTAATAAAAATTGCACTGATTAATTGATTGAAATTCCAATTGATATTTGAATGTTGAAAGAGGCAAATTACTTGAAATCCAATACTTACAATAAGTCGAACATTAAAATTTACTTGTAAAAAAGATGTAAATAAAGTTAGGAGTGTCGAGTTGTATAACATCTCCCAAAGTGAGTGACGTAAACCAGATGAGCTAGTAAGTTCATTCGAGCTATGATGTAGCTTATGTATATTCCATAGAAGTGGGATTTTATGCAAGAAATAATGACCAAAAAAAGAAATTGAATCTTGTATTACAACTAATATAAAAAGTTGAAGGACATAAGACTGGTTTTCGATATTCAAAGAAAATATTATGTTTGACCGAGAAAACTGATCGGCTAATAGTGATAATAAGGGTGTGAGAATCATAACACGTGATATAGAGTTCAGAATAAAATAAAAAATATCTTCTAGGACTCTTTTTGATATAAAATTGATTTTTACATAAGGAAACAGAAACTCCAAAGGAGTTAGAATTATAAACATTATCGATATCTCTAAAAAATCTCGCATATATTTATTATACATGAAATGAAATTTTTTGATTATATAAAGATGATGTAGACTATTAGCTATGAAATCTATCAAGACGAAATTAATTCATCCACTGGCAAACAAGATTATAGATCTATATTCAATTCCAAATAGTTTGTTTCACTTAACTCCTCTTGTCGTGAGATTGAGAATTACTAATAAGTGTAATTTGCATTGTGACTATTGTTTCTTAAAAGATTCTTTAAATCAGGGGGAGAGTGATCACTTAAGTATTGATGAATGGGATAAAATAATCAAAAATCTTCCTCCTTGGACCTTGTTTGATATTACTGGTGCGGAAGCATTTTTGGCAAAAGACTTTCATTTAATAATGCAAAAATTAATTAGAAAATTTAAAGTATCATTGATTACAAATGGTCTAAAGTGGAACGAGAAAGATATAGAATATTATATTAAAAACGGATTAAGTTACTTAATGGTTTCATTAGATGGAACTGAAAATTACCATAATGAAATTAGGGGAAACAAAAATTCATTCGAGAACTCAATTGCTCTTTTAAAGTTTGTAAAAAACTTCAAAGAAAAGAATGGCCTTAATAATCCTGTAGTATCCGTTAAGTCAACTTTAACAGATGACAATGTGGATGACCTAATTAAACTTAATAAATATTTATTTGATAATAAACTTGTAAATATTCATTCCATAAATTTAATGTTTCAAAATAATGCAAGAGATCAGGTAACTAAATTTCAAGAATACGAAGATGTATTGAATAGCTCTGGTAATACATTTAAGTATTTAAATCCGAAAAAGTCATATGAAGATGCATTAAAACTTAAACATAATAGTCAAGGGATAATCTTTAAACCAAACGTAGAAAATTTAAAAGATTACTTTATGTATCCTGAAAAAATGGAGTCTCCACATTGTAAAAAATTTAAAAGCGTCGTGACATTATATTATGATGGAACGTTAAATGTTTGTGATATAGGTCACAAGGTGGGAAATATTAGAGAGATTGATTATAATTTCAAAAGAATGTGGACATTTGATAAATATAAAAAATTTGGTTATTTATTCTCAAAAGAAAAAAAACGTAAAGCTTGCCAAGCTTGTTGTTTAGGTAAACAAGTCTATGTTGAATGATTTTCAAATTGGCGTTGTTGTTCCGGCCTTAAATGAAGAAGATTCTATTGTTTCGATTATAAATGAATTATGTGAAGTTTTTGAAAAGAAGAAATTTTCTTATAAGATATTAGTTGTTGATGATGGAAGTACCGATAATACATCGAAGCTTCTTAATAATTTGAAAAAAGAAAATTTAATTATCCATAGGAATGAAGAACCTCAAGGCATAGGTGCTGCATATAAATTAGGTATGAAGAAGTTAAATTCAAATTTTATTACTTGGATTCCTTCTGATGGAGAAATATCCCCCCAAGTATATGAAAAGTTACCTAATGAATTAGATGAAAAAAACTTATATCTTTTCTATCCAAGCTCAGGAAAAGAAAATCGATCATTTTTAAGAAGGTATATTTCTAGAACCTATATTGAGTTATTGAACTTTCTATTTAGAAATAAAATTAAATACTATAACGCTAATACAGTTATTTCTCGGCAGTTACTATCAAAAATACAACTGAACTCAAATGGTTTTACTATTTCTGCAGAAGTGGTAATTAAAGGTATGATTTTAGCTGACTCATATACTCAAATACCATTTACTCTACATAAAAGAAATGCCGGAGAAGCAAAGGCAATCTCTTTAAAAAACCTAATAGACGTATTTCTTTGTATTATTCAATTATATTTTAGATACTTTAAGTATAATTTTAATAAAACTGGTGCATATGAAAATACAATTAAATGGAAATAAACTTTTAAATCATTTAGACAGAGTTAATGATTGGAATGCAGGTAAGAGTATATATCCGATTTATATTGCTTTTAGCCCCACAAGTTTATGTAATCATCATTGTACATTTTGCGTTTATCACTACAAAAAATTTGAACCAATCTATTTTCCACTTATCAAATATAAACAACTTGTTGATGAATGGTCATCTTTAGGCGTTAAGTCGTTATTTTTTGCAGGTGATGGTGAACCATTTTTAAATAAAGACTCGATAGAGATGATTGATTACACTGCTAAAAAGGGTATCGATATTGCAGTTAATACTAACGGTAGACTCTTAAATAATGCTTCAAATAAAGTCCTCATTGATTCACTATCATGGATTCGCTTTAGTGTTAATGCAGGGACAGCAAAGAACTATGAAAAAATACACGGAACATCTTCAAAAGATTTTGAAAAAGTATTAAAAAATATCGAAGATCTTGTAAGGCAAAAAAAAGATAGTAAAAAAGATATTACCATTGGTACGCAGTGTGTGCTTCTAAACGAAAATTACCAAGAGATTCCAATATTAGCAAAAACAATGAAAGAGATTGGTGTAAATTATTTAGCAATTAAACCTTATTTGAAACATCCTTTAGTGTCTTATGATTCTAAGATTGAAAACTTAGATGAAGTGATAGAATCCTTAAAAGAGTTGGAATGTTTAAACAGTGATGATTTTCAATTTAGTCTACGTTCTCATATATTCAATCCTAACCCAATGGAGCGTACTTATAAACAATGTCTTTCTGGCTCATTTATGATTGAAATTGATGCTAGAGGAGACATATATAGTTGTGGTCCATATATTGGCGATAAAAAGCATTGCTATGGAAATGTATTAAATGAAAGTTTTGAAGAGGTCTGGAATAGCGAAAGAAAGAAGTCTGTTGAGAAATGGATTCAAGAAAATGTAAAAGTTAAAGAATGTATGCCCAACTGTAGGCCAGACTCAGTTAATAAATTCTTATGGGAGCTAAAAAACCCACCACAACACGTAAACTTTATTTAGGATTTTGAATGTCAGAATTATTTTTAGATGGATCTAAATTATTACACCACTTACCTAGAGTAAATAAATGGGCGAAAGGTGAAAGAATTGCTCCTGTTCACGTTGAAATAAGTCCAACTAGTGGATGCAATCAAAGATGTAATCTTTGCTATGTAGATTATTTGGGTCACAAATCAGGATTTTTAGAAGAAAATATTTTAACTTCTCTAGTAGAGGAGTTTGGTAAACTACAGGTAAAAAGTGTTTTACTCGCTGGAGAAGGTGAGCCAACTGTGAATCAAGGAATTGTTCCTATGATAGAAAAAGCTCCATCTCTTGGAGTTGATATGGCCATCAATTCAAACGCAGTAATGCTAACCAAAGAAATGTCTAATACAATTCTACCAGGATTAACATGGGCCAGATTCACAATTCAAGGATCTACTCCGGAAATTTATAATAAGATTCATCTTGGTGGAAAAAATGACTATGAAAAGGCAATGGCAAATATTCAAAATGCTGTAAAAATAAAAAGAGATAAAAATTTAAAAGTGACACTAGGTGCGCAGCAGATACTTATAAATGAAAACTATACAGATGTTTTAGAAACTGCAAAATTAGCAAAAAACCTTGGGTTAGATTATTATGTTGTAAAAAGATTCAGTAAGCACCCAAAAAATGACTATGATGTTCCGGAAGACTTATACAAAAAGTCATTAGATCTATTTACGGAGGCAGAAAAGTTAAGTGATAAAAACTTTAAGGTAATTGTTAGATGGAATAATTTTGAAAAAGACTGCAACAGAACATATAAAAAATGTATCGGCATACCATTTATAACTCAGATATTAGCGGATGGAAGAGTATATCCTTGTAGTCAATTCTTTAAAGATATGAATTATTGTATGGGTGATCTACATGATAGTTCGTTTGAAGATATAATTTTCGGAGATAAGGCCCATGAGGTTACGAAACATATTGAAAAGAATATCGATGTATCTAAATGTATGAGTTATTGTAGACATCATTGTACAAACTTATTTTTATGGAATATTTATGAGCCTCCAGGGCACTCAAACTTCATATAAAAAAATTAATTGCTGTATTTGTAATAACCTCTCAAATACTAATCATTATAAAGTAATTGATGGTTTCAATTTAAATAAGTGTAAGTTATGTGATTTAATTTTTTTAGAGTCAGTTAAAATTGACTCTAAACAATTTATTAATGATTCAAAAGAAGATAATGAAATCGAATATTGGAGCTTTCCTAATTTATATAAAAAGTATCGTGAAATATTTGATGGATTTTTTCAACAAAGATGGGAAAGAGTTTGCTTATTTAATAAAAATGTTAAAACACATCTAGATATTGGAGTAGGTTATGGTTTTTGGGCCAACTTTTTAAACTTTAAAAATGTGTCTACCTTTGGAATTGAGCCCTCGGTTGAAGCTGCTAACTACGCAATTGAAAATTTTCAATTAAAAGTTGAAAAAAAGTGTGTTGAAGAATTTGAAAGTGATAAAAAATTTGATTTGATTTCCATGTTTGATGTTCTTGAGCATCTTGAGTCTCCAATTGAAGCTTTAAGCTCCATTAAGGAAAAATTAAATGACGATGGAATTTTATATATTCAAGTTCCTAATGTAATTGGTCTTAGATTTCCATATGGTCATGGATTAGGGTTACCTCATCATATTTGGCAATTTAATCCAAAGTCATTAATTCGATTGTTAGAGAAAAGTGACTTTGAAGTACTGAGTTATTGGACTGGGATCCAAGGTGTAATCGGGGAGTATGAAAAAGGAGGGCCATCGTTAATGTTAAAATTAAAATGGAAGATAGCTAATAAACTTAAAATAGGAAACAGAGTACAAGTTATTGCTAAGAAAAAACTTTAGAGAGCTTATTTTTTCTATAAATAAATGAATTGAGTGCAACTATAGTATGTCTAAATAAAATAAATAAATTTATATAAAAAAGTCTAATTTTTTTATCTTTCTCATGAATCTGATCTTTATATTTAGCAGCACCTGTACCTTCTCTTGGGGTAAATTTAATTGCATAAATAGAATCAAAAACATTCAATGCTCTAACAGAGTCTATGAATTGAGCATGAGTTTCTCCAGGAAACCCAACAATAATATTAGTTTTAAGTACTAACCTAGGATTTATTTTTTTTATGTCCTTTAATTTTCTATAGGCCTCTTGTGGGTCATACTCTCTTCCCATTCTCTTAACAATTTGTGGGTTACCTGATTGCAGAGGAAAATTTATATTAATAATTCTTTCATCTGAAAGGATGGTTTTTAATTGATCAAATTGTTCTATTAGGAAATAAGGTTCAAAATAATTAATAATTAGTTCGAATTGATTATTTAACTTTAAAATTTCTTTCAACAGAATTGAAATACTAGTGTTTATATCTACCCCATAGCAGCCAATATCATCTCCTAAAAGCCAAAACTTTTTATATCCTTTGGAAAGACCAGTTTGGAACTCATGCATAATTTGTAGTATAGGCTTACTTTTTACATGTCCCTTGGCCATTTTTATTGAACAAAATGAACACTTTCCTGCACATCCTTGAGATACCGAAATGGTATAATAGCTTTCATTGATAATACTCGATTCTAAAATATTATGAAGTGGTTGAAATTTCTTGTTTAACAACTTTTCAAACGAAAAAAACTTAGGTCGGGCCCACAGTACCAATTTATGAACCCATGTTAAATCAGTGAAGTCATTTTTATCGAAGAAATTAGCTTCTTCAGTATGGTTATGCTCTAAATCTAGAAGTTTTAGAAGCTGTGGTACATTGCCCGGAGAAAATGTTTTTTCTTTATGTATGCCTTGCAATTTATTTTCGCCCATTTCTGTAAGGCAGCCGCCCACTACTATTTTTTTGCTAGGATAATTTTTTTTAAGATCCCTAATTAAAGTTCTACTTTTTTCCTCTTGGTCGCTGGTATACCCACAAGTATTTACAATTATAGCATCAGCATCATTTGGAGCTTGTCTCCATTCTAGTCCACTATTTTCAAGGGTTTTTCTATACGTTGCATTTTCCAAAAGGTTTGTAGCACAGCCTTCTGTAGTCGTAATTAAATGGTAGGATTTGATTTTGCTCATCAATTAATAATACATCAAAAATCACTATCTTATGCAAATATATATTGGCATTCATTTAGGCGATATAATTGATGAATGGACCAAAAAGCTCGGTTATTTCAAATACTTAGCCCTTCAGTTTATTGCTCCATATAAGTGCTCATGCTATAATTTCATATAAATTCAATAATTGATTTCTCAAGGATATTTTATGAAAAAGCTTTTAGTTTTACTCGCACTTTCTAATTTAATTTGTATTGTTAACGCCGAAGAAAATAAGTCTACAAAGGCAAAAAACTTATTGCTTAAATTAGATTCGAAAATTGAGAAGTCTTTTCATAATAGCGAAGCAAGTAATGAGGAATTGACAGCATTAAACTGCATAAGCGATGAATTACAATTTGATAGAATAAATAAATCATTTTTTGGTTCTCTTAAAATGGATCTTGCTGAAAGAAAGAACATTGAAAAATATTTCACTGACAAATTAAAGGGACACAATTTAAGTAATAAAAATATTAAGTCTCAAAAAAACTTTGATGGAATTACTCAGAAAAACTTTGAATTTAAAAATATAGTTAAAAGTCGGCCACAAATTATTAAAGGGCTAACAAATCTATTAAAAGAGTTTAAAAAAATAGAAAACCTTGAATTGATACCATTGAATTATATTAGCTCTATTAAAAATAGAGCTAGTAATAAGCAAATGAAGTCTTTAATAACAAAAGTTAATTTAGACATTAGGGGGATAGCTAGTAATGGAGCAAGAACCCAAGTAAGAGGTGAGCTAAATTTGAATCTTAATAATGTAAATGGCAAATGGTTAGTAAGTGAATTAAATGTATTGAAATTAGAAAGCTTAGAAAGAGCTAAATCAGCATTTACAAATATTACTGCTTCATCTGGAATAAATAAGTTGGTTCCTTCTCATCTTAGAAGAGAAGCAATTAGAAGAGGTGGCTACGCAATGGCCGTTTCGGATTTTAATAAAGATAAAAATATAGATATTATGGTTTCAACAGTAGCGGAATCAGTATTGTTAGAAGGCAAGAAAAGTGGTGGCTTTACTTCTAATAAATCTTCAAAGGATTTAATTAACAAAAACTTTGTTAAAGCGGCATCATTTACTGATTTAGATAATGATGGAATCGAAGAATTGTTAATGGTGAGATTTGCTCCTGATGAAGATCAAAGTTCTGATAGATCAGATATAGTTATTCTAAAAAATAAGAATGGAAAGTTTGTAAAACAAAAAAACAAAGTTAAATTTGATCACAAAACTGCATATGCAATGCCTTTAGCTCTCGCCGATTTTGACAATAATGGATTAGTTGATTTTTATGTTGGCTTCCCTGGAGCAAAAGATTTTACAACTCTTGAAGAAGCAAAACATCAGAACGGATTAGTCAGCCAAGGTGTCTTCTATAACAATGGAAGCATGTTTACTGATATCTCTGAGAAAAGTTTAATTTTAAACAATCCGGCCATTGGAGGAAAAGAAGACTTATCAAGAATTTTTCCTCACTCTGCAGTTGCAATGGATTACGATTTAGATGGAAATATTGATTTAGTCGTAATCGATGATAGAGGTAACTTAAGTCCAATTTATAAAAATAAAGGAAATGGAAACTTTGAGCTTTCATCTGAAAAAATAGGTGTTGGTCTAAAAGATTATGGAATGGGTGTTGATGCTTCAGATATAAATGGAGATGGAAAGCTTGATTTTGTAATGAGTTCAGTTAATTTTACATCCGCAGCAAGATTAAAGTCTTCGTGTGAAATGAATTGGTCACAAAATGATATCGTTCAGGCAGGTGTCTCTGGATTAAGATTATTTGAAGGAAATATTAATAACTCAAAATATATTGAAACAACAAATATAAGAGGATTAGAATGGGCCGGTGAAGGTCTAGGCGGTGTTAAGTTTGTTGATTATAACAATGACGGACTTGAAGATATTTATGTTGTAAATGGTTTATGGAGTGGTAGTGAAAAAAGTGATGAACAAGATATATCTACACAGTTCATTGTCGCTTCACACTTAAACATTCTAGAAGATGATTTAAGAAGTCCTTTGAAAGACGATAGAATTTCTTATGGAGAATTAAATAAGGGTAATGACTATAAGAGTTTATTATTTAGATCAGATTCGCAGTCAGCAATTATGGATATCTTATCTCATTTCAGAGGGGATGTTGTAACTAAAGAGAATGGTAAGAAGTCTCCATCTCTAGCAGGTAATCAAAGAAATAGAATGTTTAGAAATAATGGAGATGGAACGTTTACTGAAGTTGGCTATTTATTAGGAATAGATTCTTCAGCTGATGGATATATGGTCTCAGTTAGTGATATAAATAGAGATGGAAAAATGGACTTTATTCTTAGAAATGCTGATCCAGGTTTCAATGTAAAACAATTTGCACCTGTCGAAATATATAGAAATGACTTTGAAAAGAAAAATAACAGTGCAGTAATTGAACTAGTGGGTACAAAATCTAATAGAGACGCAATCGGTACCACTGTAATAGCAAAAATTTCAGGTAAAAAAATTACTAAGCAATTAATTGGAAACTCAGGAACAGTTCAATCTGAAAAGATTATTCATATTGGTATGGGAAAAGAAAAGTTAATTTCAGAACTTACTGTTAAGTGGCCTTCAGGTGTAATCCAGAAGTTTACAAATATCACTAGCGGTAGGCATATTATTAAAGAATCATCTGACATTAAAGTTGGTATAGTTAAGTAATATCTTATCTAAGAGAGCATTTTGATTTAAATTATTATGATCATAATTTATAGAAATGCTCTTTTCATTTAATTGAATTTGTTTTGAATTCGTTGGTCCAAATAAAGCTAAGGTTGGTTTATTTAAGGCCATTGAAATATGCATCCCTAAACTATCGGATGTAATTATTGTTCTACAAGAATCTATCCACTTCTCATACTCATTGAGGTTATTAAAACCTTCTTGCCATGAGACAGTGTAGTTTTTAGATAACTTTGAATATAGAGTATCCCAGAAGCTTTTTTCTAATTGTTTATCTGGCCATTTTTTACCACACATCCAATTTAATCCAACATCATATTTAAATGTTTCCGTCGATTTGATATAGGTACGGCCCCCACTAGAACTAATATTAAGGAGCTTTTGAATTAATTTTTCATAGCTATTATTTGCGTAATCATATTGCTCTAAAAATGAATTTAAATTAATTATTTCCCCAGAAGGAAAAATTTTTAGACTTAGTTTATTGAAAATACCAAAAGTTTTGTCTTCCAAATAATTAGGAAGCTCAATTTTTTCTAAATTTATTATGAGTGTATAATCATTAAAGTTTACTTCATTTAAACTACTATAAACTGTTGCTTGGTCTAAATGCCTTTGAGTAAACTCTTTCAGAAAAGGCGAAGTTAGCCAATGAACATCATATTGTGATTTGAAGTTTTTATAGATAAAAAAATTTCTAAAAACATCTCCTATACTTACAATTTCACTTGAAGATGTTTCGTTAAAAGTCTCAGAATTTCCTGTTTTGATTATTAATAACTTTTTCATTTTGATTATAGATGGTAGCTATATATTAATTAAAAGTAACACAATATATTGATAATGATGAAAAATATCGAACTACCAGTTGATTATAATTATATAGGAGTTTTTTTAACTCTAGGCTGTAATCTATCTTGTAGTTATTGTATAAACCATACAGTCGGACTTGATCCTAAAAGAAAGCATTTAAATTCAGAACAATGGTTAATTGCATTGAGCCGTTTAACTAATTTAAGAGATGTGCCAATTACTCTTCAAGGAGGAGAACCAACAATTCACCCAGGTTTTTTAGATATAATGGATAAACTTAATAAAAAGGTAGACCTATTAACTAACTTACAGTTTGATATAGAAAAGTTTGTCGATAAGGTACCTGTTGAAATTTTTAATAGAGAGTTACCGTACCCAGCAATTAGAGTTAGCTATCATCCTGAGCAGGTTAAATTAAACGAATTAAAGCATAAGGTTATTAAATTGCATGAACTTGGCTATCCAATTGGAGTTTTTTCAGTAGAACATCCAAAATATATGAAAGAATTGCATGAAGCTCAATCATTCTTCGATTCTCATCAAGTAATTTTTAAATATAAAGATTTATTAGCAGAGTTAAATGGAAAAGTATTTGGAGAGTATAAGTATCCTGGAGCTTGCTTCTCAAAAGAGCTTAAATCTTGTATGTGTAAAACTTCTGAGCTTCTAATTGCACCAGATGGAAGTATATATAGATGTCATCATGATTTATATAACGCTAAAATGCCTATTGGTAATATTTTAGATCCAGAGTTTGTTATTGAAGATAAGTTTAGAGAATGCACTTATTTTGGTCAATGCAATCCCTGTGATATCAAATTAAAGAACAATCGTTATCAAGAATTTGGCCATTGTTCGGTGACAATAGAGTCAATCTCTTAGTTGCTGCGCGTCGACCGCGTCGATTTTTAGTCTAATCTCATTTTTATCGCTTGCAATGGCAATTATCTTGAAGCATACTGTGGACTTTATAAAATCAGTGTATTAAAAGGTAAACCAAGTTTACTTTAAGACTAATAGTGATAGGAGACAATGTCATGGCAAAGGAAAAATTTGACAGAAGTAAGCCGCACGTGAACATCGGTACAATCGGACACGTTGACCATGGTAAAACGACATTAACAGCGGCCATTACAATTACTCTTGCAGAAGCAATGGGTGGAGACGCGAAATCTTATGAAGATATCGATTCAGCGCCAGAAGAAAAAGCTAGGGGAATTACAATTAACACTGCTCACGTTGAGTATGAAACAGCAAACAGACACTACGCACACGTAGACTGTCCAGGACACGCTGACTATGTAAAGAACATGATTACTGGTGCAGCACAAATGGACGGAGCAATTCTAGTTTGTTCTGCAGCAGACGGACCAATGCCTCAAACTAGAGAGCACATCCTTCTTGCAAGACAAGTTGGTGTTCCAGCGATTTGCGTATTTTTAAATAAAGTTGATCAAGTTGATGACGAAGAACTACTTGAATTAGTTGAAATGGAAGTAAGAGAATTATTATCTTCTTATGACTTCCCAGGAGATGACATTCCTATCGTAGCTGGTTCTGCACTAGCTGCTGTTGAAGGTAGAGATCCTGCTATTGGTAAAGAGAAAGTTCTTGAGCTAATGGCAAGAGTTGACGAATATATCCCAACTCCAGAAAGAGATATTGATAAAGATTTCCTTATGCCAGTTGAAGACGTATTTTCTATCTCAGGTAGAGGTACAGTTGTTACAGGTAGAATTGAAAGAGGTATCGTAAAAGTTGGTGAAGAAATTGAAATCGTAGGTATCAGAGAGAAGCAAAAAACAACTGTTACAGGTGTTGAAATGTTTAGAAAGCTTCTTGACGAAGGTAGAGCTGGTGATAACGTTGGTCTACTTCTTAGAGGTCTTAAAAGAGAAGACGTTGAAAGAGGTCAGTGTTTAATTAAGCCAGGTACTGTTCAACCACACGCGAAATTCAAATGTGAAGTTTATATCCTTAATAAAGACGAAGGTGGAAGACACACTCCTATCTTCAAAGGGTACAGACCACAATTTTATTTCAGAACAACTGACGTTACTGGATCTATCAAGCTTCCAGATGGTGTAGAAATGATTATGCCAGGTGATAACACTTCTTTTGAAGTTGAACTAATCACTCCAGTTGCAATGGAAAAAGGTCTACGTTTTGCTATCAGAGAAGGTGGTAGAACAATCGGTGCTGGTACAGTTTCTGATATTGTTGAATAAGCTTTAAGGCTATTTGATATATTTGGGCCGAGTTTTCTCGGCCCTTTTTTTTCTTAATGGGTGTATAGCTCCAACTGGTAGAGCGGCTGATTCCAAATCAGTAGGTTGGGGGTTCGAATCCCTCTGCGCCCGCCACTCTTGTATTTTAAATTCATTATCTTTTAATAATTTTTGGAACTGATCGATTTGAATCTCGTTCGTGAGATTTTCCTGTTTTTGAATGCCAAAATAATGTCAAAAACTCAGAGAAAAATATTTTTATAAAGGTGAAGCCAAATGAACTTCTATACATGTCAATTGGATCAAATACGCCATATCTAACGCCAAAGGATAAATCTAAGTTTTCAGCATAATGAAACATCCAGACTGGACAATAGAGGATGTCTCCTTCTTCTAAGATGCATTCATAGCGATCTATAAATTTATAGTGAGGGTTTTTACTAAAGTTTTCATCTTCTCGAGAAATGTCGGAAAAAAAATACCCAACTGAGTCTGAAGGCATATTTAACAATGGGAAGTAAGAAGTATCCCAAAATTTCCATTTTTTACTACCCTTTACCATCATATAGAAAAAGCTTGATGAGCCATTGTGAACATGGGTCTTCCTGCCTTTTGCCCCAAGGAATGTATGATAGATTGCTCCAAGAACAGATCTGCTCATATTTTTAAGCCATTTTGTATTAATGTCATCTAGTAACTCAGGATGATTTTCAAGTAATGGAAAAAGTCTTAAATATAGAATTTTTCCATCCAGTATGTTCTTTAAAATATCTTTAAACTTGAACTTACCTGCAGAGTCTCCCTCGATATTATAATTCTTTAGCTCTTCTTCACATAAAAATCCGTCAGGTGTGACTATGTGGTATTCGTCTTCTCCATACTTTTGTGAAAATGATTCAAATGACCAATTTTTTGAGCAAGACCAATTTTTTATCTGAGATTTAAAAATTACTGGAATTCCTTTATTAACATAATTCCTATAGAAGTCTTTTTTACTTAAGTTTTCAATACGATCAATTTGTATAACTTTGCCTGCTTCTGATCCTGGAGGATGTAAACTCATAAAATGTTTAATTGCATTTGATTGGTTTTTCTTACGAGCAATTTTGAAGTTTTCTGAGTTAGGAAAAGTTTTAATCAGAGCTAAGTAAACAATTTCTAAAAAACGATATTTTAAAGGTGTCTTCTTTTGAAAGTTTATAATCATGCAGCAAATCCTCATATGTATTATACTATGTTAACCAAATTAAAGATTAAGTTTTTAAAAAATAAATGAACTTTTAATCTAGAGAAAAATAGAGCTAACTACTCAACTTTAATTAATTTTAGTAATTTGATAGAATTTAAAAGAATGGAAATGATTAACAATAAAACATATTTTTTAAAAACACTTTCAGTTGGTTGTCCTAAAAATATGATTGAAAGTTCAACATATCGAAGTATTTTAGAGGAAAATGGGTATAGTGAAGTTGAAGAAAAAAATAATGCGAATATTGTTATATACAATACATGTGGATGCCTAGAGGTTTTGCAGAGTCGGGCTCGAACAGCAGCAAGTTCGACGGATGTAAGAGAGCATGAAAAAGTAATTGTTGCAGGTTGCTTTCCTTTTATTGATAAGGGAAATACATTAGCAAAAGATGGTTATGAAATATTTGAGCCAGGTGATTATAATCAATTTAAAAAAATTCTAGGAATAAGTGAAGGTTTAATTGTTGAATCTAGTGACTTTAATCTAACTGATTACTCAGAGCAACCTAAACTCGTAAATTTCCCCGTGAAAGTTTATGAGTTTTTAAAATCAAATTTTAAAAACTTAATTAATAATGATTCTAAGGTATCTAGGTTTTTTAAATCCATTATGATGACGAATAAATATTTTTATTTAACTCTAGGAGCAGGTTGCTCTGGGAATTGTACATTTTGTGGAATTAAAAGTGCTATTGGAGATCCGAAAAGTAGAAGTTTGGGAGAGATATTATCTAAGTTTCAGAAAGCTATAGATTCAGGAAAGAAAAATATTTGGTTAGTATCTGATGATATTGGCTCGTGGGGAAAAGATTTAAATACAAATACTTCAACTTTATTAGGTAATCTTTTGAATAACACACATCAATTCAATATTGTTTTAAATTACTTTGAACCAGATATGTTGCTGAATCAGTGGGAGAAGGTTAGTCCATTTTTGCTTGATAAAAGAGTTGAGCAAGTTTGTATTCCTTTGCAAACAGGTTCACAAAAGCTATTAAAAAAAATGGGAAGACATTATAATATTAAGGAAGTTTTGAAAGCTGTTAAGAAGATTCGAAAAGATAACAAATCAATTGTAGTAAAATCTCAGTTTATAATAGGCTTTCCAGGTGAGACATGGAAAGATTTTATTATGTCTTTGTATGCGATAAGTAAATTTGATGGAGTAGGAGTTAATGCATATGCTAGGTTAAAGTATACAGCAGCATACAATTTAAAACCTCTCCCAAATATTGTAGTCAAACTTAGAACTATCATAGCTAAGTCTTTTGCATTTATAATGTATTCTAGGGTTTTAATTTCTTAAGAAGGACAAATTTTTTGAGTATATTATGGAAGGATAAAAATTCAAATAACAGAAGAAAGCCTGAACATATTATTATTCGAGACTGCTACGGAAGAAGGTTTAAAAGAATATTAAAAAATTTAACGGTTTCCAATAAGGGTACGTGCCTAGAGTTGGCCAGTGGAGAAGGATTCTGGACTCAATTTTTAGCAAAAAGTTTTTCAACTTTGGCCACAGATACTTCAACTTATATGTTAGAGAAAAATAACCATACCAATAAAGAAATATTACACTTACCAAAAATATCTAAAGAGTCAGAAAGTTTTGACTTAGTTTTTGAAGCTAATATTTTACATCATATCGAAGATCATCAAAAAGTGATAGATGAAATGATAAGAGTATCTCGAAGGTACATAATTTTAATTGAGCCAAATAGAAATAATCCTTTGAATATTATATTGGGCTTGATTTTAAAACATGAAAGAAAGTCTTTAAAATTTAATTATAACTTTATCAATAAGTGTTTAGATCCTCAAAAAGTGAGACTTATTAATTATGAGAGCTGTGGATTATTACCACCTAATAAAACACCTAAATTAATTTGGAAACTATTTCGATTTTTAGATAATAAAATTCCACTTTTTGGACTTGATCATTGTTTTGTTTTAGAAAAAGTTAGCGGAAAGCATCATTTGCAAAGTCTAGGTTGTTAAGTTTTTTGTCCAAATAATCAGAGCTTTTTATTAAATTCTTTTTTATATGTAAGTAATAATTTTTACGACGATTATTTAGAAGATTTATTTTTTCAGGATTATTAATTGAAATTAATTCAAATACGTCTGTAAAGTAGATGAACATTAATGTGTTGATGTCATTGCTTATTGCAACGTTATGTGTGAGCTTACTTGGAAAATTACTAATGTTTTTTTTATAGTTCACAAAATTTAAAGTATGTATTGATATAAATCCTAATATTATGAAGATGAAGTAGTATTTAGAGACTTTTTTTATTAGTTCTAAGTTGTTTAATATTTTAATAATAAGTATTACTGTTATTAAAATGAAAAAAGAAATTGGAATAAAATCATTTAAAAAAATTTCAAAATTAGTTTTTGTTTTATCAATTAAATATGAAAATAATTGGGAAGATGAATCAAGATATTTTCTTTTTATGAATTTATAGTGACCCTCTGAATATAGGGCCATAAAATTTAAAGTGAAAAAAATCTGTGGAATGATTAAAAAAAGAGCAGTAATTACTTTCTGTCTAAGAGTAGTCAACTTTTCAAATAACTTATCAAAACCTATTATAAATATGCTCAGTGAACTAAGGGCCATACGTCCTGGAAATTGATCATCTGTGAGGTTACCAATCATAAAAGTTATATAGTAAATTCCAAATAAAACCCAACAACTTAATATAATAGTTTCTATCAGGGTGAACTTTTTTTCTTTAAAAGAGTAAAAGTAGAAAAAAGAAAAAAATGATAGTAAGTAGACAGGGTTTACTAAAAATATTCCATAATTTGTAAATGATCCAAGGGAAATAGTTCTAAAGAAATTTTCAAAAGTATATTCACAAATAATATTGGCGGTAGTTAACGATGAGCTCGAAAAATATACTCCGTAAACAATTTTGGTATAAAAAGCATGAATCAAAATAATTATTAAGAAGCCAATAGAAAATATTACTAAATTTTTAATTTCCTTTCTATTCAATGTATTAAATAAAGAAATTATACAAATAGGAAGGTAAATAATTTTAGTTATAAAAAGAAGTCCACATAAAGAGCCTTGAATAAGTTTATTTATTAAATTTTCTTTTGGGTCAGGTTTGCAGATGGAGCTAAAAAAGATGTAACTCGTTAAAGGAAAAGTAAAAACTTCAAGAACGTTAAATGTGAATAATGAAAACATTAGTATTGAAGTTGAAAAAAAATATATAGAAATTGCTGTTGAACTTAAATCTCTTGAATTTATTTTACGAGATATTTTATTTGTAAAATAAAGTCCTATT
>CAXHCD010000055.1:0-24291 GCA_964015265.1 uncultured Oligoflexia bacterium
AATTAAAGGGGCAATTACATATTTCAGCTCATTTAAAAGAATTTCTACCCCTCGTACACTCATAAACCTTTTAACTCCAATTGGTGAAACTTCAATTACCCTCCATGGGAAAAAATATCGAGTATTATCAATTGGCCAAAAGAAGGCAACACCTAGTCCCCCATTCGTAAATGCATCTAAGATTGGGTGACTTAGTAGACATAGAAAATATACAAACCAATAAACAAATCTGTATTTTGATTTTCTATGAGATATTAAAACAATGAATAAGCTGAATAATATTGAAAATAAAATTGAATGAGTAAATCCTCGATGACCCCAAGGAGAACTATACTCAATTCCAAATTTAAAACTAATCACATCTAAGTCAGGTACAATTGGTAATATAAAACACCAAAACCAAAACTTTTTTTCCAACTTAAATAACTTCTTAAAAATTGCTGCTAGTCCAATTCCAAATATACTATGTGTAATTATTGTGGCCATATTAACTCAACTTAAAATCTAAATAATAAATCTGTGAAGAGTGTATTCTCTTCATTAAAATGCACTTTACTTTCGAGAAGCCTTGCGGAAATAAAAGTAAAATGAGGACTCAGCTTTTTAAAATACCAATCTTTGGATCTTGAGTAAGCATATTCATCACAAAATTCTAATTCCTCTCTTTGTCGCTTAAGCTCAACGTCAGTTGGAACAGTAAAATACAGGTATCTAATTTTTTCAGACAAGATTGGTAAAATTTTATCTATTTCATCTTCTTGTAAATATTGAAAAACCGAAGTGCAAAGTCCCAGGTCCAAAGTATTTAATTTACTAAGTCTACTTTCGCAAAACTTTAAAATATCTTCTTGATACAAATTTACTTTTGTAGAATCTACTGATTTTAATTTTTTCTTAGACAGTCTTTCAAAAGCATAATCGGATGGTTCTATTGCAATCGTTTTATACGGTTTAAACTCTTTAAGAACTGCTTGAAACATGTGTCCAAGTCCTGCACCAAAATCAATGATAGTACTAATATCGACAAATTCATATGCAAAAGTATGCTTAATATATCTCGCGTGATCTTTTGCATTCGCAACACCATCCATTGTATCTAAGTCAGAATAATTTTCATCCCAATATTTTTTAGAAAATCCTTTTCTTCCCTCTTCTTTCATAAGTATTTTTTAACCCGTAAATAATAAGATATATTTCTATACACATTGAGAACGCCATGTCCTAACCAAATTATTAGAAGACTCTTTAATCGTACTCCAAGTAACATTATAGGAATACAAATTAAGAATACTCCAATCATCATATGATTTTTAATATATTGAAATTCAGCTAATCCAAATAATACTCCATCTAATATAAACGCCCAAGCATTTGGTATTTGAAATATAATTACAAAAACCCAAACACTAGAAATTATCGGATATAATGTTATATCCTCTGTAAAAAATCCCCAAAGAACTTTAGGAAAGAAGAAAAAACATAATGTCACAAAGGCCGCTAATAGTGTGCCTATAGATAAAAGATCTTTAGTGACTCTCACCATCTTTTTAGTATTATTTTCGCCTTTAAAATTTGCAATTAAAATATTTGCAGTTATGGCAAGCCCATCAATTAAATATGCCATCATTAACCAAAACTGCAAGACAATTTGGTGTGCAGCTAAAGTTTTAACTCCTAATTGAGAAGCGAATTTAGTTGTCAGAAAAAATGCACATGTTAATGAAGCTGATCTAGAAAAAAAGGCGAAAGAATTTTTACCAAAAATTTTTATATCTGATAAGTTCAAAGGTATATACTTAAAAACTTCAACATATTTTTCTTTACACACAAAAATCAAAGATAGAATTGAACCAATTACTGAGGAAGCAATTGTCCCTAGGGCCACCCCAGAAATACCCAGATTAAATTGATATAATAAACTCCACGATATTAAAATATTCAAACTTGTTGTAATCAGTACTAATACAAAAGTTAATTTAACTCGTCCAAATCCTCTTAATATAGATAAGAATGTTAAATAAAATAAGGCCATAGGGTGACCAATTAATCGAATCGTAAAATACTCATTAACAGGATTAATTAAAAATTCATTGGCCCCAGCAAGTTTATAAAGGGGTAATTTAAATATATATAAAATAATCGCCGCTATTATCCCGACAACTCCTGTAAACAAAATACTTACTCTAATTTTTTGATTAATTTCTAATTTATTTTCTCTACCTATGCTTTCTGAAACGGCCTGAGTCGTGGTGTGGACGAGAAAGTTAAATCCCCAAGTAAAAGAATTAAATAATGTAGTACCAATTCCAAGAGCTGCAAGATGAAAGGTATTTAGATGACCTACTAATGATGTGTCTACAACTGAAGCCAGAGGTTCTACAAGAGAAGAAAGTATAGAGGGAATTGAAAAAATTAACAATTCCCTATAAGTCCACTGACTTTTTTTTATCATGAACTATTGAGGCTGATAAATTGCAAAAAATGCCGCAAATACGGCAAAAAGCATTAATCCGTAAAATGCGAGTTCTCTTTTTTCTTTTAGTCTTTTAGCTAAAATAGGCCCACCAATTGCGAGAATTCCCCAAAATAAAAACTTCATCTTTATCCAAAGTGGCCAACCTTTTCCGTGTGAAATTCCAACTCTTGCCATAAGACCCATACCACCAACAAGAATTAAAAAACTCGCTATTCCAGTGAAAATTTTGACCCCTTTTGGAGTTTCTTTTTTAAAGAATGAAATTGCCATTCCTGTTAAAAAATAAAAAATAAAAACAATGTGAATAACTTTATAAACTTCGTAAC
Organism: uncultured Oligoflexia bacterium; assembly: GCA_964015265.1. Taxonomy (GTDB): domain Bacteria; phylum Bdellovibrionota; class Bacteriovoracia; order Bacteriovoracales; family Bacteriovoracaceae; genus CAXHCD01. The sequence continues at coordinate 2,803 of CAXHCD010000055.1, forward strand.
TCATAACCTATCCTTTAGAATCTTTTTTAAATCCTGTATGTCTTCTTTTAATTTGATAATATCTTCATGTAAATGCTTATCAGTTTTTGTCAAACCTTGTCTCATTTTTCCCATATCCCTACCCAATAAGATATTTGCAAAAAGTGCTGTATATGTAGCAAACAAGGCCGTTCCTACTAACATTGAAACAATTCCAATAATTTTTCCAAGAGAAGTTATTGGAACGATGTCACCATAACCAACCGTAGTAACAGTAGTGAATGCCCACCATAGTGAATCTAAATAATTAGTAATTTGTGCATTTGTTTTGAATTCGATTTGATAAAAAACAACTGAAATTATAAAAATGAAGGCATTTCCTAAAATTGTTAAGTAAAAAAATGAGGGGTCTCTACATATCCCGAATAATTTCATCAAATATTTATGTGACTTCAAAATAATGCCTTATTTCTAAAATTCCAATATTCTATTAAAATACTATGTATGGATGAAGTTGGAAAACCAAATTTAAGTAGGATATATAGGGGTGCGTATGACTACACGCGAAACGACTCAACTTTTAGTGAGGAAACTTATGAAGTTTATAAGCATAACAGAGAATATACACATAATTTTATCTCTCAAACATTAAGTCGGGTCCCAACAGGTGAACTTCTTAAGATAACAGTTGACTACACCTTTTCCAAGGATTGGCTTCCTTTAACAATTTCTATAATAAAGTCACTTGGCAATCAAAGCGTTGAAGAAAAGTTTTCTTTTAATAATAAAAATAATCTTTTAACTTATGAGTTCATTCCTAAAGACGGAAAACCTACAGTTGAAGAAATACCAATGCCACCAAAATTTCACATCGCAACACCATGCACCGCCGCTTCAATGGCATTTTTAAAGTCAAAAAAATTTGATCAAACATCAGATAATCAATATGTAATTTATTCAAGTAATAATATGTGGAAATACAAAGAAACTCTCGTTTCAAAGAATATAGGCGTAAGAAGAATTTCAGTTACAAGTGATACGATAAAATATCAAGGCAAAGAGCTTCAAGGTTTTCAATATGAAATGTATGATGTTGAAGACAAAGAAAGAGAAATGAAAAAAAAGAAACACGAAGTTAAAGAAAAGGTGCCCATGTTAAGTGTATTTTTAAGCAAGCACTTAACAATTCCTTATATTGTTGAAGATACTGCAACAAAAACAGAAGTAAGTGTTCGCTACTTAAATGATCTCAATGATGATTAAGAGTTTTGCTCTATAAATTCTCTTACACCTTTGCAAGCTTCATCAATTCCTTGTCTGTTTAATTGATATGGCTCCATCAGTTTATTTACCTTTTCCATTGTCTTGCCTTTCCAATTTTTAATTCTTGAATCGGCAACAATTATTCCCCCAAAGTCACTTTCTGTTCGAATAAGTCGTCCAAGTTTTTGATGCAATGATCTAGTTCTTGAAGCTAGATAATAATCAGTAAATTCATTTCCAAGGTTACGATCATAAAAATCTCTTCTTTCTTGTATTACAAGATCCATTCTCAAATCTGGTATTTTATCTATAAATACAAATTGAAGTTTTTCTCCAGGTATATCTATCCCTTCTCCAAAGCTTTCCATTCCAATAAGAATACCTTTAGAAGACTTTTTAAAATCTTCGACGACGTTATTGCCCATGCCTTGAACAAAAATTGGAAACTCTGCTTCTAACTTATCTAATAAAATTTCATTTGCTTCTTCAAAGCGTTTTCTTGAAGAGAATAATAGTAATGACCTACCATCAATATCTCTTATGAGAGGAATAAGTTTTTTCATCGCTTTCGATACAAAATCGTTTTTATACATTGGAGGTAAATCATCGCAAAGATAAACTTTTGTTTTATTTTTATAATCATATGAAGAAGGTAAATAAAGGCCTGACTTAAACCTTCTTTTTGGATCTAAATAAGCATAACCTGTGGTCCATTCAATACCTTTGCTACCCTGGTCACCATGAGCATTTCCTAAAGTTGCAGAGGTCATAACAACTGACTCTGATGTTTCAAGTAAACCCTTGTAAATAATTTCTCCTACATTAATTGGAGCAGAACTAAATACATATCCATCTCTTTCATGAAATTTTATTGAATGAGTATACTCATTTGCTTCTTTTAAAATAAGTTCAAACGATGTAACAAAGTCCTCTAACTGTCCAATAAATTTATCAAACCTCGTCAATGCAATAATTTGATTTTCATCATCGAGATTTTTTGCCTCCCACCTTCCAATGTAAGGTAAAAATTGATTATATAAATTTAGAAAAATAGTTTGAAGGCTTTGAAGTCTGTTAACAATTGATAAGCCGAGTGCTTCATTTTTAAATTTCTTTAAAGAGAAAGGTAGTTCGTTCCAATAAATATCAGTATATCTAGGAGAACGCTTCATATACTGTTCGATATTTTCATCAAAGCCTTCTAAGTTATCTTTTAGCATTTGAGCTGATGATAATGACTCTGATCTAATTTGATTTATAATTTCAGTACTACTCCCAATAGATTCTTCATTTTGTGCTAAAAGATAAAATAAGGAACCTACTCCTTGAAGGTGTGACAAAGATTGTACAAATTTTTCAACAGATGACTTTTCAACTTCTGAAGTAAATGCTCTCGTTGACTCTCCTTCTAATCGATGTGCTTCATCAACTACAACCTGTAGAGGTCTAGGCATTCCTTTTGGCCAATTAAACATTAATGCATGATTACCTATTATAAGATGAGAGTCTTTTGCTCCCCTCAATCCTTGAATATAACTGCATTCATTTTTAAACGGACATTGACTTCCAGTACAAGCTCTAAAATCAACCGCAACCTTTTTGTCTAAATCATTAAACGTTTTACTTTTTCTCTTAAATACAAAAGGTAAATCATCTCTTGTAATTGGATTTTTTAGATTTACAGAATTATGATAAAAAATTGAATCAAAATATAATCTCGAAAACTTTGAATCAAATGTATCTTCTTCAAATAAGTCTTTTTCATTTTCATCTTGTCGAAATATTAATTCACATAAATGATTATTAGAACCAACAAGCAGTGACACTTTCAATTCTGATTCATCTAGACCTAAAATTTTTCTAAGTTGAGGAATATCTTTCTCTAATGCCTGATTTTGTAATGTTTTTGTTCCTGTAGAAATTAAAACTTGTTTCCGTTCTTTTTTTGCAAAAAGTGTACTGGGGATTAAGTAACCTAAGGTCTTTCCTGTTCCAGTAGGCGCTTGGATTAATGAATGAACATTGTGTTTAAATGACTGCCCAGCTCTTAAAGCTAGATCTAATTGTGGTTTTCTAAATCTATAATTTGGAACTTCCTTTTGAATTAAGCTTTCTGATTTGAAAATATTTTCAATATTTTCTCCTGAGAATTCATTTGAAAACCCTATTTTTTTTATCTCTAAATTACTTTTATTAGACTTAGACAAGCTAGAAACTTTTTCTACTAAATCAAAGTTTAACTGATCAGCAATTTCAATAAGTTCATCAATTGATAAATTGAAAAAATTATAAAACCAATAATTAGTTAGCTCATACTTTTCAAACATTAAACTTAACTGACTATATTTATTACTATCAAGTCTGCACATGTAAGTACTTATCAACATGACCTTTAGAAGGTCTAGAGAGTCTTGAAACCCTCTATGTTTTTCTTTCTCTGCAAGTTCAAAATCAAGTATATAACCTTCTAGTTTTAAGCTACTTTTTTCTGGATGTAATAAAGCTAAGTAATTCATACTATCGATAAACTCTTCTCTTTTAGATCCATCATCTATTTTATCAAAACTACTTCCTAAAAAACTTTTTTCAAAATCTGAATTATGAGCAATCAAAGAGTGCCCATAAAGTTCTTGGACTTCATTTTGAACATCAGTCCAAGTTGGAGCATTCTTAAGCATTTTCTTATTGATACCAGTCAACTTTTGAATAAAGTGAGATAAATTATCGTGTCGGTCTCTAGTTTGAGGAAATTTGACTAATGAGCTATACTCTCGAATTAATTTTGTTCCATCAAATTCTAAAAAACCAACGTCTATTATAGAATCATTTAACGGATCAAGACCGTTGGTTTCAATATCAATTACTGCCCATTTTCCCAATTTATTCACTGTTTCTATCCTAATTTCGAACCAAAGTATTGAAGTCTGATACGAATTAATTTATGTTAGACATCCAATAGTTTTGACAAGGTTTTTAAATGAATAGTGCACTCATTTTTCAAATTCAATCGACCCTTATACTTATATTGCTTTATATAGGTCTTTACTTTCGCAAAACTAAGGAAAAACATATCAAAATTATGATCACCAGTATAGTTTGGGACATTCTTTTAGTTCTACAAATTGAGCTAACAAGAGGCGCAATAAATAAAGCATCCAAGGCCGTTACGAACCCTGCCTTGTTGAATTTTCATGTACTTATTGCAGTGACAACGGTTCTCTTATACTTTTACCTCCTATACTCAGGAAATAAATTGAAAAAAGGTGACTTAAAAAATAAGGCGCTTCATAAAAATTTAGGTTTTACAGCGATTACACTTCGCACAATGGTATACATTACGAGCTATCTCGTAGCTTAAAGGATTCACTATGGACTTTAATGAAGTAAAAGAATTAATTACAAATAATATTAATGACGCACATGTAGAAATAACGGACTTAACGGGAACGAAAGATCATCTTGGTATATTAGTTGTTTCTGATGTTTTTCAAAATAAGAGGTTAATCCAACAACATCAAATGATTATGGATATCTTAAAAGAGAGTTTAAAAGAAAAAATACATGCAGTTCAATTAAAAACAATGACTAAAGATCAATTTGATAAAAAATAGGAGAATAATATGAGTAATGATAACCCATTTAACATTGTTGGCGGTCAACCTGAAGCAAATACAGGATCTACTATTACTGAAACAACAGGTAGTGATCTTAATGAAAAAATAAAAAACTTGATAACTTCTGCTGACGTATTTTTATTTATGAAAGGTGTTCCAGAGTTTCCACAATGCGGTTTTTCGGCAAATGTTGTTGGAATGCTTAACCATCTTGGAGTTAAATTTAATACATTTGATATTCTAACTGATATGGATATCAGACAAGGCGTTAAAGAGTATTCAAATTGGCCAACTTATCCACAACTTTATTTAAAGGGTGAACTTTTAGGTGGTAATGACATTATCGCTGAAATGTTTCAATCTGGTGAATTACAAGAAACACTAAAAGATTATATTTCTTAATTAATTTAATAAGGCCTCTTCTATAAAAAGGGGTCTTATTCCTATTTGTCAGGCTCAATTTTGATATAAAATTTTCCAAATTTAGAATCAAATGGGATCGCAATAGTTGATGTTTCATCAACAACATTCTCCTCACAGTCAATCACAGGAATAATCATATCTAAATTATGACCTAGTTTATTTAGAGTATTTTTAGCTTGTCCATAAATAACATTTAATAACTCTGTTGCGAAATCTTTCATTTCTTCACTTATGCAATCATGTTTCTCCATTAGAATACTCTCATAAATTTTTAAATAAGTTTTCTCAGGAAAAGAAATATAAAAAGTCCCTTTAAAATACTTTGTATTCAGTCTAAGTTTTCCACGAATTGCAATTTTTTCGACATCGAGTGTTTTTAATAAATTAGGTCGCAAATTTTTAATATTACCTACATTGGCCATCTCTTTTAAAACCATTGTTGTTGCATCTATAAAAACATTTAAAAATTTTGCATCTACATTTTTAGAAAACTTTGCAGACTTTTCATCGGCATCTTTTACTGTTAAGTGTGACGAAAGTCTCATTGCTATATCTTCATTAGCTACAGGCATATTTATAATATGAAGGTTTAATTCAGTAGAGGCCATAATTTCAGAAAAGATATCAAAGTCACTTGACGCGTAATAAATAATTAAACCTTCTTTGTTTTGAGAGTTTAAAGTTCTTAAAATAAATTTTAAATCTCTTGCACCAATTGTTTCATCAAAAAAAACAATATCAAAATTAATTGTACTTAATTTTTCAGTTGCATCTGAACGAGATATACCTAATCTTAATTTTATATTTTCTTTTTTTAAAAAAGATCTAACATCGTCAAAAAGACTTTTATTAGTGGTAATAAGTAGTATTTCTTTTGACTCACTCACAGCTTATAAACTTCCCATCAACTCTTCGTTGAATTCAATATTGTGATAAACTTTTTGAACATCATCATCATCTTCAATGGTATCAATCAATTTCATAAGTTTTGGAAATGAATCTTTATTAACTTCTTTATAAGTAGTAGGAATTCTCTGAAGACCTGCTTCCTTAGGTTCGACATTTAATTCTTGAAGTTTTTTACTGACGTTACCAAACTCTTCCATTTCACAACTTACGGTTATTAAATTTTCTTCTCTATCAAACTCAACATCTTCTGCCCCACCATCAATCATTTCTAAAGTAAATTCTTCTTCGTCTTGACCATTCAAATCAATAGTAAAAATTCCTTTTCTCTCAAAAATAAATTGCAGACACCCATCTTTACCCAAACTTCCGCCATTTTTAGTAAAATAAGATCTAATATTTGCAACTGTCCGTGTATTATTATCTGTCGCACACTCTATAAAAATTGCTACACCGTCTACACCATACCCTTCAAAAGTTGTTTCAACAAAGTCTTCTCCACCTGCTCCTGAAGCTTTTTTAATAGCTCTTTCTACATTATCTTTAGGCATATTCTGACCTTTAGCATTTTGAATCGCTAAACGTAGTCTAGGGTTCATTTCAGGATCAGCACCACCAGTTTTAACAGCAACAGTTATTTCTTTAACTAACTTTGTATAAATTTTTCCTCTTTTTGCATCCTGAGCGCCTTTTCTGTGTTTGATGTTTGCCCATTTACTATGGCCTGCCATGATTACTCCATTTTTAAGTCTATTTTAATTCAAAATAATAAAAGCCATCTTATAAAATATAAGATCAATTTTCCAGTAATGTATGTATTACTATTTAAGTTCCTGTGTGATTTCTTCGATCAGATCATCTAAATCAAAAGGTTTCGTGAAAAACTTTTTAGCACCGGCCTTTATAGCGTCTTCAACGGAGATATCAGCCTGTCCAGAAACAAAGATAAATAGAGGTCTTTTATCACTATCAATCTTATTAACTTCTTCTAAGACGGCCATTCCGTTACCATTTGGCATTTTATAATCAGAAACGACAACATCAACACCAGTTTCACTTAGAATTTTAATTGCATCATTTCCGCAAAGAGCTGTTTTAGTTTTATAACCGGCCATATCAAACTCTTCTTCCATTAATTCTAAAATATCTGGCTCATCATCAACTAATAAAACTGTAAAGTTTAAAACATCTGTCATTCGGATACCTTTTATGTCACTACGTATGGATTATGATACTTTAGTTCCATTTCTAGGAAAACCATTTTTTAAATAAAATTTTCGAATAAACAATAGACCAATAATTGTAAGGAAAATTTGATAAAAATAATTCATCACATAATATACGCCATATGAAATAAATCGCACTAGAGCACTCAATTTAGGATTAAACCAAATTACTCGAGCATATTGTTTTGCTGATGAATAATAGAGGTGAACAAGCTTTTTTCCAAAATAAGTTTTTAAAAGATAACGATCTCTAATGTATTTAAAATACTGTAAGACATAGTGTTCCTCTTTAAAGCCAGCTGAAACAAAATAACATGTTTGCGACTCCAAAAAGGCCTCAATCTCTAAAGGCCTAGCTTCAATTGTATTAGAAGCATCTGAAGCGAGTTGATACTTATTAACATAAGCAAGTCCTATATAATAAACTTGTGAGTTAATTAAATCTTTCAATACAATTGGCTTGTTATCTTCCTCTCGAATATCTTCACCTAATGTATAATCTATTCTTGAAGCTCTTACAGCAGAATAATCTTGGGCTGACTGTACTGAGCCTAAATTAAAAAAGTAAATTCCATGAAAATCCGAACTAGAAATATCTACATTATCAGTATCAGCTAAATTAATAGAAACCTCTGAGTCACCAGATTCAGCATTGTCTAAAATTGGAGCCCCCGTATTTAGTGTGGCGGCACTTTCGGGAACTTCAGAACTTAAATTTAACTGAACGAATAAACCATCTGAATGTTCGTCAATATCTATATCATTATCACCGACACCATAATTTTCATCTGATAAAAAGAGAAACATTTTTACTTTTTTAGTAACAAGGTTGTCTCCAGCACCCTGATTATCAAGCTCTTTGCAAACCTCTCCACTTTTAATTGAACCTTCAAAACAAAGATCCCCTATATTAAATTTGATATCAATGTCATTTTGAGCTGAGGTTGTAAAAAATGTTCTAATTTTAGCATTGCCGTTAATATCGGCCACTATTTGAAACTCATCATTAGCAGAGTCATCACCCCATTGAACTACAGCATATAAATGTCTAGCATCACTTGAATCGGGAGTAATATTTAAATGAAGATTAACTACAGCTCTTTGTCTATCTGCTGAAGTTGAACCTGCGTCAGCTAGCAATATTTCAGGAACATCATTATCGGAATTAAAAGTATGATGCGCATTTATATCAGCTAAGTTAGTAGTATTTCTAATTGGTATATAAACTTCGTGAGGAGATGAAAGAGTATTTGAACCAGAGTCCACTATCATCTCATTAAACGTACCACCAGCGGTTAGATTTGTTGCGCTTACTTCCGGAGTGTTATCATCTTCAAAGTCTAGCTCTATTTTTGCCCATGCATTCGAGAAATTTATAAAGAGAGTAAATACTAAAATGAGTTTGTTCATAGAGAAATTATCTCTGTTTTTAAGAAGCTTCGTCAAACCCCAATATTGTCAACTTCGTCATTTAGGCGTAAAAATAAAGATATGAAGAAATATATTATTTTATTTGCCCTTATTTTTCCTATTTTAAGCTTTTCAAAAACTAAACTTAGTGACGAAGATAAAAAGAATAAAGTTGAAGCTTTGGCCCACAAAATTTCAAAGAAATTTAGTGATGTCCCCACAATTTCTGTAAAAGACTTCTTACTATTAAATTCACAAAATATTTATATAGTGGATGTAAGAACAGAAGCGGAATCCAAGGTCTCAATGATTCCAGGGGCCATTAAAGTACAAGATTTTAAAAAATTGGTAAATGAGGATAAAGTACCAAAAGATAAGATGGTATTTACTTATTGCACGATAGGCTTTCGATCTTCTCAATATACAAGAGAGCTAATAAAAAAAGGATACCAATCTAAAAGTATAAAGGGCTCCTTACTTGCTTGGATCCATGAAAAACAAAAACTTGAATCTAACGGAAAAAAGACAAATAAAATCCATGTTTATGGCAAGCAATGGGATCTAGTTCCTAGAGGATATATTTCTGTCAGATGAGTATTACAGAAAGCATAGTAAATATTAACGGAACCCTTTTAAAAGGTGATGAAGCAAAGATCTCAGTTTTCGACAGAGGTTTTTTACTTGGTGACTCTGTATATGAAGTAACTAGAACTTATGAAAGTATACCTTTCTTGTTAAAAGAACACTTGGATCGTCTTTGGAGATCCGCTGAACAAATTTCGCTTCCCATCTCTTATTCTCCTGAACAGATAAAAGTTGAAATTGATAAATGTATTAAAGAGCTAGCGATACCTAATATATATTTAAGAATTATTATAACTAGAGGAAGTGGCGAAATTGGCCTTGATCCGGACTTAAGCCCAACCAATAATTTAGTTATTATAGCAAAAGAGCAACTTGAATACCCTAAATGGTGGTATGAACAAGGTGTAAGTTTTGTAGTTGCTAATACTTTGAGAAACCCAAAAAACTCGCTTGACCCAAATATTAAATCAGGAAACTATCTCAATAATGTAATGGCCTATATGGAGGCTAAAAAACTTGGAGCGTTTGATGCTATCATGCTTAACCAAGAAGGGCATGTTACAGAAGGAACAACCAGTAATATCTGGATCGTAAAGAATAATATTTTAAAGACTCCTCCTCCAAAAGCAGGACTTTTAATGGGGATTACAAGACATAAACTGATCGAGCTTGCTAAAAACAATAAAATTAATATCAAAGAAGAAAACTTTGATGTTGATGAGCTTCTAAATGCCGAAGAAGCATTTTTAACTAGTTCAACCAAAGAGATTGTTCCAATAACAAAAATTAATAATAAAGAGATTGGGAATGGTATGCCAGGAAAAGTCACCAATCAATTAAGAAAAATATACTCTGATTTTGTTAAAGAAGATCTATCTAAATATTAAAGTTCTTTCTAATCTCAGTTGAAGACACATCTTGAAATTCATGATTTGGAAGAAGCGTAAGACTTAAACTTGGATATTCTTTGGCCAATTGTTCAATCTTTTTTTCTAATAAATTTATCGGTGTGTTCCGAGGAACTATATAAATGCAATTTAGTGCCTGAATCAATTCTTTAGCATTTTTCCAATGAGGTAAATCCATAAAACTATCATCACCAAGTAGTAAATTTTTTCTTCTAATATTTACTTTAGTGATCCATGAAGAAGTAGGGTTATTATCTTCTTTGCCAAAAAAACCAGGATAAACAGCAAAGGGAGTATTTTTAAGTCTTTGACAAAGCTCCATATACTTTTTAAATCTACACTCTCCCATAAATTGAGAGTCTACTTTCCACGGGTTTTTATCTGGTATTACAAGAACTGAATTTGGGCTTTCAGCTTCTAACAAAGCATTTAAACAAGCGAGGTGCCCATTATGCCAAGGATTAAATGTACCACCAAAAAAAGTAATTGATTCGTGTTCAAACGATAAATTGGCCTTTCCCATAATCTCAGGCAAGTTGATCTTTGCAACAGCTTTTTCAAAACCAGGCATATAATAAAAGAACTTTCCCAGTGCTTCTAAGAGAATACAACCGTGATCAAAGGCTAACTCTTTGATCTCTTTTACTTTAACCCATTCACCAATAGAAGGTTGGCAGTCAATATTATTAAGATATTTTACAAAAGGATAAGAGTATCTTTCCCCTCTTAAATCTCGACCTTGTTTTACTCTTTTATCAAGTTGGAAAACATTTTCTTCATCAAAAGAAATTGATAAATCATTTTTGACAACTTTTTTGAATACTTCACTAGCATCGTGATCAAAGTCCAAGGGGAACTCTGGAAGTTCATAAACATCTTTGTAAGGTTTTACAGATCGTTTATTCAATATAATTGATAAATTTTCCCTACTTCCTTTTAAAAAAAGTGCATTTACAACTAAGTCCATAATAATATTGTGCACTCTTATTTTTAAAATTTACAGGATTAGTTTTCAACTAATTGCTCAATTGAACTTCCTAACAGGCCGAAGTTTACTGGTTTATGTAGAAGCAAATCAACATTTTCAAGCTCACAGCTGGGGACATACTGCTTTGCTGTTAACAAAAGAACTTTTACTTTATCACCAAATTGTTTTTTGACTTTACTAGCAACTTTATCTCCGCTAATCATTGGCATCATTAAATCTAAGATGAGAACTGTTGGACTTTCGCTACATTTAAAGTCATCCAAAAATTTAGTTCCATCTGAATAACGCTCAACATTATAACGATGTTTAAAAAATTCATACTGAATGTTTAAAAAGTCTACTTCATCATCAATAAAAATAACTCTCGCCGTCATAAAAACTCCTCAGTACACATACAATAATTTTTTTTTACAATTCAATCAATAAAAAAATTCCCATTTGATTATTTTGAACTTATACTCTGAAAAAATATTAATCTTATATTGGCCAATGCTATGAAAAAGTACTCAAATAAAAGAATGCAACGATTTCAAATAATGAGAGGATACTCTCGATCTAAATTTCACAACCTTCTCAAGTTAATTCAACAAAATTTTTCAGAGGAATTTATAGAGAAAGAACTAGAAATTTCTCCTAAGGAATTTAGTGAACTAAGATATAAATTAAGTCCAAGCATTTATGACCTAATGAAAATTACTTATCACGGTAAGTTTGATGTTTGTGCCTATTTCGAAGATTTAATTAATGATGAATGGATATTAAAACATTTAAAAAAAGAACCATTAATAGATAAGCAATTTTTAGTTGGTGCCTTTACTAAAAATAGAGTTCCTTTAAATATAATAAATTATTTAGATCTACATATGGGCTCAAGCTTTACAGATACGGTACTATCTAGAACGGCCGCAAACAGATATTTTTTTGAAGACCAAGACAAATTAATCTCTACAAGATATATGAGTAGACTTCATAAAGAACTATCAAATTTTTCTGGACAGGGAGCCGAATTTCTAACAACAATTGGAAAAAATATTGCATTTTATGACAATGATCAAATATTTCAAAAAAGCTTTAATGGAAGAACATTTAGACAAGCTTATGAATATCTTCTAGATGAAGTTATGCCCGTACTAGAACATAACTTTAATTATAAAATATTATCCCTTTCTTCAAATGAACTAAAAATCGAGCATTCTTTAAAAGAAGAACTGCAAGACCTTTACGGTGTAAAAAACTACACAGGCGAAGAAACTGACTCCTATAAAGCAGGCTTTGGTCTCACTCCAGGCCTTATCACCACTAAAAACTTTGGAGAATCAAAAATTATTAAATCTCTAGGTCAAAGTGGTGACACAGGAATTCTTTCATTTAAATTTTAAGCTGCTTCATTATCTTGAGCTGATAGTTTTTCATTATTATATGTAATCCTATTATTCCAATATTTTTCAAAAAACTTTACAGAGGATTTAAAATCTACAGGGAAATCTAAGTCCTCTAAATACATAAAATAGGCTTCTTTGTCTTGAAATACCTTCCCTCTAAAAGCTGGAAGAGCTTCTCCATCTTTTTCAAAATAAGAAAATCCCATTCTCTCTTGAATCTTATGTACGCCAAAGTCTTTAAAGGCAGCAGTTATAACATGATTTATATTATAGTTGTTATAATAGTAGAAATACATTGCCGTTGAAAAATTTATCAAAAAATCTCTCTCTGATCTTTCTTTTATAAATGGTGAAATTGTCCATCCAAAATTATAGCCCACTATTTCATTTTTAATTTGTTTATCATTTAACCAGCTCACAACTTCAGTCACATGATCTTGATAGTCTTCCTCTACACCTTTTAAATTATGTTCAATTATTGGAAAACTAATATTAAATCGGTTTGAAACTCCATTAGTAATCGACTTAAAAGCGGCAACAGGCCTTAATTCACCATCTTCTTTTTCTTGGCAAATAATAATGTGATTAGAAAAGAAGTCATCACTACCAACAGGCATAATTCCAAATTCATGGTAGGCTTTATAGCCGTCAAGCTTTAATTTAAAAACATCCTTCAATAAATCTCTAACTTCTAAGGATTTTTCATAATTTTCATATGGCGATTCCATCACAATTACTTGATATTTTGACATATCCCCCTCCTCATAAAACAGCAATATTTACATTTTTTGGCCTTCCCACATTTAATTTCTGTTTTTCAAGTCTAGAACAAAATAGATAGTGTCTAATATTTTAAAGTGAATATTTACATAATGTTAAATAATTCCAATATGATATATAAATAATATCAATAAAAATAAAGATTCACTAAAAGATGGTATACCACTTTTTATTGGCACTAATATGTAGTTTCAGTATGTTAGGGTCTAACTTATAAGTTGGGCTTCAAGCATATAATGACCTTGTGTAGCTTTTTTTGATACGGACAAATCGAATTTATCCTCTACTCGATCATTTGCGAACTCTTTTAAAAAGTTAATTCTATAAGGGAGAACAAATGTTTCAACGAATTCCTCACTCATTTGCTCTTGTAGATATTCTGAAAGATCGAGTTCAATGATTAACTTTTCGTTGCCTTTTTCAACAATTGAATAATCAGTACAAGACTCATAGAAATCAGCTCTCTTAATGTAGGCCTTTAACTTTCCAAGAGACATATGCTTTTTCTTGTAAATGTCTATTAACGTTCCATGAGCTTCTTTCATAGTAGAACATCTAGCAACAGAGTTTAAAAGTTCATCTGTTATATTTCCACAAAAGTGAATTAATAAATCATATGCAAAAAGAAAATTAATTTTATTATTTAAATCGATAAAAAAGTATTCAGGAACACTTACTTCTTTTAAAAAATCCTTGAATGAGTCTGCTCCATACTTTTTTTGAACGAATAATATAAATGGCATCAAGTCTTTAACCGTAGAACAAGCATTTTTTCTATACTTTGTTGGCATTTTAAAAATATTTTTTGATGTAGTTTTAATTTTTTTAGCTTTAAGTCCTCTATCTATAAAACCACAATAGGCTGAGTGATGAGGAATATCTAATGCTTGAGAAAGTAGAAACCAATTTCTAGCTGAAACAGAAATTTCATAGTTTTCGATTTTAGATAAAGTTCCTTGAGTTATACCTGTTAATTCTGAAACTTTTTTTTGCGTTAATCCTAATCTTTTCCTTGATGCATGAATAATTTGAGCAAATCTTTCTTCGTTAAACATTAAATCCTCTTCCTTAAATCTCTGTTACAAGATCCGTTTTGGAGCTTGATAGGTTAAAATCTTGTTTCTTATTTTTAGGTTCTCTAATATATCTACTATATAAATCTAACTTGTTATCAAAAATAAATCGAAGCAATAATTTTGTCCAAGAAGTATGATAATACAAAGTATCATAATACTCTGGGGCCATGGCCTTAAGCTTTGGAAGATTTATCCAAGGTACTCTAAATAAGTCATGGTGCTCATTATGCATTCCTACATTAAATGCGAACGTGTTAAGTATACCATAATAAGAATAAGTTTCTTGCCCTTTCTTAAATACATAATGTTCTTGAATCCACCTTGCCCCTACAGGGTGTAAACCAACACTAAAAAATGATGAAATCATTAAATATGCTAAGGCCTTAAACCCAAAAAGCTTAAATATTAAATAATCAGTTCCAAGTATTACGACAGTATTAAAAAGTACCCAAGGTGTTAACGTTTTTTGATCTTTAAATCTTATTGGTCGAATTGCTTCAACAATTAAAAATCCAGCAAACCAAAGGATCTTCATAAACCAATTGTTTCCAATTAATTTAGCTTCTGCATGATGGGCCAAGTCTGCATCCTTATCATACTCCCCCATATTTGAATGGTGAATTAAATGATGAATTCTAAACCCTTCTGAACTTGGGAATGCTTGCGGAATATTACAAATGATTCCAGCTATTTGATTTGCCCAAGATTTTTTAAAAATTAAATTATGAGCAGCTTCATGAACTAGAGCAAACATTCCATGATTTAGGATAGCGCCGATGAAAAAAGCAACTGCCCAAATTAACCACCAAGACTTATCTGCCAATAGATAACCCAATCCAATTTGAATAAAACAAATAAATAAAATTGCTACAAAAGTTAATGGATATGGCCCCATCAAATCTCTAGCTTGAGGATATTTATTTAGAATTTCTCTTGATCTAGCAACATGAGGTTGCGGGGTCTCTAACTTTTCATAATTTTTATTCACGATTTTTCCTAATGTTTGCCACAAACACCCTTAAATCAATACTTTCCAAAAGAATGTTATAAACAGTGGGCATTTACCTATCAAGTATTTTTATATGGCCTATTCAATTTGGCGATATTTTTCTCCTATGTTTACATATAGTTAACACAATATACTTAATTTTTGATGAAAATCTCTGATATGCGTCAGTACTGGAGTATAATACTCAAATGAGTATTAATATTAAACCATTTTTACCACTAGAACATCCGCATATAACTTACCCTTTGAGACCTCTTCAGAACTCAAATACCAAAGAATCCAACGTAAAAGAGCATAAAAAACATGAAACACTAAAAAATTCTTCACCAAATAAGGCTAAAAAAAATGGCAAAACTAATTATATCAAGCACTTATTTATTTTCTAATCAATTCTTTCCTTAGCTTAAACTGTAAAGATTTATGGTATCCTATATATAAGGGCATATAGGGCCCTTAAAGGCGGTTACAAGTGCGAACTCTTCTACTAGATAGTTCTTACTTTCCAGTAAAAATCGTCGGATGGCAAAAGGCCATGATCTTAATGATTACTGATAGGGCCGAGGTCGTCGACGAGTATCACGAAATCAACATTCGTTCCATTTCTAATTCATTTAAACTTCCAAAAATTTTAAGACTACATAAAAGATTCAAAGGAAGAAAGGACGTTAAGTTTAATCGAGAAAATGTTTTTATTAGAGATAATTATATATGCCAATACTGCTTAAAAAAATTCTCTGTAGGCCAATTAACCTTAGACCATGTAATTCCTAGATGCAGGGGTGGAAAGCACAACTGGGATAATGTTGTGAGTTCTTGCCATCAATGTAATAACCGAAAAGGTAGTAAGCCTCTTAATAAATCAGGTTTCAACTTGACAAGAGATCCTAGGCGACCCCACTGGTCCCCTATTTATACAGTCAAAATTTCAAAGGATGATCCAGACGAATGGAATTATTGGATATCGCCATTTAGAAGAAAAAAGTCTGCCTGATTATTTTTTAGACTCAGAAATGCAATTCTTTTCTATGTCTTTCATTTTTGCGTGAGCATACCACTCATCAGTTTTCATCATTACAGCTCTTCCAATTTCTGAAAGAGTCATCGTAGAGGCAATACTTCTTCCCTCTCCAGATGTAACAGCATTTAAAACGTAAGATTCATATTCATTTGAAAAACATGAACAATATTTAGTTGCATAACTATAGTGCTTATCAGTAACAGAACCACCTACTTTTCTTACCTGATTCAACATTGCATCTCTACAATCACCAGTAAAATTCTCTTTCATTATCGCTACGTAACTTGATTTTATTTTTGAACCATTGGCCGCCGTATTCACACACCCTTGAACTTGTAATCTTCCAACGGGCGAAGAAATATAATTATCCATAGCAACTTCTATATCTCTAATATATTTTTCTTCCCCATCAATTTTATTATACTTTGTTGGAATAATATGAAGTCCTTCCATTAAATGAGTTATACAATCACAATATTTCAAAGAGTAATTTTCAACAACTTTTAAATGTTCTGGGTCCTTTGTATTAAATTGTGATGAAGCAGATCTTACGCAACTTAAATTAAAATTATCTTTAAACTCTTTATCCCACTTTGTGTATTTGGACTGAGAAACCTTAATATCTGTATATACAACTTTGAATATTGCCATGCCAAAAAAACCACATAGTAATCCAATCGCAGCAGGTAAATACTTAAACTTCTTCATAAAAGGTCCTTCCCCTTTTATTTATCGGCTTTTTTCACAATATATTGAGTTCATTTATCAATTAATTTGTTCTGTATTTTCCATGTTTTAAAGGCAATAATCTGTTATTCGGAGGATTTATGCTTAAATTATTATTGATATTTTCAATTTCACTACATTTAAATGCAACTGTTCCTAGTTCAAATCATGAGAGCGATCTCTCCTCTTATGAGCTATTTGAACAAAAGGATACAGCGCCAAAAATAAAAACAAAAAAAATTGGGCCAAATCAAATAGGTTTTACAATAGCGATAGAGAAAGATAAAAAAATTATGAAAATCAATGTTCCTATTTTTGAAAATAAAGAATTAGGAATCGTTTCAAATGGCGCTATACAAACATTAAAAGATGTTTGTTCAAATACTAATGAAATCAAACTGAAGGCCAAATTTGAAAATAAATTTGCTAATATTCATAAAAATGGAAAAGTTCACACATCTGAAATTCAATTAAAATGTGGTGAATATAAAATGATTATCCTCCAAGAAAAATCTACTCTTGGTGAAGTATTTAGAATTTGGGATATTGTTAAACGATCTTGGTATAAGTTTGCTAATACTCAACTTACTGGATTTTGGAAAAAACAAATAAAAATACATTGGCCTTCAAATGGAGATTACTACACAGGCGGTACCGTTCATATTACAAAAGGATACCAATGGGATGTCGTTGCTCACGAGCTAGGTCATGCGATTTATGCTTTAGCAAGAGTCGGGAGTTCTGGTGGTGGAAGGCATAAAATTGATGAATGCTACACAAAGAACTTGGCCTTAAGTGAAGGATGGGCTTCATTTTTTGGTGCTTGGGTCATGTTAAGTACTAGAGCTACTGATGCAAAGTTTGAATACTTAGTTCCAAGACGTGCGCCTATCAGGATTGAGCATATACCTAGTGATGTATGTAAAGGACAAACAAACGAATGGCGTGTAACAGGTTTCTTATGGGATCTTCTCGATCACAACGAAGACAATGAAAGTATTAGAATCAGCTTCAAATCACTGTGGAAGGTATTTTTAAATGGTGGTCACAGAGACACTCGATCTATAGCTAAAAAGCTGATTGAAAAAGGAAATGACCCAGTATTAATGAATGTTGTTTGGGAGAATAATTTTTTAACGCAACTCTAATAGAATATTTGAACTTAAAAGAGTAGAGAATCTGAAAATTTGTAATTGACGGATTCTCTTTAAACCCTTAAATTCATCACACCGTTCTTATTTTAGAATTAGTTAATGCCCTCTTAGCTCAGTCGGTAGAGCAAGGGACTGAAAATCCCTGTGTCCGTGGTTCGATCCCGCGAGAGGGCACCATCTTTAACAGTATTCGAACCGCGGTTCGTTACTCTCAATCCCACCAAGAGTTTTTTCTTACTTCTTCAACAAAAGGTATAACATCATCAATTAAATACTTTCTCCACGAAGGATCATAATTTTCGTCATATGCTTTTTTTGATAATTCTCTCTTTACACTAAGTGCGGCAGCTTCTGTTGTGTATGATATATTAAAAAGATTCGGACTAACATATCGGCCATCAGGAAAATCAAATTGTTTTTGATCTCGAATTGCTTTTAATAATTTTGAAAAATAGAACCGATCAGACTTTTCTTTTCCTGGTTTTTCTATAATGTCTTGAGCTATCCGATCTTTAACATCATCGCTGCCATTAAAATAAATTAAAACTAAATTTGAAATACCATAATTGACTCTAATTTTATTTGGATCAACTTGAAGGCTTGAAGGAGAAGGAATTTTAATACTCGTTTCTCCTTTATTATTTGTCGCCTGTAATACTTTATCAACGAGCTCTATTGGAAGTTGGTCAAAACGATTTCCATTTGAAAGAATATTTAACTGATGAGCAAGATGATATCGATCTC
Source organism: uncultured Oligoflexia bacterium (assembly GCA_964015265.1). GTDB lineage: Bacteria > Bdellovibrionota > Bacteriovoracia > Bacteriovoracales > Bacteriovoracaceae > CAXHCD01. The sequence continues at coordinate 21,994 of CAXHCD010000055.1, forward strand.
GATTTTTACCTTTAGCATAGTTAATACCTAAAATTTTTTTTATATCAGATTGACTTAAACGTCCTTTAGGAAAAACAAGCTTTAAAAACTGCCCCTTTGAATCTTCATAAGACCTGGCGATACTATCGACTTTTAGCTTCTTTAAAATTTCATTTATTTTTGATATTGGTATATCAACGTAAGGAATATCTGAAATCCTTGAAAGTTCAACAAGAGAGTTAACTTCAATTTCATCTGCTCTTTCATAAATATTTGCAACGACATCTGTTGGCCATCTATTTAAGATTGCAAATAAGTTCATGCCCTTTTGTCTATCATTAGGATTTTCATTTTTAAATATTTCAACCGCCGTATTAAAGACATTTCCTCTCAACTTTGGATTATCTATTAGTAGGGTCATTGCGGAAGAAACAGTTTCATCATCTTGGGACAACAATGCTTCAATAATGTAATTGATAGGAATTGCATTTGAAAATTGAAAAAGCTGAACTTCAAACCTTTCTCTTTCTATTGGCTTAATAGAAAGAGCTAATTTTCTATAACAATCAGCCTCTTTACTGGTACTTACTTCAAGATTATTTATAGGGTTACCAGCAATTTTTAATAAATTATCAGCTTCTTCTTTTGAGATGCATTCCTTACTTGCGAGTTCACTAATTTTTTCATCAGTAACATTAGGTATATAAGTTAAAGCCTCTCGGTTTTTATCTTTATATGCCTTTATTCGACTATAAGATTCATTAATCCTTGCTCTAAGCTTTTTGCCAACGAAGTCATCATTACAAGCAAGTTTAATCAAATCAATATAAATTTGCTCCATTTCATTAGTCGAATACTGATTTAATAATAAATCATTTCCGGCCATCATAGCCCTTGCCATAGTAATTGCCGAAGGTCGAATTTGAAATTTATGTTCTTCAATCCATTTTTTTCCCATAAACTTTAAATGATCAGGATAATTATCTATCATATCTGTTGCATCAGTCATAATTAGCCCATTAAAACCTAAATCATCTCTAAGAACACTAGTCCATTTTTCACTGAATGGGACTATATTCTCAGGGTCAACTTCTGAGTTTAGAATATGAGTTGTCATTATCATTGGGGTTTGATCAATATACTTTGAAAAGTAAGTTAGATGATCATTTTTCATTTCTTCTATTGGAACTTTTAAATCTCGAGTTGTTTGATGCAAATCAAAACCTTGACCATCATGAGAATAGGGAAAGTGCTTCAACGTTGTAGAAAATCCAATTCCACCCAACGAATCTAATGTCTCACTCAGTCCAATCTGCCCATTATCATACTGATCTTTTTGACTCACTGGACCTAATACATAATTATGTCCCATCAATTTACCAAAAAATCCTTGTTTAATACCATCTTCAACCTCACAACCCTCTTCTCGCTCAAAGGACCGATTATAACCAATCATTTTTCCTGCTCTAGAATTACTATCAACAATTGCATTCCCATAATCACCTCCAAAAAACATAGGTAAATTGGAAATTTTGTGTAATTTCTTTGAGGTTTCTTGATGGTCTTTATAATTGTTTTTACTACCTCCTCTCAGTAAGACGCCTCCAGGTTTAATTTTTGTAATTAAATCCATCGTTAAAGGATGAATTACATCCCTATTATCTTCACTTGAGGGCGCAGAAATTATCAACATTTGTCCCATTTTAGAGACAACACTTCTGCATTGTTTTTGAGGTATATCAATCTGATCTTTATTGGAAAGATCTCCAATTATATCATCTGACAATTTAGCAATTGCACTAAAGTTAAAAGTAATAAGTAGAAAAATTGCATAAATCACATCAAACCTATCGGTATTTAAATATTGCAGCCAAGAAGAAAATAACTTTAATCAAATATTAAAAAATCTGAACTTGATAAAAACTTTCATTGGATACAAGCCGAGTTTTTCGCTCTACTACCTATTTGAGTCCTAGATTTTTATTTATTTAGGAAAATTATTATTCACTTTACCCCTCTCCATCTTTTTTAAGTTCCACGCTACCTGGTCTCTCGTTATCCCCATACTCTGTGCAATTTCCCTATAAGACATTTGGTCCACCCAGTGCTTTTTTGCCAACTCCACTAAATCGACTTCATCTTTTTTCCATTTTATAGAGTACGTCATTGTTACAGTCAGAGGATTATCATTATATTTCAATAAGTTATCGTCTATCTCTGGTTCTACCACTGTACGTTGTGGGGCACCACAAATCTATAATCCTCTAATCATTGTCGTCACTCTAGCGCCTCCTTCTCGGTCACATATCATTATATGCT
>CAXHCD010000056.1:0-23637 GCA_964015265.1 uncultured Oligoflexia bacterium
TATATAAATAAACTGCTTAAAACGAGATCTTGATTATCTAGAAAACTAAAGCTAAAAACTATAATTGAAAAAGGAAAAAAAATGGTCGCGTATATTGAAACAAATCTTTTGAGAGATGCAGTTAATAAAATTTTATCAGTAATCGATAAAAGAAATACTCGTCCTATTTTAACTTACACACTTTTTGAAATTAAAGACAATTACATCACATTAAAAGCAACTGATTTAGAAGTATCCGCCTTAGTTAAAGTAGATGCCAATGTTGAAAACAATTTTAAATTTTGTGTAAATGCTAAAAATTTATTTGATATTTTAAGAGAGTTACCTGAAGCAACATTAAAATTAGAATTAGAAGAAGGTACTAATACTTTAAAACTAACTTGCAATGATATTTTTTATAATTTGTTAACATGTGAAACAGAAGATTTTCCACATCTTGTGTTTGAAAATACAGAAAATACTTTTGAATTAACATCTGAACAGATATTAGAAATTATTAATACAACATCTTATGCAATTTCAAATGATGATACTCGTTTATTTTTAAATGGAATCTTTTTACAAGAAATTAATTCTAAATTAAGAGCAGTTGCAACCGATGGACATAGGTTATCACTTCTTGAAACAGATTTAAAAAATAGTGAAATTGATACTTTAATTAATGGAATTATTATTCCTAGAAAAGGTGTCTTTGAATTAAAAAAAATCGCAGATAGTTATCCAAATACAATAATAAAAATTTCTGTTGATGAATCATTTATGTATTTAAATGCTGAAGATAATTATTTATTATCTATTAGATTAATTGCTAGAGAGTATCCAAAATACCAGACAGTAATTCCTAATAAAACTACTTATAAAATTAATACAGATAAAGAATCTGTAATGAATGCTGTTAAAAGAATTAAAATAATGGCAAATGAAAAATCTAATAATATTAAATTCTTTTTAAAAGATAATGAAATGACAATAATGGCAAACCATCCTTCACTTGGTAATGCTCGAGAAAAAGTAAATATTCAATATACTGGCAAAGAAATGGAAATTGGTTTTAATGCAAAGTACTTATTAGATACTTTTACGACTCTTAGTGATGGCGATATAACTGTCGAGTTGAATAATGAATTAAGTCCAGTTCTTGTTAAGTCATCTAATCAGCCAAACTATCTTGGCGTAATAATGCCTTTAAAGCTGTAATGTATAAAATTGAAAAACTTCAAGTTACAAATTTTCGAAATTTAACAAATGATATAATAGAATTTTCACCAAAAATAAATTGTATATTGGGTGAAAATGGGAACGGTAAAACTAATATACTTGAAGCTATTCATGTATTAGTTAATAAAAAATCTTTCCGTAAAAATACAAGTTTTCCACAATATTTAAGTATAGATGGTGAACAACCTGAAATAATATTTTCTTCCATATTTAAAAAAGATAAAAACATTAAATCTGTTAGTGGAAAAATATATTCTAAGAGTAATGAATGGTATGTAGACGGTAAACCCTCAAAGAAAAAAATTGAATCGAAGTGTGTATTTATTAATCCATTTGATTCATATAATTTTCATAATACGCCAAGTTTTAGAAGGGATTGGTTTAACCAACATTTTTCCGATTTGAGTTCTGATTATAAACAAACTCTAAAGACTTACAATCAAACACTAAGGTTTAGAAATAATCTATTATCAAAGAAACCATCTAAATATTTGGAGCAAATTAAAATCATTGATAAAGATCTTAGTAAGCTTTCAGTTTCATTAACTAATTTAAGAATTTTCTACATAAAAGAATTAGAAAAGTATTCTATTAATACTTTTAAACAAATTTTTTCTGAAGATCATGAGTTAACAATTAATCTAGATTCTAAAGTTATTGGAATGGACGAAGAAGCTGTATTTAATCTTTTGCAAAATAATATCCAAAAAGACCTAATTATTGGACATACTAGTTATGGTGTTCATAAAGATGACTATGTGCTTCTTTTTGATTCATTTAATTCTTATGACTACTGTTCCTTAGGTCAACAAAAAATGAGTTATTTAAGCTTGTTATTTGCCTATATCGAGCTCTTTCGGTACAATTTCGTATCCTATCCAATAGTCTTAATTGACGACGTCTCAGGGGAGCTTGATAAGTTCAGATGGCGTAAGTTAATTGATTATTTGGAGGCCCGTGATTTTCAAGTATTAATTACAACGGCCAATGAAAAATTTAGGGAAGAATTAGAAAGAATAGAGGGAGCTAGAAGAATATTGGTCGAGTCCGGATCAATAAAATCTTTAAATTAAAAATTTAAAAATTAAATAGGAGTAAGTGTGGAAAACACAAGTTCAATTTCGCATGTTGATAGTAAATATAATGCGGACCAAATTAGTGTATTGGAAGGTCTTGAAGCTGTAAGAAAAAGACCTGGAATGTATATTGGTGACACTAGTAATAGAGGTTTACATCACTGTGTATATGAAATTGTCGATAATGCGGTTGATGAAGCTTTAGCTGGTTACTGTTCTGAAATTAAAATTGTAATTCATGTTGATAACTCAGTAACGGTAATTGACAATGGAAGAGGTATTCCAACTGATCTTCATCCAAAGGAAAAAGTTTCTGCAGCTGAACTTGTTTATACAAAATTACATGCAGGTGGAAAATTTAATGAAGAAGGAAGTGCCTATAAAGTTTCTGGTGGTCTACATGGAGTTGGTGCTGCAGTTGTTAATGCATTATCAAAATGGGTAAAATTAGAAATTAAAAAGCATGGAAGTGTTCATGGTGTTGAGTTTGAAAGGGGAAAATCTAAAGAACCTCTTAAAGTAATTGGTGCTTTAGAAAACTCGGAAGAAACAGGAACTGCCGTTACATTTAAACCTGATAATGAAATTTTCGAAGTTCATGAATTCAATTATGATACTTTAGCAAATAGATTCAGAGAGATGGCCTTCTTAAATAAAGGCTTAAAAATATCTTTAAAAGATGAAAGATCAGACAAGAAAGATGTATTTCATTTTGAAGGTGGTTTAATTGAATTTGTTACATACCTAAATAGAGCTAAAAATCCTGTTCATAAAAAACCAATTTATATTTCACAATCAAGAGAAGACTATGAAGTTGAAATTGCAATGCAATGGACTGACTCATATAGTGAAGTTTTATCGGGATATGCTAATGCTATTTCTACTCCAGGTGGTGGGACACATATTTCAGGCTTCAAAACAGCTTTAACAAGAGCATTAAATGCTTATGCAAAAGATAATAATCTATTAAAAGGTATTAAAACAAATTTAACTGGTGATGATATGAGAGAAGGCTTAACGGCCATTATTTCTGTTAAATTACCTGAGTTACAATTCGAAGGACAAACTAAAGATAAGTTAGGTAACTCTGAGGTTGAAGGGATTGTTAATTCATTAGTTGGTGAAGCATTAAAGTCCTATTTAGAAGAAAATCCAAGTACATCAAAAACTATTATTAGAAAATCTGTTGATGCAGCAGCAGCAAGAGAAGCTGCTAGAAAAGCAAGAGAGCTTACTAGAAGAAAATCAGTTCTCGATACTGGTGGTCTTCCTGGAAAAATGGCCGATTGCCAAGAAAAAGATCCAAGTTTATGTGAAGTGTATATAGTGGAAGGTGACTCTGCCGGTGGATCAGCTAAGCAAGGTAGAGATAGAAAGTATCAAGCAGTTCTTCCATTGAGAGGTAAAGTACTAAACGTTGAAAAAGCACGTTATGATAAGATGCTTGCAAATAATGAAATAAAAATGATTGTTCAGGCATTAGGTACAGGTATTGGTAAAAACAATTTCGATATTTCTAAACTTAGATATCACAAAATAGTTATCATGACCGATGCCGATGTAGATGGATCTCACATTAGAACTCTTCTTTTAACTTTAATTTATAGACAATTTCCTGAGTTAATTGAGAAGGGATATATTTATATAGCTCAACCTCCTCTCTATAAGTATAAAAAAGGAAAAGTTGAACACTATATTAAAGATGAAAGAGCTTTAGAAGCTTATTTGATTTCATCTTCGGTACAAAGTGCAAAAGTAAATATAGATGGTGAAGATCTAAATGATGAAACAGCTGAGTTTTTAGTTAATAAATATAGTCAATATACTAAGACGTTAGATTCATATGATGTTCATTTAGATTCAATCTTACTTAAAGAAATAATAGAAAATTCTGAAATTAACTCTGAAACATTAAAAAACAAAGCAAAGCTAGAAGAAGAAATTTCAAAATTACAATCGAAATTAAATGAAAATAAATCACAAACTTTAAGAGATTATAATTTTGATATTGTAGAAGATAAAGAACATGAATGTTTTCAAATAAATTGTACTGTTCAAACATCTGCAAGGAACAAAAGGTTTAAATTAAACTCATACTTCTTAGCATCACCTGAATTTGCTGATCTATTGAATAGTTATGATGGTATTAAGAAATATAGAAGAACTAAAATAATTGTTGAAAAAGAAAAGATTGGTAAAAAAGAATTTGATAACTTAACTGATTTTGTAAATTTTATAATTGAAGACGGAAAGCAAGGGGCTTACATCCAACGATATAAAGGATTAGGTGAAATGAATCCTGAGCAATTATGGGAAACAACAATGAATCCTGAAAATAGAACTCTTTTACAAGTTCAAATTGAAGACTCTATTGAAGCAGATCAAGTTTTTTCTGTTCTTATGGGAGATCAAGTTGATCCTAGAAGAGAATTTGTTGAGCAAAACGCATTGAATGCTAGAAATTTAGATATTTAAGGAATTGAATACATGAGCGAAGATACTAATACACCAAATAATAACGACGGAAATATAAATCCAATAAATATTCATGATGAAATGAAGAACTGCTTTTTAGATTATGCAATGTCTGTAATCGTAAGTAGAGCACTTCCAGATGTTAGAGATGGAATGAAGCCAGTACATAGAAGAGCTTTGTACGCTATGCATACTCTAAATAACTATCATAATAAACCTTATTTAAAATCCGCAAGGGTTGTTGGTGATGTTATTGGTAAGTATCACCCACATGGTGATACAGCTGTTTATGGAACAATTGTAAGATTAGCCCAAGAGTTCTCTATGAGATATCCACTTGTAGATGGGCAAGGTAATTTTGGTTCTATAGATGGTGATAGCGCTGCAGCCATGAGATATACAGAAATTAGAATGAAAAAACTTTCAGAAGAGATGCTGAAAGATTTAGATAAGGACACTGTTGATTGGCAAGCAAACTATGATGATTCTAGACAAGAGCCAAAAGTTCTTCCTGCAAAAGTCCCAAATTTATTAATAAATGGTTCTGCTGGTATTGCTGTAGGTATGGCAACAAATATACCTCCACATAATCTAACAGAGATTATGAAAGGTCTTCAAATGTTAATTGATGATAGATCAACATCTATTGATCAATTAATGAAAGTTGTTACTGGTCCTGACTTCCCTACTGGTGGCCAAATACATGGAATGGAAGGAATAAAATCTGCTTATCATAAAGGCAGAGGAATTATTCAAATTAGAGCGATTCATGAGATTGAAACTTTTGGTCGTGATAGAGAAAGAATTGTTATTACTGAAATTCCTTACCAGGTTAATAAATCGAAATTAATTGAAAAAATTGCAGAGCTTGTAAATGCAAAAACAATTACAGGTATATCAGATATTAGAGATGAATCTAATAGAAAAGGTATAAGAGTTTGTATCGAATTAAAGAAAGGTGAAATAGCCTCTGTAATTGTTAATAGATTATATAAAGCAACTCAACTTCAAGTTTCATTTGGTATTATTTTTCTATCATTATCAAATGGATCTCCAAAAATAATGAATCTTAAAGAGCAATTACTTTGTTTTATTGATCATAGGCGTGAAGTTGTTATCAGAAGAACAGCATACGAATTAAAGAAAGCTGAAGAAAGAGCTCATATTTTATTAGGTTTAAAAACAGCAGTTGAAAATATAGATGCAATTGTTGAAATGATTAAGAAATCTGAAGGTCCAGCTCAAGCAAAAGAAAAGTTAATGAGTGGATATAGCTTAAGTGAAATTCAAGCTCAAGCAATTTTAGATATGCGTCTACAAAGATTAACAGGTCTTGAAAGAGATAAAATTATCAAAGACTATGAAGCAATAGTTAAAGAAATTGCTAGATTAAAAGAAATTTTAGGTTCTGAAGATCTTATTAAAAATATTATTAAAACTGAGTTTGATGAAATCCTTGAAACCTATGGTGATGAAAGAAGAACTGAGATTGTCGGTAAAGCCGATGATATTCAGATGGAAGATTTAATAAAAGAAGAAGATGTAATCGTTACAATTACTCATAAGGGTTATATTAAGAGAATGCCAATGGATACCTATAAGACACAAAAAAGAGGTGGAAAAGGTGTTAAAGGTGCAGGATCTGATGAGGATTTCTTTACAAATATTTTTACAGCAAATACTCACTCTACAATGCTATTCTTTACTTCAAGAGGAACTGTTTTCTCTAGAAAAGTGTATTCAATTCCAGAAGGTTCTAGAACATCAAAGGGAAGAAATTTAGCTAATTTAATTCAAATTCCAAGTGGTGAAAAAATTCAAGCAATTGTTTGTATAGATAAAGATGAAGATTTAGAAAATAAATTTTTAATGTTTGCTACTAAAAATGGAACAGTTAAAAAATCAGCTTTATCTGATTATAAAAAAATAAAACAAACAGGTCTTAAAGCAATTAAAATTATAGATGGTGATTCATTATTAGAAGCAAGAATTAGTGATGGTGATAAAGATGTATTACTTTGTACTTCTGGTGGAAAAATAATTAGATTTGCTGAAAGTGATTGTCGACCTATGGGAAGAGTTTCACAAGGTGTTCGTGGAATAAATATTGGAGATGATGAAAAAGTTATTGGTATGGAATTAATTGATGATAATACTGAAATTTTATCTATTACTGAAAATGGTTATGGAAAAAGAACTCATTCTTCTCAATATAGAAAGCAGTCAAGAGGTGGCAAGGGAATTCTTGCAATGAAGTTAACTGATAAAAATGGTGAGATTACAGATATTAAACCAGTTACTGATAAAGACGATTTAATGATAATTACTAATAAAGGCCAAGTTATTAGAACTAAATGTGCTGGAATTTCTTTATTAGGAAGAGCAACACAAGGTGTTCGTATAATAAGGTTAAACGGTGAAGAAAAAGTTGTATCTGTAGAAAAGATCGTTGAACCGGACGATGATGAAATTGAAGAAAACTCATAATATATTGGCCCAATTAATTTTGGGCCTTTTTATATTTTCTTGTGATTTTACTCCTTTAATTCATAAAGAAATTTTAAGTGCTCAAAATTATATTCTTGCTCAGGAATATCTAAAAGCGATAGTTAAATATGAGCAAATTTTAGAAAAAGATCCTGAAGATGATTTGAAGTTGAAAATATATTTTCAACTAGGTGAATTATATTCAATTCATAAACAAGATAATAAAAAAGCACTTGAGTATTACAACCTCGTAAGAACAGTTACAAATGATCCATTGTGGATTGTTAAAACAGAAGAAAAAATTGCAGAAATTAATTTTACCTTTTTAAAAAATTTTAAAGAAAGTGCAATTAGTTACAAAAGATTAGCAAAAATTAGACCTAGGCTTAATAAAACAGATTTATATGAATATAGATATGGTCTTTCATTAAAAAATATCAGAGCATATCAACTATCATCAGATATATTTAAATCAATCAATAAAAATCAAAAACATGAATATTTTGCAAAATCTTTCTATGAACTTGGATTAATTAAATTTGAAAAGAAAGATTTTAAAGGGGCCATAAATTTATGGTCTCAATATATTAGACGTGAAAGAGATAGAGATGCAGTAATTCAAGCAAAATTTATGATAGCTAATGCCTATGAGACAATAGAAGAATTAGCTAAGGCCTATAATATTTATTATTCTATTGTAGGAGATTATCCTAATACAGAAGTTATTCAAGAAAGATTAAAGTCGTTATATGAAAGAAGAATATCCAGAAAAAGATAAGCCCACAAAAACAAAGTGGTTACAAATTTTAGGAATAGCTTTATCGCTTCCTTCCACAATTTTTGTTGTAGCATATTTTTCAATGCAGCTAGTTGAGAAAAAAATTGTTTCACAAACTATTGGTGTTTTTATATTTCTAAGCATAATAATTTACCTTCTGTTTATGATGGTATGGATAGCGATGAAGAAAAAATGATAGCAAGGCGTCAAATTAATTATAAAACTTATTTCTTAATATCACTTGGACTAACCTTATTGCTTTGCCTGTTAGCAAAGAGCAAAGAAGAGATTTATGGAATATTTATTGTCTATTTTGCTGTCATTATAAATCAAATATTACTTGTTAAGGCTGTTGATAAATTAATTGACTCACAAATGAGTTCAACATTTAGACAAAGTAAAAGCGCAATTTTAATGCTCTTTGTCGGAAAATTAATTGTTCTTTTAATTGCGTTAACTTTGAGTGTACAAATCATGGGAAATAGGATAATTATACCCCTCATAAACTATGTATTGATGATATTCGTGCTTAATTTTAGCATGAAGAAATGAGGCTTAAATGTTGCGATTTTTATTTCCATTTCTAATTTTTGGTTTTTCAACAACTGCAAAAGCAAGTGGTGGCTTTACTTGGATTGGTTCAATTAGTCATTCACTAGGAATTCATGTTCCTGAGCATATTTTAACTTTTGCATTTGTAGGAATTTTATTAGCTCTAGTTGGTTTAATTTATAGAGCTCAAATATCTAAAGTTAGTAACGTAGTAATTCCAGATAAAACAATTTCGGTTAGAAACATTACTGAACTTTACGGACAATTTATTTATTCTCAATGTAAAGCAGTTTTGGGTGAGAAAGAAGCAGCAAAATATTATACGTTTATTGCAACAACGTTTATCGTAATCTTCGTTTCTAACTTTATTGGATTGATTCCAGGCTTTTTACCACCAACTGAAAACTTAAGTACTACTTTAGCTCTTGGTGCTTTTGCTTTTATTTATTATAACTACAAGGGTTGTCAGGAACTGGGAACTGTAAATTATATTAAGCACTTTGCTGGGCCTATGCCTGCATTAGCTCTTTTAATTTTTCCAATTGAAATTTTATCAAATTTCATAAGACCTGTTTCTTTAGCTTTAAGACTTAGGGGAAATATGATGGGTGATCACAAAGTACTAGAAGTATTTTCTGGTTTGGCGCCGTTAATTGTTCCAATAGTTTTTATGATGCTTGGATTATTAGTATGTTTTATTCAGGCTTATGTTTTTACAATGTTAACAATGGTTTATATAGCGCTAGCGACTGCTCATCACGATCATGAAGAGCACGCTCACTAGTAAAATTTAATAATTTAGGAGACAGAAATGAAAAAGTATTTCTTATTAATCGCTCTTGTTGCTTCTTCTGTTGCTTTTGGTGCTGAAGAATTCGACGCAAAAAAACACTTAGTTACAAACTCTAATGACTGGACATTAGCACTTAAGTATCTTGCATACTTTTTTGGTATTGCTCTAGCATCTTTTGGTGGTACAGCTGCTCAATCTAGAGCTGCTTCTGTTGCACTTGAAGGGATCGCAAGAAACCCAAGTGCTGCTGATAAGATCCAAACTCCAATGATCCTAGGTCTTGCGCTTATGGAATCACTTGTGATTTTCGTTCTTATCTCTGTATTCCTTGTTTAATTTTAAAAAACAAAGATTATATAGATTGGGGAGACTTTAAGTCTCCCCTTTTTTTTGGAATTAATTACTTGTAGCTCAGAATGTTCCATGAATAATTTTCATAAAAAACTAATTATATTTGAGTGCACTAAGCTTTTATGGTTATGATCCTTTTATTAACTTTATATACTTAGGAGAATTTCAATGAAATTAAGTGCTTTGGTAATGATGGCCATTATTCTTAGTGGATGTGCAACAGCAATTAAGCTTAACCCTGGTGCTGAAAAAGTTAAAATTGTTAAACACATTTTACAGAAAGATCTTAAAAGTTTAGAAGAGGTTGCATTTGTAGAATGTGAACAAGGGATGAACGGGAGAAGTAGGGCCATTAATATAGAAGCTTGTGAAAACAAGTTACGAAATGAAGCATTAAATAACGGTGGAAGTATAGTTCTTTTAAAAGAAAAGAAACAAGTTAGAGGTGGAACAGGTTTATTACTTGCAACTGGAAGTTCATATTGTGAAAATTGCATTGAAATGAGTGGTGTAATTTATAAAAATAAATAATTAGACTAGTCTGATAGGTAATTACAGGGGCCAGTTATTTATAAAACTGGCTTTTTTAATTAATGATCCAGACTACTGTAATAGATACAGTAACTTATGATTTAATGCCAAAAATAATTCTCATCTTAAGGTTTACAAAAGAAATATAACTAACTGTAATCGTGTCATAAATGTAAAGATAGTTAAATAATTGCAATTGGTTTTATAATTAGATGTAGTGTACTTTTTTGATCAAGGAGGAAAGTTGAAACACTTTATAACTCTCTCATTGGCAATTGCTTTATATAGTCAATTTGCGATGACTTCTGAGTTAAGTGTGTCCGCACAAGTCCATGAGTTAAGAAAAAAGATTAAATCCTATGAGACTGATATTAATAATTATAGAACTCTTTTGAATTTTAATGAAAATATACATGGTAAATCACCAAAGTCGCAAAAAGTGAGAAAACAAATCTATGGTTACAAATCAAAAATAGATGATTTATTAATTAAAAAGAAAAAAGCAGAAAAAAAGATTAAAAAATTAGGAAGTTAATCTGATTAATAATTATACATCTCTATAATTATTCCAAAATCGACTCTGTGATGACCTTATTTTTATATAATATGGTCAATGAACAAACTATTACTTATTACATGTATATCTTTTATTGCGTTTGGATGCTCAAAAGAGCAGAAAAAAAACATAAAAGTCAGTCAGTCTAGCTCATCATCTAATAGAGTTACAAAAAAGAATGTTTCTACTTTACAAAAATCAAAAATTGATCACATCGATGAACTTATTGGAAAATATGTTTTAGAGGATAATGATCTAGTTAGCATTAAAATAGACTATGGAATCCTTAAAAAATCAATAGGTTGTCACAAGGAAGATAATAGTTTGATCTACCAAGAATCTGAAGCTTCAATTGACTTTTATAATAATAATTTAATAGTAGTTAAAAAGGCCACAATTGATAAAACTATTGAAGAGTGCGAAATTAATATTGAAAAAGGTACATATGAATATAATTTAGAGGATTTAAGGCTAGAAGTAACTCATAGAGAATCTGGAAAAAGTTATACGTTTATAAAAACATTTAATGAAATATCTCTTAACATAGATGAAAAAATTCAAAAAGAGCTAGATCTAAAGTTAGATGATATAAATAGTAAAATTGAGCAAGAAATTGAATCAGAGTTAGATCAAATTAATGAAGAAGAAATTGATAGATTTGTAGAAGACTTTGATAAAAATCTTCAAAAAAAAAGTTTAAAATCGCCTCCAGTTAATTATTCAGAAGATGGTATAGAGGAAGTTATTGTAACTCCGGGTTATGATCCATTCTTCCATGAATCATGGCTGGTTTATGACAACAATAATGAAAAACTAGTAATCGACTTTGATTTAAAAAGTGTTAAGTATATTAAGACTTGTAAGAATGCGGGAGCAAATATAAGCGTTTCAGCTGAATCAGAGTATGAATTTATAGCTGATAATGAAATTGAAATTAGTAAATCTGAGTTAAAGGTTGTTGATTTTAATGAAAATAATTGTGAACTTCAAATAGATTATAAGCGATACGAGTACATAATTGATGAAAATATTATGTATAAAGTAGTTGATGGAGCTAAGGTGAAGTTCGCCACACTATATAAAAATTAGATAGAGAATATAAATCTTATCTATTAGATTTTTTACCTCTTTGAGCCTATTTTGTGCTCATGAAATCAATATTATTTATATCTACATTATTTTTACTTTTATCTGCAAATGCAGAGGCTAAGAAATACAATATAAGCAAAAAAGTATTAAAGCATTGTATTAGTGAAGTTAAAGAAATGACTGAAGAAGAGGTTATTTCAAATAGAGACTATCCTGACTTTATGAAATTTGTACGAATTAAAATAAAAAGTGTAAATGAAAGTAGAAAATTAATTACTTTTTTCGTTGTAGTTAAAAGCGCGTATAGTGATCTTGGTGAAGAAAGTGTATTTACTGATAAATTTATTGTTATAAATAGATATGATAAATATTATTGTGAATTCTTAGATATCAAAAAAATCTAATATCGAATAATCAATATACATCAATAAAAAAAATTCAAAAATAACTTTCAAACATAGTTCTGTTGATAAAATTAAAGAAAAACTGGGAACTATAAATGAAAAAGCTATTATTTTTAATTACATTATTGATTTCTTTTAATCTTCTTTCGGCCGAAAAATATGTTCATTGTACTTTAGAAAAAAATGGAAACACTACATTTAGCTGTACAAAAGATACTAATAATTTAGATTCTCCTGAAATAACAACATTAAAAATTAGTGAAAATTTTGAAATAGTTGCAAGGCTTATAGGTCAATCAATAGAGTTAAAGTTGATAAGTTATAATGAGCTTTTTGGAACATTTTCGTCATCATTAACAGATTATAAAAAAATACAAAAAGCATCTTTTGAAATATTTGATGGTGGTAAAGTTACTTGTTATGTATCAAATATGGCCTGTATTGATAACCCTGGTAATAATAAGTAATGAGATACTTATTATTTTTAGGTCTTTTAATCTCATATGGAGTTAGTGGGTTTGAACTTTCATGTAAGGATTATAAGAGGGTTTATACAACTTTTATTAATAAGGATGGTCAACAAACTAAATTTGTATATTTTGGCCATGATGGAAAAGAAGAAGTTCTAGGTTTTATAAAAGAAGATTGTGAAATTATAAGACTAAAGGAAACGAACTTTAAAATAAATGTTTCACTTATTGATAGAAAAGTAATTTTAGACGATAGAAATAATTATTTACAACTTATTTTTCCTATTGCACCAGGTGCATTGAATGTTAATGAGACAAAATCTGTTACCCCTCTATTTAAAAATGCTTATCTAGATCAAAGAACAGCAATTGAAAAAAGAACGAAGCCAGCCTATTTCAAAGGTTATCCATTTGTTAGAGTTATGACTGATAAGTCTGTATCAAAGGGATGGACTGGAATTGGATTCCATATAAAAATGAACTCAACTTTAAAAAGAACATTTGATTCGCATGGATGTTTAAGAATGACTCCTTCACATATCATTGCTTTTGATCGAATTCTTCGTTATGGAGCTCATAGACATTTAAGTGTTAATATTCATAATTTATATCTTGAAGAGTTAAACCCTAACGTGCTTGATAATGTAAATATGCATGAAGATTCATATCAAAGAGAAAAATCATTTGGTGGAAAAACAAAACGTGATAAGAAATCTGGTTTTATTATATTTGAAAAAGTAAATTCTAGGCCACCGATTGAAAATTTAGATATTGAACTATAAAAAAGGCGGCCTTTCGGCCGCCAGAGCTCTATTATTTTGCTTTAAGTTTTACAGATTTATTTTGCTCTAAAGAAGGAGCATTTTGATTTAATACTTTTCCTTTAGGGTCTAATTTAATGTTAATATTAACATTGAATTTATAACTGCTAAATAATCCTTTCGGAAGTTCAAATCCTAGTTTTTCAAAATCAACAACTACTTTAGTATCACCATTATCAAGTTGTTCTAGAGAAACTTCTTCTTCTTTTAAAGCTCTATTTATATAAGTTTTGTCATCTTTTGAGATGCTTAAGCTTAATGTTGCTTTATTAAGACTTGCTAGTTTACCAGTAGTAAAACTTATTTTTTCACGTTTTAATTTAATTCCAGAAATTTCTTTTGATACTGGAGCTAAATATTTTTCAGCTTTAATAAGTTTAACTTTATAACTAGTAGTGATTTTATAGTTATTACCATCTTTACCTTCGCTATGCTTTCTTTGAGCAACAACTAAGACTGGTTTTTTAGATTCATCAACAACATCTAAAGTAACTTCTTTATTATTTAGAGAAGTACTAAATAATACATTTGCATTAACTTCTGGATTTTCAAATAAGAACTCTAGGTTTGCAATTACTTCCCCAACTTTTTCAGTATATGGTACTTGAATAGTTTTCTTACATGCGTATTGAACGTCTCTGTATCTTGTTTCTACAGAACAAACTCTGTCATTGTATGGAATGTCTCTACATTCTGTTCTACCTGGAATCCATCTACATTCTCTTCTGTAGTCTGTTCTACAAACCCTGTCTGTATAAGGAACGTCTTTACAAACTCTTCTTCCAGGTTTTGTACTACAAACTCTATCTGTGTAAGGAACTTTTGTACATCTTCTTTGACCAGGTTCATTGTGACATGTTCTTCTTTCAAATGGTTTACAGATTTTTCTACCATTGGAATCTTTTCTACATTTTTGTCCTCTTTGAACTTTACAAACTTTTCTACCTGGTGAAGTAGTACATTTAGTTCTGTACTTAGTTACATTTCTACAAACTGTATCACCTGGTAAATTGCGACATTTAGTTCTGTACTTGGTTACGTTTCTACAAACTTGATAAGGAACTTGACGACAGTCATTTCTTCCAGGAATGTCTCTACACTCTTTTCTGTATCTAGTTACATTTCTACAAACTGTAGTTTCATAAGGTTCTTGTCTAGTGCAAGTTGAATCTACAATTTCGTCTCGATACTTTGTTTCGATTAAGTCTTCAACTAGATCAAACGATTCTACATTTTGACCACTAAACTTAAAACTTTTTGTTTTCTCAGCTTGCCCTTCCGCCATAACACTTAGCGAAAAAACAGCAAGCAATAAAAGCATTGCCTTTTTCATTATCTCCCCCTTCATTGGTAATTGATTTCGTTTTATAGCTAAGCAATTAATGTGCCATAAAAATTATAAAGAATTAACATATTATTATTTACTTGATGCGTCGCCATAAAGGTGTCAATTTGATACTGGTTACAACATGTCACTTAAATGTTTAATAAGTTGGAGTCAAAAGATAACTTTGATAAAAATACAGACGCAGCGCATGAAGCATTTATGTGTGCGACTTTTTCTAAAATAGGAATTTTAATTACCTTGTCACTGGCCAATAAAATATCCCTATCAATACCATGGCCTTCACTTCCAATTATCACAGCAGAGTTTTTATGAAAATTTTCAGAGTGAATATTTAAAGAATTATGTTCGTTGGCCGCCGATAGTATTTCTATATTTTTACTCTTAAGAATTTTGAGTGTTGATAATAAGTTGTTTGTTTTGTGGATATTTACAAAAAATATATTTCCCATAGAAACTCTTATTGCTCTTCTTATATATGGAGAAACAGTATTTTTATCAATTATAATTGAATTTATATTAAATGCACTTGCAGTACGAATAATAGTTCCAATATTTTCAGGAGAAGTAAGACCATTTAAAATTAAATAAGGAGGTTTTAATTCTTCTAAAGATTTTAATTTTGGGTGTTCAGCTAAGGCCATTACACCGTGGTGTAAATTGAAACCAGTAATTTCTTTTAACTTAAGTAATGTTTGAATATAGACTATTTTAACAAGTTCAGATTTTTTAAATGTTTTAAAGTATTTTTCTGAGCAAAGTAATTTATGTATAACAATTTTTTCATCAATGAGTTTTTGAACAATTTTTGGAGAATCTCCAATAATATATTTTTCAGAAATTTTTAAACTTTTAAATTCCTCAATTTCTTTAGGGTCAAAGTCTGTTTTAATTATCATTTTTTTAAAACTTTTTTAATATATTGACCTGTAATAGATTTTTTATTTTTTGATATTTCTTCAGGTGTACCAGTTGCAACTATTTGACCTCCATTAATTCCACCTTCTGGTCCTAGGTCAATAATATAATCAGCTGTTTTAATGACGTCTAAATTATGCTCTATGACTATTACTGAGTTCCCTTTTTCTACAAGATCTTGAATGGCCTTTAGGAGAATATTTATGTCGCTGAAATGAAGTCCTGTTGTTGGTTCGTCTAGTATGTATAAACAATGACCTTTAGTGCTTTTTGCTAATTCTCTTGAAAGCTTTAATCTTTGCGCTTCTCCGCCTGATAACGTTGTTGCAGGTTGACCTAATGTCATATACCCAAGTCCAACATTGTTAAGTGTGGAAAGTATTCGATTCATTTTCTTATGATTCTTAAAAAAATCTAAGCCTTCTTCAATAGTCATTTTTAAAATATCTGCTATGTTTTTTCCTTTATATAATATTGAAAGTGTATCTTGGTTATACCGAGAACCACTACATTCATCACAAGTTATATAAACATCAGGTAAAAAATGCATTTCAATTTTTTTGACTCCATTTCCTTCACAATTTTCACAACGACCACCTTTTACGTTAAATGAAAATCTGCCTGCTTTGTATCCTCTTATTTGAGATTCAGGTAGCATTGAATAAAGTTTTCTAATCTCATCAAATAATCCGGTGTAAGTTGCAGGGTTAGAGTGAGGAGTTCTTCCTATTGGAGATTGATCAAGCTCAATAACAGATTTAATTTCATCAAGACCAGTTATAGATTGGTAATTATTTCGTTTATAGAGTTGTTTGTTTTTGTTTGCTAAATTATATCTTACAGCAGGAACTAAAATCTTATGAACAAGAGTAGATTTGCCTGAACCACTAACACCAGTTATGCATGTTAATGTATTCTTGGGAAAATCTATATTAATCTTTTGTAAGTTGTGTTCAATAGCACCTTTGAGCTTAATGAAAGTATTTGTAGTTCTTCGTTCGGCTGGAATTTTAATTAATTTTTTTCCATTTAAATATTCACCGGTAATTGATTTTGAATTTTTCTTAATTTCAATTGGTTTACCTGTTCCAACAACATTTCCTCCATGAACTCCTGCACCTGGACCCATATCAATTATGTAGTCAGCAGCTTCAATAGTATCCTCATCATGTTCAACTACTAAAACAGTATTTCCCAAGTCTCTTAGTGACTTTAGAGTATCAATTAATTTATCGTTATCTCTTTGATGTAAGCCTATTGATGGTTCATCAAGAACATATAAAACGCCCGACAAGGCTGAACCAATTTGGGTAGCAAGTCTGATTCTTTGTGCCTCACCACCTGATAGAGTCATTGCTCCTCGGTTTAAATTTAAATAACCAATTCCAACATCTACTAAAAATTGAAGTCGAGATCTTATTTCTTTTAATAGTTTTTCGGCGACAGTTTTTTTCTCGCTTTCAAAGTTAATTTCTTGAAATGTTTGATTAAGTTTATCAATAGAAAACTGGCATAGTTCCATTATGTTAAAATTTCCAATTTTTGTAGATAGTGCTGCTTTATTTAACCTAAGACCTTCACATTCAGGACAATTCTGAATTGTCATAAAACTTTCTAAGTTCTTTCTTGTTTTTTCACTTGAAGTTTCCATAAACTTTTTATCTAACCATTTAGTTATACCAGGGAAAGATTTTTTAAATTCAAAAGTAGAGTTTTCAGAGTTAAATGAATATGCATAAACTTTCTCAGAGCCATTAAATAAAATATTGTAAAAACTTTTAGGAAGCTTTTTTAACGGTAGGTCTAGGTCGATTTTTTCTGCCTTGGCAACACTTTGAACCATTTTGAGTAAAAAATTATTTTTAGATAATGGTGTAATAGCACCATTATTGATCGAAAGACCTTCATCCAATATCATATAATCTTCATTGAAATATTTTATTTCACCTAATCCATTACATTTTGGACAAGCTCCTAACGGTGAATTGAATGAAAATAACCTTGGCTCAAGGTCAGGTAGGTTTTCACCTGTTACTGGAGAAATATTTTTCTCTGAATAAGAAATAAGTTTTTTCTCATTAATTAATATAGAGCATTGACCTGCACCAAGTTTTGTAGCTAATTCTACAGAGTCATTAACTCTTTTATTTATTCCTTCTTTAACAACCAATCTATCCACTATTAAGTTAAAATCATCAATTTTAACTTTGGTTGGCTTTATTTCATCTAAATTAATAATCTCTTTATTAATATAGGCTCGTGTAAATCCCATTGATAAGAATTTATCAATTTCATTTTTAATAGATTTTTTCGTTTTTAATTGGATTTTAGATATTATGTAAATTTTTGTTTTTTCTTTGTGTTTTAATATTTCTTTTGTGATTTGAGGGATCGTGTAACTTTTAATCTCTTTTCCACTATCAGGGCAATACATTGTACCTACCCTAGCAAAAAGAACCCTTAAGTAATCAAAAATTTCTGTAACAGTACCTACTGTTGATCTGGGATTTTTACTTGTAGTTTTTTGATCGATTGCAATGGCAGGTGACAGGCCAGATATTGATTCTACATCTGGAGGTTGAAACTGCCCTAGGAACTGTCTCGCATAGCTTGAAAGAGATTCAATATATCTTCTTTGTCCTTCCACATAGATGGTATCGAATGCAAGTGACGATTTTCCACTTCCTGAGGGGCCAGTAATAACAGTCAAAGTATTTTTAGGAATGCTCACATCTACACTATTTAAGTTGTGAACATTGGCCTTAAAAACATTTATTTCATTTATTGTCATATATCTCTTCTACTCTTAAAGATTGGTTTAATAAGTATGACATTCCCATATAGTTGGCAATATTTTTACCATAAATATTAAAGGCCGTCCCATGATCTGGGCTGAATCTTAGAAATGGTAAACCAAAGGTTGCATTAATTCCAATAGTCCCATTTTTAATTTTAAAAGGAGCTAATCCTTGATCATGAAACATATAAACAAATAATTGATTTTTATCATTCTTATAAGTATGGAGTGTGTCACCTGAAAATGGTCCAAGGAACTTAATTTGAGGAAACATTTTAGAGGCAATATCTTTGGCCTTGGTAACTTCAATATCTTCATTTCCAAGTATACCAGATTCTCCACAATGTGGATTGATTCCAGAGAAATAAATTTCTTCAATTTTGCTATTTTTAAAGTAAATCGAATTAAGAGTAGATCCAAGGTTTTCAACAATTTCTTTGCTTGTGATTTTTGGAACACTTGATAAGGGAATATGATCACTAATAAGTAAATAATTGTCATCATATGCTAAAAAATTCATTGAAGCATATGGGTTATATAAACTTCTAAAATAATCGGTATGTCCCTTAAATCCGTTAAGTTGATCTTTTGATGTAGGAAGAGTTATTAACAGATCATTCTTTCTTATGATTTTTGAAATATGCTCAAGTGCTCCAAATGATTGAGTGATACATGAGTCACTAATATAAATTACTTTGAGTTTTTTATTACAAAAACTAATATAATTTTTTTCTACTTTTATATTAAAGTTTAGAAATCGAAAGTTTTCTTCAAGTGTTTTTTTATTTGCCACTAAAGTCATTCTATTCAAATGCTTTTGAGAAAGCATTGACGAGCTCTTCAAAAAGACCTCTAATCCAATGCCTTTTTCATGACCCTGAGATATGTAAATCATTTATAAAAAATATTTAATGTAGTGTTTATTTCTTTGTCTCTCAAACCAAGTGTTTGAAACATTGTCAATATTTTTAATAATTAACTCTTGAGCAATACGTTGCTTTTTTTCAACAAAGTTTTGTGATTCAGCAAAGTCTCTCTTTTTTACAAAGAAAATATAGTAAGCATTATTCATCATATAAGGCTGAGAGAAACTACCCTCTTGAGTTTGCTTCAATACTTTTCTTAATGAACCAACGAGGCCGTCTTCTTTTATTTCTCCAAGAACATCTGTTTCAAATGATTTATACTTATCTGAGATTATTCCAGTTTTTTGATACTTTAAAACTTCATTTCTAAACTTTTTAGCTTCTTTATCATTTTTTACAATACTCTTATTAATATAAAATTGAACAAGGTCATATTTAAGAACAAGTGTTTTATCGTTTTTGTTTTTCTTTAAATATTCGTTTCTAATTTCTTGATCGGTAACATTAATTAAAGGTTTAATGATACGAGAGACAAAAATGTTTTGTTCGATAGCGCTTCTAGTAATTTCAAAATATTCTTCAAAAGTTAAATTCTTACTCGATAAAAAACTTAATAAAGATTTTCGACTTAAACCAAGTCTTTTTTCGGTACTAGTAATTTGAGCTTCGGTTCTATCATCAGTAATTATATAACCCATTTCATTTAAGCGACTTCGAACAATGTGTTGCTTAATTAATGATTCAATTACTTCTTTACTACTCATAGAAGATTTTGAATAAACTTGTGGAGCAATTGTTTGTCTAGCAAAGATGTTAGATTTAACTCTGTTAACTTCAGAAAGCATTATAGTTCTATCATCAACAACGGCCAAAATTTTATCTAATAATTTAGCAGAAACACTAAATGAAAATAAAAGTGCAATAAGTGCGCATTTCATAATAATACCCTTTGAAACAAATGTTTCAGTTTAGGGCATTATTTTAGATTATCTTTATAAATTTTGATAGATGCATCTTTCCTTAAATCATCAAAATATGCACTTATTATAGAATCCCTTTTTTGATCATATACAAATTTTTTATATGCTTGCGTATTTATGTCTTTATACTCTTTAACGCCAAGCACCTTAATGATATGAAATCCGAATTGAGTTCTTACTGGAGAAGATATGTACCCAGACTTTCTTCCCTTGATAGCTTTGTAGTATTCAGGAGCTAATTGTGCTGCCGGTTGATAGCCCATGTCTCCACCTACTGCTGAACTTGGAGTTTGAGAATATTTATTGGCCAGTTGAGCAAATTTAGATGGATCTTTTTTTAAGGCTTGATAGATTTTTAGTGCTTGTTCAAGCGCAGCCTTTCTTTCATTATCGCTTGGATTAGCTCTCATTCTCATTAATATATGAGCAGTTCTGTATTCTTGGTGTTTGTCATAATATTTTTTAACATCAGAATCACTTACTTTTATCTTTTTAAATTCATTTTCTAAATCTTTTGAAACTTGGGCATGAAAAAGAACTTCTTCCATCTTTCTTTTTACTACTGGATCGTTGTGTAAGTTATTTTTCTTTGCTTTAGCAATTCCAAGCTCTCTATTAATTAAATCATAGATAACAGTGTTTGGTGTAACTGGTTTATCACCTACAAACATACGTTGCTGTCTTAAATTTTGAGTAAAAATAGATTTTTTAATTTTGATACCATTTACTTCAGCAACGATTGGATCTTTTGCAGCGTAAACCGGTGAACTTAATAGTAATACTAATAATAATTTTTTCATTTATCTCTTCCTTAAGATAAAGCCAGAACATTTATATATAGGCTAACATGGGACTATTTGCTCCGCAATATTTTTCGTAATATCAATAAGTTCCTCTTGTGAAATTTCATTTTTATGAGTGTATATAACTTTAAAATCTGGAGTAAATTGATACACTTTTGGTCTAGATATAAATGTTTTTACGATAATATCTCGAAGCTCAGTGTTTTGATTAAGGATATTTTGATCAAATATTATGGTTACTATTCTACCTGAGACTTTTAAAGATTTTATACCCGATCCAGAAAGTCGGATTCTACATTCTAAAATTGTGAATAAGTTATCTACTTCTTGTGTAAAACTTCCAAATATATCAACTAATTCATCTTTATATTCATCCAGTTGATCAAGAGATTTAGAATTTGAAAGTTTTTTATAATATTTTAATCTTTCGGATGCATCTTTTATATAATGATTGGGAATATAAGATGAGAAAGGTGTAGCAAATTCAATATCGTAATTAATTATTCTTTTTTCACCTTTTAATTCTGCAATCGCTTCCTGTAATAACTCCATATAGAGCTCAAGGCCAATTGCCTCAATGTGACCAGACTGAGAAGCTCCTAAAATATCGCCTGCTCCCCTAATTTCTAAGTCGGCTGAAGCAATAGAAAAACCTGAGCCCATATCTGCATAAGATTGTATTGCTTTTAATCTTTTTTCGGCAACTTCAGTAAGATTTCTATTTTTTGGAATGATAAAGTATGCATATGCTTTCTTTTCACTTCGACCTATTCTGCCTCTAAGTTGATGAAGTTGAGATAACCCGAAAGTATCTGCTCTATCAATTATCATTGTGTTCGCTGTGGGAATATCAATGCCTGATTCAATAATTGTAGTCGAAAGCAGAACATTAAATTCGCCTGAATAAAATCTTTCCATTCTCTTTTCTAAATCTTTTTCAGGCAATTGTCCGTGGGCCATTATAATTTTTGCTTCAGGTACAATTCTTTGTAATTCACTATAGAGGATTTCCATATCATTAACTTTGTTATGTACGAAAAAAACTTGTCCACCTCTATTGATTTCTTTTCTAATAGCATCTTGAATAGTTTTTTCATCTTCATGAATGATATAAGTTTTAATTGATTGTCTTTTAGGAGGAGCAGTTTTTATTAAACTTAACTCCCTTAGTCCTAAGAAGGCTAATTGCATTGTTCTTGGAATTGGAGTTGCTGTTAATGTTAAAAAATCTACATTAGATTTCATTAACTTTAGTTTTTCTTTGTGTCCTACGCCAAATCTTTGTTCTTCATCTACTATAACAAGCCCTAGGTCATGAAACTTCACTTTGTCAGATAAAAGTTTATGGGTTCCTATAAGAATATCAACTTTATTGTCATTAACATCTTCTAAAATTTGTTTTGACTCTTTAGCTGATTTAAATCGACTTAGAAATTCAATATTAACTGGAAAATCCTTAAAACGTTTTTTAAATGAATTATAATGTTGTAATGCTAAGACAGTTGTTGGTACTAAAACAGCAACTTGTTTGTGATCAAGAACAGCCTTGAAAGCAGCCCTCATAGCAACTTCAGTTTTCCCAAATCCAACATCTCCACAAACTAAATAATCCATTGGTCTAGGCTGTTGCATTTCATCTATAACTTTTTCTATAGCTGCCTTTTGATCAGGAGTTTCCGTGAAAGGAAAGGCCATTTCAAACTCTCTATAGTTTTCATCTGGGGGTGAAAATGAATATGCTTTTGATGATTCACGCTCAGCTTGAAGTTTTAACAAATCAAATGCTAGCTTTTTTACTGAGTTTTTAGCTCTATCTTTTAGCTGTTGAAACTTATTGGATCTTAAATTTGCGACACCAATTTGAGCATTTGAATCCGCATGTTTTTGTATAAGATTTATTTTATAAACAGGTAGGTATACTTTATCTTTGTTTTGATATTGTATTACTAAAAAATCAGTTTTATCTTCGCCTACATCCATTGCTTGTAGACCTAGATATTTTCCAATTCCATGCGTGTTGTGAATTACAAAATCCCCCTCTTTCAAGGTAGAAATTTGTTCTGCAAAAAGATCGACATTTTTAGTGGGTGTTGTCTTTGTTTTAGCTTGTTTTTGAGCAAAAAGATCATTTTCAGAAATGACAATCGTCTTTTCATTTTCATAATAAAAACCACTAGAGCAGGAAAGCTTTGAAAAGTTAATTCTACTTTTGAGTTCAGGACTATATTCACAAGAATCTAGAAGAAACCTAATTTCTTTTTCCGTACCTTCATTTGAAGTAGAGAAAATAATCTGCCCATTATCTGTCTCTTATACACATCTGACGC
>CAXHCD010000057.1:0-23131 GCA_964015265.1 uncultured Oligoflexia bacterium
GTATAAGAGACAGCTCATATAGAGACTAAGTATAAAAATTTAGTTTCGAGAAATTTATTTCTGAGAGATTTTTCAACTAAAAAAGATTTGATAACAAGTTTCGGTTCTAATTCATACATTTCTTTATGTAGAACTCATATTTATATTTTTATGACAATGCAATCTAAAGATGGGCCTGTTGAGCATTATAAATCTTTTGGTGGCCCAGGTTTATTTTTTGAACAATTTAGTGACCCAACTCTACTTCATGAAGAGATTGATACAATTTACAAAGAGCTTAAAGAAAAAAGTGAAGGCGTCTATGCGAAGGCCGGAGTGAAAGATGTAATATTGGCCCCGAACCTAGCTGGTATTTTGGCCCACGAAGCAATTGGACATACTACAGAAGCAGATATTGTTCTTGGTGGATCAATAGCATCAGATTATATAAACCAAAAAGTTGCCTCTGATATGGTAACCCTAGTTGATTTTGCTCACACATATAATAATGAGCTTTGTCCTCTACCAGTTTATATCGACGATGAAGGTGTAGAAGCAAAGGATGCAGTTATTATTGAAAATGGTACTTTAAAATCTTTTATGCACAATAGAGACACAGCTTCTCACTTCCAAACAAATACAACTGGAAATGCCAGAGCTTTTGATTTTAATGACGAACCACTTATCAGAATGAGAAATACTGTAATTCTACCTGGAACTTCAAAGCTTGATGAGATGATTGAATCTATTGAAGATGGATATTATTTGATGAACCCAGCAAATGGCCAAGCAGACTCTACAAGTGAGTTTATGTTTGGTGTAAACATGGGGTATGAAATAAAAAATGGAAAAATAACTAAAGCTATTAAAGATACAACAATATCAGGAGTAGCCTTTGACATGCTAAAAACTATCACAATGTTATCTGATGATATGCAATGGGAATGCGCTGGAACATGTGGAAAGAAACAACCTATGCCTGTAGGCATGGGTGGACCAGCAATTAAATGTCAGATAACAGTAGGAGGTAAGTAATGAATATTGAAACTACTGCACAACAATCTTTAGAGCAATTAAAGGCAACAGGCGCACAAAAATATCAAACAATGGCAGTTGAAAAAAAGCTGACTGAAATCAATATTGAAAACTCTGAGCTTTCACTTATGCGAACAACTTGTTCAAATGAAATTAATCTAGAAATCATTCATGATCAAAAACAGGCCCAGCTAAGTGTTAATAAAACTGATGGGCCTACTATTAAAAGTGCAAGTCAAGAAACCTTTCAATTGGCCCAGTCTTCTCAAAAAGATGAATGTCACGATATTTCAAATGAATCAGAATCATTTAAATTAGAATCTGGTGATAAAGAACCTAATGTTGAAAAGCTTGTTAAAACCCTAGATAACTTAAAAGAGAAGATAAAAGTTAATTTTCCAGAAATTAAATTAGAGAGTTCATATTTATCTCACCAAAATATTAATAAGTATTTTCTTAATTCTAATAACGTCTCCTTTCATTCTGATCAGTCATATTATCAGTTGTTTTTAATGTTTACAGGGAAAAGAGGAAAAAAAGCTTCCTCATTTAACTTCACTGGTTTTTCAATGAAGCAATTAGAAGAAGATTTATTTACTAAAAATGAAATTAATAAACATTTAGAAAGTTCTGTTAAACAAATTGATAAACAAAAAATTCCAAATAAGTTTGAAGGAGAAGTAATTTTCACTCCTGAGTGTTTGAGAACTTTCATCTCTGGATTTTTAGCATATTTGAAAGATACAATGATGATTGAAAAGTCCTCTCCTATGCTTGGTAAGTTGGGTCAAAAAGTTACAAGTGATAAGTTAAGTATCTCTTCTCTACCCTATTCTAGTGAAATGAGTACAACTAACTTTTTCACGGGAGATGGTTTTAAAACTCAAGACTTAAACATTTTAGAAAATGGCGTTTTAAAATCTAATTTATTAAGTCTATATGGATCTAAAAAAACTGGTTTAGAGCGTGCAAAAAACTATGGAAGTAATATTGTAGTCAATGCTGGTCAATCAAGTTTAGAAGAGATGGTTAAATCAACACAAAAAGGAATAGTTTTTGGTAGATTTAGTGGGGGAAGACCTTCTCCTAACGGTGATTTTTCAGGTATTGCAAAGAATAGTTTCTATGTTGAAAATGGAGAAATAAAATATGCTCTTGAAGAAACAATGATAAATGGAAACATAATAAAAATGCTTGAGAATATAACTAGTATATCTAAATATCGAAACAATTATGGAGATGCGCTTTTTCCATATCTTCAATCTAGTGGAATTACAATATCTTAAATAAAATATAGGGGCCTAGGGCCCCTTTTTTGTAACAAAATAAAACCCAGTGAAACTAATCAAAACATTAATAATCATTTAGGAGGAATAAATGAACAAAAAACTATTAATAGGCGCTGCCCTAGCTGGATTAGCATTAACTGGTTGTTCTTCAAGCTCAAATCATGGAATGTCTGATTCAAGTACGAAAGGTCAATGTCACGGAATCAATGGATGCAAGGGTTCTGGAGCATGTGGTGGAGCAGGTCATAGCTGCGCGGGTCTTAATGCTTGTAAAGGTAAGGGCTGGTTAAAAATGACTAAAAAAGAGTGTAGTGAAAAAGGCGGAAAGTTTAAAAAGAGCTAGTCTTTTAAAACCGATTAGGCCGTGACTTTTAGTGCTCACGGCCTTAGAATTTAAGTATGAAAATTAATTCAAATGATATTGGTGTTGGACTTAGATCTGAGCACTATACTGATTTAGAAAACTCATTAGAAACAAATGTAAATTGGTTTGAAGCGCTTACGGAAAATCATCTCGATAGTAAGGGGCGACCTTTTGAAATTCTAGAAAGAGTTAGACAACAATACCCTCTTAGCTTTCATGGAGTATCATTATCAATTGCAGGTCATGAAGAATTAAGACCTGATTATTTAAAAAGATTAAAAGAGTTTTATGATTATTTTGAACCTGAAATAATTTCTGATCACCTTTGCTGGACGGGTTTAAATGATTCTAATTTTCACAATCTACTTCCCTTTGCTTTTACAAAAGAAAATCTTAATTTTTTAAGTGATCGAATAAATTATGTTCAAGACTTTTTAAATAGACAAATTTCACTTGAAAATCTTTCGGCATACTTTGACTATAAAAAAAGTGAAATGACTGAATGGGAGTTTATTGCAAACCTTTTAAAAAAATCGGGTCATAAACAATTACTCGATGTGAATAATATATATGTAAATTCAAAAAATCATAAATTTGATCCAAAAATATACATAGATGCTATTCCAACAGAATCTATTTCACATATACATCTGGCCGGTTTTACAGACATGGGTGAATTTTTATTCGATACGCATTCTAACCCTGTATTTGATGAAGTCTGGGACTTATATAGATATACGATTTCAACAAAGGGGGCCATTCCAACTTTGATTGAATGGGATGAAGATATTCCAAGTTTTGAAATACTTCAAAATGAAGCATTGAAAGCAAAGGAGATACTCCTTGGGAAATAATTTAAAAAAAGATCAATCAAGACTATCAATGTCCATTTTAACAGGACTTTTCCCTCAAGAACTTCAAGATGAAATTACACCAGCTGGTAAGTTAACAACTGAAAATGCTCTGAGGGTTTATCATAATGACTACACTTCAAGATTATGTGAAGCACTTGGTAGAAATTTTGAAAGTGTTTGGGCCATAACAGGAGATGAAGATTTTTTTAAATTGGCAAAAGGTTATCTAGATATCGCAACATCTAGTTCTTATGACCTAGGACAATTTGGACAAAATTTTCCTCAATATATTGAAGGCCATGAAGTATTTGAAAATTTTCCATTTTTATATGAATTAGCAATGATTGATATGACATATAATGATTTGTTTCATAAGGCCTATAAACCGGGTATAAAACCTGAAATATTCTCAAATATAAATAATATAGAAAATAAAAAATTTGAGTTTATAGATACAATCGCATTATTTGAATCTAAATTTCCTATCCTCGATTTATGGAATTTACGTCATCGCTCTATAGATGATGGAGAAGTTGAAATTAATATGGATAAAAGTTCCAAGTTTTGTATGTATAAATTTAATTCCCTAATAAGAACCTACCCTTTAAGCAATTTTCAATTTGAAATTATGTATAATTTGATAAAGGCAAATTCCTTAGACCAAGCTATCGAAGTTTCCATGAAGAAATACTCTCCCGAATCAGAGGATGAAATTAGCTCACTTTTTTCTTTTATTGCTGGTGAATTTTTAGTAAAAAAACTTCATGATTAAAAGAAAAAGTGTATTTGTAGATATTTTACTAACCCTGATTACTGCTGGATTATTCAATTTATGGGTTCAATATAGACAAATGAGAGATATCAATAAAATCTTAGGAAGATCTGAATATTCTGCATTCTTATGTTTAATTTTTAGTGTTTTTACCTTTGGCCTTTATTTTATTTATCATGAATATAAATTAACTCGAGAAATTCAAAATAAGCTTTATAAAGACGATGACCCCTACACTCCTATTTGGACGGCAGTGGCCACCGCTTTTGGTCTATGGTTTTTAGTTGATTCTTATCAACAACATCTGATTAATCGTTTTATCGAATTAAATAGCTAATAAGTAGAACACTATTCTCTAGCATATAAGTTGATTAATCAGTTGATGAAAAAATATTTTATAATGATTTAAAACGCCATTTACAACCTAAGTATCAATGCCAATTTGTCTCAAAATCAGGCCGAAGATCTTGTGAAAACGCTTTTTGAAGCTTGATCATATAAGAGCCTTATCCAAAAAAGGTTTTGAGGACTTAAATTTACTTGTTATGGCCACTTAGGACACAAACTTACAAAACATAACGCTATGTACAATTTTCATATTGGGGCCATTTCTGTTGAGATCATTGAGAGTTTATGAGTATTATCCACTCATAAAACATTATCTAAATGAACAAAGGATATTATAATGAGAAAGTTATTCTTGATTTGTGTACTTTTAATTTCATCCAAGCTTTTAGCAAAAGGTGTAAAAAGTTCCTATGACAAATATTATGTTCATAGTTGTGTTGTAAGCGTAGGTGTTGACTTAGCAGAGGTATGTACTGGGGTAAAAAGCTCTCATGATGTTAATTATGTTGTATCCTGTGTTGATAAACTCCCTAAGTATGCTTCACTTGCCTGCAGAGGTGTAAAAAGTTCTCATGACATTAATGTTGTTGAGTCTTGTATCGGAAGAATTGACGAAGCAAGAGCATGCGCTGGTGTAAAAAGCTCTCATGATATTAACTATTTAGAAGGCTGTATAAAAGAAGTCGGTAGTAATGCAGCTATAGCATGTGCAGAATAAGGACTGACTCTAAAACTCTAGAAATATAAAAATAGATACTCATAAAGGCCAGCAATCTAGACTGGCCTTTTTTATTGCAAATAAAAATTCACTCATAGTTTTATGTAAAAAAAGTAGATAATTATTACTCTATCACTATTTCACACGGCTAAATAGGCTATAATATTGCGAAAATTAAAAAGAGCACAAAATGAAAACATTTTTAATTATTTTATTACTTATTCCCGTGATCTCCACTGCCCAAATTGTCTCTCCGACAAATTATGAAGTTATATCAATTTTAGGTGAAGAAATTGAAGTTTCTTTGCTCAATCCATTTAAAAATGAAGAAAAAGTTAAAGTTATTATTAATGATAGTAAAGACAATCTAATATATGAAAAAGAAATTCAAAGCGAGTCTTCAAATACAATCAAAATTTCTCTTAATGAACAACTTAGAGTTAGAAGAAAAGAATGGCTTACTTTGTATTTATTTAAAGATGATAAATTAGTTGATTCAAAAAAGTTTGGACTAGGATTAATCTTTCTAACAGCAGGACAATCAAATTCAACCAATAGCCATAAAGTAATGTTGGATCGAACTATTTCCAATTTAGTTTCAGCTAAAAAATCTGAAAATGAATTTATTAAGCTTGAAAGAAGTGAAATGGGAGACATTGTTCCAAATGTTGAAGATTTATTCTTAAGTGACTTTAAAAACCGTTCTAGTATTTGGCCGTACTTAGGTGATAAACTAGTTGAAACATATAATGTTCCCATTGCTTTTGTAAATATCGGTTACAGTGGCAGCGCTATTGAAAGATGGAATTCAAATACATCTACTAACGACAAACTCACAACTGGATTAAGACAGAGGTTAGAATTTGCTAAAGGACATAAGTATAATGGTGTACTATGGCATCAAGGTGAAGCAAACTCTAAGATCCCCAGTGATGAAAATATCGACGTACCACGAGCGCAAAAATATCATGATGAATTATTAAAGCTAATTGAAGAATCCAGAGTTCTTTTAAACCAAGAAGATCTCGTTTGGTTTGTTTCAATTACATCTAGAATTTGTAAATGGGAAGGTGAAGATGATTCAATAAAACATGATCCATATATAGCTCAAGCACAAAAAGATATTATAGAAAATGGCCCAAATGTTTTGGCCGGCCCCAACACCAACTTAATCGAACACGAATGTCACTTTGACACACGAGATTCATTATCAAATTTTGTGGATACGTGGTTCGATCAATTGATTTTTTCTGGTGAATTTGCATTATTAGGGAGTTTTTAGGCAAAATTGCCACAGTAATCTGAGCTACTTCTTGCCGCCTCTTACCATCCATAGCAATATAGTCAGACTATTACTTTCAATGGATAGAGAGGACTATAATGAAACTACTATTAACGCTTAGCATTTTTTGCTTTATTTCAAGTGCTCATTCAAAAACTTTTGTTTATTGCTCAGAAGGAAGCCCGAGTGCATTTAACCCACAAATAACAACTGATGGAACTTCTAACAATGCTTCTACTCATACTGTTTACAATAGATTAGTTGAGTTCAAATATGGAAGTACTGATATTGTTCCTTCTCTAGCAAAGTCTTGGAAAATTTCAAAAGACGGCCTTAAATATACTTTTCAATTAGAAAAGAACGTTAAATTTCACACTACAAAATATTTTACGCCAACTAGGACTTTTAATGCTGACGATGTACTTTTTACTTTCAATAGAATGAAGAATAAAAACCACCCTTTTAATAAAGTTAGCGGAGGAAATTATGAGTATTGGAACGCTATGGAGATGGGAAAACTAATTAAGGAAATCAAAAAACTTAATGACTACTCTGTAGAATTCACTCTATCTAGACCAGAGGCTCCTTTTTTAGCAAACTTAGCTATGAGTTTTATGAGTATCTTATCGAAGGAATATGGGGACAATTTAACTAAGTCTAAAGAAAAAGAAAAAATTGATACATTCCCAATTGGAACAGGTCCATTTGTTTTTAAAAAATATATCAAAGACACATTAATTAGATATAAAATGAATCCAGATTATTTTGGACAAAAAGCAAAAGTTAAAAACTTAGTTTTTTCTATTACTCCAGATGCTAGCGTTAGATATCAAAAGTTAAAAACTGGTGAGTGTCACCTTATAATTGAACCGGCACCAGCTGACATCTCGGCCATGAAATCTCAAAGAAATATCTCTGTTGTTGAAGGGCCAGGACTAAATGTTGCTTATCTAGCAATGAATGTTAAAAAGGCACCTTTAAATAATAAAGACGTTAGAATGGCCATTAACTATGCTTTAAATAAAAAAGCATATATTGAAGCTATCTATTATGGAAACGCTATAGCAGCTAAAAACCCAATACCACCAACGATATGGAGTTATAATAAAGCAATTAAGGCCCACGAATATAATCCTAAAAAAGCTAAACAAATTCTTAGTAAAGCTAAACTTCCAAAGAATTTAGAGTTAGAACTTTGGACTCTTCCTGTAACTCGCCCTTATAATCCAAATGGTAAGAAAATGGGTGAAATGATGCAAGCTGACCTCGCTAAAATTGGAATAAATGTGAAACTTGTTTCATATGATTGGCCAACTTATTTAGCAAAATCAAGAAAAGGTGAACATCAATTAATTCAAATGGGATGGACTGGCGATAATGGTGACCCAGATAACTTTTTAAATGTTTTACTTGGTTGTCCAGCTGTTGAAGCGGGTTCAAACCTAGCAAAATGGTGTAATGATAAATTTAATCAACTTGTAACAAAAGCTAAAACAGTTTCAAGTCAAAAGAAAAGATCTTCACTTTATGAACAGGCTCAAGTTATTTTCAATAAAGAAGTTCCATGGGTACCAATTGCACACTCAGTAATTTATAGAGCGATGAGTAAGAGTGTAAAAGGTTATAAGATAGATCCACTTGGAGGAGATATTTTTTCTAAAGTGGAGTTAGATTAATTGTTTAAACAAATACTAAAAAGAATTTTTCATTCGATCCCGACAATTGTCGGGATCTCCTTTTTAAGCTTTATACTTGTCAGACTCGTTCCAGGAGATCCTGTCATGTTACTTCTAGGTGAACGTGGAGCTGACCCTCAAGTATATCAAGAAATGCAACAGGCACTAGGACTTGATCTTCCTTGGTATCAACAATACTTCGCCTATATTACAAAAGTTCTTCAAGGAGATTTTGGTAATTCAATAATTTCAAAAAGAGCAGTACTCACTGAATTCATGGACAGATTTCCCGCAACTTTGGAATTAGGACTTATGGCCATGGGGTTTGCCATAATACTTGGAATTCCAATGGGTATTATTGCTGCTTTAAAAAGAAACTCAATTTTCGACTATGGCCTTATGGGAGCTAGCTTGATTGGATACTCAATGCCGATCTTTTGGTGGGGACTCTTATTAATATTATTGGTTTCAGTAAAACTTGGTCTAACACCAGTTTCGGGAAGAATCAGCGTACTTTTTGATGTGGATACATGGAGTGGTTTTTTACTTATAGATACATTGGCCCCAGAATTAATTAAAGAAGAGGGATTTGCGCCATTTTGGAGCGCTATTAAACATTTAATTTTACCTTCAATAGTAATGGGAACAATTCCACTAGCAGTTATTGCAAGAATGACTAGATCTAGTATGTTAGAAGTTGTAGGTGAAGATTATATTAGAACTGCTAAGGCCAAAGGTATCCCTTATAAAAAAGTTATTTTAAAGCATGCTTTAAGAAATGCTCTTATTCCAATTGTTACAGTTATAGGACTTTTATTTGGTTCAATTATTACAGGGGCCATCTTAACTGAAACAATCTTTTCATGGCCAGGAATAGGTAAATGGCTAGTGGCAAGTATAAATGCAAGAGATTACCCTGTAATACAAGGAGGCATAATGATAATCGCCTCCATGATAATTATGATAAATATTTTCATGGATATTATTTATACAATAGTTAATCCAAGACTAAGAGAAAGGTAAATATAGTGAATTCTAAATTTGCAGAAGTTTTTAATGAAATGAAAAAAAATAAAGGAGCTATGATTGGATTAGGACTTATTATTTTTTTCTTTTTATTAGCTATATTTGCTCCTTTAATATCACCCTACTCTCCTGAAAAAGTTACAAACCAATTTTCAATTCCACCTATGTGGGTTGAAAGTGGAAGTTCAACATTTATTTTCGGTACTGATGATGTTGGAAGAGATCTTTTATCTAGAATTATTTATGGCTCTAGAATTTCAATGTTATATGGTCTACTTGTTGTTTTGTTAAGTGTATCTGTAGGAACAATTTTAGGAGTAATAGCTGGATTTTATGGCGGACTTATCGATCAACAAATAATGAGACTTGTAGATGTTTTAATGGCCCTTCCTTCTATTTTATTAGCAATTGTTATAATGGCAATCTTAGGACCAGGTGTAGGAAATGCTATTATTGCTGTCTCTATAGTGGCAGTTCCGAGCTTTATTAGAATAGTAAGAGCGAGTGTATTACAAGAAAAGAAAAAACAGTATGTTATTGCTGCTTCTTCGTATGGAGCTAGTTCATTTAGATTAATGTTTGTTGAAATTCTTCCAAATTGTATGGCCCCACTAATTGTTCAAGCTTCTCTTTGCTTTAGTGATGGTATATTAAATACGGCAGCTCTAGGATTTTTAGGACTAGGTGCTCAACCACCAACACCAGAATGGGGAACAATGCTGGCTGACTCAAGGGCCTTTATAGAAAGTAGTCCATGGATGGTTACCATCCCTGGTATATGCATACTCTTGGTTGTACTAGCTTTCAATTTATTGGGCGATGGTTTAAGAGATGTTCTTGATCCAAAATTAAAGAAAAGTTAATGGATAGAATATGTTAGAAGTTAAAAATTTAAATATAAAATTCAAAAGAGATAAAGGTGAACCTCTACATGCAATAAGAAATATATCTTTTAGTTTAAACCAATCTGAAATTTTAGGTGTAGTAGGAGAATCAGGTTGTGGAAAAAGTTTAACTAATCTTGCCCTTATGGGGCTCCTACCTCCAAATGCAATAGTTGAAGCTGACAGTATAAAAATTGATGGGCATGAAGTTTTAAATTTTAAAGAAAAAGATTGGAATAAAGTTAGAGGAAAAACAATTTCAATGATTTTTCAAGATCCAATGAGTGCCTTAAATCCATGTTTTACAGTCGAAGACCAAATGATTGAATCGATTATGTTTCATGATGGGCTTACAAAAAAACAAGCTATATCAAGAGCTCTAGACTTACTTAATGATGTAGGAATTCCAGCTCCAGAACAGAGATTAAAGTCGTATGTTCATCAACTATCAGGTGGTATGGCCCAAAGAATTATGATTGCGATGAGCTGTATTTGTTCACCAAAAATATTAATTGCGGATGAACCAACGACAGCTCTCGACGTAACAATACAAAAACAAATTTTAAAACTTATAGTAGATCTAAAAGATAAATATAAAATGGGTGTAATACTTGTAACTCATGATATGGGTGTCGTCAGCGAATTCTCTGATCGAACACAAGTAATGTATGCCGGAGAAATTGTTGAAACGGGAACTACAGGTCAAATCTTATCAACTCCAAAACACCCTTATACCAGTGGATTAATTCAATCTATCCCAGGAAAGAGCAAAACGCAGCACAAAGGAAAACTTCCTTCAATAAAGGGAATAGTTCCTAGTTTAATAGATAGACCAAAGGGTTGTCAGTTTGCCCCAAGATGTGATTTTGCCAGTGAAGTATGTAATGAATCACCTCAATTTAATGGACAATTTCAATGTCACTCTCCTATTGGAGGTATCCAATGAGTTTTCTCGAAGTAAAAAATCTTGTTAAACATTATAAGGTTGGTCAAAACACTGTTAAGGCCCTTGATGGAGTTAGCTTTAATTTAGAAAAAAAGAAAACTCTAGGCATTGTTGGTGAATCAGGCTGTGGAAAAAGTACTCTAGCGAGAAACCTAATGATGATCGAAAAACCAGATCAAGGAGAAGTTTTAATCGAAGGTAGAGATCTTCTTAGCATGGATCAAAAAGAAAAAAATCAAACAGTTCAAATGATTTTCCAAGATCCATATAATTCTCTTAATCCTAGGAAAAAGGCCTGGCAAATTATTGCCGATCCCCTGTTAATTAATTCAAATCTATCAAAAGATGAGTGTTATAAAAGATCTTTGGAAATGATGGAATTCGTTGGCTTAAGACCTGATCAAGCTGATCGTTTTCCACATATGTTTAGTGGAGGTCAGAGACAAAGATTAGGAATAGCGAGAGCTATTATCATGAAGCCCAAATTAATAGTTTGCGATGAAGCGGTTTCGGCCTTAGATGTATCTGTTCAG
Organism: uncultured Oligoflexia bacterium; assembly: GCA_964015265.1. Lineage (GTDB taxonomy): Bacteria > Bdellovibrionota > Bacteriovoracia > Bacteriovoracales > Bacteriovoracaceae > CAXHCD01. The sequence goes on from CAXHCD010000057.1 coordinate 11,707, forward strand.
GCCCAAGTACTTAATCTTCTAGTCGATTTACAAAATGAATTTGATCTAACTTACCTATTTATTTCTCATGACCTAAGTGTTGTTAAGCATATAAGCGATGATATCATGGTTATGTATTTAGGAAGACCTGTTGAACTTGGAACATATGAGACAATAGATAAAAATCCATTTCACCCTTACACAAAGGCCTTATTAGGTTCTGAACCTGGTGAACCTAAACCATATGCCATAGAAATTTCAGGAGAGCTTCCAAGCCCTTTAAATCCGCCACAAGGATGTCATTTTCACGGTAGATGCCCATTTGTAAAAGATGAATGTAAAGTAACATATCCTTCATTTATCAATCATGAAGGTAGATTTACGGCCTGTCATTTAACTCGTGAGTAAAATTGGATTTATCCAGTGGCAAGAAGACCAGAAAATTCATCTAACTCTTTGGATAGCTGATCTTTTAATATTTCGATGAATGGAACTAAAGCTTCTTGTAAAATGTTTTGTCCCATTATTGGTCTAAGCTCTGAAAAGTAGCAAAACACAAAGTATTCTCTTTGATGAATAAACCTTTTATTTCTTTCAACATTTCTTTTAACTACTGAAGGAGATACTCTATATACTACATATTTTTGTTTAGAATTGTTTAATTCAACAAAGTCTGAAGGTCTTAATCCCAATTCTTCCATTTCAATTGAATCAATATTCTCTAAACTGATGGCCATACAAATTTCTTGAGCACCAACAATTTTTGTCCAAGTTCTGATTGAATCGAATTTTAAAACAATTCCATCTTTTGAAATTTGGGAGATGCTTACCTTAACAAAGTCAGTTGCCATATCATCAAAGTAGCAAACAGCCTCAATATTTGTAGTCAGTCTAAACTCTCTCAATGGAAGTGTATTTGCTAATATTTTTTTATAAATAAATTTTTCATACGTCTCTTTATCAAACCATCTCATAGAAGAAAGTGGTATATAGGGTCCACCTTCGCTAACTAAGGAAATTAATGAGTCTTTTTCTTGCTCAAACCAAAGTACTCTTATTCTATTATCCAAGTATGATTCATATAGATTATAAAGATCTGTTTCAACAGTTTGTAAGTTATGTTTTATCCAAATTTTATGATTTCTTAAGTGAACTAGTGACTGATCGATTTGATTAGACATTTTTCCATTATTTTCAGAATTATTGTGATACTGGCAACATCTATTCCAATTAGACCAATGAAAACTAAGTGAACCGCTATCATTTAACTCAAGTTCTGTTGAGGCGATTTCACCCTGTAAATAATCAGATAATTTTAATGCCATAATTCTCTCAATCCCTTTATCTAAACGCCTTTTCGGTTCCTTTTGTTAAATTATTTAAGATTTCCTGACAAAATTGGTGAAATTCTTAAGCAAATTGTCAATTAATTCATCTATTTTCTTTAATTTTAATCTCTTAGAGACGATAAGAAGTTATCCAATACTCTAAAATTGAGTATGGAAATCGCCTCATATAAAAGGCAGTAAGTGGTTATTATGAATAGTGCATTTAACATTATCAAGCAGAGTTCATTAAGCTTTACCCTAACTCCAATAGGAATTAGAGAGTTATTTTATATTGATAATGCTCCTTGCGATATTTATTCAATTAGTGAAGATAGAGTCTATGAAATTGAAATCGCACAAAACTCTCCAATTTCTAAAGAGCTTTTAAAAGATTTAATTCATAGTAGACATGCAAATTTATTTGTTGAAGATCACAATTTTATAAAGATCGTTGAGTTACAAAATGAAAACTTAAGAACAATAACAAGATCTCTTTCTATAGGTAATCCTTTAAATAAAGGAAGAAAACATCTCAACCTATTATCTATTAACTTAAAGTACTTATATAACGACCCTACTAATGATGAATTACTTAATTTACAATATCAGAGTGTAAAAAACTTATGTAGCTTTCTATTGAAAAATCAATCCTATATAAAGGATCTTTATAAGCATTTTATAAAACAAAAGCATCATTATATTTATTCACAACCATTAATGGCCTCTGTTTTTTTAATTGGAATTTTAAAACACTCTAGAATTTATAGTGATAAAGAAATTGAATCTCTTTTTATAACAAGTTATTTTAAAGATATTGGAATGTCGGCCGTCCCAAAATCTAAATATGCTCAAGATAAATTATCTCTAGAAGATAAAAAGCTTTTAGCGGAACATCCTCGTCTATCAAAAGAAATATTAGCAGGACGAATACCTCTTGGGCCAAGCTATCTAAACATCATTGCAAATCATCACCATTTTAGTTTGATGAATTTAAACACAAAGATACTGGATGAAGAGGAAGAAGAAATCGTTAGTGGCTTTGAAACAATGATCATTGCCATTACTGATATAATCACGGCAATGATAAGTGAGAGACCGTATAGAGCTGCTACGACTGTTTTTGAAGCTTTGGATCTTGTAAAGCTCTTAATGGCCCACAAGTATCCTCAAGAGTTTAAACTTCTCGTTCTTTATTTTAGATTATTTTTTACCAATAATAAGGAAGAATCTTAATCATAGAAGTGCATTCACTTTTCCGACAAAGTTGGTTAAGTTATTAATATTAAAAAAGTTCTTCACATTTCGTAATTGTTTTTCAATAATTTATAAGAGTCGTATTAAAGCAAAGGAATGCTTTATCAATTTGCCTATTCTAAGGAGGGATTATGGCGCAAGAAATCAGTCCCCTAACTGGTATTATCGAAGAAGACAAAGTTTTTGTAGATTTTGGAGAACATGAAGGAAAATCAATTCTTCAAGTAGCTGATGATTTACCAGAGTATTATGAGTTTTTGATTGAAAAAAAGAATGAAGGCAATTGTACTATCAGAAGATCAAAAGATAAGTGCTTCAGACTCTACGTGTCAAACATCCTTAATTAAATAGTTTTAGGTCTCTACCTACTAGAGACCTGATTTTTTCCTTATAATGACTCATAGCACACAGTTAGATGCAAGAGTATATTTTACATTTAAACTGGCCAATTCTTGACATCAACGCTTTACTAAAATAGTTTTCAAAAAATATAAACAAGGAAGAAACTATGAAAGCATTAATAATACTCAGTCTTTTAGTGATGAGCTTTGCAACAAGTGCTAAAAATAGAGATATTAGAATCCAAGCTGCAGTCGGCGGAATCATTACTAAAACAAGAAGTGGATCACTTTTAGTTAAAGAGGCCAAAAAATACCTAGACGTTCCAGAAGAACTTGATTTTCATTGCTTTAATCAAGATGACTATGGAAGACCAAAAGAGCCAGGTTGCAGAAACCCATACTTTGTTGGAAATGACGGAAGACTTAAAATCCATATTTTCGCAAATAATTCTTGGGAATATCTAAACTGGATTGTTTTTCAATCGATGAAAAAATATGTTTTAGTTAATAAATTAAAACTAGAATTTGGTGTTAGAATTCCAAATTTTGTTGAGATAGATAAAATTGTTATAAAAAGCTCAATGGTATTCTGGGATCAAACAGATTTTAAAATTGATGAAGATACAGACAAACCAAATGAATTAGGACACTTTAGTTTAAGTCTAAGATCTTATCTACATGCATGGAATATTGGCCAAGATGCTCTTTATTCAAAAGTTGAGCAAAGATCAATTGAGATGAATGGTTCGATATTAACAATTGAAAAATATTTATCAAGAGATGATCTTACGGAAGCTCAAAGATCAATGGCACTACACCTACAAAATATTTGGCAAGATTATAAATAAATTCCAAAGAGATTACTTAAGTATTTAAGTAATCTCTTTGCTTTTAAATTTTTACAATTCACTTTAAATAATTACTTCAGAAAAATTTTCCCCATCCGATCTTGTGTGTGACTTTAAAACAAAACGAAGTCAATCACAGAGTAGTATGCTCAGTAATTTAAATTACCTTCTAGGATAGAAATAAAACTTAACATTTAAATTTAAAATTATTGGAGGATGAATGGGCCTACGTATTAACACAAATGTATCTTCTTTGGCCGCACAGAGAACCTTAAGTGTTAACAACAAAGACAAAGCTGAGACACTTTCTAAACTATCTAGCGGCAGTAGAATTGTTAAGGCCGGTGATGATGCTGCTGGTTTAGCAATTAGTGAGAAGTTAAGATCTCAAATTAGATCTCTTGGACAAGCGAAAAGAAACGCAGGAGATGGTATTTCACTAATTCAAACTGCTGAAGGTGGACTTAATGAAATTTCAAATATCTTAATCAGATTAAGAGAATTATCAATTCAATCAGCATCAGATACAGTTGGAACTCCAGAGAGAAAATTTACTGATCTTGAATACCAAAACTTAAAACAAGAAATTCAAAGGATTTCTGAAGTTACAGAGTTTAATGGTAAAAAGCTTTTAAATGGATCAGGCGATTTTTATGATTTTCAAATTGGTATAAACAATGATGCCTTTCAAGATCGTATTTCTTATGATGCAGGAAATACTAATGCAACACTTGAATCTCTTGATATAAATTCACTTCAAGTACAAACAAAAGAAGGATCTCAAGAGAGTCTTGCTTTTTTAGATAATGCAATTGAAAAAATTTCAGGACAAAGATCAAATTTAGGTGCCATTCAAAATAGATTATCATCAACAATTCAAAACCTTGAAGTTGGAACTGAAAACTTAAGTTCAGCAAATTCTCGAATCAGAGACGCTGATTATGCTGCTCAAACAGCAAAGAGTACTAAGCTAGACATTTTAACTAATGCTGGTTCATCAGTACTTTCTCAGGCCAATTCAAGTGGTCAATTAGCTTTAAAACTAATCGGATAATATCTTTTGGCCCCTTTAACAAGGGGCCTTTGTTAACTCAATAAATTGACTTTAAAAACTCTCATTGATAGCATTTTTGCATAGAAATCAAGGAGAGATTATGAAACTTTTATTAGCTACGCTATTAATTTCACTAAATACTTGGGCCTGTCCAAATCTTGCAGGAAGCTTTAAATGTATCGATCAAGATAGTGAGTATACATTAAATATTAAACAATATATTTCAAATGGTGTTCAAGTATATGAGCTTCGTGAAGATAATGGCGAAGTTGAAACAATTAAGGCCGATGATGTTTGGAGAGATTACGAGCTTGATCCTGAATTACCAATCGCAAAAATGAAGGCATCTTGTAAAGGAAGTCAACTTGTTCAAAACATTAACTCAGATGTTTTAAAAGGAGAAGGTCAAACTTCAAGACTTGCTAATGGAGATATCCAGACTCTATTTAAATTAACTTTCATGGGCAATAATATGCCTGAACAACTTATTACTTGCTATAAGTTTTAGAGTTTATGATGGGGGCATAGAAATAACGTTGAGTTAAGTCCGTGCTCCCCAAGTTTATATAAATCAGCTAAACAGTTCGCAGGAGAAGCATCTAAAGATCTTGCACATACCTTTATTCCATATGTATCTCTGATTTGAGAAGAGACTTGCCTTTCTTTTAAAGTTTTATAACAGTTTAATGGTGCATTTGACTTCGCTCCAGAACAAAGAATTAACCTAGATACTTTCCTTAAATTTCCTGCAATTTTTTTAGATTCTTCAAAACAATGTATTGGAGCAATGCTTGTAGATTTATTACACAACACCCCTACTTCCTTGGTGGTTAATTCTGTCATTTTCTTAGCTTTAACAAAGCAGTCACCATAATATTTATTTGTAGCATTTTTACAAACATCGATAACTATATCTTTAAAACCATAACTATAAGACATTAACTTTTTATAACAAGCGCTCCTTGCTACAGAGTTAGGAGCTCCTTTTTTAATGTATCTATTTACGTAAAACATCATTCTATTTAATCGAGCATCGGAGCTTCTTGCCATATCTTCAATCACAACTTTCAAAATGGGTGGCCTAGACCTCGTTACTTTTCCCTGACCTTCTTCTTGTTCAATATAAGCTCTGAAAATATTAGATTTTCCCCCAACTTCATCACCACTTAGATGTCTGCCAAAATAATCAAAGAATGCTAAATGACAGCTTTTAATCCCCTGTGGACATTTAAAAAGAGGATCTTGATCCGATTCAGCCCCAATTTGCGTTAAAGGAACGAGCCCTACTTTTTTAGATTTTTCAAAATAATACTTAGACCTATTATCATTTGATGGGAGCTCTTCTGATGGATTATTGGCCCATGCAGATGTGTCAGATAAGATAATCTGCAAATCTTGCTTTAGAGACAATGCACTCAGTCTTTTCTCCATTTTTTTATTTGTATTTTGTGATTGACCTTGAAATTTTACTATCGCCATGGCCCCAACGACCATTATAGACGAAACAACCATAACCTCTACTAAAGAGAAACCTCTCTTATTTGAAATCATTTAATTCTCCATATTTATATATTCCTTAAAGTATATCATCATTTTTAATTTAGTTGGCCAACAAAGTCCTGACACAAAAAACGTGATGGTTTTGATATATAGATGTTAATTATTTATGAACTATAAGGAGACCCAATGAAACTATTTCTAGTGTTAATCTCAGTATTAACTTTAACATCTGCTAATGCAATGGAAATTAATGGAGCCGGAGCTAGCTTTCCATATCCAATTTATACTAAGTGGTTTCAGGAATATAACAAAGTAGATAAAGACGCTAAATTCAACTATCAAGCAATTGGCTCAGGTGGTGGTATCAGACAATTAATAAAGCAAACAGTAGACTTTGGTGCTTCGGATGCTCCTATGAAAGCTAAGGATGAGAAAAAAGCTGCTTGGAAAGTTCATCATATTCCAACTGTAATTGGAGCAGTAGCAGTGGGTTATAATTTAAAAGATCTTAAAGGTTTAAAACTTACTGGTGAAGTTCTGGCCAATATTTATATGGGAAAAGTAACTAAATGGAATGATCCGGCCATTACGGCCTTAAACAAGGGGTTAAAACTTCCAAATAAACCTATTCTTCCAGTTTATAGAGCTGATGGATCGGGTACAACAGCAATTTATACTGACTATTTATCAAAAGTTAACACTGCTTGGAAATCTGAAATAGGTTCAGGTAAGGCCGTTCAATGGCCAGCGGGAATTGGGGCAAAAGGTAATAGCGGTGTAACAGGTGTTATTAAACAAAGATATGGTTCGATTGGATATATAAACTACTCATACGCAGTTCAAAATAAAATTACTACTGTGGCCTTAAAAAACAAAAAAGGTGAATTTGTAACTCCAAGTATTGAATCTACTTCTTTGGCAGCTGCAAAATTAAAAGATTTTTCAAATGTAAAAGTTTCAATTACAGATAGTGAAGGAAGTGGGTCTTACCCTATATCTGGTTTCACTTACATCCTATTACCAGAAAATAAAAATGAAAAAATTACTAAGCTTAAAGAGTTTTTAAAGTGGGCACTTACGACTGGTCAGAAATATGCCGCTGAACTATACTATGCCCCACTTCCAAAAGTACTTGCTAAAAAAATGGAAGTAAAAGTTACAAAATAGGCATGGATTAATGGATATTAACTTGAAATCCGCTACACTAACAAAAAATGAAAATTTAAAACCAGGGCCTAGACCCTGGTTTTTTATTGGCGAGGCTCAATTGAAACCTTCTGGAAAAGAAGATCTAATTAATTATTATTTCATGAAAAGCATTGCTTTTCTTGTGGTAATTTTATTATTTTCTTTAGTATTTTTCCTCATTAAAGCTTCTAATGAAGCGATTACTGAATTTGGTGTCATAGATTTTTTTCTAAGTAAAAAGTGGAACCCTGTTGAGGATGAATTTGGTGCACTTCCATTTATTTTTGGAACTGTTTTCACTTCAATTCTAGCACTATTATTTGCAGCTCCACTTAGCGTTATGGTGGCTGTTTTTATAAATGAAATATGTCCAAAATGGCTTGGAAATATTATTGGTCTATTTGTTGAAATGATTGCAGCAATCCCATCAATCGTTTTTGGACTTTGGGGACTGTTCTACCTCGTTCCTTGGGTAAGTGATTCATTATCTCCATGGATAAAAGAAAATATTTCTAGTGTGGGTGTTTTTGGTGGACCCAGTTTTGGTATTGGAATTTTAAGTGCCTCGATGATTCTGTCGGTAATGATTATTCCTACTATCACATCAATATGTAGAGAAGTATTTAAAACGATACCTCCTCATCAAAAAGAAGCTGCTTTGGCCCTAGGAGCAACACGACTAGAGATGATTGAGCTTACCGTATTAAGGCCATCATTTGCAGGAATTATGGGCGGAATAGTTTTAGGACTAGGACGGGCCCTTGGAGAAACCATGGCCGTAGCAATGGTCATTGGAAATGCTCCTAAAATTAGTATGTCAATTTTTTCTACTGGAGCGACAATGGCATCAGTCATTGCCAACGAATATGCTGAAGCCTCATCTGATCTACATGTTGCATCACTATGCTTAATAGCAGTTTTATTATTTATGGTAACACTAGTAATTAATGCATTGGCCAGATTTATAGTTTGGAAATTTTCTGTTAAAAAAGGATTTAAATAATGTTTTTTAAATATAGAAAATTAAAAAATTATTTATTCTTAGCAAGTCTTGTAATCGCTTCAATACTTGTCATTACTCCATTAATTTTAGTTGTTTCTCATGTTTTTAAAATGGGTATAGGCTCTATTAATTTAGATTTTTTTACTAAACTACCTAAACCAGTTGGTGAAGTTGGTGGAGGTATGGTTCACGCCATTTTAGGTACATTATATTTAGTATCAATAGGAGCAGTCATTGCTATTCCAATTGGACTCATTTGTGGAATTTATTTAAGTGAATACGGTAAGGGCATCTTACCAGCAACTCTTAGATATACAATTGATCTATTAACTGGTGTTCCTTCAATTGTTATTGGAATCTTTGCTTATCTTCTAGTTGTTGTTCCTTTTAAAGGCTTTTCGGCACTGGCGGGAGGATTTGCATTATCAATTATTATTTTACCTATAGTCGTTAGATCAACTGAAGAAATTTTAAAACTTGTTCCCAATCATATTAGAGAAGCTGGCCTTGCATTAGGTCTTCCAAAATGGAAGGTTATTTACTTTATTATTGTCAAAGGATCACTATCCGGAATTTTTACTGGAATAATTCTAGCTATTTCAAGAGCAGCTGGTGAAACGGCACCTCTTTTATTTACGGCCTTTGGACATATGTATTTATCATTTAATCCTACTTCACCAATGGCATCTCTTCCTGTTCAAATTTATAACTATGCTATTTCTCCATTTGAAGATTGGCAAAGACAAGCTTGGGCAGGTTCATTTGTACTAATTGCAATAGTTCTAGGTTTAAATTTAACGGCAAGAACATTGATTAATAGAGACAAAGTTAAAACATTTTATAGAAAGGTAATCTCGAGATAATTATGACTGTACTAAGTGTTAAAAATTTAAAAGCATCTTTTGGAAGTGCAGAAATAGTAAAAGGAATCAGTATTGATTATCCTGAAAAATCTATTTCAGCTATCATTGGCCCATCTGGTTGTGGTAAATCGACTTATATCAGATGTCTAAATAGAATTCATGAAGAAGTACCGAATGCAAAAGTTAGTGGAGAAGTTATTTTATTAGGAAAAAATATATATGCTCCAGGTACTGACCCTGTGCAAATTAGAAAAAGTATTGGAATGGTTTTTCAAAAACCAAATCCATTTCCGGCCATGAGTATTTTTGAAAATGTAGTTATAGGATTAAAGTTACAGGGAAAAACTAATAAGGCCTACCTTATGGAAGTTGCCGAAACTTGTCTAAAAAAGGCTGCCCTATGGGAAGAAGTTAAAAATAAGTTAAATGATCCAGGTACATCATTATCTGGAGGGCAACAACAAAGACTTTGTATCGCTAGGGCCTTGGCCGTAAATCCTCCCGTTTTGCTAATGGATGAGCCAACTTCTGCTCTTGATCCAATTGCCTCAGCTAAAATTGAAGAATTAATGCTAGAACTAAAAAATGAATACTCAGTTGTTGTTGTAACTCACAATATGCAACAGGCTGCTAGAGTCGCCGATTATACTAGCTTTTTCATACTGGGCGAGTTAATTGAGCATGGTGAAAGTTCACAAATATTTACAAATCCGAAAGAAAAAAAGACTGAGGATTATATTACTGGAAGGTTTGGCTAATGGATAACTCAGCAGAAAAGATTAAAGAATCTCTTATAAAAATGGCCTCTCTAACTGAGGAAAACTTCAAGTTAGCATGTGATGTTAAAACTCAAAAAGATCAAGTGTTTCAAATTGAGGATCAAATAAATAAGTTCCATACGCAAATTGATGATGAATGTTTTAAATTCTTGGCCCTTATGAAACCTCTTGCAAGTGATCTAAGATTAATAATATCTATAATGAAAATTAATGCGGACTTGGAAAGAATTGCTGATCAAGCTGTAAATATAAAGAGATCTCAAAAACTTCTAGATAAATTTCCACAAGATTTAGTTAATATGGCACAAGAAGTTGAAGCTCAAATAAAAGATTCAATTGATGCATTTATTAATGTTGATAGAAGATTATCAATTGATGTCATTCAAAGAGATCAACATGTAGATGAAATGAACAAGAAATTGTTAAGATCTTATATTAATCATATTAAGAATAATAATATGGATTTCGATGAAGCCTTTGGTGTTATAAGAATAGCAAAGAACTTAGAGCGAATTGGAGATCACTGTACTAATATAGCGGAAGATGTGATTTTTCTAGATACAGGAGAAGATATTCGTCATACAAGGTTAAATGACAATTTCACAAAGGACAAATAAATGAGTAATGAAAAAATCTTAATTGTCGAAGATGAAAATGATATTGGTACGATCATAAAACTTCATCTTGAATCTCAAGGATATCAAGCAAATTTAATTGAAGATGGTAATTTAGCTTTAGATCATATTCAACAAAATGAAAATGAATACAAATTATATATACTCGACCGTATGCTACCAGGTAGTAATGGAGTAGATATTTGTAAGTTTCTTAGAAATTTTAAACCCACAAAAAACTCACCTATTCTCATGGTAACAGCTCTCACAAGTCCCGATCAAATTGTAGAAGGACTTGATGCAGGTGCAGATGATTACTTAACAAAACCTTTTGATAATAATGTATTATTAGCTAGAGTTAGGGCCTTACTAAGAAGAGGAGCTGGCCAAAGTACTCAGGTAACTAATAACGATAATAAAAACGTATATATAATTCAAGATCTAAAAGTAGATTTAGATCAATGCAAATCGTGGATTGATAATAAAGAATTAGAGCTAACTCTTTCAGAATATAAATTACTTTGTATTTTTATGGGGCAACCAGGAAAAGTATTTACTAGAAAGTATTTAGTTTCTCAAATTCAAGATGGAAATGTTCACGTAACTGATCGAACAATTGATACACATATATCTGTCTCTTATACACATCTGACGCTGCCGACGATAGAGCTCGT
>CAXHCD010000058.1:0-22838 GCA_964015265.1 uncultured Oligoflexia bacterium
GCCGATTAGAGGAATTATTACTATTGTCTATAACTTGTGTCTCGTCTTCATTCCCTTGCAGTAAACCTGTTCTAGTTATATTTGTTCTTGTTTCATTAATTCTAGTTTTTGTTTGATCATGATCAAATAGAAAAGTCTTTGTTGAATCAGAATCAGCATGATGCTCTTCTTCCTTTTTCCCAAATGCTTTTTTAATTTTACTAATTAAATCATCTGACATTTTTACTCAAGATCCTTTATATTCAACCTTTCAATTACCTTCAAAGTACTTTTCGAGTTTTTTGGCGATAAATTAATTATACTATTATTATCCAATTTATCACTATTTTTAAAAGATAAAGACACAAAAGCGTATGGGTCCGAGCAGGTTTTTCTTAAATTTTTTATAATATCAGTCATTGTTCGACGATAATTACACTCACTTAAAACCAGAAAATAACCATCCTCTTTTTGAGCAATAAAGCCATCAATCTGTAAGCTGCTTATTTGATATTTCTCAGCATAGATCTTAAAAACTTTTTGTGATTCTTCCTTAAATTTTAAAATTAATTCTTTGATTCTATATTTTAATTTTTCTTCGACTTGATCCGAGTTAATATATGTTCCTTTATATGCTCCTTTTTCATCTGATACAGAAATGAAAAGATCATGGACTGGACCCGTCCACTTTATACCTAAATCAATTACTTTCTTATAATAAGGCCGAATTAAATATTGTGATATATCCTCATTTTTTTTTAATTCATTACCATTTAAAATTTTATTACCTATTCCTGAAAATAAATAGGGTGATTGTACAAAATACTTTTGATCTTGATTAATATCCGTCACGTCAGTAATCACATCTTCGCTTTTAAGTATCTTATGAAAATTTATTTTTGAGTTAATTTCTCTTTCAATTTTAATATTTTGAAGTTTTCCCCACCAATTTTGCACATTGTCTGATTTTTCAACTATTTCAATTTCCGTATTATTAACACTTTTTGCTATATTCAGAAATTCTTCTGAATATTTTTTAGAGGTTAATAAACGGCAAGGACTTTCTTGAATGAGAAAGAAAATATATTCAAGATCATTAATATTTTTTGGAGAATTTAAATCGTATAGCTTATACTCATAATCAAAGTTTACTTTGTAGGTAATCATTTTTTCCGCTTTGTTATACCAAAACTATCATCAAAAGCTTCAAGCTCATTTAAAAACGCTGAACTTATTCCCGCTTCTAAACGATGATTTCGATTATAGGAAATACCTTTTGACCTAGCAGGAGTTATAGGCCAAGGCAGTGTTTCTGAATAGTATTCCCATAAACTCTTATCTTCTTTCCACTTATTTAACCAAACAGCACCAACATGTACGTGTGATATTTCATCATCAAATACAATTTTTAAAACATTTGAAGTTTTAATATCATCCATTTTTTTAAATATATTTCTATAATGATTTGCAAAATCTAGATTAGCTGCTTCAAATGTTAAAGACATTATTGCAAAGTATTCATCAAAGCTAGAAATAGAGCTCATATGTTTCCAGAAAAAATCATTAACAGGAAATTCTCCGAATCCCCCACCTAACTCCCCCATTCGCTTATTGTATAATTTAAAGTGCTTTTGTTCGTCTTTGATAGTATTTAAAAGTGTTTTTACTATCGGCAACTGTTCATCAGATTTATATAATTGCAATATCGCATGGGCCATAATTTCTACAGCTAATAACTCGTGGTTTGCAAAAGAGTGAAGTGCGACTCTTTTTTTATCATCATTAATTAATGAATTCTCTTTTGGAAATTTAAGCTGTTTTTCACTAAATTTAATATTATTTGAACGTCCTGGAGCTTTATAGCTATAGTCTTTTTTAGATGGATCAAAAGAAGTAATAATAGATGGATCTAAGAGCTTAAAGTCTAAATTTTCAGATAGGATAATTTGCGATAAGTATTCCTCTAACTTCATAAATTTTATTTTTTGCTTTTTGAGCTCTTTGAACCAAAAGACTTCTTCTTAAAGCCAGACTTTTTAAAGCCTTTCTTTTTGAATCCTTTTTTCTTAAATCCTTTCTTTTTAAAACCAGACTTTTTTCTAGAAAATGAAGAGTTCTCATTTTTATCTCTATCATTTCTAGATTTCGAATAAGATCCTTTTCTATTTCCTCTATTATGTCTGAAACCTTTCTTCATAAACTTTGGAACAAATTTTTCTGAAAGCAATTCATTCAGCTTTTCGACAGCTAAACCCTTATTGTGCAATAACTCTACTTCATTAAAATCAAATAATTTTTTCCCAAAGTGTCTAGATAACCATTGATATAATTCCATACACTTAATAGATGTTTCTAAATAATCTATATCATTTGATTTGAAATCTATCGGAGAATACTTAACACTTTCTCCCCTAACATAATGACCCAGTATCCACATGAAATATTGAACATGATCCGAAAGTCCCAAATTCACAGGGGCACATGAAAAACCAAATATCTCACCCGTATTCAAAACTGATTCTGAATCTATATCTTCAACCATCTCAGCAACTTCAATCATTTCCTTTAATTGGACACAGTAGAATGGATCTTTAAATTGCATTGTATTAAATAGTCTTAAAAAATCAGATAATTTTAAAAGTGGTAAATTATTTTTTTCTAACGCTGTATTAACTTGAGCAAATATATCTAAGTCAGGACCTACCATACATCGCTCTTTTTGCTTGAGCTCTATATTTATTGCTCTCTTTATTTTCTCATGCCCACCTTCTATACCTTCAATATAATTTACATATCCAATAGGATACCTTTTATATCTTCCAGCACGACCAGCAATTTGTTTAATTTCACTATCTGTAATTATATATTCAACACTATTAATAAATTTTGATAGAGTCGAAAAAACAATTCTTCGAATTGGAAGATTCATTCCCATAGATATTGCATCTGTTGAAACAATTATATCAGTTTCACCTTCATCAAATTTTCTTGCTTGCTCTCTCCTAACTTCAGGACTTAACATTCCATAAATAATTGATACTCTAAACCCATTTTGTTCTAATAAATGTTTATGTTTTAAAGCATTTCTTCTTGAAAAAACTATTAGGGCATCAGATTTTTGCAATTCTTCAAGTTTTAAAGCTCGATTTTCAAGATTGAGCTCAGTCATTCTTTCATATGTTTTAATTTCTAGTTCATCACCACATAGATTAACAATTTCTTCAATCAAAGATAGAACAGATGGATCACCGCAAATATGTATTTCAGGAGAAAATATATTTACTAGTGCCCTAGTCCAGGCCCATCCTCTCTGAGGATCTGTAATCATTTGAATTTCATCAATGACGACACAATCAAATACTGAAGATAATTTGGCCATTTCTATTGTAGATGAATAATGTGTCGCACCTTCAACTTCAATAACTTCTTCACCGGTAAGTAGAGATGTTTTAACATCAGCAAGATTTAAAGTATCGTAAAGCTCACTAGCAAGTAATCTAAGTGGTGCAAGGTAGCATCCTTTTTCTGCTTGCTTTAAAGCTTCTATGGCATGATAAGTCTTACCAGAATTTGTGGGTCCCATATGATAGACAATTTTTCTTTTAATTTGCCTAGCACTTGAGTGTGACCAAAATTCACCAAGATGCTCTTTTAAGATATTTGCAGAGATATCTTTTCTTTTTAAGAAAAGAATCGATTTAATAAATTTTTTAAACTCTCTTTCATGATATCGTTCATTTCTCCAAATATTAGTTGAGACTTGAGCATAGTATCTATCATATTCATCACTAGATATTAGATCTGCACGTAAACCTTGTGAGCGAAGATAAGCAACACAAAAAGGATTCAAATTGATTTCTATATGTTTGATTGCAAGATCAGATGGGTAACGATACTTATCTTTTATGAGATGTTTAATTTGAGATTCAAGCTTATTAATTGTTGCTCTTCTAAGCCTATGCCTAATCTTTTGAAATTTCTTATCGATAGACTTCTGCATTGTATAAAAAATATCAGAAACGTAATTTAATCCATTATTTACTTGTTTATCAATTTCTTCATAAGAGCTCAGAATCAATTCTTTAGAATAGTTATAAATAGATTCTCTTAATTTTGTCCTATAATCAGCAACACAAGATTGACAGTGGCAATCTAATTCTTTTATTTGAATCTCATCTTCAAATTCTTCTCTAATTAAGATTTGAGTTTTTTTATGATTTAATTCATGTTCTATCGCCCAATCTTTAAAAAATTTTTCAAACTCAATTAATGTATCGAACTCGACACTGTCTTCTGTTGCAAAGGTAAAATCAACTTGCTCTGGAAATAACGTTGTATCTAAAAAACATAAATCATATATAGTTTTTTGATCTGAAAATTCTATAAAAGATATGAATTGTTCTTCAAATATACTTTCTAGTGATGGATTATCAGACAAACATTTAAAAATCGTTTTTTGGATATTTTCGATATGATTTAATATTTTCTCAGCTTCTTCGACAGAACGAACTAATTCTTGCGAATCGCTAATAGTTCCATGAGATACGATTGCAGCTCTTTCAGTGGGTAAATATTTTTTTATTTCTTCAAAATTTGCCAGACTGACATTAATTGTATTCGACATTTAACTCCCGACAAACCCATAACTAATTATCATACTTTTATAGGATATGAAATACAACACGTGAGGTCAAACGTATATAGAAAAGGCGCTATAAAAGCGCCTTCTTTGTATATTAAATTTAATTGAATTATTTTAACGATCCATCTCTACTAAGAAGGCCAGACCTAGCTTAGCAAACTTAGACGCATGGTCAGCAGTTCCACCCATATTTTCTAAAGTATCATTTTTAGTATGGATTCTTCTGTTCATATCACCTTTCTTTGACTCAAATGGCATTGAAGCAGGATATCCAGCATTATGCCATGAAGCATGATCAGAACATCCATATCCACATCTATCATATCCCCATGATAAATTTGGTAAATATTCATCAATCAGTTTCCCAACAAATTCATTTTGATTTTTATTTGTATAATCTGTCATCATAACGATATCAAGGTTTGATCCTTGAAAATTTGTCATATCTAATTGAAGAACTCCAACAACATCCTTATTTGTCGACTTAAATTGCTTAGCAATATCTTTAGAACCAAGTAGTCCAACTTCTTCAGCTGCATAACCCATAAACATAATTGTTCTTTTTGGTTTATAACCTGACTTTGCAATCAGTCTAATGATTTCACTAATTGTTGCGATTCCAGAAGCATTATCATCCGCTCCCGGTGCCCTAGAACCTGCTCCACCAAAAAAACCAGCGATAGAGTCAGCGTGTCCACCAATTACAACTATTTCATTTGGTTTCTCACTACCTTTAATTTGTAAGATAATTGATTGCTGAGGCCAATTTTTGTGATTAACAAGCTTAACCATTGCATCATTGCGACCTTCAACTAGTTTCTTCCATAGCCCATGAATCCATTTTGAAGACTCAACTCCTGTTTCAGCTTTATAATATCTATTATTGTAAGAAGATAATTTTGTGATAGTTTTTCTAATAACGTTTTCTTCAACCCTAGAAATCAACTTATTAACAATTTTTTGTTGATCAATTTTATAGTCAGCAAAGATTCCATTTTCAGCGAGCTTAGAAAATTCTTTTGCTTCCTTAACATATTGAACTGCTTCTTCATAGGTTTTATGCCTAATATAGCCAGCACATCTATTCAAATCATGGTGCATAACTTCATGCATATCAAATGATTTGTCTTCAGAAAGGTTTACAATAGCTATATCACTCATCGCACTAGATTTAGCTTCAACACTTTCAAGAGAGTGCTCTTGAAATGCATTTAAACCAGTCCGGTCAATAGTGATCCATTGGTAGTCCTCACCAAAAGAATTAAAAGATAAAAATAAAAGTAATAAAGATAAAATCTTCAAGATGTTACTCCTTAACATTTTAAAAGATGGATAAAAAGATTATAATACAGTTCTATCTTCTTGAACCTAATAAACTCTTACACAAGGATGAAAGATGAAGACGTGGTTAACTGAAAATTTCAATATTAAATATCCGATTATACAAGCTCCAATGTTCCTTGTATCAAATACTTCAATGCTTATCGAAGCAATTCACTCAGGTATTATGGGCTGTGTTCCTGCACTAAACTACAGAACAACTGAAGAACTGCGGTCTGCCCTCACTGAAATAAAGGAAACAGGAGGGTCATTTGGAGTTAATCTTATTGTTAATAAGTCTAATGTGAAGCTTGATGAGCAAATTAAAATTTGTTTAGATTTAGAACCGGACTTCATTATAACCTCCCTTGGTGGACCTAAGTTAGTCATAGATAAATTTAAAGATAAAAAAACCAAAATATTTTGTGATGTTACAGATTTAAAATATGCTCTTAAAGTTGAAGAAATTGGAGCAGATGCTATCATCGCAGTTAACTCTGGAGCGGGAGGACATGCCGGTCCAATGGCCCCTTCTGTTTTAATCCCCATGCTTAAAAAACATTGTAAGCTTCCTATCATTTCAGCTGGTGGAGTTGGAAACTCTGAGGGATTACTTTCTGTTTTGGCCCTTGGTGCTGAAGGTGTGTCTATTGGGAGTCCCTATATAGCAACTAAAGAAGCAAGTGTATCAGAAGAATATAAACAAGCGATTGTAGATTACGGTGCCAACGACATTGTTTTAACAACAAAAATTTCAGGTACACCGTGTACTGTAATTAAAACACCTTATGTTGAAAAGATAGGTACTGAACAAAATTTTATAGAGTCTTTTTTAAATAATAATAAATCAGTAAAAAAGTATGTAAAAATGCTGACTTATTATAAGGGAATGAAGGCCTTAGAAAGTGCAGCCTTTGGAGCAACTTATAAATCAGTTTGGTGTGCTGGTCCTTCAATAGAGTTTACAGACAAAATTTCTTCCGTGAGAGAAGTAACTGAAAAAATTGTTTCAGGTATCGGTAAAAGCTATGAAACTCTTGGTCAAGTTATTAAGGATTAATTATGAAACTTTGGTTAAGGCATGAAGTAAAAGACAATGAACGTCGAACACCAATTACACCAAAAAATGCTCAGAGACTTCTAGAGTTTGGTCACAGCATTTGTGTTGAAGAATCAGAAACAAGGATTTTTTCAACTAATGAATATGAAAAAATAGGTTGTGAAATTGTGAAACAAGGTAGCTGGCAAAATGCTTCAAAGGATACAATTATTATAGGTCTAAAAGAATTGCCCGAAGATGACTTTGAATTAGTTCACCAGCATATTTATTTTGCTCATGTTTTTAAGGGGCAAAGTGGTTATGAGAAAGTATTAAATAGATACAAGTTAGGTGGAGGAACACTCTTTGACTTAGAATATTTAACGGATGAAAGCAAACGAAGAATAGCTGCATTTGGAAAATGGGCCGGTTATGTTGGGGCAGCACTTGGAGTGGCCCTCTATTTTGATAAAAAATTTAAAGTTAAATCTTTTCCAAATAAAGAAGCTCTAATAAATTCAATTAAGCAAAAAATATCAACTAAAATTAATTCAATTATCATTGGTGCAAAAGGTAGAAGTGGTCAAGGGGCAGTTGAGGCCATAACGGACCTTGGTTTAAAATCTACAAATTGGGACTATGAAGAAACAAAAGGAAAAAGTCATTTTCAAGAAATTCTAGACCATGACTTATTTGTAAATACAGTACTAATGACTAAAAAAATTGAACCTTTTTTAAACTTAGAAATGCTTCAATCTCCTCATAAGTTGAGAATTATTTCAGACGTCAGTTGTGATCCATCTAGTGATCTAAACCCAATTCCTGTATACAACTCAATAACCTCATGGGACGCTCCACTCGAACAAGTTAAAGGTACAGATGTATTTGTTCAGGCAATTGATAACTTACCTTCTATTCTTCCTAAAGAAAGTAGTATTGATTTTTCAGATCAATTAATTGAACATTTAATTAATTTTGAAAAGCAAAGCACACCTTGGAAAAATGCTAAAGAAGAGTTCCTATCTCATTTAAGATAGGCCAGCTCTTCTTAATAATGCATCAACACTTGGTTCTTTTCCTCTAAACTTAATATACAAATCCATTGGAGCTTCACTTCCACCTTTTTCAAGAATATTTTCTTTAAATTTCTTGGCAATACTTTTATTAAATATACCATTTTCTTTAAAGTATTCGAAAGCATCTGCATCTAAAACTTCTGCCCATTTATATGAATAATACCCTGCCGAGTATCCACCTCTAAATATATGAGAAAATTTACAACTTATATTTGCATCCTCATAACTCTTTCCAATTTTAGTTTCTTTTAGAACTTCTTTTTCAAAATCATTAATTGAATTTATGTTACTTGGGTCAGCTTTATGCCAGGCCATATCTAAAATACCAAAACTCAATTGTCTAATTGTTGCAAGACCTTCAAGAAATGAAGATGATTTTTTAATTTTATCAATTAGGTTCTGTGGAATAAGCGCTCCACTTTCATAGTGTCTAGCAAATAAGTCTAAACACTCTTTTTCATAGCACCAATTCTCTAAAATTTGAGATGGCAGTTCAACGAAATCCCATAAAACACTTGTTCCTGAAACATTTGGATAATTACACTTAGAAAGTAAATTATGTAGAGCATGCCCAAACTCATGAAATAAAGTTGTTAACTCCATCATATTAAGAAGTGATGGTTTTTTATCTGTCGGTTTTGTAAAGTTACATACAATGGTTACATGAGGTCTATGATCTGTTCCATCTTTAACAAACTGAGCTCTTAAATCTGAACACCATGCTCCTGCTCTTTTCGATTCTCTTGGAAAAAAGTCTGCATAAAATACGCCTACTAATTCTCCAGTCTCATTTGTAACTTCATAAGTCTTAACATCTTCATGATATTTATCGATATCATTTCTTTCCTTAAATTTTAATCCATATAGCTTATTAGCAACTTGAAACATTCCATCAATACAATTCTCAAGTTTCAAGAACGGTCTGACTTCTTCAGAATCAAAGTCTAAGACTTTTTGTTTATATTTTTCCATATAATAATAACGATCCCACGGCATCAATTCATTTAGACCATCAGTTTCTTTAGCAAATTTTTCTAGCTCTCCATGCTCTTTTAGAGCATGAGGTTTTGATTTATCGAGTAAATCTTTTTGAAAATCTAAAACTTTGTTAGTGGTTTGCGCCATTCTATTTTCAAGTACGTAATCTGAATGAGAATTATATCCAAGTAACACAGCTCTTTTATGCCTTAGATTAGCTAGTGTTTTAACAATTTCTTTATTATCAAACTCATTATCATTATTAGCAACTTTAGCTGAAGCTATAAAAATTTCTTTTCTAATTTCAGCATTCTTTGCATACTTTAAAAGTGGAAAATAGCTAGGCATTTGAAGTGTAAATACCCATCCTGTTTTATCTCGACCTTTAGCTTCATGAGCAGCAGCTTCAATTGCCCCTTCTGGTAGGCCTTCAAGATCTGCTTCATTAGTTATATGTAACTCATAACTATTCGTTTCTTTTAAAACATTTTCTCCGAAATCTATTGAGAGTTTAGAAAATTCTTTATCAATTTCTCTTAAAGTTTCTTTATCTTTATCATTTAATAGAGCTCCATTACGAGTGAATGATTTGTACTCTTTTTCTAAAACCATTTCTTCTTCACTACTTAAATTAAATGTATTTTTATTATCCCAAACGGCCTTTACTTTGTTGAAAAGTTCTTGATCTAAAAGAATATCGTTTTGAAACTCAGTAAGTTTAGGCGAAATCTCTTTCATTATTTCTTGTTTTTGATCATTTGTGTGTGAATAAGTTAAGTTAAAGAATACAGATGACACTCTAGATAATTTTTCTCCTGAAAAAACTAATGCCTTAATAACATTTTCAAATGTAGGAGAATCTACTTTTTTAATTTCTGCAATATCTTCTCTTGCTTCTTTTAAAGCAATTTCAAAAGCTGGTAAAAAATGTTCATCTTTAATTTGACTAAAAGGTGGTGTGTTAAAACTTCCTTTAAATTCTTCTAATAAAGGGTTACTCATATATTACTCCTTAAAAATTATAGATCTTTTGCTACTGGTCTATTGAATAAAATTATTAAACATATCATCCATGCACCTAAGCAAACATAAAGCACAGTATTTAATATTAATTTACTTTGAACAAAAATCAATAATACAGAAACCAATCCTTTTGCTCCTCTATAACTGATCATATCAACTAAGTATTTAGCTCCAAATTTTTGCGCCTTAGTAAGTGGATAATACATAAGTTCTTTAGCCGAGGAAAAAATTGAATAATCGACCCCCTTAAAAGTTACAAATAATAATGAATATCCAAATAAATTTGGAGACAGAGTCATAACACCTATTAAGAGAGAGGTATATAAAATTGGAATTCCCTTATGAACACTTTTAGGAGGTACAAGATTTAAAAGAAATGGAACAAAGAAAATTTGGCAAATAAAGTTAATTGTATTTACCCAAGTAAATACTTCTCCTAAATATCTGGTCTGCAAAATTTTCTCAGAATAAGTCTGCTCAAGAGCAATATTGAAATTAAAATGAACTATATTAATACAAAATTGTGTCAAAGAGATAATCACACACAATAAAAAAACATATTGCTTTACCTCTGAAATTGCACTCAATGGCGCTTTTACCTTTTCTTCACCTTCATTTGAAAGACACTCTGATGAATCACAAAGCATAAAAAAGATTCCAGAAAGAAGAACTATTACTGAACCAATCATTAAAATCAACTCTACATTCATATGGTGAGTTAATTGTTTGGTAATTACGCTACCTAAAATTCCACCAATACTTCCTACCGCTCCCACTATTCCGTAAAAAGACTTCGCATGCTTTATTGTTAGGGAAGCATTAAAATGTCCAAATAGAATATGAATGCATAAAACGATATAAGCTTCTTTCCAAACGACTAGGCCATAGGCAAGAGGTTTAAATAAGTCTCCAACGAAATAAGGTAAACTAAAAAATATTAAAGAAAATAAGCTCGTTCCTAAATATAAAAGTTGAATATTCACCTTTCTTTGAAACTTATTATAAATAAATACAAAAATACTGATTGCTACAATCGAAAAAGTCCAACTTAAAGGTGACTTTTTTGCTCCATAAGCATCAAAAAAAATCGCAGAGGTCGTTGAACGAATGATTGGATAAGATAGTAATACTGAAAAAACTGACAAAAGTAGAAAACTGACTAATTTTTTTTCTTCTTTATCTAGTCCAGTTAATGTTTTTTTAATATCACTAAGTACGGTTAATATTGGTTTCACATCTTCTCCGCAGCACAAAATGCTCTTCTAGGAACATCACAAAATCTACGTTAAAATATCAAATAATTATGATTAAAGATAATACAAAACGCATATTAATTGTTGATGACTCCAACAAACAAAGACAATTGCTAAGTTCTACACTTAGGATTAAGGGCTTTGATGTTGATGTGGCCGAAGGTGGCTTTCACTCAATTCATTTACTAGAAAAAAAAGACTTTGATCTCATCGTTTTAGATAAAGAAATGGAAGATATGTCGGGAACAGAAGTATTAATTTTAATTAGATCTAAAGAAAAGTTTAAAAGTATACCTATTCTAGTTATATCTACTGATGGTTCAGAATCAAATATACTTGAAGCAATTGATCATGGGGCCAATGACTATTGTATTAAGTCCACAAATTTAAATACCTTTTTAAATAAAGTTAATAATCTTATTGGACAGAAATAAGTACTTCTTCAATATTGTCTGTAAAGTATTGAGAATGATTAAGACCTGATTTTATATTAATATTTTTATTTTTAGATTCATTTTTATAGATGAGTTCACCAATTTTTAACTCCTCACCTTTTTTCACTCTCACACTTGTTGATAGAACAATTTTAGATGAAGCAATATCAATATCTAATTGGTAGTAAAGACTTCCAGACTTTTTACAAGTAACAAACATATCACCTTTGCCTATTTTAAATCTGGCCTTTTTATTAAACATTGTTTTTATACTGGTCGACTGTGTTGAAACATTTGAACTATTAGAATCAGAAACAATTAGTTTCCCCCCAATTCTTCTCATTTTATTTTTTGAGCTTTTATTTATTAATATTTTTGAATTAATATTGCACATATCTTGAGAGATTTCGCCAGAGGGAAGATGACTTCCTCCCGTGGTAAAGTTTCTATATTTCATTCTTAAAAATTTAACATACAACTCTTCTCTTCTTGCATCCAAATTAGCAATTAGACAATTTTTATATATTTTCAAATTATCAGATGGAAGTTCAACTAAATTTAAATGTTTTTTTGCCCCAAGAACATCATTCATAGGAAAGCAAAACTGCGATGCCTTTGCTTGAAACGATATAAAAAAAATAATCAGACTAACTAATATCTTCATCTTTAAGGTGTGAGTCACCCTTTTGCGAATGTATGAATTCTGATGAATTTGAAAATGAGCAAAGATCTAAAGTTGTCTTAAAATTAAATCCTTCAGGGATACTTTCGGCCCCTATTCTTTCACATGTACAAGCAAGATCTTTCATGAATTCAAAAAACTTTTCTCGAGTTTCATCACTCATAAGGTGTTCCATTTGACATGAATCCCTTTCAGCTACATCTTCACTAACGCCAACAAAATCTTTTAAGAAATAATATAATAAAGTTCTGCTTGATAAAATATTATGAACTTCATCGTGTCCTTTTTGAGTTAAGATTAAAAATTTACAATCTTCTTCTTCAGTAACTAAATCACGTTTTTTCAAATTATTTATAGCAGTTGAAACACTACCCTTAGTGAGGTTCAAATCTTTTGCAATATCGGTTACTCTTGCAAAACCTCTTTTTTCTTTAAGCTTATGTATTGTTAATAAATAATGAACCATCGAGTGAGATAATTCTGAGTCTTGAAATTTTGCATCGTCTTTTTTACTGGCCATAATAGACTTGTAGCAAAAAATAGTGAATTTCACAAATTAGCAACTTTTCTTTGCAATAAATGCTAAATCCTTCAAATTTGAAACATTACATAACTATTTAATTTTACAGAGGTTTAGAGGGAGTATTTTTTTCTATCTTCGTAAAAGTAGCGCTGTATCATACAATATATATGATGGAGAATTTAATGAAATTTCAAATACTTACCCTATTTTTACTATTGATTGGTCAAACAAATGCTCAAACTCTTGGAAATGTGGAGTCTGAAATACAGGGAGGCCTTACAGACCAAGAGAAAAGAACTAGCGAAGAGTATCTCCATCAAGGCCTAATTCAAAGAACTGCCAAAGAAGAGTGCTCAAAGGGGAAAAACAAAGATGCCTGTGAAGGTAAGTCCGCAAGCGCACTTGGTTCTTCACAAAAAGATGCCATGGTAGATGCAGTAGCTAAAATGTACACAATGTTTATAGGTTTTAGTGATGGAAAATTAGATCGTACTGACGAAGCAATAAAAAGTAGTGAGGATAAAGAAAAGGAAACAACAGATTATTGTTCTAAAATTCCAGTGGCCACAGAATTTGTTGCTCAGGCCCATCAACAAGTTTCACAAAACAATATTGAAAAAACAAATATCAAACCAGGAACTGAACAACGTGAAAGATTATATCAAGCAGCAAGAACTCATGGAGCTAGAGCAGATACAGCAAAAATTCAAGTTATCGGTTGGGGCGGGTCAACAGCTTGTTATGTGGGAATGACGACAGTTGGTGGGGTTCAACCTAATAAGAAAACACTTTTAAAGATGGCCGCTTCAGCAGTCTTAACAGCTTTTTATGCTAAACAAAAAAGTGCTCATGAGGATTATGAAAAAAGAGTAAATAACATCGCCAAATCTCTTCCAGGTGAAGGTGACTGTAATCCAGTAACAGATAGAAATTGTTACTGTGCTCAACCAGAAACTAAAAATGATCCACAATATTGTCTTCCTCAAATCTTTGCAAGACAACAAACAAAGCTTCAACAAACCGCATGTGTTAATAAAAATATTAAAGCTGATCCAAACTGTCTTTGCCAAAAAGATAACTCGTGTTTTCAGGTTGAATTTCTCGATTTAAATAGTAACGGCGGACTAAGATCATTTGTATCCTCTTCAAACGCCCTTAAAGGTGTTGGACAAATCTCAAATGGTGTTATTCCAAACGTAAACTTAAACTCAAGCGGAGGAAGTTTAAGAGCTGCTAGAGATTTACTTCTAGAAAATGAAGATAAATTAGGACTAGATGAGCCAGTAGGACTTTTAACTAAAAAACAACTAGAGGAAGAAAAAGCTCTTTCTTCACTTGGTATTCCTAAAAGTATCGCAAGAAAGTTAGCTGCCTCACCTGCTTCTAGTAAAGCTAAAGCAAATCGAGTTAGATTTTTAAGTACATTTCCTCGAAGAAATTATGCAAGCTTTAAAAGATCTTCAGGGCCAAACACACTTAGCTTCATTCAAGGTCGTAGCAAAAGAAGAAAATCTAAAAAGCAAAATCCAGATTTTTCAAAATTTATGAAGAAGAAAAGTAGAAGTATGGCCGGAACAAGTAATATTTTAAGATTTGGAAATAAGGCCCAAGAAGCAGCAGAAATTAGTTCAAAAGAAGGAAGACCTTTATTTGAGATTATTTCAATGAGATATAAGGTAAGTGGATGGCGCAGATTGAAATTAGACTAGAAGAGAAAATCGAAAAGTTTCCCATTATTTTATTTGATTCAGAATGTACTCTTTGCAATAGATTTAAATTAACTCTAGAAAAATCTGTCCCCGATCATCAGTATAATTTTATTTCTGTTCACAACTCATTAATATATGCCAAACACCCACAGCTCAATAAAGAACATTGTCTTAAAGAAGTACATATGCTCTTTGAAGATGGCAAAGTAATATCGGGAAAAGATGTAATATCTGAACTAGTAACTCAACATCCAATAGTTTCTAAATTTTCTTGGTTATTAGACTCAGAAGTGGGGAAAAAGGCCATCGAACTATTCTACAATAGTGCTAACAAATATAGAGAATCATTGCTAAATCGCTGCCCAAAATGTAAAACTTCTAAATAACATTTTTAGGAGCTAACTTTGCAACTACCTTACAATAAAGCACTTGTAATCATTCCTACATATAATGAAATTGATAATATCGAAAAAATGATTAACAAAGTTTTCAATGTTAATCCTGAATTTTCATTATTAATTATTGAAGATGGTTCACCGGACGGAACAGCTGACGTTGTAAAAAAATATCAAGAAAAACATAGCAACTTACATATGATCGAAAGAACTGGAAAACAAGGACTCGGAACGGCCTATACAACTGGTTTTAAGTGGGCCCTAGATAAAGGTTTTGATTATATATTTGAAATGGATTGTGACTTTTCTCACGATCCTGAAGATCTACCAAGATTGTTAGAGGCAGCCCAAACAAATGATTTAGTTATTGGGTCGAGATACATCGAAGGTATTAGAATAATCAATTGGCCGTTTAGAAGATTATTACTTTCTTACTGCGCTTCTATCTACACAAGAATTGTAACTGGAATTCCTGTATTTGATACAACTGGTGGATTTAAGTGTTTTACAAGAAAGGCCTTAGAAGCAATTAATTTAGATAAGATCATTTCAAACGGATACATTTTTCAATTAGAACTTAATTATAAAGTTTGGACTCAAGGTCTCAAAGTTAAAGAAGTACCAATAATCTTTTATGAAAGAAGAGACGGACAATCAAAGATGGGTGGAGGAATTATTTTTGAAGCCTTATTTGCTGTATGTCGATTGAGATTTATGAAAGTTTTGGGGACTCTAAATCAGTAAAAATCTGTATACTGTTTATTGTTTACCGTAGACTGTATGGATAATATTTATTTAAGAGAACAAATTTATCGATTAGAGAAAGGTCAAATATTAGATTCTATGAGGATGAATTGAAAAAAAAATTCTTATTTCTTATTTATGTTTGTTTTCCATTTTTTCTTATCTTTCCTTTAATAAATTTAATTTTCAAATCATTAAAAACAAGATCAGCACCTACAGACAGATACTATACTTGGGTTATTGCACTCTTTTTAATTCCTACTCTTTTTACATACTATCCCGTATTAAGTGATATAGATTATCTATTAGTACAGCCTACTTTAGTAAATATTTTTTTAGGATTGGACATTTTATTTAGCGTTATACCTATCTGTATTATCTTTCATATTGCAAAGTATGATCGTGAAATAAGAAAGTTAGTTTTTACAGAGTCAAATGAATTTTCAATAAGTTGTTGTATTATTTTTTTACTTTATATTTTGGTTCCATTTTTTATAAATGACTTTCATGATGTCGAAAATGTATCACACCCTTATTTAAGAATGTTTATTCAGTCTTTAAAAGAAACCAATATTTTAGGAGTTATGCTATCTTTTATTTCAATATGCATTATAGCTCCAGTACTTGAAGAGGTTGTTTTTAGAGGTCTTTTAATAAAAGATTTTCAGCCAACTAAATGTGAAGTCGAACGCTCTGAACATAAGAACTTCTTTCTACATGATTTTATTTTTAGTTTAATTTTTGCTGCACTTCATCTACCTGCTTACTTTTTAGATCCATTTATCTTTTCTTGTCTTGCTTATTACATTAGAAGACGTACTCAAAACTTAAAGATAGTTATTATCTGGCATATTATAACAAATACAATTGTTATCGCTGCTATTACTAGAACTTATTTCAAATAAAATCATTTAATAAATTCTCAGTAAAATCTACATTCTCTCCCGTAGTTGCTAGACATATGATTTCTCAGCTCATAGTCAAGAGCTAGATCATAGGGGGAGAAGATGAAAAAACTTTTAACATTAGTAATTTTAAGCCTTTGTACTGTATCTGTTGCAAAAGCTGACTTAACGAGAAAAGCTGAAAGACTTTTAAACCAAGTACGTAATAAAGCTGACGTTCTAAGATATGAAGACAGACAAGAGCTTGATTACTTACTAACTCAAGCAAATCAAATCCTAAGAAGTTATAGAGGTAGAAGACCAGTTCCAGGACCAGCGCCAACTAAGAACTTAATGTGTGATTACTCTAACGGAAATCTACTTATAAATTTAAATACTGGTAGAACATTACATGATTTTGCTAGCTCTACTGACTGTACAAATGCACTAGAAAGAGTAAAGTCTGGAAGACCATTTTGTGACTACTCAAATGGAAATATTGCTTATAGTTCAAGGTTCAGTAAAATCTTTGATTTTGGAAGCTCAACTGATTGTACAAACGCTCTTCCAAGAATTGAAAGAGGCTTAAACTTCTGTTCATATGCAACAGGAAATACTCTTCATAGGCCAAATGGAGAGCTAATTTATGACTTTAGTAGTTCGTCTGATTGTACCAGAGCATTAAACTAATTCAATCTAGGGCATGATTAAGTTCATGCCCTAACCCACTGATTTCACAAAGAACCTTGGAAATTTTACAATTTAACCCAACGCAACATTAATTTCGTTATAATGCCACTGGATTAACCCTTCAATTTTAACAATGAGGATGCAAATGCTTAAACAAACCAGTGCAACACTCCTGCTTTTATCAAGCCTTACGGCATTTGGTAACACAGCAACTCAGTCTCAATCACCAATGACAATTCAAGATTTATTAAAAAATACTAGTGCTAGCTTTACTGGTTATATGATTAATAAGTTAGAAAATGCTGACGAAAGTGTTTCTGATTATTCAGCTAGAATTGAATCAACGCTTGGTTATAAAGTTAATAGCAAACATAAACTATATTTAGATCTTGCTTATGATTTTGATTTAGATGAACCAGAAAATAATGCTCTTGATGATTCATTAATTACTTATAAGTATTATCCTGGCGAAATTGCAACTAGTACTGGTAAAGTATCTTTTCAAATTAGATCAAAGTCTACATTACCAACAGCAAAAGAAAATAGATCAAATTCTTCTATTCAATTTTCACAGGCCGTAGAAGGTAGATCATATGTATACTTTGATAAAATTAGTAAATATATGCCAACAGTATTATTAGGTGTTGGTTATAAGAAAAACTTCCATGAATATAAAACGACAACTGCAGGTGAATCAAATATCTCTAGATCACTATATTCTTTTGCAGATGTTTCAGTAGACCTAACTGAAAAATTAAGTATTGGAACGTATTTAAAATTAACTAACCCAACTACTTATAACGGAAATACACAAACAACTAAGACATTAACATACTCTTATATTGGTTACTCAATCACTGATAAAGTTAGTGCTGAAATTGCATTCTTAAATGCTGATGACTTACTAAGTGCAGATAAAACAGAAACTGAATTAGAATACTTTAAAAAAGAAGACGCAATTCTTTTTATGAGTCTTTCGATGTCATTATAAATGAGGGGAATTATGATGAAAATATTAACATTTTTACTTACGAGCTTATTACTAGTTTCATGTTCAAAGAACGCAATTGATAGACCTCTTCAATTTGATAAAGATCAAGGTGTAGGGCTTTTAAAAGTTAGTGATATTGATAATGCAACAGCAACTTTAAAAACTGCAAACCAAGATGAAAGTTTAAGATTGAAATCTACAAATGCACTTTATGAAGTTTCTCAATATGAAACAGACAGTACATTTATTCCAAAGGATATGAATTTCATTGGTAAAAAAGGTCAAAAATATAAACTAAGATATGAACTGACTAATAATGGTCTTCACGTAATGAAAGAAGTTTCAATTAAAGAACTTGAAGATGCTGAAAGAGAAGTTTCAAAAGCAATGGTTTCAAAATTTGGAACTGTATTGGTACCTTGGTTTACTTTAGGTGTTAGTTATTATGTTATAGAACAAAAAACAAACAAAGATGGTGAGGCATCTCACTTATTAGTTGAAAAGGCCGTTCAATCAAAAGCTGAAGCGACACATGTTCGAATTGATAGAGAAATGGTTATAACTGAAAACCCACTACTTAAATAATTATCATAAAGCTTCCTTCGGGAAGCTTTTCTTATTCTTTATAAATTAATTTATTTCTCGGATTATACATTAAAACGAAAAAGGTCCAACAGAGTCCAAACTCTCTTAATTCACCTTTTTTTCCAGATGGCGTTAGGGAAACTAAACCAAAGATAAAAAGAGCAAATAGAACATGACTCCATTTAGGAACAGGAATAGCAAATTTATTAATAAGGTTTTTTATATTTTCTTTTCGCTCAAATAGATAAGGCATTAATAGCATGTATATCGCAACCATTATTCCAAGACCTGTACCAAATATAATTCTATTTATACTTTTTCCTTGGAACATAAGATTGTGAAAATTAGTTTCATATTGAGAATTGTGATTCATGAAAAACTCAGGGCTTTTAATTCCAAAAATTCTTTGTCCCCAGGAAATTTCTTCACCTGCCCCAAATAAAAAAACTAATCCCATACCGACTAAACACATAATGAATAGTTTTGATTTAGTTGCTTTAAGATTTATCGCTCTTTTAAACATCACTACTGCACCACTTAACAAAGCAATTACAGTTAGCCATTCAACAAAACCATCTTCTACAACGTAATTTGATTCAAACCAAGGACGATCATAGAAGGCCAATGCAAGACCTATTAAAACGATAAAAGTTATAAGACTAAAACTGATCTTTTCAAATTTTTCCAACTACTCACCTAATTCATTAAACAGTGCAATCCTTCCAGAATGCCTTCCACCTGCAAATTCTTCTACAAGCCAAGCATCACTCATCTTTTTAATATCTTCAATGGCGCTTACTCTTGCTCCAAAACAGATTATATTAGAATCATTATGCTCTCTAGATAGTTTAGCATCTTCTACTGTTCTACACAAAGCAGCTCGAATTTTTTTGTATCGATTGGCAACGATTGAAACTCCAATCCCTGAACCACATAGCAAGATTCCAACACCTTCATTTTGAACTTTTTTAGCGACAGCACTGGCATAGTCTGGATAATTACACCTTTGATCGCTATCAGGACCTAAATCAATGATTTCGTGGTTCTCTTTTAAATGTTCAATTAGTTTTTGTTTTTCATTAAAAGCGGCGTGATCGGATGCTATATAAATTTTCAAGGTTGAACTCCTAAGTTTAAAATATATATTGCGCTTCTAGCGAACCGGCGAGCATTTATGCTCGCCTCTCGAGATAAATATAACTTAATCGTTAGTATCTATAGTGTTCTGGTTTGTATGGCCCTTCTACTGGAATACCTAAGTACTCAGCTTGTGTAGAAGTAAGAGTGTCTAGTTCAACACCAATTTTTCCAAGGTGAGCTCTAGCAACTTTTTCATCTAAATGCTTTGGAAGCATATAAACTTTATTTTCATAACTCTTATAATTATCCCAAATTTCCATTTGAGCAATTACTTGGTTAGAAAATGAGTTACTCATAACAAATGATGGGTGTCCAGTAGCACAACCTAAGTTAACTAATCTTCCTTCAGCAAGAAGAATTAATCTTTTTCCATTTGGATAAGTAAACTGATCTACTTGAGGCTTAATATTTTCTTGTTGAATATCAGATCTATTCTTTAAATAAGCAATATTAATTTCTGAGTCAAAGTGACCAATATTACAAACGATTGCACCGTCTTTCATTGAATCAAGGTGTCTTCCATCAATTACATCTACACAACCAGTAGTCGTAACGAAGATATCTCCAAGCTCAGCAGCTTTATCCATTGGCATAACTTCAAAACCTTCCATTGCTGCTTGAAGAGCACAAATTGGATCGATTTCAGTTACAACAACTCTACCACCTAGGCCAAGGAATGCTCCAGCACAACCTTTACCAACGTCACCGTAACCAGCAACAACACAAACTTTACCAGCGATCATTACGTCAGTAGCTCTTTTGATACCGTCTACAAGTGATTCTCTACATCCGTATAAGTTATCAAACTTAGACTTTGTAACAGAGTCATTAATATTGATTGCAGGCATCTTTAATGTACCTTTTTTCATTCTCTCATATAGTCTATGAACACCTGTCGTTGTTTCTTCAGATAAACCTCTGATGTGCTCAATTAACTCAGGATATTTGTCATGAACCATATTTGTTAAATCACCACCATCATCAAGGATCATGTTTAAGCTTGATCCATCTGGCCATTTAAGAGTTTGCTCAATACACCAGTCAAATTCCTCGTCATTCATACCTTTCCAAGCAAATACTGGAATTCCTGCTGCTGCCATGGCCGCTGCTGCATGATCTTGAGTTGAAAAAATATTACATGAAGACCATCTAACTTCTGCTCCAAGTTCAACTAGAGTTTCCATTAGAACTGCTGTTTGAATTGTCATGTGTAGACATCCAGCAATCTTTGCACCCTTTAAAGGTTTAGATGCACCAAATTCTTCTCTTAACGCCATGAGTCCTGGCATTTCAGATTCTGCGATTTTAATCTCTTTTCTTCCCCAGTCGGCCAAAGAAATATCTTTTACTTTGTAATCACTCATTACTTCCTCCACTTCATTAAATAAATAAACCTCGAAACTATAACATTATGTCTTAAAAGAAATGAAGGTTTAAATTGACGAAATTAATGAATAATTTTAGATATAAACAATCTATGGGCGCATACACGAAACTAAATCAAGAAGAAGTCAAAAATATTCTAAATCTATATGGATTGAAGGGACTTTCTCAGCTCACACCCATGACTCATGGAATCTCTAATTCCAACTATCTTTTAGAAATTGATAACAAAAAATACATTCTAAAAGTCTCAAACGATAAAAATAGTGACCAGCTCAAACAAGAACAATTAATCTTGGGAATTATAGGTGAGAGCGGGCTAAATAATATAGTTAATTCAATCCCCCTGACTAGTGGCGAGCACGTTTATGAATATGAAAACTATTATGGGGTTATTTACCCATTTGTTGATGGAACTGTCCCAAATATAAATAAAAAAACATGTTATAAAATCGGAAGCGCACTTGGAAAACTTCATATTAATTGCTCAAAAGTTGAGAACACAAACGCTAGATATTTTGATGAAGTAGGACATTCAGTTGGGCACATTTTAAGCTATGTAAAACTACCTCACGCGCAAAAAAAATATATCGAATATTTTGAAAGATTTAATACTCAAGACTTTATAGATTTTACCCAAGAATTATTTCCCCAGGGAATTATTCATGGGGATTTATACTTTGATAATACTTTAGTTAATAAGTCTGATGAAATTATACTTCTTGATTTTGAACAATCTGGAATTGGTGAATTCATCTTAGACATTGGAATTTCAATTTCTGGAACCTGCTTAAATGAAGATAATGAAATAAATCCAAAACTTGTTAATGAGTTTATTAGTGGCTATCAAGAACAAAGAAATCTTAGTCAAACTGAACTCAAATATTTAAATACATCTATAATTTTAGGACTATTTTCCATCGCCCTTTGGAGAATTGATCGATTTAATCACAAAAAAATAGTATCCTCTAAGGACGAAAGTTATTTGGAATTACTTGAGCGCGCTATTAAATTTAAGGAAACATTATGAGTAGTCACTATTTTTTAACTTGTCCTAAATATATGGAAGAAATTTTACAAAAAGAGGCAAAAGATATCACAGGTACAGAAGGTGAAATTTCAAAAGGTGGACTCTCAATTGAACTTGATGATTTTAATGCCATTAAGCTTTTATTGAATACAAGAATAGCAAGTAGAGTTTTAAAACAAATTGATGCCTTTGAATTTTCTAATAAAGATGATCTTTATAAAAAAGGTTTAAAAAATTCCAAAGCCATTTTTATTGGAAAACCGCATTCCTGAAGTTTTAAATCAGGACCAACAACAATTACTGATCTTCCTGAATAATCTACCCTTTTAACGAGTAAA
>CAXHCD010000059.1:0-22827 GCA_964015265.1 uncultured Oligoflexia bacterium
CTATTAAACTAAATGTTTATGGTGATACAAGAAAAGATGTTTTTTTTAACTTAGATGCTTCCTTAGATTCAATGAATATTTTAAATTTTGAAATTGGAAAACTGACTTCGAATGTTAAATATTCAATTGCAAAAAATAAGTTAACTTTTTTTAATGGAACAGGATTTTATAAAGATACAAAGTATCGAGTTAATGGTGATATTCTTTTCGGAGAAGAAGATGAAAACTTAAAATTGATGATTGAAATACCAACTGGTTCTTTTGCTTCAGCTAAAGAAGTTTATCGGCCAATAATTGATCCTCTTGACTTCATTCCTGATTCACTTATGTTTCCATACTCCGCAGAAATTTATCTAGGTGGTAAGTTTGGGCTAAGTGAAATGAGGGTGAACGGTAACATAAAGGGGCGAGACCTAGAGATATGGGAAGAAGAATTAGATTTTTTTAAATTAAAATTTAAATTTGAAGACAAAGTAATTTCTTTTAAAGATATTATTGTAAATGAAAATGATGGTACAATGTCTGGAAATTATAAATATGATTTAAAAAACAATAAATATGTGTTTGATGGTAAAATTCGTGGAATTAAACTATCAGATTTTAACTTTTATAATATTTTAAAGTTAGGTCTAGATAGTGATTTCAATTATTCTATTAAAGGAAATGGGCAAGGGAAAAAAGTTTATTCAAATACAAATGTCAATTTTTTCAACTCTACAATTGGTACAAACTCAATAAGTAATTCAAACTTTCAAATGAATACAGATGGAGATTCATTGATTGCTAAAGCTCAGTTTTTAGATGGAAGAATTTCTGGTGATATTCTCCTGAATTGGGGGGAAGAATCTGATAGAGAGAAATCGGAACTAGATTTTAATATTAATAGAGTTCTCATTAAAGATATTTTGGGAATATTATCAAATCATAATACTCTTAATGATGATTTAACGGGAATTATATCAATGAGTGGAAACTCAAAGTTTGACTTAAATAATTGGAGACGCTTGAATGCAAACTTAAGAATTGAAGATTTTTTCATGAGAGATGGTCGAAACAGAGTTAAGCTTGATAAAAGACATAGAACTATAAAAGTTGAAGATGGAAAAATTATAGACTGGAAGATTTTATTAAGTGGAGGAGTCAATTATTTAAGCACTGAAGGTGTAGGATCTTTTCTTGATGATTTTAAAATAACTAATACTGGAAAAATCGATACTAATTACTTTAATTACATAACCCCTGAAATAGTCTCATCGAAAGGGATGGTTGAAGGTAATTTTCTATTTTATGGAAACAAAGATGACTTAGATATTTATTCTAAAGTCACAACAGATAATTCAGGCATAACATTTAAATTAAGAGAAATTCCTGGAACTTTTGAAAATATTAAAATGATTTTAGAGTTAGAAAATAATAATCTCAAAATTAGAAACTCAGATGGTAAATACGGAAGAGGAGATTTTTCAATTGATGGAGGCATTACATTCTTGATCCCTTATCCAAAAGTAAACTTAAATATAAATATTAAAAATTCGAGTATACCTTTTTTCAACAGGTCTAGCGCCCTAACAACATCTAATTTAAAGTTAATTGGTGATAAAATCCCATATGATTTAATTGGAAATGTTATTTTAGAAGGGGCCAATATCACAGATGAGTTAGATGAGATTGCGAATAATAAAAATGTAGGGTTAACAAATAAATATCTTCCACAAGAGTCAACAAAAAGAAATTTGGATTTAATAAATACAAAAATTGATGTTATTACAACCTCTCCAGTAATTGTAAAAAACACTCTAATGGAATTACATATGGAAGGTGCTGGAAAGCTATCTGGTCCATATCGAACAATAAATTATGATGGAACTGTAAAAGCAGTTAGGGGCAATAGTAAATTTAAATTTAGAGGGCACGAATTTATTATATCTGAAGGGGAAGTGAATGCAGATAATATAAATGACTTAAAAGATACTCAACTTCGGTTTGTTGGAAATGCTCAAGTGAATAACTACAAAATACTAGTGTCTGTAGATGGAACAGTGAAAAATTTTAATATTGAACTATCAAGTGAACCATCTCTTCCTAAAGAAGAAATTTTGTCACTTTTAGCATTAGGATTTACCTCTGATATTTCCAAAAACTTACAAGATCAGGATCGTCAAAATGTTACGGGAATTGGAGTTGGTACAATTGTGATGGACAGATTAAAATTGAATGAAGAACTAAGTGAATCATTTGGGGTGAATTTAAGTATCTTGCCAGAATTTGTTGAAGATGACTCTAAATCATTAATAAATAAGGGAGATAATTCAACGTCAAGATTTAAGTCTACAACAAAGATTAAAGTTAAAAAGAAAATTAGTGAAAAAGTAGATTTGTCACTATCTAGTACTGTAGGTGGATCTATTGATCAAAAGCAAGAAATGAATTTAGATTTTAATGTCGGAAAGAATATTACCTTGCAAGGAGTTTATGAAGTTAAATCAAATGAAAATGATGAAGGTGAACAAACACCAAATTCGATAGGAGCCGATATAAAATGGAGGTGGTCTTTTAAATGAAAAAGCTCTCACTGTTTATTATATTTATCTTTTTTGTTTCAGGTAATTTTTTATTTGCTCAAGAAAAAAGTGCTGGCCCGGTTCGTGCAGTGAGCTTTGTTTGTAATGATATTTATAAGTGTGAAGACCTAAAAGAGTCATTTCAAGAGAGGGTTTTAAATTCTAAAAATGACATGGGTTTGTATAATGTTCTTAGCTCCTTGCTTCAAGATGAAAAGATAAAGTCATTTAACTTTTTAAATGAAAATAAAAAACTAATTATTAATATTAATTTTTTTAGAACTTTAAATAAAATAGACTTAAAACTTAATACAGATATTAATGAAGACTTAGTAAAGAGAGCCTTATCACTGAAGAAAGGAATGAGAATAATTGATTTTGATAAGGAAGCGATTAGATCTGAAATAATTTCTTTTATGGGAGATAAGGGATTTAAAGTTCAAGGTTTAAATTTTAAATTTGTAAAATCTGAAAATGGAGATGATTTAATAATTGATATTAAAGTAAAAGATGTATTAAGAATCAATAAAATCAACATCGTATTTAAAGATAAAGGTCCAGTTCGAATAAAAGGACGGTTTAGACGATATAGAGGAAAAAATTGGGATAGAGCTAAGATAAAAAAAGAGATAAATGAATTATCAACAGAGTTATTTACTAGAGGATTCTATTTTTCAAATGTATCTCTTGAAAATGTAAAAATTTTAGAAGAGGTGAAAGTAAACTTTGATATTGTTATTACATTCGGAAAAAAAATTAATTTTTCAATAATTGGTAATAACTATGTTAGTAGAAAAGAGATCATTGATAGTTTTTTAGAAAATATCAAAAGTAGAATAGGTGCATTTCAGAAAAACCAAGTAAATCAAATTATAGATAATATTTATGGGAAAAAAGGATTTTATAATGTTGATTCTAGTACCTATGTATATGATGGTGAAACTTTATCTGGTTTAAAAATTTCGAATTATTATATAAATATTAAGGAAAATTTAAAATCTAGATTAGGAGTAATAAATTTTAAAGGTGTGTCTAATAAACACTTAAACGCAATTGAAAAGATGTTTTTTGAAGGAGAATCCATTCTCGTTTCTAGGGGCTATTTAGATAAAAACTTTATTTCAGATTTTACTCAAAAAATAAAAAAATATTATTATAGCAATGGTCATTTATTTGTAAAAGTATCTCCTCCGACTTACGAACTGGAATCAGGGAGAACTAACGTTGTGTTTAAAGTCAAAGAAAGGTTAGTTACAAAGAATCACTCAATTCAAATCACTAAAGATAAAGAAGATTTTGAGCCACAATTTACAAATATATATTCAAAACTGAAGAATAAAATAAATGAACCTATCGATGTTAACTCTGTAGATAGTGATATTGCAATTGCAATAAAAGAGGTTCGAAATTTAGGCTATTTTTATGCATCATTAGCTTCTCAGAAAACTAATGAAATTATTGTATATGAGAATAATTACTCTCAATCAAATTTAAATTTACAAATAATTCCAGGTGATAGGGTATATTTTAATGATTTAGTAATTGTTGGTCTTAAAAGAACAAAAAAAGAAGTAATCTTAAGAGAAGTAAAAATTAAGTCTGGTGATTTAATTTCTCCTGATAAATTGGAAAAGTTTAAATTCTCATTACTAAGTTTAGGTCTGTTTTCTTTTGTAAGAATCACTCCAAATATTAGAAAAATTCAAGGAGATAAACATTTCTATGATCTGATTATTCAAGTTAAAGAAAAAGATCACGGTTCAGTAGAAATAGCCCCTGGTTACAGAACAGATATTGGGCTCAAGGCCTCTTTATCCCTTGCATATAATAATGTAGGTGGGAAAAATAGAATTGCGAAAGTAAAGTTGCAAGTAAATAGAAGACTTGATCTTGATACTTTAGATAGCACTAGAAGGGCCAGAAATAGAAATTTGATAGAATATAGCGTAGGCGGAAACTATTCTGACCCATATCTTTTTAACAGACATGTTGAGTTTAATTTTTCAGCTTCTCAATCAAGGAAAAGGTATTTTAGCTTTGATGCAGACGTCACCAAGGGTTCATTTCAATTTTCAAAACTATTTAGTGATTTTGTTTTAACATCTTTTAAGTATCAATTTGAGACAATATCTCAATTTGAAGCGACAAACTCCAAAGATTCAGGTTTTTTTAAGATCGGCGGTATTACTCCATCTCTAAGCCTTGATTTTAGGGATAATAAGATAAGTCCTAGGAAAGGTGCATTATTAGGACTTTCAGTAGAATATGCTAATCCATTCTTAGGGTCGCTTGATAAGGAAGAGGAAGAAATTAACTTTTTTAAGGTTATTTCTAGAAATAAATTTTACTACAGCCTTGGTCGATTTACATTTGCATTTAGTTATGTGGCCGGAATGCAGAAAAACTTGGCAGAAGGTTTCTATACGAATTCAGAGGGGCTTACTACAGAGAGAGGGTCAATCCCATCTATAAAGTTGTTTCGTTTAGATGGTGTCGATACTATTCGTGGTTTTTCACCAAGTGAAAGCAATAGGCTTGATATAGTTACAAAACAAGATATTCTAGACATTGATGTGAGCGGCACAGCATATTTATCTTCATTTAAGTTTGAACCAAGGTATCGCTATAGTGATTCAATTACTTTTGGACCCTTTTTTGACGCAGGTAGACTTTTTGTCGATCATTTTAAACCACTTTCATTGAGGACGGCCGTTGGTTTTACATTAAAATTTAATACCCCTGTTGGCTCATTAGATTTTGACTATGGGGTAAAATTAAATAGACAAGATGTTAGTGCGTCGCAAAAAGAGCGCTTTGGAAGATTTCATCTAAGTATTGGTACTTTCTAAATCATTTAAAATGTATATAATAACTCTTTTCGGTTGACGAGGGGCCGCAAAAATATATATATACTGGACTCTGTATATAAATATAGAAGTTAAAAAAGTGGAAGGTAACGATGTATACTCAAAAAACATTTACATTAAAAACAGCTGATCAAGAACCAAAGTGGTATGTAGTAGATGCAGCTGATAAGGTTTTAGGTCGTGTAGCAACTGAAGTTGCAAGCGTTTTAAGAGGTAAAAACAATCCAAAGTTTACTCCAAATATTGATTCTGGAGATTTTGTTATTGTTGTTAATGCTGAGAAGGTTAAATTAACTGGTAACAAGCTTAAAGATAAAGTTTATTATGCGCACTCTAGATTTGTAGGTGGATTAAGAAAAAGAACTGCAGAAGTTCAATTAGAGAAGGATCCAACTTTTTTAATTACAAATGCAGTTAAAGGTATGCTTCCAAAAACATCTCTTGGGAGAAAACAATTAACAAAATTAAAAGTTTTTGCTGGAGAGAATCACTCTCATGAATCTCAAAAACCAGTTGAATTAAAGTTATAAGAGGCGGGATTAAAAGATGGCTACTACTAAGGGAAAAAAATACGATTCACAAGCTGTAGGTAGAAGAAAAAGCTCTGTTGCCAGAGTATATGTTGCAACAGGGGGATCAGGAAAGATCGTTATCAATAAAAGAGATCTTACTGAATATTTTGGAAAAGACACTTGTAGATATATTGTTAATCAACCATTGAGTTTACTGAAGGTAAATGACAAGTATGACATTACTATCAATGTAAGAGGTGGTGGAACTACTGGTCAAGCTGGAGCAATTAGACATGGAATTGCTAGAGCACTAGTTAATATTGATCCAACTTTAAGAGGAGAGCTAAAAGCAGCTGGATTCTTAACTAGAGATGCTAGGAAAGTTGAAAGAAAGAAGTACGGTCAAGCTGGAGCAAGAAGATCTTTCCAATTCTCAAAACGTTAATATTTCGAAAAATATTGGACATATTAAAGCCCGCTTTACAGCGGGCTTTTTTTTTGAATAAATTATAAAATGAATGAATTAAAGAAATTATCTATTCGAGGTGCTAGAACTAATAATTTAAAAAGTGTGGATTTAGATATTCCTTTGAAAAAAATAACCTGTATTTCGGGTCCTTCTGGCTCTGGTAAATCGAGTTTAGCCTTTCATACTTTAGCATCTGAATCAAAAAGAAGAATATTAAATTCATTCCCAAGTTCAATGAAGTTTTTTTGGGAAATTCCATCTGCTGCGGATGCCGATCTGATCTCACCGGTTTTGCCTGTTTGGTCATTGGCCCAGAAAAATCCAGTAATAGGATCTAGGCCAAATGTGTCTGATTTACTTGGGGTTAGTGAAGTAATATCACAATTGTATGCAATGGGCTTTGATGAGTGTTGTCCCATTGATCACTCTGTCTTAGAGGAGGTATCTTCTACTGATCGAGCAATTCAAAATATAGTTGAAAAAATTAAAGACGACGAAATTTATCATTGTTTTATAAGTCAGAATGAATATAAAGATATTTTTCCTGTTGGAAATTTTCCTGTAAGGTCTTATAGTGAAAAAAATGGAATTGAAGATTATAACGAGCTGCTTGAGTGGCAAGAATTAGTTAAGTTTAAAAAGAATAAAATTAAAAGCTTAGAAAATTTAATTGAAAAATATAAATCTGCACAACTTCTAATTGTAGGTAAAAAGGGTTTCTCTTTTCTTATTTCATTAAAATTTCAAAATCAGGTCTATGAATGTATAAAGTGCGATTATAAGAAGAATAAAATTGAAAAAAGAGCACTTCAATTATCTCCTTATAGTTCTATAGGAGCATGTAAGTCTTGTAATGGTCATGGGATGAACCTCATATATGATGAAGAGGTTATATTTAAAGAAAGTTATTTTACTGTTCAAGATGATGGGATTTACTTACTAAAATATAAGCGCTTTTCTCACCTAAAAATAGAACTTATTAAGGAATTAAAAAAACTCAAGCTTGATAGTAAAACTGTTGATGAATTATTAGAAAATGAAAAAGCATATGATTTAATTTGGAATGGTGGTGGTAAATTTCCTGGTCTTTTTTCCTGTTTAGATTATTTAGAACGGAAAAAATATAAACGTCCAGTTAGAATTTACCTAAGAGGCCTTCAGACTGAAGAGGTTTGCGAAAGCTGTAATGGTTCTAGAATTAGTGAAGAAAACAAATATATAAGATTGAAAAATGATAATTTGATGTTAGGTGATATATATTGTGCAACTATTGAAGAGTTGCTAAATCAAATAAAAAAAATAAATCTAAATAAAGTTCCTAAAAATTTTGAAAAAAAAGTTCAGACAATAAAAAAAACATTAGAGAAATCTGTACTGTTAGGATTAGGTCATATTTCATTAATCAGAAAAGTTA
The DNA here is from genome assembly GCA_964015265.1 of uncultured Oligoflexia bacterium. Classification (GTDB taxonomy): domain Bacteria; phylum Bdellovibrionota; class Bacteriovoracia; order Bacteriovoracales; family Bacteriovoracaceae; genus CAXHCD01. Next base: position 7,824 of record CAXHCD010000059.1, read on the forward strand.
AATCCTTAAGTACAGGTGAGTATCAGAAAATATTACTTGTAAAATTTATTTCCTATGAAGGATCAGACTCACTATTTATATTTGATGAACCAAGTCTTGGTTTAAATAAAAAATTACAAATGGAGTTAATAAATGAAGTAAAAAATTTAAGAGATCAAGGAAATACTATTGTTATTGTTGAGCATTCAGAGCATTTTAAAAGAGAATCAGATTTTTTTGTTGAAATGGGGCCAGGAGCGGGACATTTAGGCGGTCAGATAATTTATAAAGGAAAGTTTAAAGAAAATTCAGATGAAAATTTAATTAAAGCATTACAAGTAAAAAGTAAAAAAAGTTTAAGCTTTAAAAATGTTGAAAGTAGATATACTTCTTCGAAAACATTTAAAATACCAATAGGATCTATTCTTGGTGTATATGGCCCTCCAGGAAGTGGTAAAACTTCAATTTTTACAAAAGAAGTTCCAAAAATTATTGAAAGGGAAGAAGTTAAAAACTCGGAGTTAATAGAAGAAGTAATTGTATTTGATTGGGCAATAAAGAAAGACTCATCCAGATCAACAGTTGGAACTATGACAGGGCTGTCTCCGTTTTTAAGAAAATATTATGCAGGATTAAATGTATCTAAAATGTTAAATTTAAAGGATGGTCACTTCTCACCAAATTCAGACTTGGGAAGATGTCCTACGTGTGAGGGGAAAGGGGTAGTTAATGTTGATATGAGTTTTATGGAAGATGTTCAACTCTCATGCCCAGATTGTGATGGAATGAAGTTAAGGCCTCATATTGCAAATATTACCGATGGGACAATGACAGTTCATCAAGCACTTAATAAACCAATTCAGGAAGTTTTAATGCATATGAAGAAAACTCCTAAGTTGATAAGGTTGAAAGAATACTTTGATCTTTTAAATTTAAATCATTTATCTCTTGATAGATCAATAGGGTCTTTGTCAGGTGGCGAGTATCAAAGATTGAAACTGATGGCAAAGCTTCAAAAAAATATAGAAAATTCACTTTTAATTTTTGAACATTTATCGTTTGGTTTATCAACTAATGAAATTCCAAATATTGTTCAAACTTTGCACAGATTATTGGCAAAAAATAATACAATTGTGTTGATTGATGAAAATGAACACATTCTAGAATGTTGTCAAAGTACTCTTTTATTTCAATAGTTTATAATTCATAAGAAATTAATTCAGTTTATATAGGGAAAACTTGATTAGAATAGTTAAGTAAATATTTCGATTTGCCGAGTAGTACTAAAGAGATTTAGTCAAGAAAAGGTGAAATATGAAATTATGCTTTTTACTATTCATTTTTGTAATAGCGAAAGGAGCTCTTGCTACGATTTATTATCCTTTGACTTTATCTCAGCAATTGGATGAATCTATTGGTGTAATCCATGCTAAATTTAATTCTAGTACATATAAAAAATTACCAAATAATCAAATAGTCACCCAGCTAAGTTTTAAAATATTAAGAGTTTCAGGTGTTAAGTATAGTGAAATCATTAATAAAAATGATTTTCAAATAATTATACCTGGAGGGAAGTGGCAAGGCTTAGTTTATTCAATTCCTGGGTCACCTACCTTTGAAATGGGGAAAGAATTTATCTTACTTTTATCAAGAAATAAGCAAGGGTTTACATTAAGTAATTTGGGATTAGGAAAATATGATATAAAAAGAAATGGTCCTAATGTTTCAATAAAATCTAGTGTCTTTCCAAATCACAATTTATTAGGCTCGATTGATATGAAAGAATTTAATGAATTAGTTGAAGAACGATTTGGTGAACCTCTCCATCTACATTCTGCTGATAAAGTTGTATATGTTCCAAAAAACACAAATACAAAAAAAGTTAAAGAAAGAACTCCAGCTACATCTAGTCTTAAAAATACAGACACGGAAGAATCAGAAAAGTCGAATATTAAACAATTGATGTTAATGTTTGTTTTTGTATTTGGTGTACTCGGTTATCTTTCGAGGAAGAAAATTTTAAGAGATGATTAAAAAAATTATTTCTATATTTATCTTGGTAACTTTTCCTGCTTTTGCATTTATACATACTCGAACACCTTTTGGAGATAAAGTTCAATGGGCATCCTCAATTAATAATCTATTTCTAAATTTAGATACAGGAAGTGCTACAGCTAGTAATGCATCTTTAAGCTCAAATGATATTTTAAACATTGTAAATAGTTCTGCTGCTCAATGGAGTGGAAACTCAGGTTATACAATTAATGTTACGGGAGTTTCAGACAGTAATATTGATAATCGAAATGATATTTATTTTTCAACAAGCAGTTCAATATTTACTGGAAGTGGTATATTGGCCGTAACTCAAGTTGTATTTGATGAAGAAAATGGAAATATTCTTGAAGCTGATATAGTAATAAATGATAATCAATCATTTTCTGTGACACCGAGAACGGGGGTTTATTTAGGGGATATTATTACACATGAGATGGGGCATTTTATAGGATTGGCCCATTCTCAAGTTCATGATTCAACAATGATTTATTCTGCATTTTATGGTCAGGATACTTTAGCAAGTGATGATATAGCAGCTGCTCAAACAAAGAAATATTCTGGACTTAGACCGGGAGTGATTAGCGGAAAAATAATTGGTGGAGATAATGTAGGAATTTTTGGTGCGAATGTTTCAGCAATTTCTAATCGAACAGGAAGAATAGCTGCAAATGTCATTTCAGAAACGAATGGTAATTTTTCAATTACTGGTTTACCGGTTGATGATATTTATTATATTTATATCTCTCCCTTGAAAGCAGTATCTACACTTCCAGATTATTTTAAAAATTATAAAAGTAATTTTTGTTCAGGTTCACAAAATTTTCGTGGAAGTTTTTATCAAGGATGTCTTAACTCTCAAAATGGTAGGCCCTATGGTATAGAACTAACTTCATCGTCTACGTCAAAGAGTGTTGGTAATATAACTATACGATGTGATTTCCCACTAAATAGTAATTACACTACAAATAAAGGCTCTGTTAATACTATTGATCTAGATAACTCGACAGGTGCAGGAATTAAACAAACAGGTTATTTTACTCCAGCTCAAATTACTTCAAATGAGCAAGATCAATACCAATTTGATTTATCAAACTATGACGTTCCTGTAGGGGACTTATATTTAGAGATTAAATTGGTTTCTCAATCACTATATTCACCTTTTAGATATTCTATTAATGCTTCTGGCCCAGTTTTAGCCTCAACAACATTTCCTGATCCTATGTTAGTTAATGCTGATGGATTACTCGTTGATAATGATGGAAATCCTGACTTAGGGGTCGTTGCTTATTTACCATTAACAACAGGATTTTCATCTAACAATGTATTTGATGTTGATATTATACCTTACGTACTAAATTCAACTTATGTTGCAGGTACTTCATTTAGTTATACAGATTTTTTCCCTGCAGCTAGTTACTTTCTAGATAATGCAGGTCTACATTTACTCATTGGTTCTATTGTATCTAAAAGTGGTAGCTCTTATTCACTTGTAGAAGCTCCTAAGGATAGTTCTTTAAATGGAAATTCAAGTTGTACAGATGCCACAAATGCTTATGCAGTGGAACCATTTTTGACTATTAACTCTTCGAATGATCCTATCTTATCGTCTAATTCTCGAAAGGATGATTCATTTTTAAGTTGTGGAACTATAGATTTAGATGGAAGTAGTGGAGGTCAAGGACCTTTAAGTTTTGTAATTGGAATTCTTCTAATATTTTTATTGCAATTAGCCGATCGGTCTGCTCGGTCATTTAATAGAAATTAATTTAAAAATTTTAGAATAGTCAGTTATAATATCTGTATGAAAACTTTAACTATATTATTCTTTATTTTTTCAAATCAACTATTCTCACAAGATCTTTTTTCTCAAAGGATCAGAAAAATTTCTACTAGAAAAAAAGCAATCTTTTTTGACTCAGGAATTTTTCATAATGGTAGTGACAAAAGACCATCAGTACTGAAGGCGATGAGACATTCTTATTCTGCAAAAAATGGATATGAACGAGTCGTTTTTGATTTTGAAGGAAGTAAGGTTCCGAGAATATACGGAAATATTGCTTCTAAGTCCAAGAAAATATTTATCGATTTTTTTGATACCTCTTTAAATTCTAAAATTAACTCATTTGGAAAGTCTAAATTAATCAATGGGATAAGATTATTTCCTCTCAGCGAGGAGTCATTATCAGTTGAGATTGATTTAAAGAATAATTCAAGTGCAGATATATTCTATTTAGAAAAGCCTGGAAGATTGGTCTTAGACCTTAAAATATAATTTTATTTTACTTCGCTATCTTGACGACAACTCTTTTGATATTATCTTAAGAATTAATAATACCTTTTTGATAAGGGGAGAAAATGTCTGATTACGACTACGACAATGATTACCAAGTAACAATTAAATCAAGTGATAATAAGAAGTATGAGTTTCCAAGTGAAGTAGTGATTATACCGATAATGAATAGTCCAATTTTCCCAGGGATGATTGCTCCAATTATTTTAAGTGAAGAAAAATTTACGCCTGAATTGGATGAATATATTACGAAATCAGGATATATCGCGCTTAACTTAGTTAAGTTAAAAGAAGAGTTTGAAACTGAAGAAGATGTTGATGTAACATCAAAAGATATTTATAAGGTTGGCGTTCTTTGCAAGGTTGTTAAAAAATTAAAACTACCAGATGGCTCTGTAAACATTTTAGTTCATGGACTTAGAAGATATAGAGCTTCTGAATTTATATCTGAAAATCCATTATTAAAAACTACATATAATGTTTTTGACGATATTTTAGAAACAGATGAAGAGCTAGACGCTTATACTCGTTCAATTATAAATCAAGTAAAAAGACTAAGTGAGATAAATCCATACTTTAATGAAGAAATGAAACTTGCGATGCTTAATTCACCATCTCCTGGTTCTTTGGCAGACTTAGTTGCATTTGCAATTTCACTCGATATTCCTGAGGCTCAAGATTTTCTTGAAACATTAGTTGTAAAAAAGAGATTTGCAAAACTGCTAGTTTATCTAAAGAGGGAAAAAGACGTAGCAGATATTCAGAAAAAAATATCTGATGAAGTAAATGATAAAGTTAATAAATATCAAAGAGAGTATTTTTTAAAAGAGCAATTAAAGGTAATAAGATCCGAGCTTGGAATGGAAGAGGATGAAAAATCTCGTGATGTTAAAAGAATGAGAGAAGAGGTTGAAAACAAAGGGCTTCCACAAGATATTATGAAATCTGTCATAGAAGAAATAGATAGATTAGAAGTTATCCCTGATTCAAGTCCAGAATATAATGTTGCTAGAACCTATATTAATTGGGTTTTGGATTTACCTTGGAGTGATTCATCTGAAGATGATGTTCCAATAAAAAATGCACAGGCAATTTTAGAAAAGGATCATTATGGATTAGAAAAAGCTAAAGAAAGAATTTTAGAATTTTTGGCCGTTCGAAAATTGAAAGAAGATTATGATGGGACCATACTTTGTTTAGCAGGTCCTCCAGGAGTAGGTAAAACTTCTCTTGGAAAAAGTATCGCAAAAGCTATGGGACGGGAATTTTATAGATTCAGTTTAGGTGGAATGAGGGATGAAGCAGAAATAAAAGGTCATAGAAGAACATATGTTGGGGCAATGCCTGGTAAAGTAATCCAAGCGTTAAAAAGAGTTAAAGTTAACAATCCTGTAATTATGCTAGATGAGATTGATAAGTTAGGTCAATCTTATCAAGGTGATCCAGCATCAGCATTACTTGAGGTTCTTGATCCTGAACAGAATGATACTTTCATAGATAATTATTTAGATATTCCTTTTGATCTTTCAAAGGTTTTATTCATTGCAACTGCAAACTATATCGCTGATATACCTGAACCATTGCTTGATAGAATGGAATTAATTGAGTTAAGCGGCTATAGCATTGAAGAAAAAGTTTCAATAGCAACTAAATGGGTAATTCCAAAGCAATTAAAAAAGCATGGATTAACTAAAAAAGACTTTTCTTTAGGTATTCCAGTAATTAAAAAACTAATTTCTGATTATGCTAGGGAACCAGGTGTAAGAGTAATGGAACAATACATTGCTAAACTCTGTAGAAAGGCTGCACTAGAGAAAGTTAAATCTAAAAAGCATAAAAAGTTTTCTCCTGATTTGAAAACTTTGGAAAAATTGGTTGGTGGGCCACGATTTACAAGTGAATTGGCAGAAAAGAAAGTAAGTCCTGGGGTTATAACGGGATTAGCGTGGACAGCATTTGGTGGCGAAATATTATTCATTGAAACATTACCATTAAGAGGTAAAGGTGGATTCAAACTTACTGGGCAGCTTGGAGATGTAATGAATGAATCTGCCAATATCGCTTATTCATATGTTAAGAAGATCCTTCAAGAAGATATCCACGATTCTTTGATAAAATCTAAAACTAAGAAATCTAAGAAAAGTGAACAAGATGATTCTGAAGAAGATAATGATTATTTAGCAAATCATGAAGTCCACTTACATTTACCAGCTGGAGCAACTCCTAAAGATGGTCCGAGTGCAGGAATAACTATGGCCCTTGCTTTGTATAGCTTAGCAAAAAATAAAAAAGTTAGACCTTCACTTGCCATGACTGGAGAGTTAAGTTTAACTGGTAAGGTAATGCCTGTTGGTGGAATAAAGGAAAAAGTTTTAGCTGCAAAGAGAGCTGGTATAAAAGAAGTAATCCTTCCAAAGCAAAATGAAAAAGATTTGAAAGATGTTCCTGAAAGACATAGAAAAGGAATGAAGTTTTACCCTGTGTCACATTTTAATGATGTTCTTAAAGTTGCTATAAAAAGATAATTAATATTTTTGGAAAATAAAAAAGAAAAAGCCTCTAAATTTAGAGGCTTTTTTTATACTTAGAATTCTTCTGAATCGTATTCGCTAATAGGTGCGTGAGTAACTTTAGATGCCGCAATTTCTCTTAGGGCCGTTACTATGTCTTTATTTTTACTTCTAACTAGTTCATCTGCTCCATCTCTAAGCTGCTTAACCCTTCTAACAGTTAAGTGAACTAATTCGTACCTGTTTTCAACTTTTTCTAAACAATCTTCAATTGTAATTCTTGCCATTGATGACTCCAAAATATTTTATGAAACTTCTATATACACGCATTTTAAGCAGCTTGTAAAGCTTTTGCACTGCATCTTTTTGAAATTTCTTTAATAAGTCTCTAAATAATAAACAATAATTATATCTTACGACAGGTAAAAATATAGAATGTTGCTTTAGAGTAGGAATGAGTATCATAATCGTGGGAACGTGCATTAAAAAAGAGAGCTCCTTTGCTAATATTAGCTTTAGAGGAGTCTTTAATGGGCATGTTATAAAATCTGTTAGATTAAGTGAATGTGTCTGTCTAACAGTTGATCAAAGTTATATTCTTCATGTAAAAATAATTCGAATTAAAAGATCAACTATTTATGGAAAATTATTGCGAAATAAACCCTTATTAGATTTTCATTTTTTGATATAATGTATTTTATTTAGGAGAAAATAATGAGCAGTGAAGAGAACACAGAAAGAGCTTTTTTGCATGATATTAGTAATCAACTAGTTATTGCTCAAGGAATGGGAAGCTTTGTTCAAAAACATATTAATGAGCATAGTGATCCAGATTCAAAAGAAGTTAAACGAATAGAAAAAGCGATGAATGCTGTTAATAAGCTAATCGAAATGGTTAAAGAAAGAAGAGAATTTGTAAAATCTCAACAGTAAAACTATTCGCTAACTCGAATATCAACTCTATCACCGATCATAAAATCTTTAATTTCAGTGTATGGTGAATCTTTAGAATTGATTTCATTAGTATGCATCTTAGCAATTGCTGAATTTTGTTCTACATGAATTACTTCAATAGTTCCAATTGGAACATTATAATTATACCTTTTTTTAGATTGATATGGATCTAACCGAGAGATACTTCTATAAACTTTTAGCTTATTACCTGGCTCAACGCCTTGCTCACTACCAATATCAATATAATAGTTTTTCTTAATAAATTCATTGGGCTCACCCATGGGTAAGTCTTGAGCGATACTATAGATAATATAGTCTCTAGCGATACTTGCAGCAGCTGTAAAAACAAATGCAAGGATCAATACTGTGTGCAGAGTATTTTTAGTAAACATAATGTCCTCGTGTTTTCTTTTCATCAATTACCTAATCGTCAATTAGCAACGATTTCTAAGTAAAGAGAGCTTGATGAACACTAAGAGCTTGTATATGGAAAAAATTGCCGGTTTAGTCTGACCGTGAGGGTCAGACTATTTGGCTATTTTTAAATACTTATAGGTATTATTGATAAGATCTGAACGTCTGAAGTTTTTGACGTGATTCTGATAAAGAATATAGTTTCTTGCATAGTAGAGCATTACCCAAGGCATATCTTCTATTACAAGTTGCTCCGCTTTATTCATTAGTTCCGTTTTTTGAGCACCATCTGGAAGTAGTTTTATTTCTGAAAATATTTTTTCAAACTCGTCATTAGAATAGTATGTCGAGTTAGGTCCTGGAGGATGGTTTTTATTACTTAGTAACTGAAGTGAGTTTTCTGCATCAGGATAATCCATTGCCCAACCATCTAACCAAAATTGTAAATTTCCATTCCTAGACTTGCTCAAAAATCCAGGAAAAGTATTGGTAACAACTTTTATTTTGAATCCTACTTTTTCGAGCTCTCTTTTAATAAAAACACCCTGCTGTCTTGCTGTAGTGTGAGCTCCTCTAACATCAAACTTAATTTCAGGAAGGCCTTTTCCATTAGGGTAACCAGCTTTTGCTAGGTACTCTTTTGCTTTTTCTTGATTGTATGAATAAGGCAGAGTGTTTGAAGGGTTGTAGCCTGAAATCCCTGGAGGATAAATTGAATTGGCCCTTTGACCAACATTATTAGTAAAAACCTCTATATATTTAGCAATGTCTACTGCATGCGCAATAGCTAATCTTAAGTTTTTGTTTTTCTTACCTCCAACAACAGGATCTTTCATATTAAAAGAAAGCCACCAGTAAATTAAAGTTGGAGCGATCTGAAGTCTTATATTTTTACTTTCTAGTTCTGGAGTTAGTTTTCCCGTTTGGCTAATAGCTGTGTCAAAATTATCTTTTGGAATTACAAGTATATCTACATTACCAGAAAGAAATTCAAGCCATCTCGTATTAGACTCTTTTTTAATTTTATAATGAACACCATTAAGAAATGGAAGCTTTTTACCTGCATCACTTAGTAAACCTTGAGCGTTTGCGTATCGATCACCCTTACCTGGATATATTACAGATCTATAATTAGGATTTTTAGCTAATTTTACACCGACTCCACGCTTAGATTCCTTTAGAAGAAAAGGACCAGTTCCTATAATTACATCATTTAAAATATTATTATATTTTTTAATTATTTCCATTGGCATAGGAGCTGTAAAAGTCATAGCAAGCGCATACATCATTTGAGGATAAGGAGTAGTTAATGTAATTTCCAAAGTGTAATTATCTAGTGCTTTTAATCCACTGATTGATTCAGATTCAAATTTAGATAAGTCACTTCCAACAGCTTTCCTCCACTCGTTTATACCTTCAATTTTTCCATCAAAAAGCCACCAGCCATTACTTTTGGTAGGAATAAAAGCAAGTCTTTTAATTTGATTTATAAAGTCCTGAGCAATAACTTCCCTTTTTTTTCCTTCGAAAACAGGGTTGTCGTGATAATAGATATTTTTTTTAATTGGAATTTTATAAGTTTTGCCTGAGTTTGAAATTGTAGGAAAATCAGCTGCAAGTAAAGGTTGTAATGTGTAAGGTCTTTTTAAGTAATGATATTCATATAAGGGTTCATATGCTTGATAGATAACACTTGCTGATATTGTGTCATATGAATTTGCAGGATCTAAGGTATCTACCTCTTCTGAAATGGCCACGTTTAAAATATTTTCTCTTGTTGACGGGCTATCAGCTTTTCTACATGAATATAAATTAAATAATAATATAAATAATAATGCTAAATTAAATTTCATATCGATTCCGTGATTAGTTTTTTTGCAGTTTCTAAAAACTTTTCTATGTTATTATTTGGGCCTGATCCTTGGGCCATATCAGGTCGGCCACCACCGCGTCCATCTAGCTCTTTTAGTGACTCTTTTAAGATATTTCCACAATGTACAGATTTAAGTTTTTTAGGGGCCCTAATTAAAACATTAGTTTTTCCATCTTCCAGTTTATAGAGAATTCCAATATTGTTTGGAAAATCATTAATAAAAATATCAGATAGTTTTCTAAGATCACTATCTTCTGGAGCATTAACTATTGTTAAATTTGTTGTAGAATTAAGTTTTTCAGTATTATTAAATAAATCCTTACTCTCTAGATTTTGAAGCTTCTCCTGAAGACGTTCGATTTCTTTTTGCTTGGATTTTATTTCTTTAGACATATTTTCAATACGATCAGTGATTAAACTAGCATTTGCATTAGTTTGTTGTTCGAGTATTTCTAATATGTCGGATCTATTTTTTAACCTAGTAATTGCATTTGAAGAAGTTAAGGCTTCTATTCTTCTTACTCCTGTAGAAAGAGAGCCTTCTGAAATTATTGTAAAAAGCTCAATTTCATTAGTGTTGCTGACGTGAGTTCCACCACAAAGTTCTGTAGAAAAATTACCCATTTCCAAGACTCGAACTTCATCACCATACTTTTCACCAAATAATGCTAAGGCACCTTTTGATACAGCTTGATCTTTAGTCATTAGATTTGCTTCTACATTTAGAGCTTCCTCTATTTTTTTATTAACTAATTGTTCAACTGCTTTTAGTTCTTTTTTAGAAACTGCTTGTGGATGAGTGAAGTCAAATCGAAGCCTTTTTGAGTCTACTTGTGAACCTGCCTGCTTTATATGATCACCAAGAGTTTCAATTAGTGCAGATTGAAGTAAGTGAGTTGCAGAGTGATTTCTTGCTGTAAGTTTTCTCTTGATAGTATCAACATGCAATGTATATTTTTGACCTATTTCAAGAGCATCTGCATTCTTTGAAAAATGAACAAATAAGTTTTCAACAGGTTTTTGTGTGTCATCAATTTGTGAAATAATATTTCCATCAGAAATCACATAACCTGTGTCGCCAGCCTGTCCTCCTGATTCTCCATAGAATGAAGTCTTATCAAAAATTAAGGCACTATATTCACCTACAGGTGTTTTTTCTAATAAAGTAGCTTCTTGTTTAAGAGTTGAATAACCCGTGAATTGAGTTTCACCATGTTTTTCTTTGATTTCAAAAAACAGCTTGTTATCAACAGCGCTTCCACCTTTCCATGATTTTTTTGATTCTTCCTTTCTCTTCTTCATTTCAGAATTGAACTCTTTAATGTCAACTTGAATATTTTGTTCTTGAAGAATTATTTGAGTAAGGTCCAACGGAAATCCATATGTATCATATAGTTTGAATGCCATTGACCCTGGAAAGATACTATTTTTTACATTAGCTTTTGTAGCTTCATTTAAAAACTTTAAGCCTTTATCTAAGGTTTCTAGAAACTTTTTTTCTTCAAGTTCTAATAGTTTCGTTGCTAAGGCAATATTGTTTTTGTTTTGTGGGTATTCATCACCAAGTATTTCAAAAACTGTTGGGATTAGTTTTGAAAAACTCATATTTGGAGCATCAAGTTTTCTAATATGTCTAATCGCTCTTCTGATAATTCTTCTTAAGACATAGCCTCTTCCTTCGTTTGAAGGGATGACTCCATCTGTAATTAACATAGTTGCGGCCCTAATGTGATCAGCAACTATTCTAAAGCTTGAAGTATAGTTTTCGTCGTTATATTTCTTGCCACTGAAACTCTCAAGCTTACTAATTATTGGTGTAAATGCATCTGTATCATAGTTCCAATATACACCTTGTAAGCAAGCAGCTAATCTTTCAAGCCCTGCTCCAGTATCTATACTAGGCTTTGGTAAATTAAATTTTCCTTCAGGAGTTTTTTCAAACTGCATAAAAACTAAATTCCAAATTTCAACATATCTCATTTCATCATCAAGAATATCTGTTGCTGTTTGTGGATCTACATTAGGGTCTTTGTATTCCTCTCCGTGATCATAAAAAATTTCACTACATGGGCCGCATGGTCCAAATTCACCCATCTCCCAAAAATTGTCCTTATCACCTTTTTTAAATATTTTTTCTTTTGGAACACCTATTTTTTCATTCCATATCTTTAAGGCTTCATCATCAGTATGATGAACAGTTACATATAATTTTGACGTTGGTATTTTCAACTCTTTAGTTAGAAAGTCCCAAGCAAACCTAATTGCTTCTTCTTTGAAATAATCACCAAAAGAAAAGTTTCCAAGCATCTCAAAAAAAGTGTGATGTCTGGCAGTTAGTCCAACGTTTTCAAGGTCATTATGTTTACCACCGGCCCTTACACATTTTTGTATACTTACTGCTCTTGGGTTTTTTGCATTTGCTTTACCAGTAAAATAATCTTTGAATTGATTCATACCTGCGTTTGCAAATAGAAGAGTTGGATCATTTTCTGGAATCAATGATGATGATGCTTTTTTGTCATGACCATGTTTTTCAAAGTATTCCGCAAATTTTTTTCTAATTTCACTAATTTTCATTTTTGTGCCCTATTAATGCAATTTCACGCAGTTAAATTATCATAATTCATTCAATTTGAGGGCACTTTTCTTTTAAAATTTTAACTTTTGAAGCTCTATTGCTACAGGTCAAGAGCATTTAAATTTGTAGAATGTTTTCAATGATTGATTTTGACTCAGAAAATTCATGTCCCTTGCCTAATACAAAGCTTAGCACCTTATCTCTTGTTTTGTATTTGTCTGTAATTGTTTTAAATCTTAATTTCTTTTCTGCTAAATATTTAATCTGCCTTTCAGTGCAATAATCATATTCAGTAAAAATATCTATAATTGAGTTTATTTCGAGCTCAATTTTCTCCTCCCTAAGTTTTTGTTGAATATAGCTTGGAGACATGCCTTTGTGCATTAAACCTTTTACTCTTGCTTCTGTATAATTTTCTTCTTTGAGATAATCTTTATCTTTTACCTTTTGAATTGCGGACTCTGTGTCTTCGGCAGAGAAGCCTCTTTCTCTTAATTTTTGTTTTAACTTATATTCAGAGTAATCTCTTTTAGTTAAAAGCTTTATTAAATATGAATAGGCTTCTTTCGATTTTTCGTTTTCCATGCAGGTTGGTTGCTTAAGAAGACACTCTATTCAAAGCGTCTTCTTAGTTTTATTTAGTAGTTTATTTATTGAACTGGAGTTGCTTTTTTACCTTTTTTCTTAGGAGCAATTTTTGCTGCCTTAGTATCTTCCATAATTTCTCCTGTTTCTGTATTAACTTTAGGAGCATTAGGATCAGCTATGAGTCCATTTGCAATTAAAACCTTAGTTTTAATTTCCTCTCTGATATCATCATTTTCACTTAAAAAAGTTTTAGAATTTTCTCTTCCTTGTCCAATTTTTGAATTATTGTAAGAGAACCATGCTCCGGCTTTTTCAACAACATTGTGTTTTACAGCTAAATCTAGCAAGTCACCAGTTTTTGAAATTCCTTCACCATACATAATATCAAATTCAATTTCTCTAAATGGAGGAGCCACTTTGTTTTTTACAACCTTAACTCTTGTTTTGTTTCCAATTACTTTGTCTGCATCTTTTATTGCTCCAATTCTTCTAATATCCATTCTTACAGAAGAGTAAAACTTAAGAGCGTTACCACCAGTTGTTGTCTCTGGGTTACCAAACATTACACCAATTTTCATTCTCAATTGGTTAATAAATATTACAGTACAATTAGATCTAGAAATTGAACCAGTGAGTTTTCTTAAAGCTTGAGACATAAGTCTTGCTTGAAGACCCATATGTGAATCACCCATATCTCCCTCTAACTCGGCTCTTGGTGTTAGGGCAGCGACAGAGTCAACGATAAGTAAATCTACAGCTCCAGATCTAACTAACATGTCTGTGATTTCTAAAGCCTGTTCACCACTATCTGGTTGAGAGATTAACGTATTAGGAATATCAACGCCAAGGTGGCTAGCATATTGTGTATCTAGTGCATGTTCAGCATCAACAAAAGCAACTGTTCCACCGGCCTTCTGGCATTCGGAAGCAATATGTAATGTTAAAGTTGTCTTACCTGAAGATTCAGGTCCATAAATTTCAATAATTCTACCTTTTGGAATACCGCCTACACCTAGTGCTACGTCTAAACCCAAACACCCTGTTGAAATTGAAGGAATTTTCTCCGCCTTATCTTCTTGAAGTTTCATGATCGCGCCTTTACCAAATTGTTTTTCAATTGCAGAAAGGGCCATGTCTAATGCTTTTGTTTTGTTCGCTTCTTGCGTTTGTGCGTTTGCCATTTTCATTCTCCCAAGGTTTTTTATATGTTGTTATGTTTTACCATTTTCTATTTGAGCTGGGTATTCACACCGCATGGAAATCTAGCTTATGTAAAACCTTGAAACTTATTTGATTCAAAATTATAATTAGAAAAACTTCCTAAACTCTTAATAAAATTTTATGCGTAACTTTTGCGTAAGTCAACAGACTAGTTTAAAAATTTAGTAAAGAAAGCAGAATTAAATAAGAAATACCAGCATATATTCCGCTCGCTATATCATCTAAGATGGTACCAGAGCCATGTTTAACCTTTTTATCAAAAAAGGTGGCAGGCCAAACTTTAAAAATATCGAAAATACGAAACAGGAAGAATAAAACACAAAGATGAGTTAAACTATGTTGCTGGGAAAAAAGCCAAGCGGTGAACATTCCCAAAGATTCGTCGATTACTATCCATTGTGGATCATGAAGATTTAATTTTTTTTGAGTGTAATCAGTTATAAAACAAGTTATTGATGTAATAATTATCAAAAATGGAATAAACAAAAAGAACGGGATGTTGTATCTTCCAAGATAATATAGAAAGGGAAGAGTCGCAATCG